>NZ_JASISZ010000011.1 GCF_030063355.1 Streptomyces sp. PH10-H1
GCATTCGAGTCCCGGGTCCGACGCGAGCATCGCCTGCTGCAGTTCCTGCAGTGCCGAGGACGGGTCGAGTCCCAGTTCCCTGCCGAGCACCACCCGCATCCGGTGGTAGGCCTCGAGGGCACCGCCCCGGCGGCCTGCCCGGTACAGGGCCAGCATCAACTGCCCCTGCAGCCGCTCGTGGGTGGGGTGCTGGGCGGCCAGCCCGGCCAGTTCGCCCAGGATCTCGTGGTGCCGGCCGAGCCGCAGATCCGCCTCGATGCGCTGGCTGAGGATGCTCATCCGCGATTCCTCCAGCCGGGTCACCTCCGCCTCCAGCAACGGGCCGACCTGGACGTCCACCAGCGCGGGACCGCGCCACAGCGCGAGTGCCTGCTGGAACAGCAGCGCGGCTCCCGCGTGGTCGCCGGTCTCCAGTGCACGGTGGCCGGCACCCGCCAGTCGCTCATACTCCACGGAGTCCACGACGCCGCCCTGGGTGTCGAGCAGATAGCCGCCGGCCTCGGTGACCAGGACGCTCTTGGCGCCCAGCGGCAGGTCCGGCTGCTCCTGCCCGGAGAGCGATCTCGTGATCAGGTTCCGGATCTGCAGGATGTAGGTCTGCAGGGTGGTCTGCACACTGCGGGGCGGATTCCCGCCCCACAACTCTTCGATCAGAGAGCTCACCGAGACCACCCGGTCCGGCTGGAGGGCGAGCAGGGCGAGCACCTTGCGCGGTTTGATCGCGGTCGGGACGACGGATTGTCCCGCCTGCGTCACCCGGCAGGGGCCAAGTACACCAATGTCCATCTTCTCGGCTCCTCTCGAGCGTCAGACGGCCGGTTCCAGCGGACGCCGTTCATCGAGCACGGCGCGCAGGAGTTCGGCCAGGTCGGCGTCCCTCACGAACAGGTGGTCCCCGGGCACCGAACCGGTCCGGAATCCCTCGGGGGCGTAGCGGGACCAGGCGTGCACCGCACCGGGCGATACCAGCAGGTCGTCCCGGCCGGACACGGCCAGCACCGGGCACGGGAGCGGATCACCCGCCGCGGCCCGCAGGCTGCGGGCGAGCAGCAGATCGTCGCGCATGATCGTCATGGTCAGCCGCAGCCACTGCGGCCGGTCGAGCAGCTGACTGGAGATGCCACCGGACGCCCGCATCACCGAGAGCACCCCCTCCTCGGAGACCTCCGCACCCTCGAGCACCGGCATCCCCAGATGCGGCGCGGAGCAGGCTCCGACGGCCAGCACTTCCGGCGGGCGTCCACCGGTCCTGTGGTGGTGGAGCGCGAACGCATACGCCACCAGGGCGCCGAGGCTGTGCCCGTAGAAGGCATACGGCCGGTCGAGATGCGGACCCAGTTCGGCTTGCAGTTCGCGCGACAGTTGCTCCCCGTCGATGACGCGTTCTTCGCGTAATCGCGTCTCGCGTCCGGGAAGCCGCACCGGAATGACGGAAATATCAGGGCCGAAACGATTCTGCCAGCGGGCGAACGACAGAGCGCCGCCCCCCGCATGGTGGAAACAGAAAAGCCGCAGCCTGGCGGCCGGTTTGGGCCTCACCGCCAGATATCCACCCACAGCTGACCGCCTCCTGGACTCGTCCCGCCCACTTCCGGACGGATGCCGCGATCGTCCACAGGCCGCCTGGAAAGCGACTTGACGCAGGCTGGAGGCAGTGTGGCGGCCGCTATCGGCCGATACTCGACATCCCGACCACGGCACCCGGAAGAACCCCGTCGAGCACCGGGTCCGCCGAGAGAATCGCCCGCTGCAGCCGCTGCACCCGGGCCGAAGGCTCCAGGCCCAACTCGTCCACCAGACCCGACCGCAGCCGGCGAAAGGCCTCCAGTGCCTGCGAAGGGCGGCCGCACCGGTAAAGCGCCAGCATGAATTGGGCATGCAGGTTCTCGTGCAGCGGAAATTCGGCGGTGAGACCTGCCAGTTCACCCAGGAGTTCGTGGTGTCTGCTCATGGCCAGATCGGCGTCGAGCCGGCGCTCCAGCGCCGCGAGGCGGCTCTCCCTCAGCCGCATCACCTCGACTTCGAGCAGCGTCCCGTGCTGCAGGTCGACCAGCGCGGGACCCCGCCACAGGTTCAGTGCCTCGGTCAGCCGCCGGGACGCCCGCTCGGCGTCACCTGACTCGTAGGCCGCGTATCCCGCCACCGTCAGCTGGTCGAACTGCCAGGCATCGACGGCGGAGGCATCCATGCTGAGCTGGTAGCCGCTGTGCCGGGTGGCCAGCACATCCTTCGCTCCGGTCACCGACCCGAGTGCCGCGCTCAGTTTCCGGCGCAGTTGCAGGATGTAGGTCTGCAGCGTCGTCGGCGCGCTGCGCGGCAGATCGGCTCCCCACAGCTCCTCCATCAACCGGGCGACTGTCACCACGTGGTTGGCGTTGAGAGCGAGAACAGCCAGGATCTGCCGCGGCTTGGCGGCGCTGGGCACAATCGAGCTGCCGGCTTCACTCGCCGTCAATGGTCCCAAGACGTTGATCTCCATAGGTGCCGTCCTCTCCCCGTTCCACGCCGCCGTTGTGTCGTCTCGACCCGGCGATCGCTGCGCACATAGGAGCACGAGCAAAGGTTCCCACCTAGGGGATTGGCCTGAACAGTGAGATCTTCACGGGTTTCAGGAGGAGGGGCCGAATCCGAGATCATGAAATCTTCACATGAGTTCCGTGACCGACCCACTGTTCGATACGAGATTTCCAGCCGCACACTCCTCGGTGTACGGCCAGGAACGCATCAACGGACCTCGAAACTGGAGAACCGGAATGGACGCAATAGAGCAGGACTGGCGCTTCGCGGAGCTGGTAGCGCTTAGCTGGATCGAGCCGGATTTAAGCGACCGGTACGCACAGAACCCCTCACAGGTGCTCGCCGAGTTCGGCCTGCACATCGACGGGGGCAGCAGCACCCCTGACCTGCCACCCGCACCGGAACTGGCTCTGGTGATCGAGGACTTCACGGGAGCAGCGAGCGCCCGCGGGTCCGTACTGTGTTTCTGCGGCAAGGGCTGATCCACCAAAACCGGGCTGGCACAGGGGGAAATGCTGCTATGACCGAGTTCAAGGCTCATTTGCGTGCCGAAGTAGTACCTGGGGAAGGGACATATCTGTTCTCCGAACGCGACGTGAAGATGATCGACTGTCCGCAACTGGAGCTCATGGCTCCACTCATGGACGGTCGCCGGGGATTCAATGAACTACTCCGGGACGCCTCACGGGAACTCGCTCCGGAACAAATCGGCTATGTATTGGCGCAACTCGCCAATGCCGCGCTGGTCGATTTCCGGCGTACCGCACAGCTCTTGGAGACGCCGGGGAGAACCGGTCTGGCCTTCTGGGAACTGGCCGGACTCGACGGCGCACGGACCGCCGCCCGGCTCGCCGACGGTTCCGTCCGTATTCTCACGGTCGGCGCGGTCGACGGAAGCGCGGTGCGGGCCGCGCTCCAGGCCACGGGACTGTCGGTCGGCGCCGCGTCCCCGCAAGCGGGCCCGGACTGCGAGCCACCCCGCTCCGACCTGTCCGTCGTCGTCTGCGACGACTATCTGGCAAGTGAACTGGCCGCGGTGGACGCGACTCACCGCGCGGCCGGACGCCCGTGGCTGCTGGCGAAACCCCACGGGGCCGATATCTGGGTCGGCCCCGTATTCCAGCCGGGTGCGGGCCCGTGCTGGAACTGTCTCGCCCACCGCCTGCGCGGCCACCGGGAAGTGGAGAATCACGTCCAGCGCACGCTGGGGCGCTCCGGCCCGCTGCTGATTCCGCAGGCGTCCATCCCGCCGAGCCAGGGGGTGGGACTGCACATGGTCGCTCTCGAAGCGGCGAAATGGATGGCCGGACACCGCTATCACGGGCAGCAGTCGGTGCTCACGCTGGACAATTTCACGATGACGGCCCGTCATCACGCGGTACAGCTACGGCCCCAGTGCGCCCATTGCGGGGATCCGGCCCGCAGTACGGAACGGATCGGTCTGCCGCTGCCCCTGCGGTCGCGCACCAAGGCGTACGCGAACGGCAGCGGCGACCGGTCCGCTTCCCCCGAGAACGTCCTGGCCCGCTACCGGTCGCAGGTCAGCCCGGTGACCGGAGTGGTGAGCCAGCTCGGCCCCGACCCGGCCGCCCCGCCCGGACTCCAGGTGTTCCGGGCCGGCCACAACATGGCGCTGGGGACGCCCGGGCTGCGGTCCCTGCGGCAGGGCTTCCGCGGTATGAGCGCCGGCAAGGGCGTGACCTCGGTGGAGGCCGAGGTCGGGGCCCTCTGCGAGGCGCTCGAGAGGTTCTCCGGTGTCTACACCGGCGAGGAACTGTGCGTACGCGATTCCTTCCGGAGCCTCGGCGACCGTGCCATCCACCCGAACCGCTGCCAGCTCTTCCATGAGCGCCAGTACGCGGACCGGGACGGCTGGAACGCGTCGCACGGTGACTTCCAGCAGGTGAACCAGCCCTTCGACGTCACGGCCGAAGTGGACTGGACACCGGTCTGGTCGCTCACCGAGCGGCGGCAGCGGCTGCTGCCCACCAGCCTGCTGTACTACAACACCCCCCAGTCGGCCGGCCGCCGCTTCTGTTCGGCCGACTCCAACGGCTGCGCGGCGGGCAGCAGCCTGGAGGACGCCATCGTGCAGGGGTTCCTCGAACTCGTGGAACGCGATTCGACAGCCCTGTGGTGGTACAACCGCACCCGCCATCCGGGGCTCAGCCTGAGCGCGTTCGAGGAGCCCTGGATCGCCGAGCGGCGCGCGCTGTACACCGACCGGAACCGCGAAGTCTGGGCCCTGGACCTCACCGCCGATTTCGGGATACCCACGGTGGCGGCCCTGTCCCGGCGTACGGACAAGGAGGACGAGGACATCGTGCTCGGGCTCGGCGCGCACTTCGACATACGAGTCGCCCTGCGCCGGGCGCTCACCGAACTCGACCAGATGCTGCCCTACGTCATGAACGCCCGCCCTGACGGCCAGGGTTACGAGTGCACGGCTGGCGACATCCTCGACTGGTGCCGCACCGCCACCGTCGCCAACCAGCCCTATCTGCTGCCCGATCCAGCGATTCCGCTGCGCACTCCGGACGACTACGCCTACACGGCAGGACCGGATCTGCTCGATGACGTCATGGCCATCCAGCGGATGGTGGAGGCCAACGGAATGGAATTGCTCGTCCTCGACCAGACGAGGCCCGATATAGGGCTCCCCGTCGTCAAGGTCATCGTGCCGGGGCTGCGCCACTTCTGGGCCCGCTTCGCACCGGGCCGCCTGTACGACGTCCCGGTTCTGCTCGGCCGTCGCACGACACCACTGGGGTACGAGAACCTCAATCCGGTTCCTCTCTTCCTCTGACATCGCGTCCGTACCACCGCAGCCGAAGGAGACCCCCTGTGCATTCCGATCCACGCCCGGCCGTAGGCACCGACCTGCGCAGGGTCTCCTTGTGGTCACTCCGGGAGGACGTCCATCTGGAACGGGCGTCTGCCGCCGGCGGAGCTGTGCTGCACAGCCGGTGGGGTGATGTGATCGTGGCCGGCCCCGATGAGCTGGTCTACGAATCACTGCGCAGGATGAGCTTCGGACCCGTGGATCTGGAGAACATCCTGCGCGCCACCCCCCGGCCGCACGGCGAGATCACCGCGACCGACCGGGCCCGGCTGCTGAGCCTCCTCGACAGCATCTCGTACCTGGTCGTCCGCTCACTGGGCCTGGACGACACCGAACCCCAGTTGCTGGACATGGTCCCGATCGCCCGGGGCGCACGGCTGGACATCCAGGCCGTGGCACCCGACCAGCCGTTGCGGCTCTCCAGGTTCGCGGTACTGCAGACCAAGGACGAGTTGCTGGTCCTGGAATCGGCGCTGTCCCTGCACCGGGCGCAGTTCCACCGGCCGGAGGCCGCCTGGGTGATCGGGGTGCTCGGCAGGACGACCACGCTGAAGGCCGCCACGGCCGCGCTGCCGGTGGCGGCGGGAGTCGTGGCGGATATCGTGGCCTACCTCGCCGCCGCCGGAATGGTCACCCTCGGCGAACACGACGAGAACGGCGTGGCGGTCTTTCCCGAGGACCACGATCCCTCGCTCATGACCTGGACCCCCAACGAACTGCTCTTCCACACCCGTACCCGGCTCGGCCGCCATGACGGCGACTTCGGGGCCACGTTCCCGTACCTGGGTCAGCTGTCCCCCGAACCAGCCGTCAAGAGCGCTCCGGAGGGTGAACGCATTCCGCTGTACCGGCCGGATCTCGAGGCGGTCCTGGCGGCGGACCCCCCGCTGACAGCGGTACTGGAGACCCGGCGGTCGATCGCTACTTACGCAGAACAGCCGCTCAGTGACCTTCAGTTGGGTGAGTTCCTCTATCGGATAGCGCGGATCCGCTCCCTCTACAGCAGCATCGGTCTGGAGCCGGCCTCCTATCCCGCGACGAGCCGCCCCTATCCAAGTGGCGGGTCGGCCTATGAGCTGGAGTGCTATATCACTCTCAGCCGCTGCGCGGGCCTGGCACCCGGCAATTACTACTACGACCCCTACGGCCACTGTCTCGTTCGGCTGGACGACCCGTGCAACTCCGCGGGTGAACTGCTGGCACACGCCGGGGCCGCGGCGGGCATGACTACGACGCCGCAGGTTCTCATCACCATCACCGCCCGCTTCCGCAGGCTGTCGTGGAAATACAGCGGCATGTGGTACGCGCTCGCGCTCAAGCATGTGGGTGTGGTGCAGCAGACGATGTGCCTGGTCGCCACCGCGATGCGGCTCGCTCCGCTGCCTCTCGGCAGCGGTGACATCGAAACGTCCGCCCAGGCTTTCGGGCTGGACTGGCGCGAGGAATCCAGCATCGGGGAGCTCCTCCTTGGTCCGCTGGCACCGGACAACGGCTCCGCGGCGGCAGAAAGTTCCATGGGCTATCCCGTCAATGACAATGATTGGGGTGATCGATGCGCGGCAACAGCAAGTCATGTTCACCCTGTAGCGAGTAGTCTTCCGGCACGGCCTGGTGCTCAGCACGATGACCGCTGATCCATTGCTGCAGGGGAGACAAGTAATGGTCGGTGTACGGGGGCAGGTAGAGCACGATCTGACAGGTGGCGACATTCCTGTGCCACGGCTCGGCCGGGTGATCGTGGCCGTGACCATGTTCGGATATCTGCTGCTGGGAATCGTCAGCATGCTGGCCCGCCAGGTACCAACCTCGGCCTTGGCATGGGGGACGAGCATACTCATTGCTCTTTTTCTGCTGCAGAACCTTCATTCGCTCCCCAACCGGGGTGGCGACAGACCCCGTTACTGGATCTGGACCCTGGCGGTCCAGGGGCTGCTCACGTATATCCCGTTCTTGATGCTCAAGGACAGCTGGGTGGGGATGCCGGGCTACTTCGCCGGATCACTCCTGTTGTTCCTTCGCGGTAGCGCCTCCTGGCTCAGCGCGTCGGCCGTGGCGATCAGCATGTTCTTCATCGAACAGCACCTCGGAGCGGACGCATTCACCGCCTTCTACTATGCGTGCGGTGTCTGCACCATCGCCCTGTCCGTCTTCGGGCTCACCCGGCTGGCAGACCTGCTGGTGGAGGTACAGTCCGCCCGTGCCGAACTCGCCCGGCTGGCGGTGGCCCAGGAGCGCGACCGGGTCGCCAGGGACCTCCACGACCTGCTCGGCTACAGCCTCTCGGCGATCACCCTCAAGGGCGAACTCGTCTACCGGCTGGTCAACAGCCAGCCGGAACGCGCCTGTGAGGAGATCTCCACGATGCTGGCCATCTCCCGCCAGGCGCTGTCCGATGTGCGCATGGTGGCCAGCAGGTACCGCGACATGTCGCTGGCCGCCGAGATAGCCGCCACCCGGGCCGTGCTGGTCTCCGCCGATATCGCCACCGCGGTCACCGTCGACTGCGGCCCACTGGAGGACCGGGTCAACACGGTGCTGTCCACCGTGCTGCGCGAGGGTGTCGCGAACCTGCTGCGGCACAGCAAGGCGCAGCACTGCGTCATCGAAGTGGTCCTGGACAAGGGCGCGGTGCGCCTGCGGCTGGAGAACGACGGCCTGAACAACGCCCCGCCCGTCTCCGTCCGGCGCGACGGCAGGGGACTCGACAACTTGTGTACACGCCTCGGCGAGCTGGGCGGCACGCTCAACGCCGCGGCCGCCGAGGATGGCTGGTTCCGGCTGGTCGCCCTGGTCCCGCTGAGCGGCGCCACGGTCTAGGTCCAGGCCCAGGCTCAGCGATCGGACCGGCTCAGAACCCGGACAGGCCGAGGGCCCGGATAGCTCCCGGGAGGCCGTCCGGTCCCCCGCTCACAGCCAGCCGGCGTCCCGCGCGATCCGGATGGCGTCGACCTTGTTGCGCGCGTTGAGCTTGGCGAGAATGGTCGTCAGATAGTTGCGCACGGTACCCACCGAGAGGAACAGCCGGGCGGCTATCTCCACCGCCTCCGCGCCGTTGGCGGTGAGCCGGAGCACCTCGACCTCCCGCCGGGTGAGCGGGTTCTCGCCGGTGTCCCAGGCGGCCAGTGCGAGATGGGAGTCGATCACCCGCTCACCCGCCCGCACGCTGCGGATCGCCTGGGCCAGCTTGGCCGGCGGAGCGTCCTTCAGTATGAATCCGGAGACATGCGCGTCCAGCGCCCGCCGGAGATTGCCGGGCCGTCCGAGGCTCGTGAGGATCAGCGTCCGGCAGGCCGGCATCTGATGATGCAGCTCCGCGGCGGCGGTCAGGCCGTCGATGCCGGGCAGGTCGATATCGATCACTGCCACATCAGGCCTCACCCGTACGGAGGTTGGCACGATCTCGTCGCCCGACTCGACCTCCGCGATGACCTTGATGTCGACCTCGAGGTTCAGCAGGGCGACCAGCGCACCGCGGACCATGTGCATGTCCTCCGCGAGGAGAACGTGAATCATGCGTCGCGCCTCCCGGCTCCCAACTGCCAACTACCGGGTCATAGGATCGCAGATTCAGCCACGTTAAGCACACGGATGAGCAGATTACGTGGAGGGCCGGTACCGAAGAGCGCAGGATTCGACGTCCGGGCCGTCACGAACCGTTCCGGACGAGGCGCTTGAGATCCGGGTCCACCACCTCGTGCAGCGGCCGGAGCCGGTCGGTGAGGAACAGCTGGCGCATGGCGGCGCGCTGCAGTTTTCCGCTGGTGGTCCGGCGGACGGTCCCGGGCCGGACCAGCACCACGTTCCGTACCGGCATCGCGAACTCCCGTGACACCTTCTGCTGCACGGCCGACACCAGACCGGGCAGGTCGGCGTCGAAGGTGCGCCCGGACCGTACCTCCTGGACGACCACCACATGCTCGCGGTCGGAGTCGACGGCGAAGACCACCGTGGAGCTGAACAGGGCGCTCACCCGCTGCACGGTGCGTTCCACGTCCTGCGGGTAGAGGTTGCGCCCGGCGACGATCATGACGTCCTTCAGCCTGCCGGTGACGAACAGTTCCCCGTCCCGCACAACCCCGAGGTCCCCGGTGCGCAGGAATCCGCTCTCGCCGCTCGCGGTGACCGCCTGGAAGGCGTACGCGGTCTCGGACGGACGGTTCCAGTAGCCCTGGGCGACGCTGTCGCCGCGTATCCAGATCTCCCCGATCGTCCCGGGCGGCCGCGGCCGCCCGCTCTCCGGGTCGACGATCCGCAGGTCGAAGTCCCGGACCAGCCCGCAGCCGACCAGGGTGCGGGACGGCCGGCCGGGAACGGGGTCCTCGAGCCGGTGCCGCTCCAGCGCGGCCGAGTCCACCGGCAGTTGGGGCGCCCGGCTCCCGGGGATCCCGCCGGCCACCAGCAGCGTCGCCTCCGCCATCCCATAGCAGGGGTAGAGGGCTGACGGGTCGAGACCGGCGGGCTTGAACTTCTCCGCGAAGGCGCACAGGGTCTCCGCGCGCACCGGCTCCGCCCCGTTGACGGCGTTCTCCCAGCGGGACAGGTCCAGTTCTGCCACCTGCTCGTCGGTGACGCGCTGGACGCACAGCTCATAGGCGAAGTTGGGTCCGCCGCCGGTGGTGATCCCGTACTCGGAGACCATCTGCAGCCAGCGCACCGGACGCCGCACGAAGCTCATCGCCGGCATGATCACGCCCTGCGCGCCCAGCCACAGCGGGTGCAGCAGATGGCCGACCAGTCCCATGTCGTGGTGGAAGGGCAGCCAGCCCCCGATCCTGGACCTGGCGCCGGTTCCCATCGCCCGCTGGATCGCCCGCTGGTTGGCGAGCAGATTGCGGTGCGAGATCATCACGCCCTTGGGCTCGCTGGTGGAACCCGAGGTGTACTGCAGGAAGGCGATGTCGTCCAGCGAGAGGTCGGGGCGCCGCCAGTCGTCCGGATCGGCCGGCGCCAGCTCATCGGACGGCAGAGCGTCGGTGGCCAGACAGACCACGTCGCCGTAACCGGCCTCGGCCAGCAGCTGGGAGATGACCGGCGCGTGCCGCGAATCGGTGAGGGCGATCGACGCGGCGGAGTCCTTGACGATGCCGACCACCCGCTCGATGTGCCGGCGGGTACCGCCGGGCGGCGGGGCCGGCACCGCGACCGCCCCGGCGTACAGGCAGCCGAGGAAACAGGCGATGAACAGCGGTCCCTGTTCCTGGAGGATCAACACCCGCCGTCCGGCCGCGTGATGGTCCTGCAGCCAGGCGCCCAGCCGACGGGCCTCCCGGTCGAGCCGGCCATACGTCATCCGGTCGACACTCGCGGCCCCGTCCCGTGCCTCCCCGATGAAGGCGAAAGCCTCCTGGCCGGTCCGTGCCTGCGCCTGCTGCCGAACCAATTCTGCGAAGTCCGCTTGTCCAGACAAGGCTACTCCCCCGTTGGCGTCGCCGTACGGGGTCAGAATGGGCGCGTCGCCTCAAACCCGCCTCGAACCTGGGTGGTCAGCGCCGTTCGAAACCGTGCACAAGGCCCAGCTGACGGGCCGCCTCGCGTTCGAAAGAGCTCAGCGGAACGTCCGGACGGAGCGCCTCCGGGTGCCCTGCGGCCGGGCCCGCGTACTGCTGGACGGGGCTGCTCTTCGGCCGCCCCAGGCCCGCGGTCCGGCCCGAAGGGTAGAGGTACGGAGTGATCGGCACATAGAACGTCCCGTAGGTCACCAACGCCCGATAGACCGGGCCCAGGAAGTAGGTGACTGACCACTTGGCGAGCTGGCTCATCTAAGGCCTCCGTGGGATTCCGCGCCTCCCTCGGGCGCTGGATCCATGGTGGCCGCAGCCGCTCAAGGACGGCTCCAGCACGAGTCATGGAGGCTCTGATCCGTTTCCACCGGCTCTCCTTGACGGGACGTCGACCGGATCACGAGCCCATCGACGGACGCTCGGGCCGGGGCGCGCTCCGGCGCTCCGCCGCCCCCGAGGAGTCACTGTGACCACCTACCCGCCGCCCAGGCCGTCCGCGACGCAGGTGCCGCCGGCCTACGAGGAACTCCGCTCGGGCTGCCCGGTCGCCCGGGTGACCCTGCCCAGCGGCGACCCGGGGTATCTGGTGAGCCGCTACGAGGACGTCCGCGAAGTGCTCTCCGGCCCCGCCTTCAGCCGCGCGGCCACTGTGCTCCCGCAGGCCCCGAAACTGACCGTGATGCCCTTCGACGCCGGCGGGCTGTTCACCCTGGACCCGCCCGAGCACACCCGGCTGCGCGCCCTGGTCACCGCCGAGTTCACCGCGGGCCGGGTGCGCGCGCTGCGGCCGCGGATCGAGCAGGCCGCCGAGCGGCTGGTCGGGGAGATGACCACCGCGGGCGAGGGCGCCGACCTCATCGGCGCCTACGCCTTCCCGCTGCCGGCCTTCGTCATCTGCGAGCTGCTGGGCGTGCCCTACGAGGACCGGGACCGCTTCCGCGGCTGGTCCGACGCGCTGCTGTCGCTCACCGCGCACTCGCCCGAGGTGATGCGAGCCAACCGCGACGAGCTGGTGGGCTATCTCGCGGACCTGGTCGGCGCCAAGCGCCGGGAGCCCGGCGACGACCTGCTCAGCGCGCTGGTGGAGGCGCACGACGAGCACGGCAGGCTCAGCCATCCGGAACTGCTCACGATGGCGATGACGCTGCTGGTCGCCGGGCACGAGACGACCGCCGGGATGATCGGCACCTGCGTGTTCACCCTGCTGCGCGAGCCGGACGGCTTCGCGGCGCTGCTGCGCCGGCCCGCCGCGGTGGTGGAAGAACTGCTGCGCTACAACCCGATGGGCGACGGCGGTCCGCTGCGCGTCACGGTGCGGGACATCGAGATCGCGGGCGTACCGATCCCGGCCAACAGCGCCGTCATCGCCTCGATCTGCTCCGCGAACCGCGACGAGAAGGTCTTCCCCGAGGCGGACGGCTTCCACCCCGGGCGGCCCGGCCCGTCCCATCTGGCGTTCGGTCACGGCGTGCATCACTGCCTGGGCGCCCCGCTGGCCCGCGCCGAACTGGAGATCGCCCTGACGACGCTGGCGCGCGCGCTGCCGAAGCTGCGGCTGGCCGTTCCCGAGCAGGACATCACCATGCACACCGGGCTGCTGGTGAACCGGCTGACGGCACTGCCGGTCACCTGGTGACGTAACCCGCCGCGTCCCGCGGTCCGTAGCCGAGGGCGCGGTCCCAGCCGATGTGTCCCAGCCACGCCAGGCCCGCGACCGTGAGGCGGCGGCGCCCGGTGAGCGCCGCCGCCGCCAGCAGTACGGCCGGGACCGCGGGCGAGTGCAGCAGGTTGTACGGGCGCACGGCGTAGGACGGCATACGGTGCCAGGTGGGCGCTCCGGCGATGCCGATCAGCAGCGCGGTGTCCGGCGCGACCGCGCAGATCCACACCACCTTGTCGCGGGCACCGCCCAGCGCCACCGCCGCGCCGAGCGCGCCCAGACCCACCACCAGGCTCACCGCGCGCCCGGCCGGGTGGCGGTGGCCCCAGGTGGCGGGATCGCCGCTCCAGCGGGGCGCGGCGGCGGGGAGCGGATCGCGCGGAACGGTGTACGCGGCCGGCGGGCCGGGCCGGCCGCCGGGGTTCAGGGGCATCAGGCGGCTTCCGGCACCGCGCCGCCGGGTGCGGCGGCGGCCAGCGCGGCGCCCAGCAGCAGGCCGCGGGTGCGGTCGAGGTGGGCGGGCGCGCCGTGCACGTCGTCGAGGACCGTAACCTCGCCGGGCACGGCCGCCCTGCGGAGCACGGCGGCCTCGCCCAGCGGCACGATCTCGTCGCGCAGGGCGGCGATGTAGTGCACCGGGATGCGCAGCGCGGCGAGTTCCTGGTCGGTGAGGCCCCAGCCGCGGGTGTACCCGAAGACCAGGGAGGGCGGCACCCCGGTGGTGTGGGCCAGGGCGGCGAGGGTGGTGCGGGGCACCTGGCGCTGCCAGGCCTCGTCCTCGAAGAAGAGCCGCAGGGGGGCGCCGACGGTGGCCACGCAGGCCAGCCGGGAGTCCACCAGGGCGCAGCGCAGCGCGAGATGGCCGCCGAAGCTGAGCGCGATGGCCGCGGTGCGGCGGACGTCCGCCCGGCCCGACAGCGCGTCCAGGATCGCGGAGAGCATGCGCGGGGCGCGCGGCCCGTACGGCAGGGTGTTCTCGCCCACGCCGGGCAGTTCGGTGACGGCGAGCGCGACGCCCAGGGCGTCGGCGTGCACCAGCAGCGGTGCCCACTGCTCCTTGACGCTGACGATGCCGCCCATGACGACGATCAGCGGTTTCGGGTCCGCGGCCGACAGTCCCGCGGTCCAGCAGACCGCGGTGCCGTCCTCCAGCGGGACCTCCAGCCGCTCGATGCCGGCGTCCTGACCGGAACGCCAGGTGTCGAACGCGGCGACGCACCGCCGCTGGGCCTCCTGGCGGGGAGCGTCGCCGGGGTAGGGGAAGCGGGCCATGGCGTAGTGGCGGGAGGCCTCCAGGTGCAGTCCCCGGCCGGTGAGCCGGTCGCCCTCCGCGCACCAGACGCGTCCCCAGGAGCACGGCCGGTCCCCCCACGGCTCGGTGATCCGGGCCAGCAGGTCGTGGCAGTCACCGGGTTCGATGCCCTGGGCCTGCGCGTGCAGCAGGGACAGCCCCCGCAGTTCGTCCAGGCCGATGGCGTCGTCGGCACCGAGCCGTACGGTCATGTCCGTGCCTCCTGCTCGTGCTCGTGCTCGCCGTGGTCCGCGCGCCGCCCGGCTGGCGCCCGGCCGGCCCGCTCCCGGTCGGCCCGCTGATCGGAAAAGTAAGCCGGTTCCAGCATCCGGGCGCGCAGCCGGGCCGAGGTGTCCAGTGCCCGGTAGACGCCGCGGCGCACCGCCACGGCGGCCGGGGACGACCAGGTGAAGATCCGTTCCTGGCGCAGTTGCAGCCGCCGGGAGCGGGCCACCTCGCGGGACCGCTGTCGCTGGAACTGTGCCGTGGCGCGGTCGAGTCCGGCTGGTTCCCCGCTGTGGAGCGCGGCGGCGGCGAGCGGCGCGAGGGCCGCGGCGTCGGCGAGGGCGTGGTTGACGCCCTGCCCGAGAACGGGCGACAGGGTGTGGGCGGCGTCGCCCATCAGCACCACCCCCGGCGCCGACCAGCGCGGCACCGTGGTGCTGAAGATGTCCAGCAGCGCGGTGTCGGACCAGTCCCGCAGTGTCTCGCGGGCGGGCGCCGCCAGTTCGGGGGCGAGCTCGCCGAGCCGCTCGTGCAGCGCGTCGAGGCCGGTCCTGCGCAGCTCGCGCAGGCCACCCTTGGGGATGTTGAGGCCGACCCGGACAGTGCCGCCGGAGTCGGGCAGCAGCAGTGCGTGCCGGTCGCCCCGGATGCGTATCCGGTAAGCCGCGTCGGTCCACTCGACGGGTCGCGGCAGCCGCATCCAGATCACGTCCCGCTCCAACGGCCTGACCCGTGCGTCCAGTTGGGCGAGCTTGCGGACTTTGCCGTAGCGGCCGTCCGCGCCGACGGTGAGCCGGGCGCGGATCTCGTACTCCTTCCCGCCGGGTCCCGCGGCCCGCACTCCGGTGGTCCTGCCGTCCTGGTGCAGCAGGCCCTTGGCGGTCCAGCCGCGCAGCATCCGGAAGGTCTCCAGACCCGCCGCCCCGGCCTCGATCCCGGCGAGCAGCCGGGACTGCGGGATCTCCAGGGGAAAGCGGTACGGGTACGGGAAGCTCTCGAAGCCGACGTCGAGCACGGTCCTGCCGCCGTCGGCGACCTCCAGCCGGCGGACCGGCAGGGCGATGGACCGCAGCGGTTCCAGGACGCCGCTGCGGTCCAGCAGCCGTACCCCGTCCGGGGACAGCGATTCGCCGCGGAAGTCGCGGCGGCCGCCGGCGGAGCGTTCCAGTACGGTCACCCGCACCGCGAGCCGGGCCAGCGCGAGGGCCAGCGCGAGACCGGCCGGCCCGCCACCGACCACGACGACATCGGTCTCGGCGGGCGGCGGGCCGGTCACGCGGCGACTCCGGCTCCGGTCAGCGGAGTGTCGGTCGCGGTGGTCTCCGCGGCCGGCTCCGGAACCTCGGACGGCTGGTGCAGCAGCGCGGTGACCAGGCCCTCGTCGAGCATGGTGCCGGCCCGGGTGTCGTCGGTGTCGCCGAATCCCGCGTCGTACAGCGCCCAGCTCGCGGTGTAGCGCCCCTCGACGCGGCAGGTGCCGAAGGCCCACTCCTCACCGGTGCCGGGTGAGCCGTCCGGCCGGAGCACCTGGACCGGATGGCCGCTGGGGCCGAAGCCGAACTCGTTGAACCGGAAGCGCATGCCCTGGCCGATGGCCTTGCTGTACGCCTCCTTGAGCGTCCACAGCCGCACCATCTCCTGGTTGCGGTCGCTCTCACGGACCTGGGAGAGCATGGTGCGCTCGTACGGGGTGCAGACCTGCCGCTCGATGCCGGAGACCAGCATGGAGCGGTCCTCCAGTTCGGCGTCCACCCCGATCCAGCCGCGCCGGGTGATCCCGACCAGCAGCAGCTCCTCGGTGTGGCTGAGGCTGATGTCGATCTGATCGCAGCCGCGCAGATAGGGGCGCCCGCCGGGCTTGTAGGCCAGCTCCACGGTGGCCGGCGGGGCCTGGATCGCCTGTGCCGCCACGTGTTTGAGCAGCAGCCGGGAGGCCGCGAAGCGTTCCCGTACGTGGTGGTGGCGCATCGCCTGGTAGCGGTGCCAGTCCCGCCCGAGTACCGGACGCAGTTCGGGGTCGTCGAGGTTCTCGGGCACCCAGTCCGACAGCAGGGCGTGGACCATGACGCTGCCGCGCTCGTTCAGCGCTTCAACCACGCGGTGCCACGGGCCTTCCGGACTGGTGACCCTGATGGGCCGGCCGATCACCGGAACGGCGTTGGGGGGCGTCCCACCCCCCGGGAAGAGCGGCATCGCATGCCTCCAGGAGTAGTGCCAGGTCGTCCAGTACGTCAGCGGCCGCCGCGCCGTCGAGCACACGGTGGTCGAAGGTCAGACCCAGCCGCATCACCGGCGCCACGGCGACCCGCGCCGCACGGGCCACCGGAACCTCGGCGATCCGGCCCGCGGTCAGGGTGACCGCGGTGCCACCGTAGGAGTGGAAGGTGTCCACCCTGCGGTGGCCGAGAGAGCTGACCGCCACGGTCCCGAGCAGCTCGGCGCGGCGGGCACCGCTGCTCACGGCCGCCCGGAAGGCGAGGTGCCCGAGCGGCGGTGGCAGCCGGCCGAGCCGGCGCACCCCCGCCGCTCCCGGCAGGTCTTCGGCGGATCCGTCCCGGTAACGGTCCACCAGCCGCTGGATGCCGTCCAGGTCGAGCCGGTCCACATCCGGCAGGACCGCCACGCGCACCGCGCGCCGGCCCTCGTCGGCGTCGCCGCTGTCGATGGCCAGCTTCGCGTGCACCCGGTCGTAGCGGACGGTCCGCGGCACGAGCCCGCCGGCCGTCGTCGCGTTGGCCTCCGGGTGGGCGGCCAGTACCTGGCCGGCCGCGTACAGCAGATAGCTCACCACCGAGTAGCGCCTGCCCTCCTCCCGGGCGGCGGCCCGGTGCTCCCGCACCCCGGACATGTCGATGTCCGCGGCCAGGTGCACCGGCGCGGCGGCACGTGCCCACCGCAGGAAGTACCGGGTGTGACGGCGGGCCCGGTCGGCTCCTGCCGTGCCCGTGGCCGTCACAGTCCCGCCGCCAGCGCGTGGATCTCGGCGAGGCTGCCCGCAGTGACGACCTCGGCGACCGGCAGCGGCCGCCCGGCCTCCTCCTCCAGTACCGCGACGAGCCGGAACAGCAGCAGCGAGTCCCAGCCCGGCAGCGCGTCCAGCGGCGCCCGGGCGTCCTCCGGCCGCAGGAACAGGCCCAGTTCCCGGTTGAGCAGGGTGATCATGTCCTCGACGCCTGTCACTGTGCCTCCTCCTTCATGTCCGGTCCTTCATGTCCGAATGTGCGTGGCCGTCCCTGCCGTCCGTCACCATGCGCCTTCCCGTTCCAGCCGGATGTGACCCGGTGGCCCGTGCCGCGCCGGGGCACGGCACAGCAACACGTCAACGCTGCCGCTGCCGCTGTCGCCGTCCGCCGGGCCGCCGCGCGGTACGAAGCCGTGACGCAGATACAGCTCGCGCACCGCGGAGTTGGAGCGGGTCGGGCGCCAGCGGGCCCGTACCTCGCCGGCTCCGGCGCGGTACGCCGCGTCGACGAAATCGGTCAGGCAGGCGTCCTCGACCTCACGGCCCAGGACGCGGCAGCTGAGGACGAGGTTGTCGAGCGTCCAGGTGTCGGGACCGGTGCTGACGAAGAGGACTCCGGCCAGTCCCTCGTCGCCGAAGCGGTCGGCGGCCCTGATCGCCAGGACGCGCCCGGAGGCGGCGCGTTCGCGTACCTCGGCCGTCGTCCAGCGGCCGCCGGTGGCGTTGAGCCGGTTGGTGCGCAATGTCAGCTGCGCGATCCTCGGCAGCTCCTGGGCGGTGGCGGGCGACAGCCGCACCACGACCTCCAGGGAGTGCAGATAGGCGCGGTGGTCCAGCAGCCGCTCGCGCAGCTCGGTGCGCTCCTGGCGGCCCCGGTAGCGGGCGGGACGCTCGCGGTCGTCCTCGGTCAGCTGCAGGGTGTCGAACCAGCCGTCGGCCAGCAGCCGGTCCACGTGCAGAGCGGGCTCAGCGTCGAAGGGCAGCACCGCCGTGCCGGGCAGCGCGGCGGTGACCAGGGCGCGTTCCGCCGGGCTGTCGTCGGCGAAGACCAGGGCGGCGGAGCCCAGGCCGAGACCGTCGGCGATCTGCGCCAGGCTCTCGTGCTTGGGGCCCCAGCCCGCCCGGATCGCGGCGAAGTCCGCCTCGCGCAGCAGCATCCCGGGGTGCTCGCGCAGCACGGTACGGACCGGCTGCTCATCGTTCTTGCTGCTCACCGCGAGCAGCACGCCCTGATCGGACAACTGCTTGACGGCGCCCTGCAGTTCACCGAAGGCCCGGCCGCGCAGATCCTGGGCGCCACCGGTCGAACCGCCGACCCGTACGCCGTCCCCCTCGTCCAGCACGCCGTCCCACAGCGTCCCGTCGAGGTCCAGGACCAGGCATTTCTTCGTGTCACCGCGCAGCGTGCGCGCCAGGTGGGCGACCTCGCGGGCGTAGCCGGCCAGCAGCCCCGCGCCGTACGGGGCGCTGGTGTACAGGCTCAGCCGGGGGTCGTCGGCGCGGGCGCCGGAGGCCGCCACCGGGTCGAGGTCGAGGACGGCCACGCCGTCGCCGGGCCGCGACAGCCGCAGCAGTCCGGCGTTGAACTCCCGCCAGGCGGCGCCGAAGGCGGCCCGCGAGGCGAGGTCGACGAGCTGGTGGGAGAAGCGGCGCAGCAGGGGCACCGTGTTGAGGACCAGGGTGCCGGGCCCCTGCCCGGAGTAGCCCGCGGTGAGGCCGGTGAGCAGCTCCAGCCGTTCTGACAGGGCGTGTTCGGCGTCGGCCAGCCGCCAGGGCGCGGGCAGGCCCTCCAGGACGGTGAAGGGGTCGAGCAGGCACAGCGCGAGGTCGGGGCGGTGCGCGCGCAGCGGTGCCGCGGGGTCGGCGAGTTCGCTGATCCAGCCGTTGAACTCGCCGAGTTCCGCGTGCAGCAGCAGTCCGTGGCGGGCGAGTTCGGCGGCCAGCGGGGCGACGACGGGGCCGGTGACGGCGCGTCCCGCGGAGATCGTCACCCGCACCACGGGGGTGCCGGGGTGGTGCTCCAGCACCTCGCCGGGGTCGAGCCGGGACAGCAGCGCGCCGGCGGCGGCCAGCCCGGCGCCGTCCATCGGGGCCAGCAGACCGCGTACCGCCGGGTAGGCGGCGGCGAGGGTGCCGTCGGTGTGCAGCTGGCGCAGCCGGCGCAGGTGCGCGTCCTGTTCGCGGTCTCTCATGAGGCCTCCAGGGCGAAGCCGGCCGAGATCCAGCGGCTGGACTCGACACAGGCGCACAGCGCCCGCGCCCCGGGGGTCAGCAGCGGCAGCAACTGTTCCAACTGGCTCAGGACCAGGGCGTTCCCGGTGTTGCCGGTGTCGGCGACGCAGGAGATCTCGACGGCTTTCTCCACCCCGAGGCCGGAGCGCAGTGCGGCGGTGATCCGCCGGGTCATCAGGCCGCCGAGCTGTGGTGGCAGCAGATAGCCGAGGTCCTGCGGGGACCAGCCGAGTGCGTCCAGCAGCTCGGCACAGACCTGCTGGGCGAGTTCGGGGACCAGGCATTCGACGGCCTTGTAGTCCTCGGAGACCGGCGGCAGCGCGCTGTCGCGGTCGGCGGCCCCGTACCACTCGACGTGCTGGCCCGGCGGCTGCCCCGGCAGGGCGAGCCGGTGGCCGAGCCCGAGGAAGGCGGCGCTGCCGGGGGCCGGTGCGGCGCTCACCACGGCGGCGCCCGCGCCGTCACCGAAGATCACGTAGTTGACGAGCTGGGCGGGCGGCATCCGGCGGAAGTCCTGCTGCAGGTCCAGGTGTTTGGCGCAGACGTCGCCGCCCAGCACCAGCCCGTACGGCCCCGGCCCCTTTCCCTCTCCCGATTCCCTTCCCGGCCGCGCGGGTTCGCGGGCGAGCAGGGCCTCGGCGAGCGTGAACGCCTGAACGGCGCCGGAGCAGCCCGACTGCAGCTGGTAGACCGGGATGCCCACGCCGCCCAGCCGGTCCGCGACCACGGCGGCCGTGGTGGGCATCAGGGCGTCCGGGGTCGCGGTGGCCAGCACCACGAAGGCGAGATCCCGCACGGTGAGTCCGGCCCGCTCCAGGCACCGGACGGCGGCCTGCTCGCACAGGTCGGCCAGCAGGCAGCCGACGCCGCCGCCGAGGTCCACGGCGAAGTGCCGGGTGCGGGTGCCGATGAACATCTCCACCCACTCGGCGGACAGCCCGAGCCGCCCGGCCAGCACCTCGTTGCCGATCGCCGGGCCGGGCAGCGCGGTGGCCGCCGCGAGCAGGTGCATGCCGGGCCCGGACGGCAGGCGCCCGGTCATCAGGCGGGGACCCGGGCGAGCTGCTCGCGCAGATAGCCGGTGAGGGTCGCCAGCGACACCAGGCTCGACATCATCTCCGGGATCGACAGCTCGCCCAGGGCCGGTACCGCCTCTTCGAGCCGGTACTTGAGCTCCATGAACATCACCGAGTCGAATCCCAGATCGTCGTAGAAGCGGTCGTCGTCGCGCAGCGCGCCCTCGTCGGCGCCGATGATCCCGGCGATCGTCTCGCGCACCGCCTCGGCCAGCCCGCCGCCGTCCCGCTCGGGCGGCCGCGGGCCGGAGCCGGCGCGCACCAACGACAGCACCGGGCTCCCCGGCTCCCCGGCGGGTGCCGCCGGCGGCCTGGGGGGCTCGTGCCAGAACCGGGCCGTGGTGTCGAAGCTCTGCGGCGCCAGCCGGGCGTAGCGCTGGTCCTCGGGGCGGTAGAGCCGTGCCCAGTCGATGTCGACCCCGGCCGTGTAGAGCGCGGCCGCCGCCTCGACGGCGGTCAGCGCGCCGCTGTGGGCGTCGCGGACCACCGAGATGCCGGGCAGGCCACTGCCGCCGGGCAGCCGCCGGGCGAGCGGCAGCAGCACGGGCTTGGGGCCGAGTTCGACGAGGTGGGTGACGCCGGAGCCGAGCAGCGCGGCCGCGGCATCGGCGAACCGTACGGTCCCGGTGATGTGCTCGCACCAGTAGTCGGCGTCCAGCGGCCGTCCGGCGAGCAGACCGCCGCGGACGGTCGAGAAGAACGGCAGACGCGGCTCCCCTGCGGTAATCCGGTCCGCCGTCGCGCGGAAGCCGGGCACCACCGGGTCCATCAGCACGGAGTGGAAGGCGTGCGAGACCTTGAGCGGGGTGCAGCCGACGCCGCGGGCGGCGAGCTGCTCGCGGATCCGGGCGAGCGCCTCCAGATCACCGGAGAGGACCGACGCGGCGGCGCCGTTGGCCGCGCCGAGACCCACCAGCGTTTCGCCCGCCAGGACTTCGCGCAGATCGTCGGGATGGGCCCGCACCGCGAGCATGCCGCCGCCCTCCGGCAGCGCCTCCATGGAGGTCCCGCGGACCGCGACGAGGGCCGCGGCGTCCTCCAGACCGAGCGCGCCGGCGGTGACGGCGGCCGCGAACTCGCCGATGCTGTGGCCGAGTACGGCGCCGGGCCGCACTCCCAGCTCCTCCAGATAGCCGGCCAGCGCGTACTGCACGGCGAAGACGGCGGGCTGGGTCCAGCCGGTACGGTGCACCCGTTCGTCGCGGCTGAGCAGCAGTTCGGTGACGGAGCCGCCGAGATGCGGTTCCAGGGCGCGGGAGGCGTCGTCGAGGTGGCGCCGGTAGAGCGGCGACTCGCGGTACAGCCGGGTGGTCATCCCCGGGTACTGGGCGCCCTGCCCGGTAAACAGGAACGCCACCACGGGGGGTTCCGGCGGTTCCGCCACGCCTTCGCCCGCCTCGGCGGCGGCGTCCAGGGCGGCGGCGAGCCCGGCGGTGTCCTCGGCGGGGATCGCGATCCGGTACGCCATGCCGGTACGGGTCAGGTTGCTGGTCCAGCACAGCGGGGTGACCGGCTCCTGGGTGCGGGCGGCGAGCGATCCGGCCTGCACCGCGAGGTTGCGGCGCAGCGCCTCGGCCGTGGGCGCGGTGAGCGTGAACACTCCAGGAGCCTCGCCGTACTCGCCCTGCGGGGCGGGGGCGGGCGGCCGGGGGGCGGTGGCCAGGACGACATGGGCGTTGCTGCCGCCCATGCCGAAGCTGGAGACGGCGGCGAGCATCTCGCCGTCGGGCAGTGGCAGGGGGTCGGTCAGCAGCCGCAGGCCGTGCGCCGACAGTTCGAGTCCCGGGTGCTCGCCGCCCGCGGTCCTGACCGGCGGGACCAGCCGGTGTTCCAGGGCCAGTACGGCCTTGATCAGGCCGGCGATGCCGGCCGCGCCCTCGGCGTGGCCGATGTTCCCCTTCACCGAGCTGATCGCGCACGGCTCCGGCCGCAGTCCGCCGTACACATCCCCCAGCGCGCGGGCCTCGATGAGGTCGCCGACCGGGGTGCCGGTGCCGTGCGCCTCGACCCAGCCGATCCGCTGCGGATCGACACCGGCCCGGCGGCAGGCGGCCTGGATGACCTCGCGCTGGGCGCGCCGGGACGGGGCCATGATGCCGTTGCTGCGGCCGTCCTGGTTGACGGCGCTGCCGAGCAGCAACGCCCGCACCGGACGGCCCGCCGCGCGGGCGCCGTCCAGGCGCTGCAGCACGACGGCGCCGACCCCTTCGGCCCGGCCGATCCCGTCCGCCTGCGCCCCGAAGGGCTTGCAGCGGCCGTCCGGGGCGGCCAGTCCCGACTGCCCGTAGATCTCGTCCAGGACGTCGGACATCACGAGGTTGACCCCGCAGGCCAGCGCGATGTCGCATTCGCCGGACAGCAGGGCGCCCGCCGCGAGGTGCACGGCGATCAGCGCGGAGGAGCAGGCGGAGTCGACGGTGAGGCTGGGGCCGCGCAGGTCCAACTGGTACGAGAGCCGGTTGGCGAGGATCGCCCGGCCGGCACCGGTGCCGGTGCGCGGGGTGATCGCCGCGTCGTCGGCCAGCCGCAGCCGTGACCAGTCGTCGGCCATGGCGCCCACGTAGATCCCGGTGCCGCTGCCGGCCAGGTCCCTGGGGTTGATGCCGGAGTCCTCCAGGGCGCGCCAGGCGGTCTGCAGCAGCAACCGCTGCTGCGGGTCCATGGCGGCGGCCTCGGCGCGGCCGATACCGAAGAACGCGTGGTCGAACGCGTCGGCGTCGTCGATGAATCCGCCGTCGGGGCGGGCCGCCGGCCCGCTCGCCCGCCGGGTGTCCCCGACCCGGCGGGAGGCGGGCCGGGGTCCGACCCCGTCCGCGCCGGCGGCGAGCAGGTCCCAGTACGCCCCCGGGTCGGGGGCTCCGGGGAAGCGGCAGTCCAGGCCGAGGACGGCGATGGGGTTCACCGCGGTCCACCTCCCGGTGCCGTCCGCGTCCAGCCCGCCGTCCCGGGGTTGTCGCGGGGGTCGCTCGGGTCGCCGCCCGCCGGGTCACCGCGCGCGGGGCCGCCGTACGGCGCGTCCTGCGCCAGCGGTCCGGTGACACTGCGGGCGGACTCGGAGGCCAGATAGCGGGCGAGCGACTGGACCGTGGGGTGGTCCCAGGCCACCGTCGGCTCCAGATAGAGCCCGAACGCGTCCTCGATGTCGCCGAAGATGCTGAGCGCGGCGACCGAGTCGATGCCGTACTCGGCGAAGGGCACGCTGATGTCGATGTCCGCCGGGGGGCGGCGCAGATACTGGCCGAGCTTCTCCAGGAGCCATCCGCGAAACTCCCGCTCCTGGACGGCGCTGCCGGGAACCACCATGTCCGACTCCTCGTATGTCTCGGTGCCGCTCAACCGGCCAGCGGACTGTCGTAGAGGTCGTAGCTGCGTTCGCCGTGGTACCGGTCGAGGACCTCCCCGAGCAGCCAGTCCACCTCGTCCCTGGTTCGTTCCGGCACGGGCAGCCCCAGCCGCCGGGCGATCCGGGCGAGCGCCGCCGTCGGCCAGGCCGGGTCGGCCAGGAACGGCGAGCCGCCGCCCAGCTGTTCGCGCCATACGTTCAGGCAGGCGGAGCCGGCGAGCACCAGGGCGTACCGGTCGGCGAGCGCGTACGCGTGCGGGCTGGCCAGTACGGTGCGGTCCTCGGGCGGCATCTCCGTGCACTCGCCCTGCAGTTCGCGCAGTTCCTCGACGAGGGAGCGGACGAGCTGGGCCAGGGCGGCCGCGTCCGCTCCCCCGCTGCCGGTGGCCGTCAGCCATTCGTACCCGGACACCAAGGAGGCGGCGAGCGCGTCGCCGTCCGCCGCCAGCGACAGCCGGCTCGTGTCGAGCGGCGGCAGCCCCTCCCAGCTGCGGAACAGCGAGGCCGGAGCCGGTTCGCCCGCGAACCACGACTTGCGTGCCAGCCGGGGCAGTTGGGGAATGATCGTGGCCTGGCAGGCGGCGGTGCCTGCGTGCCCGAGGCTGGTCATCGGCAGGTCGCGGACATGCTTCTGGAAGATGCCGTACTCGCCGTTGCGGACGTAGAAGTTGGCGCCCAGCACGATCGACAGGTCGTAGGTGGCCTCCTGCAGGAGCTTGGGCACCAGGTACTTCACCACCGCCGCGTAGACGCTGGTCTGGCCGGGCAGCAGGTGGACCGCGCGGGTGGCGGTCAGCGCAAGGGCGTCGCAGATCAGCAGGTCGGTGAAGGCGCCCGCCACGGTGGACCGGGCGTGCGGGATCTCCAGCACCGAGCGGCCGTACAGCTGCCGGTCGACGGCGAAGGCGACCACGGTGCGCAGCGCCGTGTCGGCGCCCGCCAGCACCATCGCGGGGATCGCGCTGCGGGTGATCTGGAACGAGCGCAGGGCGATCTCCACCCCTTCGCCGAGGCCGCCGACGAGCGCGTCGCCGGGCAGCGGGCAGTCGCGGAAGGCGAAGCCGCCGATCTCGCAGCCCTTGACCCCGACCGTGCGGTAGCGGGGCAGTTGCTCGAAGCGGTCGGCGGGCAGCACGCTCTTGTCGACGAGCAGAACGGAGTGGCTGCGGGCGCCGGCCTCCTGCGCGGTGCGGCTGAACAGGACGAGGGCCTCCGCGCGTCCGGCGTTGTTGATGACCTCCTTGCGGCCGTCCAGCCGGAAGCCGGCGCCGTCGGGGAGCGCGGTGAACTCGTTGCGGACGAAGTCGTTGCCGTGCGCCAGCTCGTGGTAGGCGATGGCGAGGCGGCCGCCGCCCATCAGCAGATCGGCGGTCCAGCGGCGCTGCTCCGGCGTCCCCGCCGCCCACACCGCGACCGCGGCGAGGAAGGAGGTCACCCCGTAGCCAAGCGCCAGCGAGGCGTCCCGGCGGAAGACCGGGCGCAGCACCCGGGCGAGGGTGTCCACCCGGGCGAGCCGCCCGCCGAGCTCCTCGGGCACGAACTCGTGGTTCAGACCGAAGCCGGTGAGCGCGTCCTCGGCCAAGGGGAGGAGCTCGCTGCGGTCGTCGGCGGCGAGCAGCGCGTCGTGCCCGAAGGGGTTGTCCGGGTCCCGGGGATCGCCGAGCAGTTGCTCCAGTTCGGCGATCCTGGCCTGGATGGCCACCTCGGCCGGGTCCACCGACCGGAGTCCTGCCTCCTGCGCCGGCGCGGAGCCCGGATCGAGCCCGGGCTGCGGGCGGGAGCTGTTGTCCTTCAGCATGATGGCGGTCCCTCGGCTATCGGGCAGGGCAGCAACGAGAAGAGACTGCCGTCCTGGTACTGCTGGGTGAGCTGTGTGTAGAGCCGCTCGAACAGCGGGTCCTCGGCGACGCCCGCGGGCGCGCGCACCTCCAGGCGGCCCAGCAACCGGTTCAGCACGGCTTCGAGCCACAGGCCGTCCTGCCAGAGCCCGCCGGTGCCGCCCGCCTCCGCCTCGCGGTGGCTGTGCAGCCACAGGCCCAGGCAGGCGGCCCCGGTGAAGCAGAGCCCGTACTTGCGGGCGTCGTTGAAGCTCTCCGGCGACGCGGCCGCCACCGTTTCCATCCGGCGGGCGATCCGGCGGTGCAGCGCGTCGGCCTCGGCCCGCAGTTCCGCGGCGCACTGGGCGGCCCCGCCGAGCGCCGGGTTGAGCAGGGCGGCGTCCGCCAGCCGGGTGACGGAGACCGGGAGGGTGCCCAGGATGCTGCTGCCGTAGCGGGAGAGCAGGTTGAGCCGCTCAGGATCGAACGGCGGGAGCGACCGGCTGAGGTTGAACAGGGTGCCCAGCCGCGGGCGGTGGTCCAGCGGCCCGAGGTAGTTGCGGGCCAGCGAGCGGAACTGCGCCACCAGCGAGTACTGGTTGACCAGCGTGTTGCCGTCGAAGATGCCCACGATGCGATGGTCGCGGGCCACCTTCTGGAAGCTGCCGTGCGCGAACTCGCCCGACAGGAAGGAGCGCGCGCCCAGCAGGGATCCCAGCGCGGAGACCTGCCCGTCGATGATGGTCGGCACCAGGTACTTGGCGACCGCGGAGGTGACGCTCAGCTCGCTCGGCAGGGCGTGGATGCTGCGGGTCGCCACCGTACTGAGCGCCTCGCAGACCAGCAGGTCGGCGTAGGCCTCGGCCAACGTGCGGCGGGTCAGCGGGAGTTCGGTCAGCTGTCTGCCGTAGAGCACCCGCTCATGGGCGAACTCCACGGCCAGCCGCAGCGCGTGGTCGGCGGCGCCGAGCGAGAGCGACGGGCACAGCGTGCGGGTGAGCTGCAGCGACTTGAGCAGCAGTTCCGCGCCGCCGCCGGCCCCGCCGACCACCGCCTCCGGGCCCACCACGGCGTCCTGGATGACGACCCCGCTGATGTCCGCGCCGCGGATGCCGTGGGTGGGCACCTTGGGCAGGCAGCGATAGGTCTCCTGGGGCAGCTCCTCCTTGTCCAGGAGCAGCAGGGTGAAGCCGCGCGGCCCGCCGACCGGTGACGTACGGGCGAGCAGGCTGAGCAGCCGGCCGCGGGTGGCGTTGTTGATCAGCCACTTCTCGCCGTTGACACGGTAGCCGGGACCGACCGGTTCTGCGGTGAGCTCGCCCGCCATGATGTCGCTGCCGTGGGTGCGTTCGGTGAGACCGAGCGAGACACGGGCACCGGCACGGACCAGCGCGCCGAGCCGGACCGCCGCCGCGTGGTCGCCGGACGCCCACACCGACACCGAGCCGAGGAAGGTCTTGCCGTGTCCGACGGCGACCGTCAGGTCGCGCCGGGCCAGCATCCGGATGAGCTGCTGCAGGTCCTCGAAGCCGGTCAGCTTCCCGCCGTAGCCGGCGGGCACGTAGTAGTCGGCCAGGCCCCAGGCGTCGAGCGCGGCACACGCCTCGTCGGGGAACTCCTCGGCGTCGTCCAGCCGGACCGCCTCCTGGTAGGAGAAGACGGTGGCCGGGTCGCCCGGATCACCCAGCGCCCGGTCGAAGCGGGCCGCCAGCTCCCAGGACGGATGGCACAGCTCGGGGACCGCCTGGGCGCCTTCCCCGGCATCAGCGCGCCGCAGGACCGTCACCATGGCCGCCGCCCCGGCTTGTGGAACGTCGCTCGTACGTTCACAGCAGGTTCCCAATTCGTGAGTAGGCGGTTCCAGCTCGGCCCGGAGTGGGCTGCTGGCCTATCGAGATTGGCTGGGTTCGTGGTGGTCCCGTGGGCACCGGGCTGACCCCTATGGGTTCCGGGTCCGTCGAGGCCTTACGAAAGAACGGTGGCGCCCGGCGTCTTCGGACCACCGCGAAACTCAGCCGGTCGTCCCGAACGTTGACAGTCGTGGTGTGAGCCCGTCGCAGGGTGATCTCTTTGCTTCGTCCCGAGCCCTTGAGCTCTGCACAAGACGGAGGCCCCTGCGGTGCGCTGGTGCCGCGAACGGCTAGTGAGATGACGGACCGAAGAGTCCTGGAATTAGGTCGCCGCGTGGCCCGCACAGGCTCACCACCTGCGCGAACAGCCCCGCGTTCCTGGCCATGGCCTGGGAGCGGGTTGCGGGGAACAAGGGCGCACGCTCGGCCGGAGTCGACGGGATGACCGCCGCCTTCGACCGGGAACGGATCGGTGAGGCGCAGTTCCTCGCCGAGCTTCGGGAACAGTTGAAGTCCCGCAGTTTCCGTCCGGTGCCGGTCAGGGAACGGATGATCCCCAAGCCGGGGTCGCGCAAGCGGCGGCGTCTTGGGATTCCTTCTGTGGCCGATCGGGTGGTCCAGGCGTCCTTGAAGCTGGTGCTGGAGCCGATTTTCGAGGCGGACTTTGCGCCGTGCTCGTAACGCTTCCGCCCCAACCGGCGAGCGCACGACGCTATGGCCGAGACGCGCTTTCTGGCATCCAAGACATACGAATGGGTGCTGGAAGGCGACATCAAGGCCTGCTTCGACGAGATCTCGCACTCGGCCCTGATGGACCGGGTCCGGGCTCGGATCGGAGACAAGCGCGTACTCGCGCTGGTGAAGGCGTTCTTGAAGGCAGGCATCCTCACCGAGGCTGGCACCTCCAAGGAGACCGTCACCGGCACCCCACAAGGCGGGATTCTTTCGCCATTGCTGAGCAATGTGGCCCTCTCGGTCCTGGACGAGCACTTCGTCAAGGCTCCCGGCGGGTCGCAGTCCACGACGAAGCAACGGTGGACACGACGCCAGAAGGGGCTGTCCAACTACCGGTTGATCCGATACACGGATGACTTCGTCATTCTGGTGTCGGGCACCCGAGCCCACACCGAGGAACTGCTTCCAGAAGTGGCGGAAGTCCTCTCCACCGTCGGCTTGCGGCTCTCGGAGGAGAAGACACTGATCACGCACATCGACGAGGGCCTCGACTTCCTCGGCTGGCGCATCCAGCGTCACAAGAAGCGGGGAACCGACCGGCAGTACGTCTACAACTATCCGGCCAAGAAGGCACTTCGGTCCATCAAGGCCAGAACGAAGGGGCTCTGCCGGATGAACGTCAGCCTGCCGCTGGCAGTCCTGCTGCACCGGCTCAACCAGGTGCTGCGGGGCTGGACCGCCTACTTCCGCCCCGGGGTGTCCGCCCGGGCCTTCCAATACCTGCGCATGATCGTCTGGCGTCAGGTCTTCGGGTGGCTCCGGCGCAAACACCTCGGCACCGGGTGGAGAGAGCTCCGTCGCCGCTACTGCGACGGCGGATGGTGGCCGCACGACGGAGACGTCGTCCTGTTCAACCCGGGCTCGGTAGTCACCACGCGATACCGGCCTCGGGGGACGACCATTCCGTCGCCCTGGCCCAGCACGATCTGAGGAAAACACCTGCTCAACGGGGCTTGTGGAGAGCCGGATGCGGGGCCAACTCGCACGTCCGGTTCGGGAGGGCGGCGTGGAGAAACGGGCTGGGAGCAATCCCAGTACCGCGCTCCGCGTCGACCCCACCACGACGTGGCCCTGGTCGACGACACCGGACACCTGCTGGCCAAGCGCCGGATCACCGACGACACGGCCGGCTACCAGCTGCTGCCGGACCTGCTCGCCGAGCACGGCGACAACGCCGACGAACCGATACCGGTGGCCATCGAGACCGGACGCGGCCTGCTCGTCGCCGTCCTGACCACCGGAACGCGGCCGGTCTACGCCATCAACCCCTTGGCGGCGGCACGTTACCGCGACCGGCACAGCGTCTCCCGCAAGAAGTCCGACCCCGGCGACGCCCTGGTCCTGGCGAACATCCTGCGCACCGACCGGCACGCGCACCGCCGACTGCCCGCCGACAGTGATCTTGCCCGTGCCGTCGCCGTGCTCGCCCGTGCCCAGCAGGACGCGGTCTGGGCGCGTCAGCAACTGGTCAACCAGGTCCGCTCGCTGCTGCGTGAGTACTACCCCGCCGCCCTCGACGCCTTCCTGGGAAAGCAGTTCGGTCTGGCCCGTCCCGAGGCCCGCGCGGTGCTGGCCACGGCGCCGACCCCGGCCAGAGCCGCAAGGCTGACCCCGACCCAGCTGCGGGCCGCGCTCAAACGAGCCGGCCGCACCCGCGGCATCGACGCCGCGGCCGACCGCCTGCGGGCGGTCCTCCGCGGCGACTACGCCCACCAGCCGCAAGCTGTCGAGGACGCCATGGGGCAGCAACTTCTCGCATTGATACGCCAGTTGAACGCTGCCTGCCTGGCCGCCGAGGAACTCGCGACGGCGGTGGAGGAGCATTTTCGCCGGCACCCGGACGCTGAGATCCTCCTCAGCTTCCCCGGCCTGGGAGTGCAACTCGCCGCCCGGGTGCTCGCCGAGATCGGAGACGACCGCAGCCGCTTCGCCGACGCTCGCGGACTGAAGGCATACGCGGGTTCGGCACCTATCACCCGTGCCTCGGGGAAGAAGAGGTTCGTCGGACGTCGATTCATCAAGAACGATCGGCTGATCAGCGCGGGCTTCCTGTGGGCCTTCTCCGCCCTGCGGGCCTCGCCCGGAGCCGACGCGCACTACCGCCGACGGCGCGAGCGGGGCGACTGGCATGCCCAGGCCCAGAGGAACCTGTTCAACCGCATGTTCGGCCAGCTCTACCACTGCCTCCAGAGCGGGCAGCTCTTCGACGAGCAGCATGCTTTCACCTCCCCATCAGCGGAACCGGCCGTTGCGGCTTGACTTCTTAGTCACGTGAGATGTCTTCCGGGTCACTCCGGGCGATGCGTCCGAGGATGTGCACCGGCCCTCGAATCCAGCTCAAGGGGCCGTCCACGCTCTGGGTTGATGAGAAGAATTCAGCCTGCCGTTACCAACCGCATTCCGGTGCCGCAGCTCCTTTTGGGTCACGCTGGGAACAAGGGGGCCGCGCGGGACATCCGCTGAGATCCGCTGACAGCCCGCGGCAGATCCAGGCCGCGCCGATTCGGCGGACATGTGGACACGCTGAGGAGGCGTCGCCATGCCCATGCTCGTCATCGAGGGCACGTACCGGATCACCGGAGCCCGTCCCGACGGGGACTCCATCCGCTTCTACCCCACGGATCCGGCCCAATGGGACCTGATCGAAGGGCTGCACAAGGTGCAGCGCAACCATGCGGGCGGTGCCCAGCTGCGGCTGGACGCGATCGACGCGCTGGAGACCCACTACATACCCGTGCACGGCCATGAACTGCACCAGCCCGCGCCCTACGCCGACCAGGCCGCGGCGGAGCTGCTGTCCTGGCTGGGCTTCACCGGGGTCACCCGCGACGGGCGCGGCACCGTGACCGCGGCCGAGCCCGCGCAGCTGCCCGGCTACCTCCTCACCCGGGGCGCGGACCTGTACGGCCGGTGCGTGGCCCTGCTCGGCAAGGGCGCGGCGCCGGGCACCAGCGGCCATCGGATCCGGGTCGAGGCCGCGCTGCTGGAGGAAACGGCCAACTTCCACCAGGTCGCGGAGGGCATGGCCTATCCGACGTATTACCGGAACCTGTACGTGGACCTGCGGCAGGCGCTGACCGCGGCGGTGGACGGGGCCAGGTCCAAGGGCGCCGGGCTGTGGTCGCAGGACGTCACCCAGTCGGGGGCGCGGATCGACGGGGTGGAGTCGCTCACCTCGGTGTCCGTGATCATGCCCAAGCTGTTCCGCCGGCTGGCCGACTACCTGGCGCTGGGCGCGGGCGACCCGTCGCTGGCCGGCTTCTCCGCATACCTGAACCAGCGCGGTGACCGGGTGCTGATCGTGTCCCGCGGCCAGTACACCGGCTTCGAGACGGTGGTGGAGGTCTCCGGCCAGACGGTGCGCATGAACCGGCCGCCCGAGGACCTGGTCTTCGACGAGGGCTGACGGGGGCCGCCCCCGGCGCCCCCCGCCGCCGTTACGCCCCCCGTTACACGCCTGTCAACCGCGGGATGCGGCCGACCAGCTCGGCCCACTCCGTATCGATCTGTCCCGGTACCATCCGCCCGGCCGACCGCCACTGGTCGGCCAGGGCGGCGTAGACCGGGACATCCGTCCCGTGCAGAACCGTTCCACCCCGGACGCCGCGCCAGGGCGTCTCCTCGGCCGCGCCGCCGCTGTGCCAGGTCCACTCCGTCGTTCCCATGCCCCGGTCAACGAGACCCGCCCGCGGATCGCCACTGCACCCGGCCTCCCCACCACCCGGATGAGTGAAGCCGCCGGAATATCGCCCCGGCACTCTCCGTTATGCGCAGCAAGATCACTACCGCGACCCGTCCTGCCCCGTTCCGTGCTGTGCTGTGCTGTGCTGTACGGGGCAGGACGGGGGGGAATGACAGGTCACGACACCCCGGCCGCCGCCCCACACGGTTGGAATATCGGGCCCACCGGGTCCGTTGGACCGAGAGACCGCTGATCAGGGAGAGTGTGAGCATTGGCCACTGTGGAGCTGACCAAGGAAAACTTCGACGAGGTCGTGACGGGGAACGACTTCGTCCTCATCGACTTCTGGGCCGCCTGGTGCGGACCGTGCCGGATGTTCGCCCCGGTCTACGAGAAGGCCGCCGCGTCGAACCCGGACCTGGTCTTCGCGAAGGTCGACACGGAGGCGCAGCCCGAGCTGGCCGCCTCGTTCGACATCCAGTCGATCCCGACGCTGATGATCGTGCGGGACCGCGTCGCCGTCTTCGCGCAGCCCGGTGCACTGCCCGCGGCCGCGCTGGACGATGTGATCGGCCAGGCGCGCGCGCTGGACATGGACGAGGTCCGCAAGTCGGTCGCGCAGTCCCAGCAGGGTTCCTGACCGCGCCCGACCACCCCTTCCCTACCTGACGCATAGTCAGTTATGGTGCCGCTTGCTGTCCACGGACGGGAGGCGGCGATGGGGAGCACGCACGCGGCAGGGGCCACACCCGCCTCGGACGCCGGCGGTGCGGCCGGAACCACGGTCGCGGAGCTGGTGCGCGCGCGATGGAAGGACCACCGGCCGGGCCTCAAGTCCGGCGAACTGGTCCTCACCCACCATGAGGCTGCCGTCCGGTCGGCGGCCCGCGCCGCGCTGCTGCACGACCTGCTGCCGCCCGGCGCGGCGCCGCACATCGGCGTCCTGCTGGACAACGTCCCCGAATACCCCCTGTGGCTGGGCGCCGCCGCGCTAGCCGGAGCCGCCGTGGTCGGCGTCAACCCGACCCGGCGCGGCCCGGAGCTGGCCCGCGACATCACCCACACCGAGTGCGCCCTGCTGATCACCGAGCGCGCCCATCTGCCGCTGCTCGACGGCCTCGACCTGGGCCCGCTGCTCTCCGCGGACCGCATCCTCGTCGTCGACGACCCCGCCTACACCGCGCTGCTCGCCCCCTACGCGGACGCCGAGCCGGAACCCGCGCCCGGCGTCACGCCCGGGACCCGGATGCTGCTGTACTTCACCTCCGGCTCGACCGGCGCCCCGAAGGCGGTGATCTGCTCACAGGGACGGCTGGCCCACGCGGGCCAGGCCCTGGTGGACTTCCTGGACGTGGTGCCCGAGGACGTCCACTACATCTGCATGCCGCTGTTCCACGGCAACGCCGTCATGGCCAACTGGGCCCCCGCGCTGGCCGGAGGCGCCGCCATCGCACTGCGCCGCAAATTCTCCGCCTCCGGCTTCCTGCCCGACGTACGGGCTTACGGCGCCACGTACTTCACCTACGTCGGCCGCGCCGTGCAGTTCCTGCTCTCCACCCCCGAACGCCCCGACGACCACGACCACCCGCTGCGGCACGGCTTCGGCACCGAGGCCGGGGCCGTCGACGCCGTCCGCTTCGCGGCCCGATTCGGCGCCCCCCTCATCGAGGGCTACGGCTCCTCCGAAGGCGGCGCCGCCATCCAGCGCTCCCCCGGCACGCCGCCCGGCGCCATCGGCCGCGCCGCCCCCGGCGCGGACCTCGCCGTCGTGGACCCCGGCACCGGCCGGGAACGCCCGCGCGCCGCCTTCGACGCCGACGGCCGCCTGCTCAACGGCGACGAGGCGATCGGCGAGCTGGTGAATCGCGGCCGGAGCCTGTTCGAGGGCTACTGGAAGAACGAACAGGCGGTCGCCGCCCGGCTGCGGGACAACTGGTACTGGACCGGCGACCTGTTCTTCCGCGACACCGACGGGTTCTTCCACTTCGCCGGACGCAGCGACGACCGGCTGCGCGTCGACAGCGAGAACCTCGCCGCCGCGGTCATCGAGAACATCCTCGCCCGCTACCCGGACGCAGCCTCCGCCGCCGTCTACGCCGTTCCCGACCCGGTGGCCGGCGACCAGGTGATGGCCACCGTCGCCCTGCGCGAGGGCGCCGCCTTCGATCCGGCCGCCTTCGCCGCCTTCCTCGCCGCCCAGCCGGATCTCGGCACCAAGATGCCGCCGCGCTTCGTCCGCGTCACCGCCCGGATGCCGGTCACCGCCACCAACAAGGTGCACCGCGTGGGCCTGCGCCGCACGGGCTTCCGCTGCGACGACCCCGTCTGGTGGTCCCCACCGGACGCCGGCCCCTGCGGCACGGCGTACCGCCCCTTCACCGCCGAGGACCGGCTGACCCTGCTCGACCAGTACCGCGCACAGAACCGCGACGCCCTCCTGGACCGCTGACCGGCGGCATTGTCAGTGGCTCCCTCTACTCTCGAGCCGTGACCACTCCTCTCACCTCCGTGCCGCGCGTCGCCGTCGCGCCCGACCCTGTGGGGTTCGGGGGGCGGCTGCTGCCGCTGGGCGAGGACGGGGCTGCGGCCGGGCCGGCCGAGCGGGTGGGCGACCTTGCCGCGGCCATCGGGGCCCGGGAGGCGTCGGGAGCGCCGCGCTGGGTGTGGGCGGCCACGGAGGACCTGTATCCGCGGCTGCTCGACCGGCTGCCGGTGCGGCCGGCCCGCTGCCACGATCTGAAACTCGTCGAGTCACTGCTGCTCGGCCGCGACGGCCGGCACGGGCAGCCGCGGTCGCTCGGCGCCGCCTGGGCACGGCTCAAGGATCTGCCGGTCCCCGAGGACGCGCGGGAGGGCGCCGCCGACGATCAGCCGGTGCTCTTCGCGGCCGACCGCCACCACCTGCCGCCGGACGCCGACCCGCTGGCCGCCGTGGTCGCCGTCCACGCCGAGCAGCAGCGCCGCCTCACGGAGGGCGAGCACCCGGCCCGGATGCGGCTGCTGTGCGCCGCCGAGTCGGCGGCCTCGCTGGCCGCCGCCGAGATGGGCCGGGGCGGTCTGCCGTGGAGCGCCGCGGTGCACGATGAACTCCTGACCGGACTGCTGGGCCCCCGCCCGGCCGGCGGCGCCCGGCCCAAGCTGCTGGGCGAACTCGCCGCCCGGGTCCAGGAGGCCCTCGGCAGCTCGGTCAACCCCGACTCCCCCGCCCAGGTGCTGCCCGCCTTCGCCCGGATCGGTGTACAGCTGCCGTCGACCCGCTCCCACGTACTGCGTGAGGTCGAGCACCCGGCGGCGGCGCTGCTGCTGCGCTACAAGGAACTGTCCCGGATCCATGCCGCGCACGGCTGGGCCTGGCGGGAGGCGTGGGTGCGCGGCGGCCGGTTCCGCGCCGAGTACGTCGTCGGGGGCGTGGTCTCCGGCCGCTGGGCGACCCGCGGCGGCGGGGCCCTGCAGATCCCCCGGCTGCTGCGCTCCGCCGTTGTCGCCGACCCCGGGTACCGGCTGGTCGTCGCCGACGCCGGGCAGCTGGAGCCCCGGGTACTGGCCGCCATGTCGGCCGACGCGGGGCTGGCCGCCGCTTCCGCCGAGGGCGATCTCTACGCCGGCATCGCGCGCACCGCCTTCGGCGGCGACCGCGGCCGCGCCAAGATCGGCATACTGGCCGCCATGTACGGCCAGACCAGCGGTGAGGCCGGCCAGCTGCTCGCGGTGCTGCGCCGCCGGTTCCCCGACGCGATGGGCCTCGTCGAATCCGCCGCCCGCATCGGCGAAGGGGGCGGTGTGGTCCGCTCCCGGCTCGGCCGGACCTCCCCCACCCCGTCCGCCGGCTGGCTGGACGGGGAGGACGCCGACTCCGGCCCGGGTTCCGGCTTCGGCTCGGACTCCGAGGACGGCTTGTCGACGGACCGCCGAGCCGCCCGCTCCTGGGGGCGCTTCACCCGCAACTTCATCATCCAGGCCAGCGCCTCCGACTGGGCGCTGGCGATGCTGGCCGCCACCCGACGCCGCCTCGCCGCGATCGACACCGAGCCGCAACTCGTCTTCTTTCAGCACGACGAGATCATCGTGCACACCCCCACTGCCCTTGCCGCCGCCGTCGAATCCGCCATCGCCGAGGCAGCCGAGGAGGCCCGCCGTCTGGTCTTCGGCGACACCCCGGTCCGCTTCCCCCTGGAGACGAACGTCGTCGAGTGCTACGCCGACGCCAAGTAGCCTGCGGCCCGCAGGGGGATGACGGGCGCGGCCCGGAGCGTGGTTCGCCCGCCACCGCGGGCCAGGTGGAGTGCCACGAACAGCGCAGCGCAGCGTCGACCGGGGCCGCCTGGCGGCCGGTCGTCCTCAATCTCCCCCAGCTACCGCTGGGAGTGCCCCCTGGACGGCCTTGAATTCAGCCCGTCCGGCGCTTGAGGACAGCGCGGCCGAAGGACGCGTAACCCGGTGAACCCGAAGGGTCAGGTCACGGCACTACGAGGGCCGCGGCAGGCCGATCGGGTTCGGGAACGGCAGGACGCGTCCGGCCAGGATGCGGCGGACCACCGGGTCGAGGTCCGCGAACAGCGCGTGCGCGCGGTCGTCGGACAGTGGGCGCAGCAGGCGGGCGGCCAGGCGGTCGGTGTGATCCTCGATCAACTGGCGCTCGTCGCGGCCGTGTTCGGTAAGGGATCCGTCCGCACCAAGCAGCCCGCGGATGTGCAGCCGAGTCCCGGCCTCGGCCCATTCCTTCTCGGTCCAGCCGCGGTCCTGCCGCATCGAGTCCGCGGGCACCCGGCCGTCGGCGGCGGCGAGCAGCAGCGCCTCGCATCCGTCGAGACCGTGGTCGGCGAGTACGGCGAGGTGGGCGTCGCCACGGAACTCACGGAGGGCGGTGACGAGTTGCCACACCTGCTCGACGGGGTCGGAACGGTCGGGGAGCTCACGGTTGGCGGCGAACACCGGCCGGGCGAGAGCGGGGGCGCCCTCCACCATCTCCCGCAGCGGTCCGGTCAACCGCCTTGCACTGTAGGGCAGTTCGGTGTCGAGGGCGCGCAGGGCGGCCGCCGTCCGGTCGGCCCGCAGGTCCAGAGCCCGCTCGGGGGTGGTGATGTCCCAGGACGCGGGCAGGGCGCGGGCGATCATGCCCGGTGCGAACACACCGAACGCGGCGGTCACCACGGACGCACGAGCAGGGCCCAGCGGGGCGGACCGGGTGGCGAAGTAGCCCATCCAGTACCCCTTGAGGCCCAGGGAGCGCCCCATTTCGCGGCACTGCGTGTCGTAGTAGACCACCGCGTGCAGTGGTTCCGTGCGCAGCCAGAGGGCCCGTGCCATCGACTCCATGGCCGCTCAGACTACGTCACCGGTCGGTCGCGGCGTCGGATTCCGCCGCGCTCGCCGCGGACTCGGCGTTGTCGACAACTTTGCCGAGCTGGGAGACCTGTGATCCGGACGGCGCCGGAACGGTGGCCGCCCCGTTGCCACTGCTGCCGCCACCGCTGTTGCCACCGCAGCCGGTGGCGAGCGCGGCGCAGAGCAGTGCCGTCGCGGTGGCCGCGGCGATCCGGACCCGGGTCCTGGTCCTGGTCCTGGTCCTGGTCCTGGTCCCAGTGCCAGTGCCAGTGCCAGCGCCAGTGCCGGTGCCAGTGCCGGTATCAGTGGTCACTTCGGGGTCCCTGTGCCCTTGTCATTGCCATTGTTGTTGGCCTGGCACCAGACGATGACCTTCTTCAGGTCCTTCTGACGCTGCTGGAGCGTCGGGACGAGTGAGGTGCGGAAGGTCAGCCGGTCGTTCAGCAGGGTCGCGATCTCGGTGTGGCCCGCTGTCTTGGCGTTGGCGACGCGCTGGGTGAGCCGGGCGATGGATCCCGGGGTGCTGGAATTGCCGTTGAGCCGGCTGAGCGCTTTGTCGATGCGCGCGTCGGCCTTGGGCGCGCGCTTGCAGACCGCCTTGGCGCCGTCCCCGGTCGGGGGCCCGGACGGAGGAGCGGCGGCCGCGGTTCCCGCCGCGCCGAGCAGGGCGGCGAGGGCGGCACACGAGGCGATGGCCGTCCGGGTCGTGCGAGTGGTGCGCATGATGTCCTCCTTGACGGTCCGGGCGGGGTGCCCGGCCACGGGAGGACGTTAGGAGCCGTCTTTGTGGAAACCCTGTGATGTCGCTTCCGGTGCAGATTCCGACGCCGTTTCCGACGCCGTTTCCGACGCCGTTTCCGACGCCGATGGCGCTTCCGATGGCTCCTGCGGAGCCGTTTCCGACGTCGCTCCGGTGACGGCCAACCAGTCCCTGCGCGCCGGGAGTCCGGCTCCTGGCTGCCCGGTCACGTCCAGCGGAAGCCGCACCTCGAACCGGATGCCCCGGCCCTCGCCGCCCGGCCGGTCCAGGATCCGTACCGTGCCCCGATGCAGAGCGGTCTGCTGGGCGACGAGGGTGAGGCCGAGGCCGGAGCCCGGGCTGTCCGGGCCGCGGTGGAACCGCTCGAAGACCCGCTGCCGGGACTCCGGGGGTACCCCGGGCCCGTCGTCGTCGACGGTGAGCACGACGACCGGGCCGCCCGCACCGCCGCGCTCGTGCTCCTCCTCGGCGCGCAGCGCCACTTCGACGACGCCGCCACCGTGGGTGAGCGCGTTCACGATCAGGTTGTCGACCACGGAGCGCAGCCCGGGTTCCCACCCGTGGACCATCAGCCCGGACGTGCTCCGCACGGTCAGTTCCGTCCCCGGCCGGCTGCCGCGCAGTGCGGCGGCCGAGACCTCCGCCACCTCGGCCAGATCGACGGCCCCGAAGGCGTCGGCCTCCACGAGGTCGCCCTGCGCCAGCGCCCGCAGCATGACCAGCAGGCCGAGCAGCCGGGCGTGCTCACGCCGCAGATCGTCCACGATCTCGGCGCGCTCCGCGGGGTCGAGGCCGGGGTGGCCGCCGAGTACGTCGAGGTTGATCCGCATGCTCATCAGGGGTGTCCGCAGTTCGTGCGAGGCCGCGGCGGAGAACGAGCGCGCCGTGGCGAGCGCCTCGGCCGTACGGGCGGCCTGCTCGTCGTAGCGGGACAGGACCGTCCGCAGCGTGCGCGCCAGGTCGTCGACCTCGGTGATCCTGGACGGATCGTGGTCGAGCCGGGCCGCGCTGGTCCCCGGGTCGAGGCCGGCGGTTCGCTGCTGGAGCCGGCGCAGCGGGCGCACGGCGGCGGTGGCGGCGAGCCAGGTCACGGCCGCGGCCAGCGGCGCGCCCAGCAGCGCCACCATCACCACCCGCCTGCGGACGAGTTGGATCTGCGCCTGGCTCGCGGTGTCCGGCGAGAACAGCCACAGGGTGCCGGCCGCCGCCGGCCGCTTGGAGACCACCGGCACCGACAGCACCCGCCAGCTCCGCTGCCCGTCGCGCACGGTGACGGGCTGTTCCGCCGCTGCGGGCAGTGCGACGGACGCGCCGGGCTGCGGCCCGCCCGTCACCGTGCCGTCCGGGCCGACGAGCCTGATGCCCACATCCAGTGCCGACGTGAACAGCCGCCGTTCCCTGGCCTGTTCGACGGCCGCGGAGCGATCGGCCGCCGTGACACGCAGCAGATTGCGCGCGTCCTGTGCCATCGCCGCCGCACGGTCCCGCAGATGAGCGTCGGCCTGGGAGTGCAGATCATTCGCGACCAGCCGCACCAGCAGCCATCCCGACGCGAGCACCAGCAGCGGAACGAGGACGCCGACGGCGATCGCGATCCGCGTCGACAGCTTCATCGTCATCGCTCCTCTGATCGTCGCACCCCTGGCCGTCCCGCCCCTGGCCGTCGCGCTCCGGGTCATCGTGCTCCGGGTCATCGTGCGCCCTCCGCCGGATCATCCCGCAGGACGAATCCGACGCCGCGCACCGTGTGCACGATCCTCGGCCGTCCGCCGGCCTCGAGTTTGCGGCGCAGATAGCTCACGAACGTGTCGACGGCATCGGTCCGCACCTCGAAGTCGTATCCCCAGACGCGATCGAGCAGCTGGTCGCGGGTGAGCACGATCCCCGCGTTGCGCGCCAAGGTCTCCAGCAACTCGAATTCGCGCCGGGTGAGGTGCAGCTCGGCGCCGTCCAGGTGGGCGGTGCGGGCCGCCGGGTCGAGCAGCAGGCCCCCCGCACGCACCAGGTCCGTCCGCCGGGGCGGGCGGCGGCGCAGCAGCGCGTGCAGCCGCAGCACCAGCTCCTCGAGTGCGAACGGCTTGACGAGGTAGTCGTCACCACCCGCCTGCAACCCGGCGACGCGATCGGCCACCTCGTCCAGCGCCGACAGCATCAGCACCGGTACGTCATTGCCCTCCTCGCGGAGCGTCCGGCACACGTCGATGCCGCTGATGTCCGGCATGGAGATGTCCAGCACCACCACATCAGGCGGCTCGTCGCGCATGCCGGCGAGGGCCGCCCGGCCGCCGTCCGCCTCGGTGACGCGGAAGCCGTCCAGGCGCAGGCCACGGCTCAGCGAACGCCGGATCGCCGCATCGTCGTCGACGACCAGGACTCGTCCCTGGCTCACTGGATTGACCCGTGATTCCACCATGGAAATGCACCATACTCCCGGTCGATCACCCGTCTAGAGTTGTCTGTATGACGATCAACGAACACACCCCCCGGATGAACTTCGCCAAGACCGCGCCGAAGGTCTTCCGGGCCCTGATAGCCCTGCACACTGCCACGACGGAGGGCCTTGACCCGGTCCTCATCGAGCTGGTGCAGACCCGATCGTCGCAGCTCAACCACTGCGCCTACTGCCTCGACATGCACATCAAGGCGGCGCGCAAGCTGGGCGAGAGCGAGGACCGGATGCATCTGCTCAGCGTCTGGGAAGAGGCCTCGGCGCACTACACCGAGCGGGAGCAGGCCGCCCTGGCGCTCACCGAAGCGGTGACGCTGCTGCCGAACGGTGTGTCCGACAAAGTGTACGAGCGGGCCGCGAAGCACTTCGCGGAGGCCGAGCTCGCCCACCTCATCGGTCTCATCTTCACCATCAACGCCTTCAACCGCATCCACGTGACCACCGGCTCGATTCCGGCGGGCCCGGCCACCCGCCCGTAGCCCAGCCCGCCCGCAGAGCCGCCCGTCGCAGCCCCGTCAGAGCACCCGGCTCCGCATGAGCGCGGCCAGCACCAGCACCCCGGGGATCAGCGGCAGCCAGACGGTGACGAGGCGGTAGCCGAGAACGGCCGAGGTGGCCGTGACCGCCGAGGCGCCGGCTGTCACCAGGGCGAAGGCCAGCGCGGCGTCGAGCGATCCGAGGCCGCCTGGCGCGGGCAGCCAGGCGGCGGCGGTGCTCGCGAAGAGGTACGCGAGGACGACGCCGCTGACCGGCACGGGAGCGTCCAGGGCCTGGATCACCGCCACCAGCACGGTGGCGTGCATCACGGGAAAGGCCACAGAGCCGCCCCACAGCGCGGCGACGCGCGCCGACTTGCAGTGCAGGGCCCGTACATCGACCGCCACCGTGCGGAAGAAGCACCGCACCCGGTCGCGGACTCTGCGGGCGAGGAGCAGCAGCAGGGCGAGAGCCAGGGCGCAGCCCACCACGACCGCCACGATGACGAGCGGGTCGGCGGGGCCGGCGGGAGCGACCCGGTCGACCTGAAGGGCGTGCGGAAACGCGGCGAGCAGTATCAGGAGCATGCCGACCCGTACCACCGCCGCGGCCAGGGCGCGTACGCCCAGCGCGGCGGCCGAGCGGCCGGGCGGCAGTCCCCGGCGCAGCAGGAACCGCAGGTTGACGGCGTTGCCGCCGACTCCGGCCGGCAGCAGGTGGTTGGCGGCGGACGCGGCGAACTGGGTGGCGAGCAGCCGTCCGGGCGGCAGTGATTCCACGACCGCGCCCTGCTGGGCGGTGGCCGAGCAGACCCACGTCATGACGGCGGCGGCAGCCGCGACCGCCAGCCACTGGCGGTCGGCGGCGCCGAGCTGGTCGGCGCTGGAATCGATCAGCGACCAGCGCCGGCCCGCGAGCACCGCGAGGGCGAGGACGGGGATCAGGGCCGCCATCGAACGCACCGAGGTCCGCTGCCACCCGGCTTGCCACGTGACCCGTTCAGTCCGGGCAAGCGTCACGGCTCCTCCTCGGTACAGGCGATGCGGCGGTCCGCCCAGCGTAACGACCTGCCCCGCGATAGGGAGCGGGCTCGGCCGGGCACCAGGCGGGGGCGGACGCGTTCCCGTCACTGCCTCCCTCCATGCCCCGCACAGGGAAAGGGCGGGAGACCTGGGGTCGAACACTCCGTTAAGGAGTGCTCCCGGTCCCACCGCCAAAGGGGTGACGTGCGCGGAAACGGCGAAGCCGGGCGGGGCCTCTGCTCCCCGCCCGGCGGTCTTCGGCCGGAGCCTCCCGGCCCCGGCTCCACTCCCTTGCGCAGTTACGTCAGTTGCGTCACTTCAGCTACGGCGGAGTGTCGTCACTTCAGCTCGATCTGGAAGACCTTGTCCGCGCCGTCGGCCGCGTTGCCGTTGTTGTCGCAGTTGGTCGTGGAGAGCCACAGCGCGCTCTTGCCGGGGATCTTCTCGACGGTCCGCAGCCGGCCGTAGGCGTTGACGTAGTAGGCCGCCGGGGTGCCGGCCGTGGTGCCGCTGACCGGGATGCGCCACAGCCGCTGACCCTTGAGCGCCGCCATGTAGATGGCGCCGTCGGAGTAGGCGATGTCGCTGGGCGACGCCTGCGCGACGGGCCACTGCGCCTTCGGGTTGGTCATGCCGGCGGTGGAGCACTTCCCCTCGCAGGTGGGCCAGCCGTAGTTGGCGCCCGGCGTGATCAGGTTGAGCTCGTCGTAGGCGCTGTTGCCGAACTCGGCCTCCCACAGCCGGCCCTGCGGGTCCCAGGTGATGCCCTGGGGGTTGCGGTGGCCGAAGGAGTAGATGAGCGTGCCGAAGGGATTGCCGGGGGCGGGCTTGCCCGCGGTGGTCATGCGCAGGATCTTGCCGTTGAGGGAGTTCTTGTCCTGTGCGAGGTCCGGGGTCTGGGCCTCGCCCGTGGTGGCGTAGAGGTAGTTGTCGGGGCCGAACTTGAGGCGGCCGCCGTTGTGGTACTTGCTCTTCTTGATGCCGCCGACGAGCTGGGTGTAGCCGGTGAGGGTCGAGCCGTCGTAGGTCATCCGGACGATCCGGTTGCCCTCCGCGGCGCTGTGCATGATGTAGACGTAGTGGTCGCTGCTCCAGTCCGGCGAGACCGCGGTGCCCAGCAGACCGCCCTCGCCGCCGGTGGTGACCGCGTTCGGCACGGTGCCGATCTGGGTCCTGGTGCCGGACTGGGTGAGCTTGAAGACCTTGAACGAGTCGCGTTCGGTGATGAGCGCGGAGCCGTCGGGCAGCCAGCTCATGCCCCAGGGGATGGTCCAGCCGGTCGAGACGGTCTTGATGCTCGAGGGCACCTTGGCGCCGCCGGTGTCGGGCAGGGTCTTGGCGGTGGCCGCGTTGCTGGCCGGGGAGACGTTGCCCGCGGCGTCCTTCGCCTTCACGGTGAAGGTGTACGAGGTGTCGGCGGCGAGTCCGGTCACATTGGCGGTGGTGCCGGTGACATCGGGGAGGATCACGTCCGCGCCGTTGTAGACGTCATAGCCGGTGACGCCCCTGTCGTCGGTCGCCGCAGTCCACTTCAGCGCCGCACTGGCGGAGGTCGTCCCGGTGACGGCCAGTCCGGTGGGCGCGGTGGGCGGCTTGGTGTCGGAGCTGGGCGGGGTGGTGACGGTGGCCAGGTTGCTGGCCGGGGAGACATTGCCGGCCGCGTCCCGCGCGAAGACCGTGAAGCGGTAGGCGGTCTTGGGAGCCAGGCCGGTGACGTTCTTGGAGGTGGCGTTGCCGGCCGCCTCCGCGATCTTGTTGCCGTCGTTGTAGATGTCGTACGCGGCGATGCCCACATTGTCGGTCGAGGCGGTCCAGGCGAGCGCGGCGCTGCTGGACGTCGAGCCGGTGGAGTGCAGATTGGCGGGGGTGCTGGGCGGCTGGGTGTCGCCGCCACCGCTGCCGCCGAAGACCTGGAACTCCTGCAGCGAGTAGCCCATCGTGGGCCGGCAGCGCGCGGAGCCGGTGGTCCGTACGTAGCGGGCGGTGCCGCTGACGGCGAGGTCGTCGGTGCCGCCGTCGCCCGTGGTGGTGGAGTAGACGCTCGCCCAGGTGCTGTCGTCCGTCGAGAACTCGACCTTGTACGCCGTGGCACAGGACAGGTCCCAGACCAGTTTGACCGAGCTGACCGTGGCGGCCGCGCCCAGATCGACCTTGATCCACTGGGGGTCGACGTTCTTGACGCTCGCCCAGCGGGTGGCGGTATCGCCGTCGACCGCGAGCTTCGCGGCGTACCCGGCGCCGCCGTCGGACGACGAGGTGGCGGGCTTGCCCTGGCTGAGCAGCACGGGCGCGGCATTGCCCGTTCCGGCGACGGCCACGAGCAGTCCTGCGGCCGTCGCCGTCACCGCTCCGATCGCGATCAGGGCTCGCGGGGTGAAGCGGGGGGAGGTTGGGGGCCTCGGCATGACGCGTCCTCCTAAGGAGTTCCGTGCTCGACCCGGACAATTGTTCTAGACATGACAAACCGCACTGCGGATTGCGACGGAAGGGCCGAACCACTGACGAGTGGGACGGTAAAGAAACCTTCCAATTGCGTCAATAGATCGGACCAATCGACCTGCTGCGGACGGTGATTGGCATACCCGCGGGGTGGCTGTCCAGCCGAGTCCGGAGATGGACGGATTCGACCCGTCCGATCTTCAGCGCCACCACCAGGATCTGGCTGTCCGGCCCCGACGTCAGCTCCGGCAGCTCCGGCAGCTCGGCCGGCTCACGACTGTCCTCGGGCCGCGTCTTTCTGACGCCTCACCAGGTCGGAGTGCAGTTCGCGGGCGAACGTGCGCACGGTGAGCTCGTTCCAGCCCGTATCGAACGCGAAGTAGATCCCATGGACGATTTCGATGTCGTCCAGCAGATCGAGCGCCTTGATCGAGTCGAATCCCACACACGCGGTGAAGGTTCCCTCGAGGTCGATCTGCGCCGGAGTCAGCCCGAGGTTCCCTGTGAGCCAATCGACCACCCAGGACCGGACGGCGGAGGCCGCCATGGGACGCCCGGCTTTCCGGTGCGGGTCCTGCCGCGGACTTCGTCGGGCCCGGCGCCGCAGGCCAGGAGCCGTGTTGAACAGCGCGAGCAGGTTGCGCGGAGTCTCCGCGTCGAAGAGGTCCTCGTCGTTGACACTGGCACCCGTTTCACGGCAGATCTGGCCCGTGACCTGGAGGAGCGCGAGCGAGTCGATGCCCAGTTCCACGAAGGGGACGTCCTGGACGTCGCCGTCCAGGGCCGCACCTTCAAGGTCTGCATCAAAAACCTCCCGCAACAGTTCGACGAGGTCGTTCCAGCGCAAGGCTCCGTCGTCGGACTCTTCGCGTTCCGCGGCCTCACTCATGTCACGAAGCTCCGCCGCGAGCCGCTTCCTGACGGCGGTCAGGTCCTTCTGGTAGGCCGCGTTATCCGGCTCTCCCCGTACCAGCGTGTACGCCAGTTCCCAGGATTTCCGGTAGAGGCGCACCGCCTCCCCGCCGTCCCGCGCGGCATGCGCGATATCCCCCAACCGCGCGTAGCACAGCCCCAGATCACGGCGGCAGGTGGCGCTTCCGGGTTCGGCACGCGCCAGTTCCTCCCGGATCTCGAGGGAATGGCGGAAGTGGGCGGCGGCAGCGTCAAGACCGCCCTTCTCGCGGGCCAGATCGCCCAGCCGGTTGTAGGAGACCGCCAGATCCCGCAGATGCACGGTGCTGTGGGGTGCGCGCCGCGCCAGCTCCGCTCCGATCATGACCGCGTGTTCGTACATCTCGGCTGCCTGGCGCGGCCGTTCGGTGTCCGAGAGCAGATCCCCGAGCCGGTTGTAGGCGATCAGCAGATCACGCTGGTACGCGGCGTCGACGGGCTCCGCACGCGCGAGCTTCCGCGCCGTGGCGAGCGCTTTGCGGTACAACCGCTCGGCGTCCGGCCACCGCTCGTCCAGCCGGGCGAGTTCACCGAGCCGGTCGTAGCAGACGGCCAGGTCCCGCCGGTAGAGGGAGCTGGCAGGCGTCCGCAGGACCAGTTCCTCGGCGATGGCCGTGGCCTGCTGGTGCCGGCCGGCGGCTTCGTTCAGGTCCCCTCTGGCCCGGGAGGTGTCGCCCAGACGGTTGTAGGCGACACCCAGATCGCGGCGGTACGCGGCGTTCTCCGGTGCCGCGCGGGTCAGATCCCGGCCGAGGGCCGCGCTCTGGTGGTACAGCCGGCCGGCCTCCTCGCCACGTCCGCTCGCCCGCGCGAGATCACCCAACCGGAGGCAGGCCGCGGCGAGTTCCGGCAGGCGGTGGCCGGCGGTGTGCCGGGCGGCCGTGGACACCCGCTCCAGCAGGCCGGCGGTGAGCAGGCGCAGCAGACCGTGCAGCAGGGAGAGGTCGGCGGTCCGGTCCTGCGTCCCGCGGGCGGCGTCCCCGGCCCGGTCGGCGAGGGCGGGAAGACGGACGGCGAAGACGTGGGCCACCGTGGCGTTGATCCCGCTGTCCGCCGTGCCCAGGCGCTCGATGACGTCGAGAGCGTGGACGACCTGGCCGTCGGCGGACAGGCCGAGCACGCCATCGAGAAGCGTGCCGTGCGGGTCGTCCCGGAGTACGGCGGCCACCAGGGATTCGCCCAGCCGGTCGGGGCGCAGCGGGGTGAGATGTCCCGGCCCGTCGTAGAGCCCGGCGAGCCACGCCGTGACCGGGAGGCGTTCCGCGTGGGTCCCGGCCCGCTCCGGTGCGGCCGCGGCGATCAGGGCATGCGCCTGTGTGACGTCGGCCGCCCCCGCCAGCGTCGCCGCTGCCACGAACCGTCGGCGGAGGGTGTCGTCGAGCCAGGGCAGTGCGGGAGCGGTGGCGGACCAGTAGCGCTGTTCGTGGCGCAGCACCCGCTCCACCGGCGGCAGGTCCGGAGCATCCGGTCCGGCGTCGCCGCGCAGTACGTGGTCGAAGGCTTCGAAGAGCACCTCCAGGGGCAGGGCGTACCGTGCGTCACCGAGGTCGGGGGACGGCATCGGGCGGTCCTGGGCGGACCACGCATGGGTGAACGCGGCGACGGCCGCGGTGAAGAGGGTGTGGCGACGGCCGAGGGTGAGGTGTCCTGCGGCGTCCGCGCCGTCGGTGGCCTTGTCCAGGATGGTCTTCAACGCCGCGGACGCGTCCTCACCGAGCAGGATCAGCGGATCGGCGGAGGGGCCGGTACCCGTTCTCGTAAGCAGCAGGACGCGGACCGGCGCGAGGTCGGTGGCGGAGGTGCGCAGGGCTTCCAGGAGCCGCCGGAGCTTCTGCGTGTCCACCCACTCGACGTAATCGATCACCACGAAGCGGGGCACCGGCAGTTCGGCGAGGGTCGCGTGTCCGGCCTCGTGGTCCCACAGCCCGCTGACCCAGCCGCGCTCCGCCAGCCGGGCGGCCACTTCGAGCCCGAACCGGGTCTTGCCCGCGCCGCCGCGTGCCGCCACCTGGACCACCGCCATCGGGCGTTCCTCCGCGCACCAGGCGTCCATGGCCCGCAGTTCCATGTCGCGGAACAGGTAGGGGACCACGCCGAAGTCCGTACGCAGCAGGTCCGCGGGGCTGGACCGGGGACCGCGTGCGAAGGGCGCCCAGGGCTGTTCGAGCGCCGCCCCGGAGCCCTCGACCGGCAGAACGCGGTGCCAGGCGGTCCGGTCGGCGAGGACGGCGGCCCGGTTGAGGTGCCGGATCCTCCTGCCGAGGGCGACCAGTTCCAGCGGGACTCCGGGGCCGCCGTCGAAGAGCGCGGACACCGGGGAGGCCCAGCCGCCGAGATCCGTGTCGATGTTCCTGGAGGCCGATACGACACCGACCACCGCCCGGCGCGCGGGGCACAGCAGCGGGGCTCCGGACAGCCCGGGCTTGGCCTGACCCGCCTTCAGCCGGAGATAGCCGTCGCCCTCCACTCCCTCGAAGCGGAAGCCGGCCGGGGAGCCGGGCGGGTCCAGGCCGTGTTCCCGGGGCGGGTATCCCCAGGTCCGGCACTCCTGTTCGCCGAGCGGGTCATTGGCGTCGAGCAGGACACACGGGTGATCGAGTTCGGTGTCGAGCCGGATCAGCGCGAGATCGGGGAAGGGCCACAGCGCGCCGGCGCCCTTGGGCGCGGAACGGGCCTCGACCGTCCCCCGCAGCGGGCCGTCGCAGATACCGGCGTCCGGGACCACGCTGACGGCCGGCTGGTCCTTGACCACGTGCGCGCAGGTCAGCACCCAGCCCGGTGCGACGAAGAATCCCGTCCCGCACAACAGCCCGTCCACGGTATCGATCCTGACGACGCAGCGGCGCAGTTCCCGGGACTCGACTCGTGTGTACATCACGGAGTCCAAGCCGGTCAGGGCCGGTTGCCGGCCTTCCAGGTGAGAGTGATCTTCAGGGCCGCATCGCCCCCGCCCTCGATGAGCATTCCGGTCAGTTTCCCGGTCTTCGCCGTGAGGTTCAGCCCGAATTCCACGGTCGCCTCATCCGGGCGCACCCTGTCCCACGCGGCGGAGAGCTGATCGCCGATGGCTTCCACGGTGGCGCGGACCCCGTCGAAGGACAGCGCGTCCGCGATACCGACGGTCTGCGGACCGCTGCCCTCCGCGATTTCAACGAAGAACTCCGTCTCCCCCGCGCGCACCAGTGCGGACTGCCCCATGACTCCCCCTCGTCCGAAAGATCACCCGTCTGATCCTGAAGTCTCGCCTGCCGCCCTCACGTTGGGCAAGGGACCACGTCCGCTGGGGCCAGAGACCAGGCCCGTCGGGCAAGCGATCACGTCGGTTGGCAAGGGAACACGTCCGCACCGGTGATCCGCCGGACAGGCCCTACGGCGCCGGTGCGAGCTCGGCCGCGAAGAGTTCCTGGACGCGGGTCCAGGCGTCGTCCGCCGCCTCCTTGCGGTAGGTGTCCCGGACGTCGCAGAAGAAGCCGTGCGGGATCCCGGGGTAGACAGTGATCTCGTGGCGGACTCCGGTCTCCGCGAGCCGGGTGGCGAGGGCGGTGCGGTCCTGCTCGGAGACGGCGTGGTCCTCGTCGCCGACGAAGACGGCGAGGCGGCCGTGGTGCTTGGCGATGCCCTCGGTGAGCTGGAGCGTCGGTTCCGGGCGGCCGAGCCCGATGTCGGTGCTGTTGAGCCAGCCGGGGTAGAAGGCCGCGGTCGCGGCCAGGTCGAGCTGGGTGGCGGCCAGATAGGCGATGTGGCCGCCGAAGCTGAAGCCGATCATGCCGACGGACGGGGCGGCGTGGTCCGCGCCCCGCAGGTGGTCCACGGCGGCGCGGACGTCCTCGAGGGTCTCCTCGCGGACCAGCCCCGCGCTCAGTTCGAGTCCCTTGACGCGGCCGTCGGGGTCGGCGGTGAAGTCGATGCCGGGCCGCGTCCGGTGGTAGAAGTCCGGGGCGATGACGGTGTAACCGAGGCGGGCGATCCGCTCCGCGACGTCGCGGATGTGGCCGGTCAGCCCGAAGATCTCGAAGGCGACGACCACTCCCGGGAAGCTGCCGGGAGCCTGCGGGCGGGCCAGATACGCGCCCATGGAGCCGTCACCGACGGGGACGCTGATGTGTTCCTTGACGATCTCGAATGCCATGATCCGACTCTAGGACGGCCGCTCGATCAGCGGCCAATAGCCGCAGGCGCAGCGGGACATCGGATATCCGATGGGCTAAGGCCGACGCTCGACGGCCGATGCTCGAAAGCCTGTGGCCGTGGCCGTGGCCTATCAGCCGGTGTCCGATCGTCACCAGTCGGTGAACGCCTCATAGGCCGGCCCCAGCACTTCCGTCAGGTCGCGGCCGCGGACGGTGATCCCGGGCCGGCCGAGCCGCAGCAGAGCGGAATCGGGGGGCTCGCGGCGGGGCACGGCGGGCGGCAGCTGGTCCAGCAGCTCATCGCGGGTGCGCCCGCGCCAGACCAGTACGAGATACGGATCGGCGTCGAAGGCGTCGGCCAGGCTCCGCAGCACCGCGGCGAGATGGGCGCAGGGCAGCGCCCAGTCGGGGCATGAGCACTCCATCACGAGATCCCCGGTCCGTGCGGGAAACAGCCGGAGACCGGCCCGGGCGAACAAGTCCTCAGTGTCGGGGGCTAGTTCGTTGTCGAGCAGCCGCGCACGGCAGTCGGGGTCGGCGGCCATGGCCCGCTGGGCGCGGGTCCACTGGGCCGGAGAGAACTCCGGCAGTCCGATCCGTACGTCGTAGCGCGCCTGCCGTTCTCCCCTGACCCGGGCGGTGACGGCGCCTGGCTCCACGTCGAGCCCGGAAACACCCTCGGCGGGCGGGCCCGCCGGGACGGCCGTGCCGAAGGAGTCCAGCCGGTCGGCGAACCGCTGGGACCATGAACGTGCCATCCCGGGCATTCCCGGTACCCCCGGCATCCTCGTCATTCGCTCACTCGCTCACTCGCTCACCGCGTCGGCGCCGAGGCCGACCAGGTCGTACAGCGCTTCGGTGGACAGCTCCGTCAGCCAGCTCTCGCCGGAACCGACGGCCGCCCGGGCCAGCGTCCGCTTCGCTTCGATCATGGCGTCGATCCGTTCCTCCACGGTGCCCACGCACACGAATTTGCGGACCTGGACGTTCCTGCGCTGGCCGATCCGGAACGCCCGGTCGGTGGCCTGCTCCTCGACCGCCGGGTTCCACCACCGGTCGACATGGATGACCTGGTTGGCGGCGGTCAGGTTGAGCCCGGTGCCGCCGGCCTTGAGGGAGAGCAGGAACACCGAAGGGCCTACCGGGTCCTGGAAGCGTTCGATCATCTCGTCGCGGGCCCGCTGGGAGACGCCGCCGTGCAGGAAGAGGACCTCGGTGTCCAGCCGCCGGGCCAGATGGCCCTGGAGCATGGAGCCGAACTCGGCGAACTGCGTGAAACAGAGCGTCTTGTCGCCCTCGGCGAGGGCCTCCTCCAGCGTCTCCTCCAGCCGGGCGACCTTGCCCGAGCGGCCCGCCAGCGGTGAGCCGTCGTGCGCGAACTGCGCGGGGTGGTTGCACACCTGCTTGAGCTTGCTGAGCGACGCCAGCACCAAGCCCTTGCGCTCGATGCCGCGGCTCTCCTTGATCTGTTCCAGCAGATCGGTGACGACCGCCTGGTAGAGGCCGGCCTGTTCTGCGGTGAGGTTGCACAGCACGGTCATCTCCTGCTTTTCCGGCAGGTCCTGCGCGATGGCCGGGTCGCTCTTGAGGCGCCGCAGGATGAACGGCCGGGTGCGCTGCTGGAGTGCCAGTGCGGCGGCCTCGCTGCCGTCGCGCTCGATGGGCACGGCATAGCGCTCCTTGAAGCGCGTCGCCGAACCGAACAGACCAGGATTGGCGAAGTCCAGGATCGCGTGCAGTTCGGCCAGCCGGTTCTCCACCGGGGTGCCGGTGAGTGCGATGCGGTGGTCGGCGGTCAGTTCCCTGACCGCACGGTACTGACGGGTGGCGGAGTTCTTGACGTGCTGCGCCTCGTCGATGATGATCCGCCGCCAGCCGGTCTCGGCCAGCGCCTCGGTGTCGCGCTGCACCAGCCCGTAGGTGGTGATCACCAGATCGGCGCCGGCGACGGCCTGCCGCAGCTGCGCACCGGTCAGCCGTCCGGCGCCGTGGTGGACGTACACCCGCAGCATCGGGGCGAACTTGGCGGTCTCGCGCTGCCAGTTGCCGACCAGCGACATCGGGCAGACCAGCAGGGTGGGGCGCGCCGGGCCGTCCTCCCCGCGCTTGGTGTCCTCCCCGCGCTTGGTGTGTTCCGCGCGCTTCGCGTGTTCCGTGTGCTCCACGGCGAGCAGCGCCAGCGCCTGTGCGGTCTTGCCGAGCCCCATGTCGTCGGCGAGGACCGCCCCGAGCCCCAGCTCGGTCAGGAACATCAGCCAGGCCAGGCCGCGTTCCTGGTAGGGGCGCAGGGTCGCGCCGAAGCCGGCGGGCACCGGGACCGGACGCAGCCACTGGTCGGCGCGGCCGGAGAGCAGTTCGCCGAGCCGGCCGTCGGCGCTGACGGCGGAGACCGGCAGTCCGCCCGCCGTGGCGTCCGGATCGAGCGCGATGCGCAGCATCCGGCCGGATGCCATCGTGCCGCTGCCGTCGCGTTCGAGGAAGGCGAGAGCGGCGGCGATCCGGTCCGGGTCGACCTCGGTCCACTGGCCCCGGATCCGCACCAGGGGCTGTTTGGCCGCGGCCAGTTCGGCGAGTTCGACGGGTGTCAGCGGCTGGTCGCCGATCGCGGCCTGCCAGCGGAAGGCCACGATGGCGTCCTGGTCGGCCAGGCTGCGGACGTCCACGGCGCCGGGCTGGGCGGTGCGCGCGGTCAGGGCCATGCCGAGTTTCTGGGGGCGCTGCCACCAGGTGGGGAGCAGCACGCCGAATCCCGCGTCGGCCAGTGCGGGGGCGGCGTCCCGGAGGAAGCCCAGAGCTCCGGCGCGGTCGAGGTCCAGAGCGGCGGGCCGGTTGCCGCGCAGGGTGCGGAGCAGCTCGGGATAGGCGCGTCCTGCCCGGTCCAGGCCGGCCAGCAGTGCTTCCTGGGGGCGCGCGGTCTTGCGTTCCAGGGCGCTGAGGGCGGGGCCCTGGTTCCATACGTCGTCGGCGTGGACCGTCAGTGACGGCTCGTCGGCGGCCTGGAGCAGGAAGTCCAGCCGCCAGTTGTCGTCGGAGGGATGACCGCGCGGGTCGGCGGGGTCCGGGCCGAGCGGCTCGACGAGCCGGAAGCAGACGCGCAGGGGGCCGTGGACCGGCGGCTCGGAACGGTGCCAGGCCGTGAGCCGGTCCTCCAGCTCCGCCAGCTCACCGGGGTCGGCGGCCTCGACGCGTCCGGTCGGTGAGGTGAGGGCCCGCAGCCACAGTTCGGTGGCGGTCGTGGCGGGGCGGCGGCCGCGCGCGGTGCGCAGCAGCTCGGGCTCGTCGTCCAGGATCGCGCGTGCCTCACGGTCGGTGAGGACGTCGAGCAGACCGGTGAGGATCGTGGCGGCGGTGCGGCCGTCGGGCTGTCCGTCGTGGTGCTCGCAGCGGCAGTCGGGCGGTGCGGCGGCGGCGAGCACGCCGGCCTCCTGCCAGCCCGCGTCGTCCCGGACCGGACGCCAGCGGGCGTGCGGCTGTCCGTCCTCACGGACGAGCACGGGAAGCAGGCGGCCGCACCCGACCGTGCGCCACGCCAGGTCGTGGGCCGCGATCAGCCAGCGCAGCGAGACGCCGTAGGGCGCCTCGGGCAGACCGGCGGCGGACAGCTCGCCGAGCAGCTGGGCGGCCTCCGCGGGCTCGAAGAGCAGGCAGGTGACGCTCCACGGCATGACGGGCGCACCCGGGGCGGTGGTGGGACCGCCGAGTTCCGGGGAGGGCAGCGGTGCGCCGTTCCGGGTGGGGAGCAGCAGACCGGTCCGGCCCTCGCGGGCTCGGCCCGCCAGCCAGCCGAGCGCGGATCCGCCGTCGCCGAGCAGCTCGGCGACGGCGGGAGCCGGGGCGGCCTGCGGGTGCCCGGGTGCGGGGACAGGCGGCTGCCGGGAGTCCTCGGCCCACAGGGCGAGGCGCTGATCCGCTCTCCACAGGGCATGCAGAGCGAACACGGTGCGGCCTCCTCCTGCTGGGTGTGTGGTGACACCCGGAAGCCTACGTGCAGGTCAGCCGGTGGGGACGGTCCACTTCTGGTTGGCGCCGCCGGAGCAGTCCCAGATCTGCAGCCGGGTGCCGTTGGCGGAGCTGACCCCAGTGGCGTCCAGGCATCTGCCGGACACCGGGTTCACCAGTGTGCCGCCGCTGCCGGGCTGCCATTGCTGGGCGCCGGTGCCGTTGCAGTCGTAGAGCTGGGCCTTGGTGCCGTTGGCGGTGCCGCCGGCGGCCAGGTCCAGGCACTTGCCCAGTGCCTGGAAGGTGCCGGAGGCGGCGGTCCACTGCTGGGCGGCGCTGCCGTTGCAGTCGTAGAGCTGTACGGCGGTGCCGTTCGCGCTGCTGCCCGCGGCGACGTCCGCGCACTTGCCGCCGATACCGGTGATCGGCCCGGTGGCGCCGCTTCCTCCACCGGATCCCGGAGTGCCAGCCCAGGTGAAGGTGGCCGAGGCGCCGGCGGGCAGGGTGTAGGCGAAGGACTGGTTGCCCCAGTTGACGCGGACGCTCTGGGCGCTGCCGGTGTCGTTGTAGGCGATGAGGGCCTTGGAGCCGTCCGGGTTGCGCCAGGCGACGTTGGGCACCGAGGTGTTGGCGGTGGAGGCGATCCGGTAGGCGCCGGGCTTCACGAACTTGGTGAGGTGGCCCATCGTGTAGTACTCGACGGTGTAGTCGACCTGTCCGGTGCGGCTGTCGCCGTTGTGCACGGTGACCAGGCCGGTGCAGGTACCACAGCCGCCGTTGTGCGGGCCCATGTTCTGGTCGACGGCCAGGCTCCACTTGACCCAGCTCTGGCCCCAGTTGCGGGTGTAGTCGATCAGATTGTGCATGTCCTCCTTCTGCTGGTTGGCGATCCACGTGCCGCCGGAGTGCTCGGTGTCGTAGGCGTTCACGCCCGGGTACTTGTTGTGGACGGCCGTCTGCTGGGCGACGTCGCCGCCGTAGCCGTGCCAGGCCATGCCGCCGAAGTTCGGGTCGTTGCGGATGGCCGCGTCGTCGAGGGTCGGGGCGGCGAAGGCGTCGTACTGGTCCCAGTTCCAGTCCAGGGCGAGGACCTTGGTGGACAGCCCCGCCGTGTGCAGGGCGGGCAGCAGGTTGTTCTTGGTGAAGGACGCCAGCCCCGCGCCGTTCCACTGCATGGACGGGTAGCCGCCGCAGCAGGTGGGTTCGTTCTGCGCCGAGACGTAGTCGACGGGGACGCCGGCCGACTGGTACGCCTGCAGATACTTGGCGAAGTACTGGGCGTAGGCGCCGTAGAACTGCGACTGGAGCCAGCCCTGGCTCATGCTGCCGTTGTCCTTCATCCAGGCCGGGGCGCTCCACGGCACACCCATCACCTTGACGGCGGGGTTGAGCTGGCGGGCCTGCTTGGTGAGGGGGACCACGTCGGCGAGGTCGTGGGCGATCGAGAAGTGGGCGAGGCTCGCGTCGGTCTGCCCGCTGGGGAGGTCGTCGTAGGTGTAGTTGAAGCGGGCCAGGTCGGAGGCGCCCATGGGGTTGCGCAGGAAGTCGATGCCGATGCCGTTCACCGGGTCGAAGAGCTTCTTCATCACCGCGTCGCGGGTGGCTCCGGTGAGCGCGCCGCTGGAGTTCATGAGCCAGGCGGCGGTGTCGGTGAAGGACGCGCCGGCGCCCTCGAACTGCTGGTAGCGGGTGTTCTCATCGACGGTGACCGACTGGCCGGATCCACTGCCGGAGGTGAAGGCGAGCGGCGCCTGCTGTTCCAGGCCCTTGACGACGTTGCGGCCGCCCGAGTCCGAGGTGGTGGTCAGCCATACCTGCACGCTCTCGCCCGCCGCGTGCGCGGTGAGCGGCGTGGCCAGCATGGGGGTGACAACGGCGACGGCCGCGGCCAGCAGGCCGGTGACGGTACGGCGGAATCCGGTGCGGCGGAATCCGGTACTTCCCGTGTGGGGACGGGTGGGTGAGCGCATGGGTCCGGTTGCCTTTCTACGGCACTTGCCCTGGTGCGTTACGGAGGTGCGTCGCGTAGGTGCGCTACGGAGGCGCGTTTCGGAGTCGCGCTACTTAATTCAGACCTTGATTTACTGCTTAGTTCGAGGCGTGAGTTAACTCGTGCGACTTGGACACGTCAAGACTTCGCACAGGAACGGCCGCTTCCGCGCCGCCGGCGGCCTTACGAACTGACGCATCATCATGAGACGGTGCGGCCATGACCACACCGGCCCCGACTCCCTCGTCTCCCCCGCTCCTCGGCCGGACGGCCATCGTCACCGGCGCCTCCCGGGGTATCGGCCTGGCCGTCGCGCGCGGTCTGGTGGAGGCCGGTGCCTCGGTCTGTCTGACGGCCCGCGACCCAGGGGGAATGCGCGCCGCCGTCGGGGAGTTGCGCGGCCTGGGCGGCCTCCGCGGCCGGATCACCGGCCACGCGGGATCCGCCGGCGACGCCGCGCACATCGAGGCGTGCGTGGCGCTGACGGTCAAGGAGCTCGGCGGGGTGGACATCCTGGTCAACAACGCCGCCGCCAACACCCCGTTCGGCCCGCTCGTCGACATCGATCCGGACGCCTGGCGGGACGCCTTCGCCGTCAATGTCGACGGCCCGCTGCGGTTCGTCCAGTGCGCGTGGCGCGCGTGGATGCGTGCGCACGGCGGCACGGTGGTGAACATCTGCACCGAGGGCGCCCAGGGCGTCGGCCCCAACATCGGCGCCTACGGCACCAGCAAGGCGGCTCTGCTCCATCTCACCCGGCAGCTCGCCGGCGAGCTCGCCCCCACCGTACGGGTCAACTCCGTCTCCCCCGGCCTGGTCCGCACCGAGATGGCGCGCTTCGTCTGGGAGAACGCCGAGCCGCAGATCGCCGCCGGGCTGCCCATGGGCCGGATCGGCGAGCCGGACGACATCGCGCGCGCCGTCCTGTGGCTGGTTTCCGGCGCCGCCTCCTGGATCACCGGTACGGATCTCGTGGTCGACGGCGGTACCCGGGTACGCGCCGCCCACATCACGGAGCCCGCCGCCGGAACCGGGAACGGCGCCGACTACGCCGTCCACGAACGGCTGCGCGCCCACCGCGGCTGACCACCGGCCCGTACCACCGGTGAGCGCGACGGCACGTACCCGGCCACCGACGGCACGCGGGCCGGGAGAGCCGGAACGGCTGGGGCCTGTCCGGCCCTAGAAGATCGGCGGCACGACGCAGTCGATCAGATGCGGTCCGGGCTCGGCCAGCGCCCGCTCGAACTGGGCGGTGAACTCCTCGGCGGTGGTGGCCCGGGTAGCCGGTACGCCCATGCCGGTGGCCAGGGCCACGAAGTCCAGGCCGGGCCGGGACAGGTCGAGCAGCTGCCGGGCCCGCTCGCCCGCCGCGGAGGCGCCGACCTGCTGGAGTTCCAGATTGAGGATCGCGTAGGAGCTGTTGTTGAACACGACAGTGGTCACGTCGAGCCCCTCGCGCGCCTGGGTCCACAGCGCCTGGAACGTGTACATGGCGCTGCCGTCGGCCTCCAGGCACACCACGGGCCTGCCGGGGCAGGCCACCGCGGCGCCGGTGGCCACCGGCAGGCCCTGGCCGATCGCGCCGCCGGTCAGGGTCAGCCAGTCGTGCCGGGGCGCGTTGGCGGTGGCGCCGGGCAGCCACAGCCCCGAGGTGTTCGCCTCGTCCACGACGATGGCGCCGGCGGGCAGCAGCGCCCCGATCGCCTGGGACGCGGACTCGGCGGTGAGCGATCCGGTGGGACGCTGCGGCCGCGGCGCGCGAGTGACGGCGGCCGGGGTCACGGCGTCGGCTGCCACCTCGCCTGTCGCGCTGTCGGATGCCACGCTGCCGGGCGCCACCTCGTCGGCGAGCCGGGCGAGCGCGGCGGCGGCGTCCTCGGAACCGGTGGCCAGTTCCCGTGCCTCGCAGCCCTCCGGCACCAGGTCGCCGCGCTTGCCGGGATAGGCGAAGAACGTCACCGGTGAGCGGGCGCCGGCCAGGATCAGATGCTTGACGCCGTCGAGTTGGGCACTGGCGAAATCGGCGAGATAGCCGAGCCGCTCGACCTCCGGCAGATCCCCGCCGCGTTCCAGCCGCGCCGGGAAGGTCTCACAGAGCAGATTCGCCCCAGTGGCCTCCGCGATCCGGGACGCGGCGCGGAGTCCCGCCTCGTGGGTCGCCGCGCCGCCGAGCAGGATCGCGGCGGTCTCGCCCGACCGCAGCGCTTTGGCCGCGGCCGTCACGGCTTGCGCGGACACGGCCCCGGGACCACTGTCGTGCACCATCGCGATGGCCGTCGCGGACGGCCCCGGCTCCGACCAGGACACGTCCGCGGGCAGGATGAGCGTCGCGACGGCGCCCGGCGAGCCCGAGGCGGCGATGACCGCCAGGGTCACGTCCACCTTCAGATCGGCGGCGTCCGTCGTCCTGCGCACCCAGCCGGAGACCGTTCCGGCGAGCGCGTCGATGTCGGACTCCAGCGGGGCGTCCAGCGGTTTGTGGTGCAGCGCGTGGTCGCCGACGATGTTGACGATCGGGGTGCCGGCCCGGCGCGCGTTGTGCAGATTGGCCAGGCCGTTGGCGAGCCCGGGACCGAGGTGCAGCAGGGTGCAGGCCGGTCGCCCGGTCATCCGCGCGTAGCCGTCCGCCGCACCCGTGGCCACGCCCTCGAAGAGGCACAGCACGGCGCGCATCTCCGGCACGTCGTCCAGCGCGGCGACGAAGTGCATCTCGGAGGTGCCGGGATTGGCGAAGCACACCTCGACTCCACGCTCGACGAGGGTGCGGATCAGGGTCTGTGCCCCGTTCGGCATGGCGTCCGCCTCTGCTCAGGGTGTCCGGCGTTCCGTCGTCAGTTCAAAGGTGTCCGTCGTCAGTACGCCCGGTTCCGTGAGCGATACTCCACCTTCACCGAGCTGTCACGATAGACCGCGCCGCGCGTCGGCTCCCTCTTGGGCAGCGCGGGTCGCGCTAACCGCTTTCGGTACGCCCCGGGTTGCTCCGCAGCACGCAGTCACCGCACAGACCGCCGCCCGGGATCCGGTAGTAGAGACAGCAGCTGCGCCGGACGAAGCCGGTGTCCCGGGTGTCCAGGGTTCCGGTGCCGCTCAGCAGGGGATCGCTGAAGAGCCGAACGGTGAGGTCCAGGGCGGTTCGCGCCTCCTGCGGGCGGCCCCACGCGACGCACCAGGTGTGCAGCACCCGCACGGAACCGGCCAGTGCGGAACCGGCGTTCCCCCACAGCAGTCCGCCCGAGACCGGGCAGGCTTCCCGGGTCGCGCGGTGCAGTGGCACCAGATGGCCGGCCAGGACCGTCCCGGACACCTGCCCCGCGACGTCGTCCGAAGCCGGTAGGGCCGCCGGGCGCGGCAGCCACAGATCGTGCGGGGCACCGCACGCGGGGTTCCACCACAACCGGTTCGCGTCCAGGTCGGGGACCCGGCCCGCCAGTACCGCCGCGCCGAGAGCCACGGACCACAGCCGCGCGGCCAGCCCCTGAAAGGCGAGGGAGGCTCCCACCCGGAGTTCCGGCGTGCCCAGCCGCGCGGCGACGTCCGCCGCCCGCTCGCGTACCGGGCCCGGGGCGTACAGCTCGGCGAGCGGCCGGTATCCGTGAGCGCGAGGCCCGCCGTCCCCGCCGCCTCCGGTGCGGACGGCGAAGAACGGCCCCACCTCCGCGACATCCCGCAGCGTCCTGTCCATGAACCGATCATGACGTACCCGGCGCGCGGCGAACGGCCGTGACGCGAGGCCCTATTGCCCCGCCCAGCACCCAGTCCCGACAATGCGCATGACAACACCGAAAGAACTTCGGTCTGGAGAGGACCCCCCACATGAAAAGACCTCTCATCGGTGCCTTGATCGGCGTGCTGCTCAGCGGCGCGGCACTCACAGGCGCCGGCGCGGCCTCCGCATCGGCCACAAGCCGGGATGCGGCGACCGCACACAGCGCGACGCCGGCCGTCACGGTCGACTTCGCCGGCACTGTGTCACTCAGCAACTGTTCGGGATCGCTCATCAAGATGCCGACCTCGGCGGCGACCGACCCCGCGATCGTCATGTCGAACGGTCACTGCCTGTCCGGCGGCTTCCTGAATCCGGGCGAGTCGATCGTCAACGTGGCGTCCAGCCGTTCGTTCGGCCTGCTCAATTCGGCCGGGAGCAGGGTCGCCACCCTGCGGGCCACCAAGATCGCATACGCGACCATGACCGACACCGACATCTCGCTCTACCAGCTGAACACGACCTACGCGCGGATCCAGTCAAACTACGGCATCAAGCCGCTGGAACTGTCCGCGACCCACCCCGTCGCCGGGAACGCGATCAAGGTGGTGTCCGGCTACTGGAAGCGGATCTACAGCTGCAACATCGACGCCTTCGTGTACCGCCTGCACGAGGACAGCTGGATCTGGAAGGACTCGGTCCGCTACACCTCGTCGTGCAACACCATCGGCGGCACCTCGGGGTCTCCGGTGGTCGACGTCGCCGGCGGCAAGGTGGTCGCCATCAACAACACGGGCAACGAGAACGGCGAGCGCTGCACCATCAACAACCCGTGCGAGGTCGACCAGAACGGCAACGTCACCGTGCACCAGGGCATCAACTACGCCGAGGAGACGTATCTGATCACCCAGTGCGTCGCCGCGGGCAACAAGATCGACCTGAACCTGCCGGGGTGCACCCTGCCCAAGCCGGCCGCTCTGCGCCCCTGACCGCGGCACCGCCGGCATGAAGCACCGCCGACCCGATCAGCGATATCGCTGACCCGGACGCCGCTCCCCGGACCTGGGATCCGGGGAGCGGCCCCGGACAGGCCCTATGCGTCGAACCAGGCCAGCAGACCGGCGCGGTCCGCGGCCGTGAGCGGGTCGGGCGACCAGCGGGGGCTGCGGTCCTTGTCGACCAGCGCGGCCCGCACGCCCTCGGCGAAGTCAGGGGCCCGGGCCGTCCGGCAGGCCAGCAGGAATTCCCGTTCCAGGCACGCGCCGAGGTCCGATCCGGCGCCGCGCCGCAGCAGTTCGAAGGTCACATACAGGCTGGTCGGAGACATCCGCCGCAGCAGCGCGAGCGTCTCGCCGGCCCAGTCACCGCCTTCGGCCGCCAGTCGATCGAGGACCTCCGCCAGGTCCGGGGCGGAGAAGCAGCGTTCGACGGTGTCGAGGTGCGCGGTGAGTTCGGAGGCGGGCGCGGCCGCCGCGAACCGGTCGAGTACCGCGGCCGGGTCGCTGTCCGCGCCGGTCAGCGCCTCCTCCAGCGCGGGAAGTTCGCCGGCGTGCACATAGTGGGTGGCGAGCGAGCAGCCGACCGCCGCCGCGCCCGAGATCCGGGTACCCGTCAGGCCCAGGTACCAGCCGACGGACCCCGGCAGCCGGGGCAGGAAGTGGCTCGCCCCGATGTCGGGGAAGAAGCCGATGGCGGTCTCGGGCATCGCCAGCGCCGCCCGTTCCGTCACCACGCGCGCCGTGCCGTGCACGGAGATCCCGAGGCCCCCGCCGAGGGCGAAGCCGTCGATGAGCGCGGTGTACGGCTTCGGATAGGCCGCGATCAGCGCGTTGAGCCCGTACTCCGCGGCGAAGTACTCCCGGACGGCGTCGTGGTCGCCGCGCAGGCTCGCCTCCCGGATCGTCCGGATGTCGCCGCCCGCGCAGAACGCCTTCGGCGAGGTGCTGCGTACGACGACCGACCGGACGCCGTCGTCGTCACACCACGCTTCCAGGGCCGCGGTCATGGCCCGGACCATGGTGAGATCGAGCGCGTTGAGCGCCTCGGGCCGGTCCAGGGCGATGACGCCGGTGCCGTTGACGACGTGCGTCTGCACGGGGAGGTACATGGTGCTCCGTGGGGTTTCCGGTGATCCTCAGTCCACCCCGACAATACGCAGCACCAGCACACCGCCGAGCAGCGTCACCAGGGCGGTGGCCACGTACAGGCCCGGATAGCCGCCGAGGTGGGCGACGATCGGCGCGGCCAGCGCGGGGGCCAGCACCTGCGGGCCCGAGTTGGCGATGTTGATGACGCCGAGGTCCCTGGCCCGGTCCGCGGCGCTCGGCAGCACCTGGGTGATCAGGGCCTGGTCGACGGCGAGGTAGATGCCGAATCCGGCGCCGAGTACGGCGGCGGCGATCATCACGGCCGTCCAGGTGTGGGCGGCGGCCAGCAGCAGTGCGGCCACGGCCATGATCACGCTGCACGCCACCACGAACACCTTGCGCTTGCCGACCCGGTCGGAGGCGATGCCCGCGGGGATCGCGGTCAGGGTCGCGGAGACGGTGTAGATGACGGTCAGGACGAGCACTCCGGTGTCCGGGTCCGGGCGGTGCACCTCGTCGGTGAGATAGAAGAGCAGATAGAGCGTGCCGAGCGCGTTGCCGAGGTTGATCAGGAAGCGGGTGAGCCAGGCCCAGCCGAAGTCCGGGTGGGAGCGCGGGCCGGCCCACAGCGCGGTCCACAGTCCGGTCAGCGGCGCGCGCCTGCGGAAGGCGGGGCGCAGCGCGCTCGGCAGGACCGGTTCCCGGAAACAGAGCGCGTACGGCAGGGCCAGGGCGATGGTCAGCAGCGCCGTGAGCAGATACCCGGGGCCGACGCCGGATACGGCCATGGTCACCAGCAGCGCGCCCAGCACCAGGCCCAGGGACTGCATGATCCCCGTCCAGCCGGAGACCGAGGCCCGCTGTCCGACCGGCACCTGGTCGGCCACCGGCGCCGTGACCCCGGCGAGCATCGCGTTCAGACCGCTCTGCGCCAGGCACCAGCCGACGACGATGCCGGGCAGCGTGTGCTGCGCCGAGGTGATCACCAGGCCGGCGGCGCCCGCGAGTGCGCCACCGACGATCCAGGGGCGGCGGCGCCCGAAGCGCCCGGCCGTACGGTCCGACAGCGCGCCGGCCAGCGGGTTGACGACGACGGCGACCAGGGCGCCGGCCCCGGTGACCCAGGCGAGGTCAGCCGCCTTGTGGGCTTCGTCGAGGTGCTCCAGCTGCAGGGGCAGCAGGATCTGGATCGGGGTGAAGAACGCCATGAACACCGCGAGGTTGGCCAGGCTGAGAGCGGCGGTCCAGCCGGCCCGGACCCGGGCGGCCGGCTCGTCGAGCGCGGCCGGTGGGCCTTCGGTCACGGCGCGCATGAGCTCTCCTCAGTTCACACGAACATGAGTTCTGCTCATGTTAGCGCGAGTGTAGCGCCACGCCACCGGGCCCCGCCAAGGGTTCTCACCCGGTGGTCCGGTGCGCCGGTGCGGTCCGGTGGGCGGCGATCAGGTCCCGGTACCAGCCGTAGGAGTCCTTGGGAGTGCGGACCTGCGTCCCGTGGTCCACGTGCACCAGCCCGAACCGCTGGTGATAGCCCTCGGCCCACTCGAAGTTGTCGGTCAGCGTCCAGGTGAAGTACCCGCGGACGTCCACGCCCCGCGCCACCGCCTCGGCCACCGCCGTGATGTGCCCGTCCAGGTACGCGATCCGCGCGGGGTCCGCGACCCGGCCGTCCACCACGTCATCGGGCTGGGAGCAGCCGTTCTCGGTGATGTACACCGGCGGCAGCGCGGCGCCGTAGCGCTCCTTCAGCCCGGTGAGCAGCTCGGTGAGGCCGTCCGGTACCACCGGCCAGTCGAAGGCGGTGCGCTCGTAGCCCTCCACGCGGGCCTCCGCGAAGGGCAGGGCGGGGTCCTCGCCGGGCGCCTGGATCCAGGTGGGGTTGTAGTAGTTGACGCCGAGGCCGTCGAGCGGGGCGGCGATGACGTCCAGGTCGCCGTCCCGGACCGCGCCGCCCAGGCCGGGACCGACTCCATAGGCCGAGAGGTCCGGGTAGCGGCCCAGGAACAGCGGGTCGTTGAAGAGCCCGTTGTGCAGCGCGTCGTACGCCGTGGCGGCGGCCCGGTCCGCGCCGGAACCGCCCGCCACGCGCACCGGGGTGCAGTTGTTGGCGATGAGCACCTCGGCGGCGCCGCGCTCGCGCAGCGCGGCGACCGCCAGCCCGTGGCCCAGCAGTTGGTGGTGGGCAGCCGGGAGGGCGTCCAGCATCAGGGCCCGGCCGGGCGCGTGGATGCCCAGGGCGTAGCCGAACACCATGTGCACGAAGGGCTCGTTGAGGGTGATCCAGCGCCGTACCCGGTCGCCGAGCCGGTCGGCCACCAGGCCGGCGTACTCGGCGAAGCGCTCGGCGGTGGCGCGGTTGAGCCAGCCGCCCTCGTCCTCCAGGGCCTGCGGCAGGTCCCAGTGGAAGAGGGTGGGGGTGGGCGCGATGCCGGCGGCGAGCAGCGCGTCGACGAGACGGTCGTAGAAGTCCAGTCCCGCCGCGTTCGCCGGACCCCTGCCGAGCGGCTGGACGCGCGGCCAGGCGACGGAGAAGCGGTACGCGTCCAGTCCGAGGCCCTTCATCAGGGCGATGTCCTGCGGATAGCGATGGTAGTGGTCGCAGGCCTCCGCCCCGGTGTGCCCGTCGCGGACCGTGCCGGGTCGCGCGGTGAAGGTGTCCCAGACGGAGGGCCCTCTGCCGTCCTCGGTGACGGCTCCCTCGATCTGGTAGGCGGCGGTGGACACGCCCCAGAGGAAGGAGTCGGGAAGCTGCGGGCGCTGCGGTGTCGACGGGTCCGGCACGGGCTCACTCCTTGGCGGGACAGAGAGATTGAACATGAGCATGGCTCACCATAGCGGCTCGCCAACCGCAGGGCGGATCCGGCAGAGTGGGCGCATGCAGGAACAGCCCACGCAAGAACAGCAGGAACAGACCCGGGCCGCCACCGCCGCCTCCACCGTCCGCCGCAGCCCCGTGCAGCGGCGCAGCGCCGAACGCGTCGAGCGCATCCTGGGCGCGTGCGCCGTCCTGCTGGACGAGGTGGGGTACACCGCGCTCACCACCAAGGAGGTGGCCCGCCGGGCCGGAGTGCCGATCGGCACCCTGTACCAGTTCTTCCCCGGCAAGGACGGCCTGCTCGGTGCGCTCGCCGCCCGCAATCTGGAGCGGTACACCGACCGGCTGACCCGGCGGATGGCGGCCGAGTCCCCGCGCGACATCGCCGCCCTGGTGGACCTGGCCGTCGAGGAGTTCGTCGCGATGCGGCGGGCCGTGCCGGGGTTCGGCGTCGTCGACTTCGGCGCGGTCGGCCGCGAGGAGCCCGCCGCCATGCATCTGCTCGACACCGAGATCGACAACAACACGGCCGTCGCCGACCGGCTGTGGGCCCTGACCGGCGGGCTCCTCGACCCCGCCGCCTCCCGGCTGGCCGGCCGCGTCGCCCTGGAATGCGCCGACGCCGTCCTGCGGCTGGCCTTCCGCACCGACCCGGACGGCGATCCGGCCCTGATCGCCGAGTGCAAACGGGTGCTGCGCGGCTATCTCGGCAACCGGCCGGACTAACGACCTGCCCTGCGGTAGGGAGCGGGGCGGCGGTCGCGCTGCTAGGGTCGACGTGAGCCGTGACTGGCGCTTGGATGGGATCGACCATCGGGGAGCGGCTCCGTCTTCCGACGATGTGATGCCGCGCGCCTGGGCCGTCCCCTTTCTCGTCCAGGAGGCCCGCCATGGCCGCAGAACCGTCGTTCAGTACCGAATCCACCGCCTTCCGCAGCGCGCTGGACGTCATCCGCGCCGTCGAGCCGCGGGTCGCGGACGCCATCGGCGCCGAGCTCAAGGACCAGCGCGAGTCCCTCAAGCTCATCGCCAGCGAGAACTACGCCTCCCCGGCCGTCCTTCTGGCCATGGGCAACTGGTTCAGCGACAAATACGCCGAGGGCACCATCGGCCGCCGCTTCTACGCCGGCTGCCGCAATGTCGACACCGTCGAGGCGCTCGCCGCCGAGCACGCCCGCGAGCTGTTCGGCGCGACGCACGCCTACGTACAGCCGCACTCCGGCATCGACGCCAACCTGGTGGCTTTCTGGTCCATCCTCGCCCAGCGGGTGGAGAGCCCGGCGCTCGAGCGTGCCCAGGTCCGCCATGTCAACGACCTCAGCGAGCAGGAGTGGGCGGCGCTGCGCCGCGAGCTCGGGGACCAGCGGATGCTCGGCATGGCACTCGACGCGGGCGGTCACCTCACCCACGGCTTCCGGCCCAACATCTCGGGCAAGATGTTCGACCAGCGCAGCTACGGCACCGACCCGAAGACCGGTCTGCTGGACTACGCCGCGCTGCGCGAGACCGCCCGCGAGTTCCGCCCGCTCATCCTGGTCGCGGGCTACTCCGCCTATCCGCGGCTGGTCAACTTCCGCATCATGCGGGAGATCGCCGATGAGGTCGGCGCGACCCTCATGGTCGACATGGCGCACTTCGCGGGCCTGGTCGCGGGCAAGGTCCTCACCGGCGACTTCGACCCGGTGCCGCACGCCAACATCGTCACGACCACCACCCACAAGTCGCTGCGCGGGCCGCGCGGCGGCATGGTGCTGTGCGACGCCGAACTGGCCGAACACGTCGACCGCGGCTGCCCCATGGTACTCGGCGGACCCCTGCCGCACGTGATGGCCGCCAAGGCGGTGGCCCTCGCCGAGGCCCGCAGGCCCGACTTCCGCGATTACGCCCAGCGCATCGTCGACAACGCCGGCGCGCTGGCCGAGGGCCTGTTGCGGCGCGGTGTCTCCCTGGTGACCGGCGGCACCGACAACCACCTGGTCCTCGCCGACGTCTCCGGGTACGGCCTCACCGGCCGCCAGGCCGAGGCCGCGCTCCTGGACGCCGGCATCGTCACCAACCGCAACTCCGTCCCGCACGACCCGAACGGCGCCTGGTACACCTCCGGCATCCGCATCGGCACCCCGGCGCTCACCACCCGCGGACTCGGGGTGACGGAGATGGACGAGATCGCCGGTCTCATGGACACCGTGCTGGCCAACACCCGCCCCGGCACGAGCCCGAGCGGCGCTGTCTCCAAGGCCCACCACTTGCTCGACGCCTCGGTCGCGGAGCAGGTCGCCCAGCGCTCCGCCGACCTGCTGGCCGGCTTCCCGCTCTACCCGGGCATCGACCTGAGCTGACGCCGTGACCGGCAGGGTTCACCGGGTTACGCGTCCTTGGGCCGCGCGGTCATGAAAAACGCCGGACGGGCTGCATGCAGCCCGTCCGGCGTTCAACGACCAACTCGTGTTACCTGAACTTGCTACTGATCGCGTTGTAGACGCCCTGCGCCTCGGGGCCCAGGTGCGGGCCGGCCAGCCAGGTGTGGTCGGGCGGGCCGATCGAGGTGTCGGACACCAGGGCGGTCTTGCCGTTCGGCATGGTGGCGAACCAGCCGCCGCCCGAGGAACCACCGGTCATCGTGCAGCCGACCCGGTACTCGGTCGGCATCGAGGCGCCCATCGACAGCCGGGCGGGCTTGCCGATGCAGTCGAGCATCCGGGCACCGTCGTACGGCGGCGCGGCCGGGTAGCCCCAAGCGCCGATGCCGCTGAACAGCGTCGGCGACGGAGCGCCGAACCACACCGGCAGGGAGGCGCCGACGGTCTCCTGCAGGGACTTGCCCCCGCCGTTCTCCGGCTGCACGTGCAGCACCGCGAAGTCGTACGGCGAGCCGCCGCCCCCGGTGTGGGTCCCGGTGGCCATCCACTGCGAGGAGGTCTGGGCCCAGTCGGCCCACCAGGCGCCGTACGGGGTGACGTTGCGCTGCGGGGAGTTGTTGACCTGCGAGGCGGGAAGTCCGTTGTCGTTGTACGACGGGACGAAGACGATGTTGCGGAACCAGCCGCCCTTGGCGCCGTTGTGGACGCAGTGGCCCGCGGTCCACACCAGGTTCGACTTGCCCGGGTGCGCCGGGTCGTCGACGACGGTGCCGGAGCAGACCATGGGGCCCTCGGGACTGTCGAAGAAGACCTTGCCGACCGGCGCCGCGTGCTGGTGGTACGGGTGGGCGACCTCCTGGGCCGCCACCGGGCGCGGCGCGGCGTCGGTGGTGCCCTGGTCCGAGCCGAAGTTCGACTGAACGGTGTTCTGGTTCTCCTTCGCGTCGGACATCCGGGCCGGCTTCCACAGGTCCTTGATGACCGGGTTGGCGAAGTCGGCCGCCTCACGGGCCCACTTGTCCCAGTTCTTCCAGTCGCCCTGCTTCCACTTCTCCAGGTCCTTGATGCTGGTGGGCAGACCGGCCGGAAGCTTGGCGTCGCCCTTGGCGGACGTGCTGGGTGCGGCGGACGGCTGCGCTGCCGCGTCGCTGCCGTCCGGACCACACGCGGTGGCGGTGAGCGCGAGGAGCGCGGCCACCGCCGCTGCGGCTCGGGCGGACCGTCGTATGAATGGCATTGAGTTTGTTCCCCCATGTACGTGCTTTTTGTACGTCTTTTGTCATGCCCCCATCCGGGGCGCCTCTACTATGCCGGGTCCCCTGACGGCATGGATCAGCGGCCCCCCGATGTCGCGGACCGGCGCCGGATGTCCCGGCCGGGAGGGCCGCGCGGTCACGCCCCGTAGACCGGCTGCGGGAGTTCGGCGTCGGCCAGCAGCGCGAGGGCGGTCTCGCCCGCTTCCGCCGGGGTCCAGCGGGCGCCCTTGTCGGCGGTCGGTCCCGGGCGCCAGCCCTCCATCACGGTGATGCGGCCCGCCTCCGTCTCGAAGACGCGGCCGGTGACGGCGGCGGAGGTCGCGGAGCCGAGCCAGACGACCAGTGGGGAGACGTTGTCCGGGGCCATGGCGTCGAAGGCGTCGTCGCCGGGGGCGGCCATGGTCTCGGCGAAGGTCCGCTCGGTCATCCGGGTGCGCGCGGCGGGCGCGATGGCGTTGACCCGTACGCCGTACCGGGCCATCTCGGCGGACGCCACGAGGGTCAGACCGATGATTCCGGCCTTGGCCGCGGAGTAGTTGCCCTGCCCGACGCTGCCCAACAGCCCGGCTCCCGAACTGGTGTTGACCACCCGGGCGTCGGGGGTGCGCCCGGCCTTGGCCTCGGCGCGCCAGTGCGCGGCGGCGTGCTTGAGCGGCAGGAAGTGGCCCTTGAGATGGACGCGCATCACGGCGTCCCAGTCGTCCTCGTCGAGGTTGACGAGCATCCGGTCACGCAGGAAGCCGGCGTTGTTGACGAGGGTGTCGAGCCGGCCGAAGGCGTCGAGCGCGGTGGCGACCAGCGCGGCGGCCCCGGCCGCGGTGGCGATGTCGTCGCCGTTGGCGACCGCTTCCCCGCCCAGCGCGCGGATCTCGTCCACCACTTGCTGCGCCGGTCCCGCCGAGCCCCCGGCGCCGTCGAGGCCGACGCCGAGGTCGTTGACGACGACTTTCGCGCCCTCGGCGGCGAAGGCGAGCGCATGGGCGCGGCCGAGACCACGGCCCGCACCGGTGACGACCGCGACGCGGCCCGCGCAGATTCCGGTTCCGGTTCCGGTCATGTCACTTCTCCTGGTCGACGTGTTGATGGTTGACGGTGGCGGCGTCGAGGAAGGCGGGGCGCTCGCCGCCGCCGTGCACATGCAGGCTCGCGCCGGTGATGTACGCGGCGCGGTCCGAGGCGAGGAAGACGCAGGCGTCGCCGACCTCGGCGGGCTCGGCGAGCCGGCCGGCGGGCACCGTCCGGCCGACGGCCGCGATACCGGCCTCGTCGCCGTAGTGCAGATGGGACAGTTCGGTGCGGACCATGCCGAGGACCAGGGTGTTGACGCGCACGGCGGATGCCCATTCCACGGCCATGGAGCGCGCGAGGCTGTCCAGGCCCGCCTTGGCGGCGCCGTAGGCGGCGGTGCCGGGCGAGGGGCGGCCGCCGCTGACGCTGCCGATCATGAGGATCGATCCGCCGGTCTCCTGGTGGCGCATCACCTCGTAGGCGGCCAGTGACGCGGTCAGCGGGGTGGTGAGATTGAGTTCGACGACCCTGGCATGGCGGGCGGCGCCGCCGTCGGCGAGCAGCCGGAAGGGCGTCCCCCCGGCGTTGTTGACCAGGGTGTCGAGCCGGCCGCAGTCGTCCCCGACCCGTGCGAAGAACGCGTCGACGGCTGCGGGGTCCCGCAGGTCGAGGGGGAGGAAGCGCGCGGTGCGGCCGCCCGCCGTGACCGGCTCGTCCGGGGGGCGGCGCGCACAGACCACCACCTCGGAGCCCGCCTCCAGGAAGGCGCGGGCGATCCCCGCGCCGACGCCTCTCGTGCCGCCGGTGACGACGGCGACGCGTCCGGACAGATCGACGGTGACCGTCAATTGGCACCTCCCGCAGCGCACGATCCGCTGCTACCTTCTTACCTAACAAATGTTTGGTGGAAAGGTAGCTGATCCTCATCATGGGTGTCTCCACCTCGGCCCCGCAAGACGGAATCGCCGTCATCACCGTCGACTTCCCGCCCGTCAACGCCCTTCCCGTACAAGGGTGGTTCGACCTGGCCCACGCGCTGCGGACGGCCGGCGCCGATCCGGGCGTCCGCTGCGTCGTGCTGACCGCCGCGGGCCGCGGCTTCAACGCGGGCGTCGACATCAAGGAGATGCAGCGCACGCCGGGACACCAGGCGCTGATCGGCGCCAACCACGGCTGCGCCGAGGCGTTCGGCGCGGTCTACGACTGCGAAGTACCGGTCATCGCCGCCGTGCACGGCTTCTGCCTCGGCGGCGGCATCGGCCTGGTCGGCAACGCCGACGCCATCGTGGCCAGCGACGACGCGACGTTCGGACTGCCGGAACTGGACCGCGGGGCACTCGGAGCGGCCACCCATCTGGCCCGGCTCGTCCCCCAGCACCTCATGCGCACCCTGTACTTCACCTCCCGCACCGCCACCGCCCAGGAGCTGCACCACCACGGCTCGGTGTGGGAGGTCGTGCCGCGCGAGAAGCTGCTGGACGCCGCGCTCGCGCTGGCCGCCGAAATGGCCGCCAAGGACGGCGTGTTGCTGCGGCTGGCCAAGGCCGCGATCAACGGCATCGACCCGGTGGACGTCCGCCGCAGCTACCGCTTCGAGCAGGGCTTCACCTTCGAGGCCAACCTCAGCGGGCTCGCCGACCGGCACCGGGACGCGTTCGTATCGACGAAATCGGCGTCTGCCACACAGCCGGTGAAGGAGGAACGGTGAGTACGGACAAGACCATGACCGCCGAGCAGATCATCGGGCGGCTGGAGAGCGGGATGACGCTCGGCATCGGCGGCTGGGGATCGCGCCGCAAGCCGATGGCACTGGTCCGGGCCCTGCTGCGCTCGGAGATCACCGACCTGACCGTCGTCTCCTACGGCGGCCCGGATGTCGGGCTGCTGGCCGCCGCAGGGAAGATCCGCAGACTGGTCGCCGCCTTCACCACCCTCGACTCGATCCCGCTGGAACCGCATTTCCGGGCCGCCCGCGAGAGCGCCGCCTTCGAGATGACGGAGCTGGACGAGGCGATGTTCATGTGGGGTCTGACCGCCGCCGTGCACCGGCTGCCCTTCATGCCGATCAGGGCCGGGCTCGGTTCTGACCTGATGCGGGTCAACCCCGCACTGCGGACGGTCGTCTCCCCGTACGAGGACGGCGAGGAGCTGGTGGCCGTGCCCGCGCTCAGGCTCGACGCCGCGTTCGTGCACCTCAACCGGGCCGATGCGCACGGCAACGGCCAGTATCTGGGCCCCGACCCGTACTTCGACGACCTGTTCTGCGAGGCCGCCGACGCCGCGTACATCAGCTGCGAGCGCATCGTCGGCAGCGCGGAGCTGCTCGAGGCGGGCGCGCCGCAGACGCTGCTGGTCAAGCGCCATTCGGTGGCCGGAGTCGTCGAGACGCCGAACGGCGCGCACTTCACCTCCTGCGTCCCGGACTACGACCGCGACGAGGCGTTCCAGGGCGCGTACGCCAAGGCCGCCGCCGACCCGGCGGCATGGCGGGAGTTCACCGCGCGCTTCCTGTCCGGCGACGAGGACACCTACCAGGCCGCCGTGGGGGCGTTCGCGAGGGAGGGCTCATGAACGCGCACGACGTGCCGGGCACGAAGGACGCGCAGGACGGGCGGGACGGGCGGGACGGGCGGGACGTGACCCGGGCCGAGTACTGCGTGGTCGCGTGCGCCGAGGCGTGGCGCGGGGACGGCGAGATCCTCGCCAGCCCGATGGGCACCGTGCCCGCGATCGGCGCCCGGCTCGCGAAGCTCACCTTCTCGCCCGACCTGCTGCTCACCGACGGCGAGGCGCTGCTGATCGGTGATGTCCCGGCGATCGGGGAGAAGGCGGGGCTGATCGAGGGCTGGCTGCCCTACCGCCAGCATCTGGCGATGGTGACCGGCGGCAAACGGCACGTGATGATGGGCGCCGGCCAGGTGGACCGGTTCGGCAATCAGAACATCTCCTGCATCGGCGACTGGGAACGGCCCAAGCGCCAGCTGCTGGGGGTCAGGGGCGCCCCCGTCAACACGCTCAACAATCCGACCAGTTACTGGGTGCCCAGGCATTCGGCGCGGGTCTTCGTCGCGCGGGTCGACATGGTCAGCGGGGTCGGCTACGACCGTGCGGCGGCCGCCGGGAAGACCGCGACCCGGTTCCACGAGATCCGCCGGGTCATCTCCGAGCTCGCCGTCTTCGACTTCGACACCCCCGACCGGTCGATGCGGATCCGCTCCCTGCACCCGGGGGTGACCGCCGGGCAGGTGCAGGAGGTCACCGGGTTCCCGCTCGTGATCCCCGACCGGGTCCCGTTCACCCGCGAGCCGACGGACGCGGAACTGCGGCTGATCCGCGAGGTGATCGACCCCAAGAGTCTGCGTGACCGCGAGGTACGGGCATGAGCGGGCCACCGGACGCGGCACCGGAGGCGCCCGGAATGCCGGAACCGCCGCAGCAGAAGGGCCCGGCACCGTTCGGGACCCCGCTGACCGAGCTGGTCGGGGTGCGGTACCCGATCGTGCAGACCGGCATGGGCTGGGTGGCCGGCCCCCGGCTCGTGTCGGCCACCGCGAACGCCGGGGCGCTGGGCATCCTCGCCTCCGCCACCATGACCCCGGAGCAGCTGCGCGCCGCCGTGCGCGAGGTCGGGTCGCGTACGGACGCGCCGTTCGGCGTGAATCTGCGGGCGGACGCGGGCGACGCCCTCGAACGCGTCGGCATCCTCATCGAGGAGGGCGTACGGGTCGCGTCCTTCGCCCTCGCGCCGTCCCGGGACCTGATCGCCCGCCTCAAGGACGCCGGGGTGATCGTCATCCCGTCCATCGGCGCCCGCCGCCATGCCGAGAAGGTCGCGGCCTGGGGTGCGGACGCCGTCCTCGTGCAGGGCGGCGAGGGCGGCGGCCACACCGGAAACGTCGCCACCACCGTGCTGCTCCCGCAGGTCGTGGACGCCGTCGGCATCCCCGTCATCGCGGCCGGCGGCTTCTTCGATGGCCGCGGCCTCGTCGCCGCCCTGGCGTACGGGGCCGCGGGCATCGCGATGGGCACCCGCTTCCTGCTGACCTCCGACAGCACCGTCCCCGACGCGGTCAAGGCCCGCTATCTGGCGGCGTCGGTCAAGGACGTCACCGTCACCACGAAGGTGGACGGCCTGCCGCACCGGATGCTGCGCTCGGAACTGGTCGACGCTCTGGAGCGCTCGGGCAGGCCCGCCGCACTGCTGCGCGCCCTGCGGCACGCGGCGGCCTTCAAGGAGGGCTCCGGGCTCAGCTGGCGGGCGATGGTCCGCGACGGGCTGGCCATGAAGCACGGGAAGGAGCTGACCTGGAGTCAGGTGCTGCTCGCCGCCAACACCCCGATGATGCTCAAGGCCTCGATGGTCGAAGGCCGCACCGACCTCGGGGTGATGGCCTCAGGCCAGGTCGCCGGCCTGATCGAGGACCTGCCGTCCTGCGCCGAACTCATCGACCGCGTCATGGCGGAGGCGTGGGCGGCGCTCGGGGCGCTGCCCCGCGAGCGGGTGCGCTGACGGCAGCGGGAAGGCGGCGGCGGTCCTCGCGGCGATGTCCCTGACGGGTCAGCTGCCGGAGGCGATCCAGCCGTCGATCTCCGTGTGCAACCGCGCCTTGGTCCCGGCCGGTGCGAAGGAGGCGTCCACGCCCGCACGGGCGAAGTCCGCCAGCACCGCGTCGTCGTAGCCGAAGGCGTCACGGACGAGGGCGTACTCGCGCGCCAGTGACACGTTGATCATCGACGGGATGTCGGTGCTGAGCGTGACGACCAGACCGGCCGCGCGGAGCCGCTCCAGCGGGTGCACGCGCAAGGAGGCGGCGAAGCCGAGAGCGACGTTCGACGACGGGCACACCTCCAGCGGGATCCGCCGCTCCCGCACGTCGGCGACGAGTTCGTCGTCGTCCAGGATCCGGATGCCGTGTCCGATCCGCTCGGCTCCCCCGATGTCCAGGGCCGCGCGGATGCTGTCCGCCCCGCAGGCCTCTCCCGCGTGGTGCACGGTATGCAGCCCGGCCTTCCGGGCTGCCGCGAAGACCTCGGCGAACGGTTCGACGGGATGGGCCTCGTCTCCCGCCACACCGATTCCCACCACCCCGTCCCGGGCGTAGCGCTCGGCGAGTTCGAGGGTGCGCCAGGCGCGCTCCACCGACCGGCGGCGGGAGTGGTCGAGCAGGACCCGGCACTCGGTCCCGAACGCTTCCCGTCCCGCCGCGAGCCCCTCCAGCACGCTCACCAGGGGCATGTCGAGATCGCCGAGCCGCTCTCCGTGGGCCGCCGCGGTGAAGGAGACCTCCGCGTACCGGGTGCCGTTGGCCGCCTCGTCCTCGCAGAACTCGTAGGCGATCCGCCGGAAGTCCTCCGGCCGGCGCAGGCACGATCTGACCAGGGCGTTCTGCGCGAAGAAGTCCGCGAAGCCCGTGAAGGCGTGACCGCCGTCCAGCAGACGCGCGGGGATCTCCACGCCGTTCGCGGTGCCGGTCTCCCCCAGGGTCGGCCACCGCACGGCGCTTTCCAGATGGACGTGCAGATGGGCCTTGGGCAGCAGACGCACGTCACGCGTCGGAGTCATACCGGGAAGCCTGTCACCGGGTACCGGAGGCGTCGAACGAATTGCGTCCGCGCGAGCCGGTCGCGCGAGCCGGTCGCGCGAGCCGGTCGCGCGAGCCGGTCGCGCGGCGTCACAGCCTTTCGATGATGGTGACGTTGGCCTGTCCGCCGCCCTCGCACATGGTCTGCAGGCCGTACCGGCCGCCGGTCCGCTCCAGCTCGTGCAGCAGCGTGGTCATCAGCTTGGTGCCGGTGGCGCCGAGCGGGTGTCCGAGCGCGATGGCACCGCCGTTGACGTTGACCTTGTCCGGGTCGGTTCCGGTCTCCTTGAGCCAGGCGAGCACGACCGGGGCGAACGCCTCGTTGATCTCGACGAGGTCGATGTCGTCCATCGACAGGCCGGTCTTCTTCAGTGCGTACGCCGTCGCCGGGATCGGCGCGGACAGCATCCGGATCGGGTCCTCACCGCGGCAGGACAGGTGGTGGATCCGGGCCCGGGGCGTCAGGCCGTGCTCGGCGACCGCGCGCTCGGAGGCGATCAGCATCGCCGAGGCGCCGTCGGAGACCTGCGACGAGACGGCGGCGGTGATCCGGCCGCCCTCGACCACCGGTTCGAGCCCCGCCATCTTCTCCAGGCTGGTGTCCCGGCGCGGCCCCTCGTCGGTGGTCACCGCGCCGTACGCGACGAGCTCACGGTCGAACCGTCCCTCGTCGATGGCGCGCAGGGCCCTCTGGTGGGAGCGGAGCGCCAGTTCCTCCATCGCCTCACGGGTGATGCCCCACTTGTCAGCGATCAGTTCGGCGCCGTGGAACTGGTTGACGGGCTGGTCGCCGTAGCGGGCCCGCCAGCCCAGTGAGCCGGCGAACGGGCCCTCGGTCAGGCCGAGGGGGTCGGCGGCCTGCCTGCTGGCGAAGGCGATGGGGATCATCGACATGTTCTGCGTGCCGCCCGCCACCACCAGGTCGCTGGTGCCCGACAGCACCGCCTGGGCCGCGAAGTGCACGGCCTGCTGGGAGGAGCCGCACTGCCGGTCCACGGTCACCCCGGGCACCTCCTCGGGGAGTCCGGCCGCCAGCCAGGACGTCCTGGCTATGTCGCCGGCCTGCGGGCCGACGGTGTCCAGGCAGCCGAAGACCACGTCCTCGACGGCCGCCGGGTCGGCCCCGGAGCGCTCCATGAGCGCCTGGAGGACATGCGCGCCGAGATCGGCGGGGTGCACGGCGGACAGTCCGCCCTTGCGCCGGCCGATCGGTGTGCGGACCGCTTCGACGATGTAGGCCTCGGCCATGACTGCTCCTCGGTGTCCTTCGGAAAGGTCTCTTTATCCATGTCAGCTCCGGACGGCGACGCCGTCCAGGACCATCGACAGGTACTGCCGGGCGATCTCCTCCGGGCTGTGCTGCCCGCCCGGCCGGTACCAGGAGGCCGCGACCCACACGGTGTCGCGGACGAATCGGTAGGTGAGCCGGACGTCGAGGTCGGCGCGGAAGACTCCGGCCGCCACCCCGCGTTCCAGCGTGCCCAGCCAGGCGCGTTCGAACTTCACCTGGGAGTCGGCGAGGTAGCCGAAACGGGGCTGGGCGGCCAGATGCCTGGCTTCCTTCTGGTAGATCGCCACCGCCGCCCGGTGCCGGTCGATCTCCTTGAAGGACTGCGTGACCAGGGCCTCGATGGTCTCCCGGGGGCCGAGGCCGGCGGCCAGCACCTCGTCGTACCCGGCCCACAGCTCATTGAGGAAGGTCGAGAGGATCTCGTCGACCATCGATTCCTTGGAATCGAAATGGTAGTAGAGGCTGCCCGCGAGCATGCCCGCCTCGTCCGCGATCCGCCGGACGGTGGTGGCGTTGTAGCCCTGTGCGGCGAACACCTCGGCCGCGGTCGCCAGGAGTTCGCCGCGGCGCTCGGGGGCGGGGCTCATCGTCGTCTTCTTGCTGTTTTTCGGCACCCGTTCATTCTCGCCTCACGCGCGCTGGCTGCTGGCCGACACGGTCTCCCCGGTCAGGTACGAGGAGTAGCCGCTGGCCAGGAAGACGATGACATTGGCGATCTCCCACGGCTCGGCGTACCGCCCGTACGCCTCCCGCTCGGTCAGTTCGGCGAGCAGTCCGGGGGTGGTGACCTTCGCCAGGTGGGGGTGCATGGCCAGGCTGGGAGAGACCGCGTTGACCCGGACACCGTACGCGGCGGCCTCGACGGCGGCGCAGCGGGTGAGCGCCATGACGCCCGCCTTGGCGGCGGCGTAGTGCGCCTGTCCGGCCTGGGCGCGCCAGCCGGCCACGGAGGCGTTGTTGACGATGACACCGCCGCTGCCGGACTCCTTCATCCGGCGCAGGGCGGCGCGGGTGCAGCGGAAGGTGCCGCCGAGGGTGACGTCGAGGACCTTCGACCACTGCTCGTCCGTCATGTCGACGAGGGCGGCGGTGCCGCCGAGGCCCGCGTTGTTGACGAGGATGTCGAGCCGTCCGTGGCGGGTCACGGCGAGGTCGAACAGGGCGGTCACGTCCTCTTCGCGGGTGACGTCGCAGACGATGCCCGCCACCCGGTCCGCGCCGAACTCCCCGGCCAGCTCCTCTGCGGACTCCTTGACGCGGCGGGAGTGCGCGTCGCCCATCACGATGCTCGCGCCCTCCTCCAGCAGCCGGCGCGCGGTGGCGCCGCCGATGCCCGCGCCTGCCGCGGCCGTGACGACGGCGGTGCGCCCGGCCAGGAGGTCGTGGCCCTGCGGATAGGGGGGCGGAGTGCCCAGGTTCGCGGTCATACGCGGAACTCCTCCACGGCTGCTGACGGGTCGACGGCTGACGGGCCGTAGGTTATTCTACCAAACACTTGTTAGGGAAGGATGGAACCGCATGGACCTCGACTTCACGCCCGGCGAGGACGCCTTCCGGGCCGAGGCCCGCGGCTGGCTCGCCGCGCACGTCCCCGCGACTCCGCTGCCCTCACTGGAGACCGCCGAGGGCTTCGCCGCCCACCGCGAGTGGGAGCGCACTCTGTCGGGCAGCCGGTGGTCGGTGGTGTCCTGGCCGGAGGAGTACGGCGGCCGGGGCGCCTCGATCCTGCGCTGGCTGGTGTTCGAGGAGGAGTACTACGCGGCGAACGCCCCCGGCCGCGTCAGCCAGAACGGCATCAGCCTGCTGGCCCCCACTCTCTTCGAGCACGGCACCGACGGGCAGCGCGCCCGCGTGCTGCCCGCCATGGCGAGCGGTGAGACCATCTGGGCGCAGGCCTGGTCGGAGCCGGAAGCGGGAAGCGACCTGGCCTCCCTGCGGTCCACCGCCACCCGCACCGACGGCGGATGGCTCCTGACCGGCCAGAAGACCTGGTCGTCCCGCGCCGCCTTCGCCGACCGCGCGTTCGGCCTGTTCCGCAGCGACCCGGAGGCGGACCGGCCGCACCGCGGGCTGACGTATCTGATGTTCGCGCTGAACGCACCGGGCGTGACGGTGCGGCCCATCGGACGGCTCGACGGCAAGCCCGCCTTCGCCGAACTCTTCCTGGACGGCGTCTTCGTACCCAACGAGGACGTCATCGGCGCGCCCGGCCAGGGCTGGCGGGTCGCGATGAGCACCGCGGGCAACGAGCGCGGCCTCACCCTGCGCAGCCCCGGCCGCTTCCTGGCCGCCGCCGACCGGCTGACCACCCTGTGGCGGGAGCGGGCGGACCCGTCGGACACCGCGCTGCGCGACCGGGTCGCCGACGCGGTGATCGGTGCCCGCGCCTACCGGCTCTTCACCTTCGGCAACGCCTCCCGGTTCGCCGAGGGCGGCGACATCGGCGCCGAGTCCAGCCTCAACAAGGTCTTCTGGTCGGAACTGGACATCCGTCTGCACGAGACCGCCCTCGACCTGCTCGGCCCCGACGGCGAACTCTGCGACGGGGACGGCAGCGGTGACAGCGGCTGGTCGGAGGGATATGTCTTCTCCCTCGCCGGGCCGATCTACGCGGGCACCAACGAGATCCAGCGCGACATCATCGCCGAGCGGCTGCTCGGCCTCCCGAAGGGACGCCGCTGATGCGGTTCCTCCTCGACGCGGAACAGACCGAGTTCACCCGCACCCTGGACCGGCTGCTGACCGCGGCCGACACCCCCGCCGCCGTCCGCGCCTGGTCCGCCGGCGACCACGGCCCGGGCCGCGCTCTGTGGGAGCGCCTCGCCGCGACCGGTGTCTTCGCCCTGGCGGTGTCCGAGGAGTACGAAGGACTCGGACCGCTGCCCGTCGAACTCGCCGCCGCCTTCGTGGAATTGGGCCGGCACGCGGTGCCGGGTCCGCTCGCCGAGACCGTCGCCGTGTCCGTCCTGCTGCAGCGCCTCGGCGACCGCGGTCCGGCCAAGGAATGGCTGCCCCGCATCGCCTCGGGACGCGCCATGGTGACACTGGCGCTGTCCGGCCCCTACGCCCTGGACGCCGACGCGGCCGACGCGGTGTTCCACGTCGTGGACGACGACCTCGTCCTCGCGGACGGCCACGGCCCGGTCCGCACCTCCCTCGACCCCGCCCGCCGGCTCGCCCGCCCCACCGGCGGCGAGTCGGTCGCGCACGGCCCCGCCGTGCGCGAGGCGGCCGACTGGGCCGCCTTCGCGACCGCCGCCCAAGCCCTGGGCGTGGGGCTGGCGCTGGCGGAGAGGACCGTGGCCTACGCCAAGCAGCGCACCCAATTCGGCACCGCCATCGGTGCGTTCCAGGCGGTCAAGCACCAACTGGCCGACGCCGTCATCGGCCTGGAGTTCGGCCGCCCGCTGCTCTACGGCGCCGCGGTGGCCCTGGCCGCCGGCGCGCCCGACGCGAGCCGGAACATCGCGGCCGCCAAGGTGGCCTGCGGCGAGTCCGCCTACGCAGCGGCCCGTACCGCGCTCCAACTGCACGGCGCGATCGGCTACACCGCCGAGTACGACCTCTCCCTGTGGATCGGCAAGGCCACGGCCCTGCGCACGGCGTGGGGCACGCCGTCCGAATGCCGGGCGCGGGTGCTTTCGGCGTAGCCGGGTTCATGGGGGTGCGGGGGCCGGGCTCTCCGGCCGCTAACCAAGGGTGACGGCCCGGCACCGAAGGTAGCCAACGAGTCGCCGTACAGGAGCGTTCCGGTGGTGGACAGATGTCGCCCGGCCGGGAATCGGCAGACCCGACGGGGCGCCGGGAGGCGTCACCGGTGATCGACGCTCGGTGACGGCTGCCGCGATGAACTGAGCAGATGGCCCGGCGGGGCACTACGAGCCGCCTACCGGGCGGTACTCCACGACGGCCGCCGGAAGGAAAGCAAACGGGCTGAGAGGACCGTAGGGGCCTGCGAGGGGCCATACTGGGGGTAATGACGAAATCAGCCGTGACCCGCCGCCACCTGCCCGCCAGCCCCTTCCGGATTCCGGTCGCCCCTCCCGTCGAGAACTTCGTCGTGGGTGACCGGGTTACGCATGACGTCTACGGACTCGGCCGAATCATCGGTGTCGAGGACGAGGTCGCCGTGCTTGCCGACTTCGGATCCCGCCAGGTACGGATCATCAAGCCGTACTCGAAGGTAACGAAGCTCTGAGGTTCCTGGCCGCGCCCCCACAGGTCGCGGCCAGGATTCTCCCCGCTTGCCGCCCTGAGCCCAAGGGACCTCAGGGCCGGCCCGAACTTAGCCATGCCCCGGACGGCTCCGCCTCAGATATTCCGCGCGCCCGGTGACGCAGCCACAGGGCCGGCAGCGACCAGCAGGATCTGTACGCCGGTCTCCGCGACCCGCACTTCCTGGAGCAGTTCGATCCACCGCCGGTCCCCCGCTGATCCCGGTCCTCGCCGCGCCGCGTCGGAGCGGCATTCGCGTGCCTGCGCCCTTTCCCCGTATGCGCCCCGTTCAGCAGTTGATTCGCCGGCGGCAGGCAGCCGTCACAGCGCCAGCGCGGCCCCGTCTCCCATCGCGATCACCGGGTGGGCCCGCGGGTCGAGCGCCCGCAGCAGGTCGACCATGTGCCGTGCGGAGAGGCTGACGCAGCCGTGCGTCGGGCCGCCGTGATCGACGTGGATCCAGATGCCGCCACCGCGGCGGGCGCCCAGCGGCTGTCGCCCGTCCAGGGGCGACGTGCCCGGCACCCGGTTGTAGTCGATGGCGATGACGTAGTCGAAGGACCCGCCGAGCGCCTCGCCGCGGAATCCGATGCCGCCCGCGGTGAAGCCCTGGGAGCGGTGATACGGCAGTCCGCTGCCCGGATCGGGCTTGAAGCCTCCCGCGTCGCTGAGGGTGAACACCCCGACGGGGCTGTGCAGATCGCCCGAGGAGTGGGTGCCGGTCCAGCCGCGCAGAGCGTTGTGCGCGGGCCATGCGGTCCCCGGCCGCCACCTGCCGTCCGAGGCGCGGGTCCACAGGGTGACCGTGGAGTCGGAGGAGTCCTTCGCCGTGCCGGAGGCCATCAGTACCTGGCCGGAAGCGGCGGGGATCGCCGCCAGGGTGGCCGGGCCGAGACCGGGGATCCGGTCGGTCTCCTGTCCGCCGGGCGCGTTGTCCTGAGCGCTGTCCGCTGCGCCGCCCGGTGCGCCGCCGGACGCGTCCTCCGTTCCCGCCAGCGGCCGGGTGACGGCATCGATCGAAGGCGGTGCCGCGGCCCGTTCCCGCTGGCCCGGCCCGGTGACCGGACCGATCGGCCCGATCGCACCGATCCCGAACCAGCTCGCGGCCACGGCCAGTGAGAGCACCGTCGTCGCTCCGGCCATGGCGCTCGTCCGGCCCGGCCGGCGACGACGGACCCGGTGCCGGCCACGGTGCCGGCCGTGGCTGGATCGCGTTGCGGGCACTGTGAGGGGCCTCATGGGCAGCGATCCTCGCAAAGTCCCGGCCCGGTTGAGGCCCCCGGACCCACATCGGTCCCATGTGTCCGGTCCCGTCCCTCGCACCACCGGACCGGGAACTGGTGAACAATCGAACCGTGGACGAGACAACCCCGTACGACAGCGCCCTGCCCGACGACCGTGACCGCGATCAGGCCGGGCGGGCTCGCAACGCACGGCCGCGCGACGGACTCGGCCGGCCACTGCCGTACGGAGCGCCGGGCGTCGAACGGCAGCCCGAGGGAGTGCCGCGCTCCCCGGGGCAGTCACTGGCCGAGGCCCAGCGGCTGCTAGACGCCGGGATGCCCTTCCACGCCCACGAGGTACTGGAAGACGCCTGGAAGGCCGCCGCCGAGCCCCAGCGGGCCCTGTGGCGCGGCCTCGCGCAGCTCGCCGTGGGCCTCACCCACGCGCTGCGCGGCAATGCGCAGGGCGCCGCGACCCTGCTGCGCAGAGGGGCCGACGGCATCGACCCGTACCGGGACGCGCCGCCGTACGGCATTGACATCGCGGGTCTGAGCGGCTGGGCCCGGCAGCTGGCGGAGCACCCGGCCGGCGGCCGGGACAGCGCGCCGTCGCTGCTGCTCGGCGGCCCGCGGGACACGGTCTGAGCGCCCGGACCCGCCCTGGAACCCGTCCCTGATCCGGCCTCTGATCCAGCACCCGATCCGGCCCTGAGCCGGCCGGAATCCGGCGCCGGATTCTTCTCAGAACGCTCACACAGCTCTCTCACAGGACTCTCACACTCGCCCGCGATGATCAGCAGGACCGGAGCGACGAGAGAGGGCCTGCCGTATGAAGAAGCGTCCGCAGCCCGTCCGCACTGGATCCGTCCGCACTGGATCCGTCCGCGCCCTGTCCCGTGGTCTGGGCAGGACCGGCGTTCTGATATTGGCCTGGCTGATCGTCACGGCCGTGGGTACCGGCACGGTCATCGCGACCGGCCAGTCGACGTCCGCGGCGTCCGAGGCGGTGAGCGGGCCCGGCGTGTTCGCCGGACTGCCCGGGGTTTCCAGCACCGTGCACGCGACGGGGAGTACGAAGCAGGTCGGCGCGCTCTTCGACGGCGGGCTGTCCGGCGGCCACTACTGCACGGCGAGCGTCGTGGAGAGCGCCGGCAAGAACGTCGTGGTGACCGCGGCGCACTGCCTCAGCGGGGACACCAGTAACACGGTCTTCGTGCCCGGCTATCACGACGGAACCGCGCCGTACGGGGTATGGCCGCTGGAGAGTGTGACGGTCGCCCCTGGCTGGACGAGCAGCTCGGACGAGGATCTGGACGTGGCCTTCGCCGTGGTGCAGCCGGTGAACGGCCAGGAGATCCAGGACGTGGTGGGCGCCTACCGCCTCGGCACCAGCGGGACTTCCGGCGCCGCGTCCAGCGCCACGGTCCGGATCACCGGCTATCCCTCCACCGCCGACGCCCCGCTCACCTGCTTCAACGACGCCACGGCGTACAGCGCCGACCAGCTGCGTATCGACTGCACCGACTACAGCGGAGGGACGAGCGGCAGCCCCTGGGTCACCGGCCTGGACGAGGACTCCGGCACCGGGACCGTCATCGGGGTGATCGGCGGCTACGAGGAGGGCGGCGACACTCCGGACGTCTCGTACAGCCCGGCCTTCGGCAGCGCGATCAGCGCTCTGTACCAGCAGACCGTCGCAGCGAACTGAGGAGCGCGTCCGGACGGCGGAAGCCGCCGGTGCTCCCCTGCCGCGCCGCGGGTTGGACGTCGGGCCCCGGGACCCGGAGCAGGCCACGGGTCCCGGGGCCGACGCTGTCAGACCGCGCGCTTGAGGGCGGCGCCGGCCAGCATGGGGGCGCCCGCGCCCAGCCCGTCGATGTCGGCGTCCGCGTCCGGCCGCCACACGGTCACCGGGGTGACGCCGGGCTCGATGAGCTCGAAGCCCTCGAAGAGCGCGGTGAACTGCGCGGTGCTGCGCCAGATGACCTCGCTGACGGCGCCGCCGTAGGACTTGGCGACGTTCGGCGCGGCCTGCGGCACCTCGTCGGCGCCCGCGTGCGAGAGCACGAGGTAACTGCCGGGCACCAGGCGGTCGGTGAACTGCCGGATGAGCGCGAGCGGGTCGTTCTCCTCCGGTACGAAGTGCAGTACGGCGCCGAGGATCAGCCCCACGGGCCGGTCGAAGTCGATGAGGCGCGCGGTGTCGGGCGCCTCGAAGATGTCGTTCGGCTTGTACAGGTCGCCCTGGAAGATCGCGGCCCGCGGTTCGTCGGCCAGGATCGCCCGGCCGTGGGCGACGGCGACAGGGTCGATGTCGGTGTAGACCACCTTGCTGTCGGGCGCGGCGGCGAAGACGGCGTCGTGCACGTTGTGCTCGGCGGGGATGCCGGATCCGACGTCCAGGAACTGCCGGATGCCGAGTCCCGCCAGTTCCCGGCCCGCCCTGCGGAGGAACGCCCTGTTGGCCCGGAAGGTCTTGGGGAGTGCGGGGTTGGCCTCCTCCACCTGCCGGGCGACAGCGCGGTCGACCTCGAAGTTGTGGGTGCCGCCGACCCAGTAGTCGTAGACCCGCGCGATACTCGGCGTCTCGATGTCCACGTCGGCCGGTGCCCAGCTCGGTCGCTCCACGTCGCTTCCTCTTTCCGTTGTGTCGGGGCGTTGTCTGTCGGGTGAAGCGTTGTGTGCGGTGCGGTGCGGTGCGGTGCGGTGCGGTGCGGTGCGGTGCGGTGCGGTGCGGTGCGGTGCGGTGCGGTGCTGTGTCCGCTGTGTCCGCTGTGTCCGCTGCCGCATCGGTCAGCCGGGCGGCACGGGCAGCACGGGCAGTTCCTCGAGACCGCGCATCATCAGGCTGAACCGCCAGCGCAGTTCCTCCGGCGTGACCGCGAGGCTCAGCCCGGGGAAGCGGGCGAACAGCCTGCTCAGGACGATGTGCCCTTCGAGCCGGGCCAGCGGGGCCCCCAGGCAGTGGTGGATTCCATGGCCGAAGGCGAGGCCCGCGGTGGCGCGGCGGGTGATGTCGAGCTCGTCGGGCTCGGCGTAGTGCGACGGGTCACGGCCGGCCGCGCCGATCGAGATCGTCACGAACTCGCCCTCGGGGATGACGACTCCGCCGACGTCCACCGGCTCAGTGGTGTAGCGCCAGGTCGCGTTGGTGACCGGCCCCTCGAACCGCAGCAGTTCCTCGACGGCGTTCGGCCACAGGGAGCTGTCGGCGGCCAGCTTCGCGAGTTGGCCGGGATGCGTCAGCAGGGCGAACGTGCCGTTGCCGATGAGGTTGACGGTGGTCTCATGGCCGGCGACCAGCAGCAGGAATGCCATGGCCATCAGCTCGTTCTCGTTGAGCCGGTCGTCGCCCTCGCCGGCGTTGACCAGGTCGGTGAGCATGTCGTCGGCCGGGTTGGCCCGCTTCTCGGTGATCAGCGCCCGCAGGTAGTCGACCATCGCCACGCTGGCGTCGCGTACCTCGTCGGTGCCGACGCCCGAGACCAGCAGATTGGACCAGCGGCGGAATTCCGCGCGGTCGTCCGGCGGCACTCCCAGCAGCCAGCAGATCACGGTGAACGGGACGGGGAAGGCGAGCGCGTCCATGAGGTCGGTGCGTTCCTGGAGCGCGATGGCGTCGAGGAGTTCATCGACGAGTTCGACGATCCGGGGGGTCAGCGCCTCGACGCGGCGGGTGGTGAAGGCCCGGCCCACCAGCCGGCGCAGCCGGGTGTGGTCGGGCTGATCACTGTCGAGCATGTGCTCGCTCAGCTCGCGGGCGAACTGCCGTCGTGAACCGGCCTCCTTGAGGAACTCCTGGCGCTTCTCCTCATCGATGAAGTTGCGCGGGATGAGCTCCTGCCCCTTGCGCATGTCCTTGCTGAGCCGGGGGTCGGCGAGCAGCGCCCTGGCGTCCTCGTAGCGGGTGACCAGCCAGGTCCGCAGCCCATTGGGCGTGGCTACGGGCTGGGCGGGCGCCTGCCCGCGGAGGTCGGCGAGCGCGGTGTGCGGCTCCTGGAAGAACTCCGGAGTGAACAACTCGATCACGCTGGTCGACGATTCCGTCCGATCCACGACGCGGTTCCCCTCTTCGGCGGTTCCTGGCACTGGGCGCCTCGGTCTGGGCACCACCATCACCGCTCGGTTTCGAGCGCCGCTCGCAGCGGGCTGTAGCGGAGCGCCGCCTCCGGCGACGCGCGAGTGCCGCACCACCCATGACGTCGGGTGGTGCGGCACGCGGGAAGCAGGGGGCCGGGTCCCGCTTCGGGGGCTCAGCGCTGGTCCGCGTCCTCCTTCTGCTGTTCGGGGGCCGCGTTGCGGTCCCAGCTGCGCAGGGGGGTGTTCTTGAGCAGTACGGAGAGCACCAGGCCCAGCGCGAGCACCGGGGCCGCGGTCAGGAAGACCGGGGTGAGGGAGGCTGCGTACGCCTGCTCCACCGCCAGCCGTACCGGGGCGCCGAGCTTGCCGAGGACCGCCGCGTCCGACAGGGAGTTGCGGTCGGTGCCGGCGAGGGCGCCCGCCGGGACGCGCCGGGCGAGCTCGTCGGTGAGCCGGCTGTAGAAGATCGCCGCGAAGACGGAGATCCCGAGCGAGGCGCCGAGCATCCGGCCGAAGGAGACGGTCGCCGAGACGGCTCCGATGTCGTCGCGCGGGGCGGTGTTCTGGGCGGCCATGGTGAGCACCGACATGTTCAGGCCGGCGGCGATGCCGAGCAGCAGCATGTAGCCGGCGGCGGCGACGCGGGAGGTGCCCGCGTCCATGGTGGCGAGCAGCAGCGCGGAGATGATGCCGATGCCCATGCTGGCCGCCGGATACCACTTGTAGTTGCCGGTGTGGGAGATGACCCGCGCGCTGATCATCGAGGAGGCGACGAGACCGAGCATCATGGGCAGCAGGATCACGCCGGACATGGTGGCGCTGGCTCCGGTGACCACCTGCAGGAACAGGGCCAGGAAGTTCACCGAGCCGACGAAGACGAAGCCCGCGACGACGCTGACCACCGCGGAGATGGTGAAGGTCGAGTCCTTGAACAGATGGAGCGGGATGACCGGTTCCGCGGCGCGCTTCTCGACGGCGAGGAAGAGGGCGACGGCGACGACGATCACCGCGGCCAGGCCGAGGATCGTCGCGGAGGCCCATCCGTAGCGCGCTCCGGCCCAGCTGGTGAGCAGGGTGAGGGCGACGATGGCCGCGCTGAGCAGCAGGAAGCCGGTGTAGTCGATCTGCGGGCGGCGGGGGCGGACCGGCAGCCGGAGGAAGACGGCCACCAGGGCGAAGGCAAGGGCTCCGACCGGCAGGTTGATGTAGAAGACCCAGCGCCAGCCGAGCGCGTCGGTCAGTACGCCTCCGATGGGCGGGCCGGCGAGGGCGGCCCCGGCGAACGCGATGGAGAAGTAGCCGTAGTAGCGGGCCCCTTCGCGCGGGCTGAAGAGTTCGCCGATGACGGAGAGCACGGAGACGAACAGGCCGCCGGCGCCGATGCCCTGCACCACGCGGAAGGCGAGCAGTTGCTCGATCGACTGGGCCCAGCCGCAGGCGGCGGAGCCCACGAGGAAGATGCCGATCGCGGCGAGGAAGACGCCCTTGCGGCCGAACAGGTCGCCGAGCTTGCCGTACAGGGGTGTGGTGACACTGCTGGCGATGATGTACGCCGTCGCCACCCAGGCGAAGACGTTGAGACCACCGAGGTCCCCGGCGACGCGGGGCAGTGCGGTGGCCATGATCTGGGCGTCCAGAAGGCCCAGGAAGACCGCGGTCAGACAGCCGAACATGATGAGACCGGTGCGGGGGGACGGACCGGCAGCGGTACCGGTCGGCGGGGTGCCGGACTCGTTCTCGGTGACGTTCACGGGTGTGCCCTTTCATGGGGCGTGACCCCGGAGGCCGGCCCTCCCCGGGGGAGGGCGGGCAGGTCTCCGGACTCTCCCGGCCCGGTGCCGCCGCGGTGGCCGTGGGCTGTCGCGGGGCACGGGTCGGGGAGCTTCAAGAGTGGCGCGGGGACGAGAGTTACGGGATGAGAACCACCTTGCCCAGCTGCGACCGGGCTTCCATCAGTTCGTGCGCCCGGACGGCCTCTTCGAGCGGGAGGCGCTCGTGGATGACCGGCTTGACCTTGCCGGCGCTGATCATCTCGAGCAGGTCGCGCTGGCCCGCGGCGATGATTTCGGGCTTGTAGTAGAGCAGCGCGTACAGGGCGAAGCCCGCGATGGTCTTCATCCGACTGAGCGCCAGGATGTTGATCTCCGGGACGTTTCCTGCGGCCGATCCGTAGAAGACCAGCCGGCCGAACGTGGCGGTCAGGCGGACGCTCTTGAGGAGGATGTCGCCGCCGACGGTCTCCATGACGACGTCGGCGCCCTTGCCGTCGGTGGCGGCCTTGACCTGCTCGTCCCAGTCGTCGTCGGTGTAGTTGATCGTGACGTCGGCGCCGAGACCGCGGACGAAGTCCAACTTGGCCTGGCTGCTGGCGGTGGCGATCACCTTGCCGGCGCCCATCGCCTTGGCGATCTGCACCGCGAGGTGTCCCACGCCGCCGGCCGCGGCGTCGATCAGGACGGTCTCACCGGGCTTGAGCTGGCCGGCCTCCTTGAGCGCGTGGTACGCGGTCTGGGCGGGGCTCGGCAGGGCCGTCGCCTCGGCGGCGTCCAGGCTGTCGGGGATCTTGATGAGCCAGTCGGCCCGGGTGGTGCAGAAGTCGGCGTAGGCGCCGGTGTCGACGTCGCCGACCACCCGGTCGCCGATCTTCACGTTGGTGACGCCCTCGCCGAGCGCCTCGACGGTGCCGGCGACGTCGCCGCCGGGTGCTCCGGGCAGCTCGGCGTGGCCGCCGATGGGCACACCCTGGCGGCGCTGCACCTCGGCGAAGGTGACGCCGATGGCCTCGGCGCGGATGAGCACCTCTCCCGGGCCGGGCTGCGGCTTATCGGCCTCTTCGACACGCAGCACCTTCGGGGCTCCGTGTTCGTAGTGGCGGACGATTCGCATGGTGTTCTCCCAACTAGGAAGTCTTGACGAGTCACGGGCGTCTACCGGCGACTCCGCCCAGAAAACTTACAATTAAATGCTCTCATGCACATGCATGTCTGTCTACATTACATAAGCGCCGGCGAGGCGGTACCGGCGTCTTCCCCCGGGGCCACCGCGCGCCATCGCCGCACACGGGTCGCGCGCGTCCGACCGTCCCACCCCGGACTTGAATTCACCTGGACCGGGCCTGGACCGCGGTGCCGCCGGGGGCCTCTCACATGCGTGGCCGCACACACGTACCTTCGGGCGGGCACATGCTGTCCGCAGCCATCATGAGCGCCTAAAGTGGCGGCATGACTTCCGAGAGCGGGACGAGGAAAGCGCAGGCCGGCGCGCTGCTGGACGCCGTGGGTCCGGCGTTCTCCCGGCTGCGGCGCACCGCGCTGCTGGATGTCGAGAACCCGGTCTCCCGCAAGGACATGACCAGGACGCTGGTGCTCGCCCTGGTGGAGGAGCCGGCCGACGACCCCGACCAGGAGATCACCGTCGGGATCGTCGCCGAACGCCTGGCGGTGGACCCCTCGGTGGCCAGCCGGATGGTCTCCGACTGCATCAAGTCCGGCTACCTGATCCGCGCCGCCTCCCAACTGGACGGCCGGCGCACGATCCTGCGACTCACCCCCGAGGGCGACGCGATGCTCGTCCGGTTCCGGCAGCACCAGCGCGAGGCGTTCGAGCACATCACCCGCGACTGGGCCGACCATGAACGGCTCGACTTCGCCCGCCTGCTGATCAAGTACGTGGACGCCGTCGCCGACCTGCGCCCCCCGTCCCGATGACCGCCCGTCTGCCGGTGACGGGCGGTCCGGGTTCCGCGCGCGGCCCGAAGTCACCGCGCGGCCCTTTCGGGCCGTGTCACGGGGTCGGCAACCCGGCCTGCTGGAGGGCCAGATAGTCGACGACCTCCCAGTGTTCCGCCACCTTGCCGCCCGCGATGCGGAACTGGTCGCAGGTGCGCATCACCAGCTCCTGCTCCGAGGGGCCGCCGCCGCTCCACGCGCCGGTCAGCGTCCCGCGCCACAGCACGAAGACCATGACGCGGTCGCCGTCCGCCACGATGTGCTCGACCGTGGTCGTCAGGTCGGGGAACGCGGCGATGTCGTCCGCGAAGAACGCCTTGAAGGCGTCGAGGCCGTCCGGGACGGCCTCCGTCCTCATGTTGTGGTGCGCGTAGTTGAGGTGGTAGTACTCCTCGGCGACCTCCAGCCAGTGCTCGCAACACCTCGCGGTACGCGCCCAGCACCAGCTCCGCGTTGGCCACCTCGAGGTCGCTGTGCGGACCCACCAGACGGGGACCGGCCGGCTGGACGCCCTCCACCGGCTCGATGCCGAGCGGTACGAGCGCCGCGCGGTCCACCACGTCCCAGTGCTCGGCGATCTTGCCGTCCTGCAGACGGAAGAGTTCGGCGGTGTGCAGCGCCGTCTCCGCACCGTCCCGGGTGCGGCCCCGCCAGCTCACGAAGAGCATGACGCGGTCGTTGTCCGGCACCAGGTGCTCCACGGCCACGGCCAGGCCCTCGAACTCGGCCGCGATCATCCGCCAGAAGCCCACCAGCCCACCGGGCAGGGACTTGATCAGCGGATCGTGCTCGACATGGTCGGGACGGATCCGCTCCGCGGCCTCGTCGAACAACTGCGAGGCCAGGACCTCCTCGAACAGCTGCCGCACTACGTCGGCGTTCTCCACTCGTGTCGGCGTGGCGCCGACGATGTATCCGGTCGTCATGACTCTTCCGCCCCCTGATGAGGTGAACCGTATGGGTGGACTCAGGTGTTCAGTTCGTAGGTGGACCAGGAGGCATCGGCCGCGAAGCCGAGTTTCCCGTTGAGCGCGACGATCGCGTCGTTCTCCGTCTCGTTCCACGCCTGGACCAGGAAGAGCTGCTCGTTCTCATGCGCCGCCCAGGCGGTCGCGTACGCCTTCGTCCACGTGCCGAGGCCCCGTCGGCGGTGTTCCGGCAGAACCAGGACCTCACCGGCGTCGGCCATCGGGCTGTCCCGGACGTAGAGCGTGCTGTAGGCGACCACCGCTCCCGTTCCGTCCTCGACGGCCGCAGCGGTGTACTGGCGGTGACCCGTACGGACCGCCTCGTCCTCGCGGGCGCGCACATCGGCCGCGGTCGCCGCCTGGATCCGGGCCTGGCCGTTCACCTGGACGTCCAGTTCACGCCAGGCCAGCGCATAGGAGTCGACGAGGTCGTCGGGGCACCGGCCGAGCCAGTACGCCAGGTGATAGCCGGCCACCTTCTGCTCGGCGCATCCGTCCAGCCGCGCCCGGACCGCTTCGTTCAGCCGCAGCCGGTTGCGCAGATTGGTGACCGTGCGCCGCGCGCCGACCGCACCCGCGAAGCCCTCGGAGGCGGGGGTGTGCGGCGCGTCCAGCAGCAGCCGGGGCCGATCGCGCTCCGCGAGCTCGCGCTGGGCGGCGGCGATGAGCAGCCGGCCAGCGCCGCGCCGGCGGAATCCTGGGAAGACCCAGAGGGAACCGTGCCCGGTGTCGGCGGGTTCGGCCAGATCCAGGCCGAGTTTGAGGGAGCCGGCGATCCGCTCGCCGTCGAAGGCGGCCAGCACCAGCCGGTCGGCGCCGTGTCTGCGCTGCAGAAGTCGCGCGAGGAGCGCCTCGGTCACCGGTGGATCATCGGGAAGTTCCACGCTCATCGTCTCCCGGAAACCGGGGAGGAGAGCGGCGATGGTGTCCGGGTCGTCCCCGTCCAGGCTGCGGATTTCCATAGCAAACAGTTACCCAGCACCGGCCATCGTTCTGATCGAGTCCCGCTCGAACGACCAGGTGGGGCCCGGTAATCCGGACCCCACCCGATCACTGCGGCTCGGCGGTCGCGATCACTCCGCGGTGACCGAGATGGCCTGTACGGGGCAGACCCGTACCGCCTCGTGCACGCGCGCGTCCCCGGCTCTGTCCTCGCTGCCGGGGATGACCCCGCTGACCCCCTCGTCATCCTGCTCGAACACGGCGGGGGCCGTCATGGTGCACAACGCGGCCCCCACACACCGCTCACTGTCGACGCTGACACGCATGACATGCCTCCCTCACCAGGTCACCGGAAGTTCTTCCACCCCTTGCAGGACGAAAGCGGGCTTGCCCTGAACCTCGCTCGCCGGAATCGCCAGCCGCAGGTTCGGCAGCCGGGTGAAGAGCCTCTCCAAGGCGATCTCCATCTCGGCACGGGCCAGGTTCTGCCCGATGCACTGGTGGATACCGAAGCCGAACGCGACATGCCGGCCGGCCGCCCGGCGGATGTCCAGCTGATCGGCGTTCTCGAACGCCGACGGGTCGCGGTTCATCAGCATGTTCGAGACGATGACGCCGTCACCGGCCTTGATGAGCTGCCCGCCGACCTCGATGTCCTCCGTCGCCACCCGGGGAAGCGTGTCGCCGATGGAGGTGAAGCGGAACAGTTCGTCGACCGCGCCCGGCATCAGCGCCGGGTCCGCCCGCAACGCGGCCAGCTGCTGCGGGTGTTCGAGCAGCGTGAGCACACTGATGCCGATCATGTTCGCGGTCGTCTCGTGGCCCGACACCAGCAGCACCGTGGCGATCATCGCCAGTTCGTTGCGGTCCACCGCGCCTTCGAGCAGCCGCTGGCTGATCAGCTCGTCCAGCAGCCCGTCGCGCGGATCGGCCTCCCGCTCCCCGATCAGGTCGTACAGATACGTCAGGATCTCGCCGAACGCCTGCTGAGCCTGCGCGGCCTGCTCCTCCCCCGACGAGGACAGCACGTGCCGCGAGCGCTCCGCGAAGTAGTCGTGGTCCTCGAACGGGATGCCCAGCAGCAGGCAGATGGCCGCCGAGGGCAGCGGCAGCGCGAAATCGGTCACCAGGTCGGCGGACGAGCCTTTCTCGGTCATCCTGTCGATCAATGTGTCCGCGATCTTCTCGATCTCGGGCCGCAGGGCGTTGACCCGCCGGATGCCGAAACCGGGGATGGACATCCGCCGCTGCCGGGCGTGCTCGGGGTCGTCCACGCCGATCAGCGGTGTCGCCCGCTCGCGCTGCGCCTCGATGCGCGGCGCCATGAGCGGGAAGTCGGGATTGCGGACATCGACGGACAGCCGGGGGTCGGGCAGCAGGGCGCGGCCCTCATCGTTCCCCGCCACGACCCAGGCCGTGCGCCCGTCGAACAACGTCACACGGGCCAGCGGCCCCTGCTCCCGTAGTTGCTCGTAGCCCGCCGGCGGCTGATAGGGGCAGGTGCGCTGCATCGGGTAAGCGGGGGCCTCCGGCTCGATCTGCCGGGTATCGGCTTCCGCCATGGTCTACCTCCTGTGTGTGGGGCCTGGTGGCCGGTGTGTCGAAGTGCGAGGCCCTGAGGCGGGTGCCGGAGACGGCTGCTCCGAGGCGGCTGTTCCGTTTCGGCTGTTCCGTTTCAGCTCTTTCGAGACGGCTGTTCCGGGGCGGGTCAGGATCCGCCGGTGACCCTGATGGCCTGGCCGTTGATGTTCCCGTTGGCGGCCGAACCGAGGAACACGATCGCGTTCGCGACGTCCTCCGGCGTGGACAGGTGCTGGGAGGCGAGGGTCTTCGCCTTCGCCTCCAGCATCGGACCGGGGGCGTTGAGCAGGACGGTCTCGGTGAGGGTCTGGCCCGGAACGACCATGTTCACCAGGATGTTCTCCGGCCCCAGGTCCCAGGCCAGGCTGCGGAGCAGCCCGTACAGCCCGGACTTCGCCGCGCCGTACGCTCCGCCGCCGGCCATCCCGGCCTCGGCCAGGCCCGCGCCGAGCATCACCACCCGGCCCCATTCGCGGCCGCGCATCGCGGGAAGCGCGGCCTGCAGCGTGTGGAAGACGGCGTCGACCGAGGTCCGCAGCACCTCCTGCCACTGCTTCGCGGGTACGTCCTCGAAGACGGGCATGGGCCGGCCGGGGCGCGGAATGGCCTCGCCCCACACGACGGCGTTGTTGACCAGTACGTCGATGCCGCCCCATGCGGAGACGACTTGGTCGACGGCCTCGCGGATCACCTGCGCCTCGTTGAGGTCGTAGCGGACCACCAGCGGGGTGCCGCCCGCCTCGGTGACCTGGGCCGCCGTCTCCTCGGCGCCCGCCAGGTTCGAGTAATAGGTGATCGCCACCCGCGCGCCTTCCGCGCCGAAGGCCCGCGCCGTCGCGCGTCCGATCCCCGAGGAGGCCCCGGTCACCAGCACTACCTTGTCGCGCAGATCCGTCTTCATCCGGGACAACCCGCTTTCGTGGTCAGGTCAACGGCGTGTTCGTGCAGCGCGTCCCGCGAGTGGCGCTCGAGCCGAGCATCGGGCCAGTGGCTCGAATCACGGTCAATTGCCCATGGGGGTGGGGCTGCACGACGGTTCGACCGCTCCTCAAGACCCCCCTGTCAGCGTCCTGTCCGACCGCCCGCGGGGGTGGAGCGGAGCCCCGACCGGGCACAGCCGAACAGATGGAGGAGTGCTGCGATGACCGAAGCGAGCGGGCCCGGGCAGGATGCAGGCAGCCGACTGGTCGGAACGTGGACCACCGAGCTCGACAACGACGGCGAGCCCACCTTCGGGCTGGCCTCCTTCTCCGCCGACGGCGGTGTCACCTCGACCCAGACGAACACCAAGAACATCGGCCTGGGCAACTGGGTGGCCACCGGCGAGGACACCTTCGAGTACAACTTCCACATCCTGGCGACCGACGAGGCGGGCAAGCTCGTCGGCGAGGCGCACATCAACGTCGAGGGCCAGTTCGTCTCCGACACGCGCTGGGAGGGGCTCGGCGGGGCGTCGTTCTACGACCCGGAGGGCAAGCGGCTGCGCGGCCACGGCGGTTCGAAGGTCGTCGCGACGAAGTTCGGCATCGACAAGTAGCCACATCGACACACAGCCCGCAGTCCGGGCGAGCACCGGCGCGCGCGGCGCCGAGCGGTCCGCCGTCTCCCTGAACAGTTCCCGGGAGGAACGAACCTTGGCCACCGAACAGAGTCTGCTCCGCGCCGCCACCGGCTCCGGCTCCGCCGACTGGGAAGGGCTGCGGTCCCTGTTGCGGGGCGATGTCGTCCTTCCCTCCGACACGGGCTACGACCTCGCGCGGCAGTTGCAGAACAAGGAGTACGACGTCATCGATCCGCAGGCCGTCGCCTACTGCGAATCGCCGTACGACCTGCGCGCCTGTGTGCGCTTCGCCCAGGAGAACGATCTCCCGGTGCACACGCGCAGCGGCGGGCACAGCTTCAACGGCTGGTCCACCGGTCCCGGCCTGGTCGTCGACCTGTCCCGGATCAACCACACCCTGGTCTGCAACGGCTCGGTACGGATCGGCGCCGGCACCCAGTCCGTGGACGCGCTCGACACGCTCAAGCCGACGGGCACCCAGCTCATCACCGGCACCTTCCCCACCGTGAGCGCGGGCGGATTCCTGTCCGGCGGCGGGCTCGGCTGGCAGACCCGCAAGTTCGGCGTCGGCAGCGACCGCGTCGTCTCGGCGCGCGTCCTGCTGTCCGACGGCCGGATCGTCCGGTGCTCCGAGACCCACGACCCGGACCTGTACTGGGCGGTGCGCGGCGGTGGGGGCGGCAACTTCGGGATCGTGGTGGACTTCGACGTCCGCCCGATCGAGGCTCCGCTGCTCGTCGGCTACGACACGATGTGGGGCTTCGACCAGGCCGCGGACGTCCTGACCGCGTGGCAGGAGTGGTGCGTGAGCGCCCCGAACGACCTGGGGTCCTCACTCGTCGTGCTACCGCAGATGTTCAGCCCCCATGACGCGCCGATCATCAACGTCTGGGGCGCCTACCACGGCCCGAAGGCCGAACTGGAGGCCGCGCTGGACGAGTTCACCGAGCGGGTGGGCGTCCAGCCGGTCAAACGGACGGTGGGTGACCCGCTGCCGTACAGCGAGGTCATGCACGAGCGGCTGTGCGACGACAAGTCGGTCGCCGAGTGCCACCGCACGGGCCACAACCCGCTGGCGGTCGGCCACCGCCACCCCTTCACCCGGCAGAGCTACGCCCTCACCGACCGGCCGGTCACCCGGGCCGAGGCCGCCCGGCTGCTCGACGCCTGGGACCCCCGGCGGGACAACGAACGGTATCTGCTGTGCATCGCCCTGGGCGGCGCGGCCAACGAGGTCGGCAGGACCGAGACGGCCTATGTGCACCGCGACGCCCAGTTCCTGACGGGCTATCAAATGGCGGTGCGCGAGCCGGTCCCGGCGCCGGAGACCGTCGCGGACATCACCGCCTGGGCGGACGGAGCCGCGGCGGCCCTCGCCCCGCTGTCCAGCGGCTCGTACATCAACTTCCCCAGTTCGCGGACGCCCGGCGACTGGGGCACCTCGTACTACGGCGAGAACCATCCCCGGCTGCTCGAGGTGAAGCGGCAGTACGACCCGGACGACTTCTTCCGGCATTCGCAGAGCATCGGGAGCTGAGATGACCCTGGACAACGACAACACGGTGGACGAGAACACGGCCGGGCGACCGGCGAGCAGCTGGGACCTGCGGGGCAAACGCATCCTCGTCACCGGCGGATCGCGCGGCATCGGACGCGGCATCGTGCTGGCCGCCGCACGGGCCGGAGCGCAGGTCATCACCTGCTACCGGCAGCCCGGTGAGGCGGTCACCACGCTGGAGGCGGAGCTGGCGGCCACCGGCGGCAAGCACCTGGTGGTGCGCGCCGACGCCACCAAGGAGGCGGACATCGCCGAGCTGGCCGATACGGTCGAGGCCCGCGTCGGCGGCCTGGACGCGGTGGTGAACAACGCCGGCACCTACGTCCCCACCCCGTACGCCGATCTGGACGCGGCCCAGTGGGCCGCCACGGTGGACGGCAACCTCACCGCGGCGCATCTCGTCATCCACCGCTCGCTCGGCCTGCTGGCCCCCGGCGCCTCGATCGTCAACATCGGCTCCACGGTGGCGTTCATCGGCATCGACGGCGGGGTGCACTACACGGCCGTCAAGGCCGCCCTGGTGGGAATGGGCCGCTCCCTCGCCCGCGAGCTGGGCTCCCGGGGCATCCGGGTCAACACCCTGTCGCCCGGCCGGATCGAGACCGAGGCGATGGACGATCTCCCGCCGCAGGTCGCCGCGTTCCAGCGGAAGATGTTCTCCTCCTTCACCGCGCTCGGCCGGCTCGGCACCGTCGAGGAGATCGCCGGGGCCGTGCTGTTCCTGGTGAGCGACCTCTCGACGTACATCACGGGACAGAACATCCACGTCGACGGCTGCGTGTGAGCCCCGTCGGCACTGCGGAGGGACAGGGAACGTGGGAATCGCGCTGACAGGCAGGAAAGTTCTCGTCACCGGCGGCACCCGGGGCATCGGCCGCGGCATCGTGCTGGCCGCCGCGGCGGCCGGAGCCGATGTGCTCACCTGCTACCGGCAGGAGGGGGAAGCGGTCGAGTCCCTCGTCAAGGCACTGGCCGAAACCGGGGGCGACCACCACGTGGTGCGCGCCGACGTGGGGGAGATCGCGGAGGTCGACCGGCTGGTCGGCGAGGCCAAGGAGCGCTTCGGCAGGCTCGACGGCGTCGTCAACAACGCCGGTGTCATCAGCCACGTCCCGTTCGGGGAACTCCCCGCCGAGGAGTGGTCCCGGGTCCTCAACTCGCATGTGACGGCCGCGTACCGGGTGATCCAGCAGGCGCTGCCGCTGTTCGGCGAAGGCGCGTCCGTGGTCAACATCGGCGCGCGCGGGGCCGCGGCGGGCATCCCGCTGCGGGCGCACTACACGGCCGCCAAGGCCGCGATGATCGGGCTGTCCCGGTCCCTGGCCGTCGAGCTGGGCCCGCGCGGCATCCGCGTCAACGTCGTGGCGCCCGGCATCATCGAGACCGAGGCCTTCGCGGCGATGCCGCAGGAACGGGCCGACGGGATGCGGAAGATGTACTCGCAGAAGACCTCGCTCGGCAGACTGGGAACCGTCCCGGAACTCGCGGGACCGGTGCTCTTCCTGCTCAGCGATCTGTCGTCGTACCTCACCGGGGAGACGCTCAACGTCGACGGCGGCATCTGACGGCGCACGCGCACAGCGAGGCCCCTGTCCGGCGCCCGGGGAGGGACCGGCAGGGGCCTCGCGCTCAGGGCCTGGCCCTCGGCGGGTCAGCCGCGCAGCAGGAAGGCGTACACCGCCTGGCGGCCGGCGTCACTGGTGGCGCGGCTCTGCACGGAGTGCGCCGCGCCGGGCACGATGACGACCTGGCCGAGCGGGGCCATCCGCGCCTCCTGGCGGAGCCATTCCAGCGGGGTGGACAGGTCCCGGTCGCCGCCGAGCAGCAGCACCGGCACCCGCGGCAGCTTCTGGCGGCGGGACGGAGCCGGCGGCACCGGCTCCCGCGGCCAGTCCAGGCAGGTGAGCATGGTGCCTTGACCGGTGGCGGTGGCCGGGTCGAAGGGCCAGGTCGAACCGGCGGTGAGATGGCGGCGTGCCCGTTCGAGAGCCGCGGCCCGGCCCGCCACCGGGGTGTCGGACGTGCCCCACGGATAACGCCAGTCGGCGCACAGCGCGCTGGCGTGCAGCCCCTGACTGAGCTGCTCCGCCGTGGCGCCCGACCCCTGGCGGGTGCCGTCGATGTACCCCTGCAGGGTCTGCGGACGGCCGGCCGCCGCCAGGTGCAGCGCCTCGGGGATGCCCCGGTAGTCGGCGTCGACGAACTCGTAGGTGGTGAGCATGTCCAGGACGGCGGGGCCGTTGCGGTAGGTGCGCACCACCTGGGCGAGGTCCCGGGCCGGGTCGGTGGCGCAGCCGGTGGCCGCGCAGGCGCCGCGCAGCACCCGGGCGGTGGCCGTGAGCGTGGTCAGGTCCGGCAGGTCGTCGCCCTGCTGCGGCACCACGGAGTCCAGGACCAGCCGGTTCACCCGGTCCGGGTGCGCCAGCGCGTACCGTTCGGCGACGAACGTGCCGTATGAGACGCCGTCCAGGCTGATCCTGCGGGCACCGAGGGCCTGCCGCAGCAGGTCGAGGTCGCCGACGGTGGCGGCGGTGCTGTAGAAGCGCCGGTCGGGGCCGATGGCGGCGGCGCAGTCGGTGACGGCCTTCGGGGTGGGCGGCGTCAGATCGGACGATCCCATCTCCGCCTGTAGTTCCGGGCACTGGAGCGCGCCCGCGCCGGTGCCCCGCTGGTCGATCATGACCATCCGGTACTGGCCGAGTACGGGTGCCAGTTTGCCCGCGAGCTTGGTCATGAAGGGCACGCCCGGCTGGCCGGGGCCTCCGGTGAGGAAGACCAGATCGCCCTTGGGCGCATGGGTGTTACCGGTCATGGCCACGCTGAGCGCGAGGGTGCCGGGTGTGCGTCCGGCGTGGTCCAGCGGGACCTTGAGCGTGGCGCAGGTGAAGCTCTCCTGCCCCGGACAGGGCGCCGCCCCGGTGAGTCGGCCGGCGTGAGGGGACGCGGCGTCCCGCGCACCCGCCGGGCCGGCGGCGGGAGCGGGAGCCGCCCCCGCCGTCAGCACACCGGCGGCGGCCAGGGCCACCATCCCCGTCAGCGCCCGTCTGCGGACCCGTACTGCGACCATGAACGTCCCCATTCCCCGTTGTGGTTACCCGGCTGTGGCTGCCCGGCTGAACGGGGGCGCGCCGGCGGACTCCCCCGTCAAGTCCGGCGGCGCGCTCCCACACATCACAGGCTGGTACCGGGGACCGCCGCACCGCGAGGTTTTGTGCCAGGATTCGATCAGGTTCAAAGGGTGAGGGGGCCGGGCCCCCCGGGGGAGACCATGATCCGACTGGCAGTGGACGCCGCGGGGCTGGCCAGGTCGCGGTTCGCCGTCTCCCCGCTGCACGAAGCGGCCGGCACCTTGATGCCGTGGGGACTGCGGGGGCCGCTCAGCGCGGATCTGTGGGTGTCCCGGGCCCGGCGAGTGCTGCGCCGGGAGGACCTGCCGCTGCTGACGGCGCTCGCGGTGGACCGGGCCGGATATCTGCCGGACTTCCTCACACCCTATCCGCGCACCCCCTCCCCCGAAATCGCGGACGAGCTGGAGCAGGTGCGGGCCACGCCGCCCGAGCGGGTCGCCGCCGAGCTGGCGGCGCTGCGCGCGGGCCGCCCGGAGAGCGGGCTGGAGGGACGCGAACTGCCGGACGTGGTGCGCACGGCGCTGGAGCGCGGCGGCCGGTACCTGGCGCAGCGCGCCGCGGAGGAACTGGGCCGCTACTGGGACAGCGCCTTCGCACCGCACTGGCCGCAGGCCCGGGCGGTCCTGGAGGCGGAGGTCGACCGGCGCGCGCTGACCCTGGCACGCTACGGCGCCGCCCGCCTCTTCGACTCCCTGCACCCGTCGATCCGCTGGGACGGCGGCACCCTCCAATTGGAGAGCCGCTTCGAGGTGAACCTCACCGTGCCGATGGTGCTGCTCATTCCGTCGCTGGTGGCCTACGCGGTCGGCGTGTCCGTCGACCCGGTCCGCGACGGCCCCCGCCGACCCCCGGCGCTGGTGTATCCGGCGCGGCCGCCGACGGCGCCCGAGGCGCCTCCCAGCGCGGAACTGGCGCGGCTGCTGGGACCGACCCGGGCCGATCTGCTCGCCTCGCTCGACCGGCCGTCGACCACCACCGCGCTGGCCTCCACCCGGTTCCTCAGCCCGGCGACCGTCTCGTACCACCTGGGGGTCCTGCGCCGGGCCGGTCTGGTCAGCAGCACCCGCGCGGGCCGCGAGGTGCTGTATCTGCGCACGCCCCAGGGCGGGCGCCTGCTGTCCTCCGCGCCGGAGTAGCCGGGCTGTCAGCCCCGATTCCCCGGCGTTCCGTCGTCCGGGGCGGTGAGCAGGCCCAGGGTGGTCAGATCGTCCACTGGCTCATGGACGCTGCAGGAGCCGACGGAGGTGAAGGTGGAGCGCACCCGCGCGACACCGTCCGCGCCCAGCGCGGCGACGCGGTCCCGGACCGGTCCGGCCGACCGCTCGGCCAGCAGCGCGGCCACCGCGTCGCGCTCCGCGCCGTCCAGGGCCGCTTCGGTGGCCAGCAGGACGTTGAGGAAGCCGTGGTGCTCGAATCCGGTCACCGGATCGGTGTGCCGCAGGGCGTGGTGCAATCCCGCGGTGCACTTGAAGGCGAGTCCGCGCCGGGCGCAGATGATGAGTGCCGCGGCCAGTTCGCGCTCGCCGGGAAACGCCGTGGCGACCGTGCCGCCGGTGCGCAGTTTGGCGTGGTGGCGGCTTGCCGCGATGGCGTCGGCCACCTCGGCGCCGAAGGCGCCGCGCGGAACCTCCACATGGGCGGTGACCTCCGGGGGCAGTTCCCGGTCGAGGACGGTGAGCGTGTCGCCGACCGAGGGGCCGTCGGGGAGGGCGATCTCCACGGCCGCCAGCCGGACGGCGGGCAGCTTCGCCAGCGCGTCCAGCGCGGGCGGCAGGGCCGGGGCGCCGACGGGCACGGTCAGGCTGATGTCGAGGGCGTGGCCGTCCGGGACCGCGGCCAGGGCCGCCGCGAGCTCGCCGAGCCGCGGGGCGGGGAAGACGAAGGGGCCGACGAGGTCCGCGAACCACGCCGTCCGGTAGCCGAGGTGCGCGGGCAGCGCTCGCGGCAGCGGCACATCGCCGGGCGGGAACAGCGCGGCGTCGTCGATCAGTCCGGACCAGGCGGTGTTCATGAAGCGGCCTTCCCTTGGGGAGGCGCTGCCGCCACCCGCGTGGAGGGGACCGGTTCGTCCGGTCCCCTCCACGGATCTCAGCGGTTCAGCTCACCTTTCGTCAATCCTTCAGGAGATTGAAGTTGCTGGTGGTGACCGCTCCCTTCTTGATCTTCACGGTCGTCGAGGTCGGCTGGTAGCCGTCCTTGGCGATGATCAGGGTGAGCGGGTTGTTGCGGACGTCGAGCCACAGGGCGTAGGTGCCGTCCGTGCCCGTCTTGAGGGTGTAATGCGTCGCCCAGGTGTTGATCTGGACGGTCGCGCCCGCCAGCGGCGCGGTGCCGCCGCTTCCATTGCTGCCGGTCACCGTGCCGGTGATCTTCCCCCAGGTGGCCGGGGGCTTGACGGTGAAGGTGACGCCTATCGGGTCCAGCCGGTAGGGGGTGTCAGTGGTCAGGGACAGCGAGGCATGGAAGGTGCCGGGCTGGGTGACCTCCGGAACCGAGGCGTCCAGCGTGACGGTGAAGCTGACCGTCGCGCCGGGCTGCACGGTGAGCTTGGTCGCGCTCTCGCTCAGCCAGCTGACGTCCGCGCTGTCCAACTGGTCGTAGCCCGGGAGCAGTTCGGCCGTCTTGACGGGCGTCTGGCCCGCCAGACCGCCGACCGCGTAGAACCCGGGTCCTCCGCCGCCGCGGTAGACGGAGGCGTTGGCGTTGGGCAGTGCGCTCCAGGTGTTGCCGGCCGGGTTGTAGGCCCACGCCTGGTTGGTGATGGCCGCCCCGCTGTTGATGGCGCCGCCGGCGATCAGCAGCAGACCGTTGGCGGAGGTGTACGACGTGCCCCACTGGTCGGTGGGCTGGTCCGCGATCGGCGACCAGGCATCGGTGGCGGGGTCGTACACGTAGCCGTGCTTGACGGTGCCCGCGTCGCTGGTGCCGCCGGAGCAGTACAGCTTGCCGCTGATGGCGCCGCACGCCTCCCAGGCGATGGCCTCGGGATAGGCGGCCGCGGCGGACCAGCTGTCGGACGACGGGTTGTAGACGGACACATCGGTCTTGCCGCAGGCGGTCGCGGTGCAGCCGCCGACGGCGTACAGCTTGTTGTTCACCACGGCGCTGCCCGAGCCGGCGTACGGCTTGGGAGTCGCGGCCCCGGTGGACCAGGAGTTGGACGCGGTGTCGTAGATCTCCAGCTTGGCGTCGGGCGCACCGGACGCTCCCCACCCGCCCGCGATGTAGAACTTGCCGCCGATGATGCCGCGGGCGGGTGCCTCACGGGTGTCGGCGGCCGAGGCCTGCTTCGTCCAGGTGCCGGAGCTCGTGGAGTAGGCGTAAAGATCACTGGTGTCGGCGGCCCCGGTGAAGCCGAAGCCGGAGTAGACGGTGCCGTTGTACACCCCGACCGCGTTGTCGCCCACCGGCACCGGCAGGTCGGCGACCGACTGCCAGGCGGTGCCGGCCGCGCCCTGTGCCGCGGGGGTGACCCGCGGCGCCTTGGCCGGCTTGAGGGAGAGCGGGGAGTAGCTGCCCTTGATCAGGTTCAGCGGGGCGCCGCCGGACTTCGCGATGACGAAGTCGCCCGCGGTCTCACCGACGTCCAGGGTGGCCGGAGCGGTGCCGGTGTTCTTCACCGTCACCTTCTGGGTGGCGCTTCCGGCCCAGGGCGCCGTCTTGCTGATGGCGCCGGGAGTGACCTGGAGCCGCCCCGCGTTGAGGGCGATGTCGGTCTGGACGGTACCGTCCGGCGGCACGTTCGCGGTGGCGGTGGCCTTGCTGTAACCGGCGGCCGCGGCGGCGAACGGGTGCTTGCCCGTCAGGTGCGAGAAGACCCAGTAGAAGCCGTCACCGACACCCGGGTCGTCCGGGGTCGCCGCGGTCGTGGTCTTCTCCGCGGGGGCGTCGACGCTGGAGACCGTCGCCCCGTTGACCCCGGTGTGGGTGTTGGCGTCCGTCACGTTGCCCACCACGAGGCCGCCGGGGACCGGGTCGTAGGAACGCTGGCCGACGAAGACGTTGTCCAGCTCCCACCAGTAGGCCCAGGTGCCGGAGTAGTGGAAGCGCAGCCTGACGTCGCTCTTGCCCGTGTAGGCGGTCAGCGGCAGGTCGATGTGCTGGGGACCGAGGAGCGAGGTCGTCGTCTGGTGCCACAGGGTGGTCCAGGTGGTCCCGCCGTCGGCGCTCACATCCACGTCGGCGGCCGAGTTCGAGTATCCCTTGTACTCGGTGTCGAAGCCGACCACCGGGCTGGTCTTCCCCGTCAGGTCGAACGACGGGGAGAGCAGCCGGCTGTCCTGGTGCTTGCCGCTGCCGATGTGGTCGCTGTCGATCATGGCGAAGCCGCCGGTGCCGCCGGTCTTGTTGGTGCGCTTGCCGGCGTCGTCGAAGCCCCAGCCGCCGGTCGTACCGTCGGCGTTGGTCACGCTCCAGCCCGCGGGCGCGGAGGTGGTGGAGTCGAACGGCTCCGTCGGTCCTGACAGGTGAACGGCGTAGCCGGGAGCCTGCGCGGCGATCGCGTCCACCGGGACGGCGACGTTCACGGTCTGGTCGGCCGTGCCGACCGCGACGACCTTGTCCACGGACTTGTAGCCGGTGTAGGCCGCGCTGATGTGCAGGGTGTAGGACACACCCTGAGGAAGCGTCAGATGGTAGGCGCCGGTGGCCGGGTCGGTGAACACCGGGCCGCCCGGGACACCGTCCGCGGTGATCTTCGCGTAGAGCGGCCAGCCGTGGCCGGAGCCATCGGTGACCTTGCCGGAGACGGTCTGCCGGGGCACGGCGTCCAGCGCGAACGCCTGGGTGACGGTGCCGCCGTCGGTGAGGACGACGCCGGCTGCGGTCTTCGTGGCGTAGCCGTAGGCGCTCGCCGTCACGTCGTAACTGCCGGGCGGGACATCGAGCTTGTAGGCGCCGGCCGCATCGCTGACGGCGCTGTGGTCACCGGCCTTGACCTGCGCTCCGGCCAGTGGCGCGCCGGTGGCGTGGTCGGTGACCGTGCCGGAGATCACGCCGTGCGGGCCGCTGCGGAAGGCGTCGAGGCCGTTGGGGGTACCGAGACCGGTCGGGCCGTCGTAGCCGGTTCCGGCGGTGCACAGGTACGCCGGCGTGCAGGTGCCGTTGTTGCCCGTGGTGACGTCGTTGAGCGAACCGGCCTTGGCGTACGGGTAGGCGTTCGGGTACGTTCCCGCGCCGGGGGTGCCGGCGGCGGCGTACACGCCCGCGATGATCGGCGAGGCGGCGCTGGTGCCGCCGTACACCGCCCAGCCGGAGCCTCCGTAGGTCTGGTAGACCGCGACACCGGTCAGGGGGTCGGAGACCGCCGAGACGTCGGCCACCGCGCGCTTGCCGCAGGGCGTGTCCGTCTGGAAGGCCGGCTTGGGCTCATAAGCCGAGCAGCCGGAACCGGGGCCGCCGTACGAGTTGTGCCACACCGACTCCGACCAGCCGCGCCCGCCGGCGGTGTCCCTGGCCAGCGCCGTACCGCCGACGGCGGTCACATACGGAGAGGCCGCCGGATAGCTGACGCCGTAGTCGCTGTCCCCCGAGGAGGCCACGATGGCCACGCCCGGGTGGTTGTAGTACGGGTCCATGGTGGTGGCTTCCGACGGGTCCTCGCCGCTGCCGGGCGTCGAGTTGTAGCCGGTGCCATAGGAGTTGGAGACGTACTTGGCGCCCAGCGTGACCGCCTGGTCCACCGCGGCGCCCAGGTTCTGGAAGCTGGGATCGTCGGCCTCGACCAGCAGGATGTGGGCGTTGGGGGCGGCGGCGGACACCATGTCGACGTCCAGCGCTATCTCACCCGCCCAGCCGGTGTTCGGGGCGGGATAGTCGGTGCCGCCGCGCTGACTGACCTTCTTGAAGCAGCCGTTGGCGGTGGTGCAGGCCGGGAGTCCGTACTGCGCCCGGTAGATCGCGAGATCGGCTTCCGCGCTGGGGTTGTCGTAGGCGTCGACGATGGCCACGGTCTGGCCCGCTCCGCCGTCCGCGGGCAGGGCGTACGCGCTCTGCAGGTCCCCCGGGCCGAAGCCGTTGGGGGTCGCGGCGTGCACGCCGACGGTGCCGGGGATATCGGTGCGGCGCAGCGCGAAGCAGCTGAAATGACCGGGTTTGGCCGCGCCGCACTGGGCCGTGACATCGGGCCGGGCGGAGGGGGCGGCCGCCGCCGTCGCGGCGGCGGGCAGTTGGAGGCCGAGCAGGGCGACGGTGGCAGATGCGGCAGCGGCGATCACCGATGCGGCGCCTCTGCGTCTTCCGGGCCGCCGCTGTATGGGTATACGCAAAGCAGGACTCCTGGAATCCGACCGGAGCCGACCGGTACACGGGTCACCCGGCCGACGGCGTGTCCTACGGACCGCTTGCGTATACCTACGCCTCACGCGTATCAGCGGAACGTGACAAGGTTGTCGGATACCTGACATTCATGGACCCGGCATTCGGCGTCGCGTTCCTGTCAATCGGACGCCGCCGCTCCGCCTCCGCCTCCGTCTGCGGCTCCGTCTGCGGCTCCACCTGGCATTCCGTCCGCGATCCCGTCGGTCGTTCGGTCCGTGTATCCGACCGGCACGACCGGCATTCCGCCCGTGCCGTTCAGTCCGTGTATCCGACCGGCACGACCGGCATTCCGCCCGTGATCCCGTTCCCCACGCCGTCCGCCTCGTCGAGCCAGCCGTGCCGCGCCGCGTGCCAGACCAGTTGGACGCGGTTCTCCACCCCCGCCGCACGCTCCATCACCGCGAGATGGCGCTGCACGGTACGGACCGCGACACCCAGCGCGCGGGCCATCGCCTGGTCGGTGCCGCCGTTCACCAGCATCGCGAGAATCCGCAACTGGACGGCGCTGCGCCCGCCGGAACCCCGTTCCCGCAGCGGCGTACTGGACGCCCACACCGCGTCGAAGAGCGCGACGAGGGCGTCCAGCAGACCGCTCGGCCGCACCAGCATCAGGGCAGGGCCCGGCACTTCGGACTCGGGACCCAGGGGCAGCAGCGCCAGTTCCCGGTCGGCGATGCAGAGCCGCATCGGCAGGCTCTTCGCCACCCGGACCTCCTCGCAGGCCGCCCGCTCCCCGCACGCGCCGTCCAACGCGCCGGGCGTCTCCAGCGCCGACCGGTCGCGCACCACGCGGTGCCGGACGCCCTCGCCGAGTCGCTCCGGCCCCGCCTCCAGCGGGTCGCGGCCCTCCCCGTCCGCAGGGAAGGGACCGCGGACGAACGAGGCGACCTCGGTCCGCGCGGAACGCCTCAGCTGATCGGCCCACAGACCGGCCGCGCCGTAGCCCTCCACGACCTGGACGATCTCCTCGGCGCGATACCCCTCGTGGACGCGCTGGTACTCCACCGCCAGCCGGTCCAGTAACTCCCGTCCCTGCCGCAGCTGTTCCTGCGTCCGCGACAGGAGGGGCAGTAACCCGGCCCGGGGCGGCACCGGATACCAGCGCCCGTCCGCGCCGGAACGGACCAGCCCCCGCGCTCCGAGTTCCGCGCAGACCGCCTCGGCCCGGGCCGGCGGCAGGCCGAGGTCCCGGGCCAGTCCGGCCGCCGCCACACCGCGCGTGGCCACCAGCAGGTGGTAGGCCCGGTCCGCATCGGCGCTCAACCCCAGAGCCTCAAACGGACGTTCGGTCATGATCGGGCAGACTATCCGGAGTCGGCGCCGCCCTCCCCCGGAATGCGGGTATGTCACAGAGCTGATACGTAGGGGCGCCGACCGACCGGCACCGCTTACACCGCAGACCGCGACCGGACCGCGGGGGGCGTGCCGGGGCGGTCCCGTCCAGCTCGCTACACGGTGGCGCTCCGGGCGTACGGGCCGCGTACGGTCGCGCTGCCGGGGACCGGCTCGGACGGGTCGGCGCCCAGCGCGACGATCTTGTTGCCCTCGCCGACATGCACGATCCGCGGCTTCAGAGCGCGCGCCTCGGCGTCGTCGACCTGGGCGTAGCTGATCAGGATGACCAGGTCACCGGGGTGGATCAGATGCGCCGCGGCGCCGTTGATACCGATCACACCGGAGCCCCGCTCGCCCTCGATGACGTACGTCTCCAGCCGGGCGCCGTTGTCGATGTCGACGATGTGAACCAGCTCACCCGGCAGCAGATCGGCTGCCTCCATGAGGTCGGCGTCGACCGTGACCGAGCCCACGTAGTGCAGATCGGCCTCGGTGACCCGGGCACGGTGGATCTTGGATTTGAACATGGTACGCAACACGGCGGCACTCCCGGATCTTGGCTCCCTGCCCACATTTTTGCAGGTCAAGGGCGGTTTCCATACCTGGTCACGAGTCGCATCTTCGGGCAGCTTTCACAAGGTTTTCCAGGACTCATGCTGACCGATTGCCGACTTCTCTGACACTTCGTCAGCTGGGCGCAGAGGGGCCACGCGGACCTTGCACCCACCCCACGAAGACCGCACCAGCCTACGCAACCCACTCCGGCCGGACCTACCGAGGGCCCCGACATCCCTCCAGGCCGACCAATCAACGAACGGCCGAGGCGATCGCCTCGCAGATCGCCGCCGAGTTCGCGCCGGACAACCCGATCCCCGGCCCCACCAGCGGCAGCTGACCGGAGCGGAGAACCATCGGGAGGAGGCCCAGCCGGAACGCTCAGCAGTACGGCGGCGATGAGTGGGAGGTCGAAGCGGAGGGAGAAGTGGGGGCGCCGTGACCGCCTCAAGGGCGCTACCTGCTCTTCCTGGCCGCCGATCCGAGAGGGCGGTTCGGGAGTCTTTGGGCGATCCTGGCAGTGGTTTGCGATGTGCGTACTGGTCGGATGCACCAGCGGCGCTCTGTTTTCGCGCCGAGAGGATGCTCGTCGGCGCTGTGCTGGGCCACACTGGCCTGGACCTGAAGCCGCACAAGGTCCGTGGCCGGCTCACCCGCCGGGACACCCCCGACTTCTGGCAGCGAGCTGCCGGGATGTGTGCCCTCTACCTCGATCCGCCCGAGGGGGCGGTGGTGCTCTCGACCGACGAGAAGACCGCGATCGCCGCCCGTTCACGTCGCTATCCCGGCCGTCCTGTACGCCCTGGTGGACCCGCCCGGCAAGAGTTCGAGTACCGGCGCCACGGCACCGCCTCCCTCGTCGCCGCTCTCGACGTGCGCACCGGCGAGGTCCTCACCGAGGTGATCGCCCGCAACGACGCGGCGACATTCACCGCCTTCCTGGACCAGCTCGACCGGGCGATCGTTCCTGGCAGGGAGATCCACGTCGTACTCGACAACGGCTCCTCCCACTCCGCCAGGCACACCAAGGCGTGGCTGGCCGCCCATCCGCGTCGGCACGTCCGCTGGACCCCTCCGCATGCCTCCTGGCTCAACCAGGTCGAACTGTTCTTCTCCGCCCTGACCCGCCGAGTCGTACGGCATGGCGACTTCGCCAGCCATGAGGACCTGATCGAGAAACCAGAGGCAAATGTCATCGGGCACAACGAGACCGCCAAGCCCTACCGATGGACTTACGAAGGCACCCCATGTCTTCGCGCCGCGCAGCCGCGGCTCAGTTCCCAGGCACCAGCAGCGGGCTGTTGTGATAGGCGGCGATCAGCCACTGGCCGTCCCGCTTCTCAAGGACCCAGGTCGCGTTCACCTTACGCGGGTCCGGAACCTCGGCCTCGCCGGCGAACAGGATGCCGGATTCGCTGACGACGATCGCGCCGTCCTTGCCGAGGAAGCGGATGCTGAGCTGCTTGTTGTAGGTCGAGCTGCCCTTGAGTGGCCCCTCGAAGCTCAGGGCCATGTTCTGGCGGATCACGTCACGGCTGTCGCGGAGCGAGCCGGTCATGATGGCGGTCGCGTCCGCGGTGTAGTTGGCGACCATGCCGTCGGCGTCGCCGGCGTCCCACGCCTTGTAGGAGTCAACCAGCACGGCCTTGATTGCGGCCTCGTCTTCCGCACGACTGTCTGACATCGGATTCTCCCTTGTGATCGGTTCGCCCGGGGTCTTCCGGCGAACTCGTCAATACATACCGGCGGTGAGGTCGGAACTCATCGCGCCCGCGGTCAAGAGATGTCGAGCCAGTGACGGTCACTTTCACTCACGGGTACCAGTCACCAACGGGTACCCGTGAGGTCCTACTGCTGGGGCGCGACCGTTCGGCCGAGAAACGCAACCAGGCGATCGATGGCCGGAGCGGTCTCGTCGACGGGCTGCGGCTCGGCGAACCGTCCCGTGCGGTTCTGGGTGGCGAGTTGGACCCGAGCGAACGCCAGGCTCTGCTCACCGACCTCCGCGGGCAGGCGGACGGGGATTCCGGTTGCCTGGGCGAGGTCCCATCCGTGGGCGAGCAGATCGTACAGGCGGATCTGCAGGCGCTCGGCGCCCGTGGCACTCCCCAGGGGTCCGTGGAAGCTCCGCTCAAGCACCCCCGGACCTGAGAAGGCCGCCTGCAGCGCGGCACTGGAGGACCGGTAGGCGCCGACCGGGTCGTCCCCGAGGCGGTCCACTCCGCGCTCGGGCATCGGACCGCCCTCGATCATGGCCGCGAACACCAGGTCCATGCCGACCAGGTGCGTGACCACCTCTCGCACGTCCCATTCCGTGCAGGGCGTCCGCTCCTTCCACTGCTCGGGGCGGATCTCGGCGATCAGGTCGCCGACGGCTTCGCACGCGCGTGCGAGATTCTCAACAGAAATGGTAGTCATCGGGCGGGACTATACGCATCCACCTGCCAGGCCGGTCAATGGATTTACGGCGATCCAACTGATCGGTCAGCGGTGTCGTGCATTCGATGCAATGGCCGCCGCTCCCTCAGTTTGAGGCGTGCCGGACAGAGACCTGCCGTGATGCCAGAGATCCCCGACGTGCCCTGCTGCTACTCGAACTGTCATCCCCCTCACCTGGCTAAACACAACCCCCGGCGCTGACAAGTCCCTGCTCGTCGAGTCCGGCCGCCAGACCGAAAGACGCGAAGACCTCGGAACCCTGGAACACCGAATTCCGGCTGATGCCCTCGGCAGTGACGGTGAAGATCTGGAGCGTGTGCAGCTGGTACCCGCCACCGACGCGCTGGTAGGCGGCGAACCCGGGCTGGCCGTTGGCCGCGACCGCCTTCAGACGCCAGTCCGTTCCGAGCTCCCCGAAGACCCATTCCATGAACAGGCCGTAGTTGCTGCGGCCGACGAACCAGTTGAGCACCGGCGGCATCTCCATGAGCACGTCCTCGGTGAGCAGCCGCTTGAGACCCTCGACGTCGGCGTGCTCGAACGCCTTCATGTAGCGATCGACCCAGGCGCGCTGCTCGGCTGCGGACGGCTCGCTGAGACGTTCCTGCCGGACCCCGACTTCCTTCACCCGGGTACGCGCCCGCTGCAGGGAACTGTTCACCGATACGGCGGTGGTGCCGAGGATTTCCGCCGCCTCGGACGCGGAGAAGCGGAGCACGTCACGCAGGATGAGCGCACCGCGCTGACGCGCCGACAGGTGCTGCAAGGCGGCGGCGAACGCCAAGCGCAGGCTGCTGCGGTCGATCACGGCCCCAGCCGGATCGCCCGCGTCCAGCAACGAGTCCGGCAAGGGCTGGAGCCAGGCGGCGTTCTCTCCCTGGACCAACGGCCCGAGCGGGTCCGACGCGGCCACCAGCCCCGACGGCAGCGGTCGGCGGCCGCGCGCCTCCAAAGCGGTCAGGCAGGCGTTCGTCGCGATCCGGTAGAGCCAGGTGCGCAGTGAGCTGCGAGTAGCATCGTACTGCTCCCGCGCCCGCCACGCCCTCAGGTATGTGTCCTGGACCAAGTCCTCGGCGTCGTGAGCCGAGCCGAGCATCCGGTAGCAGTACGCCAGCAGCTCCGTTCGGAACGGTTCGACCAGGCGATCGAAGCCTTCTTCTCTTGCCGTCACGCCCACGCCCCTTCTCTGCTCCTACCAAGACCACCATATCCGGGGGCAGCGACACCCATGGCGAGTTCCCAGCAGGCGAGGGCTTCGTCCTGCTGGACCTCGATGCGGCCGCCGCACTGACCTTCCCCCGATACAGAGCTGAGTCATGATCATTGACCTGTTCGGCGGTGTGGCTGATTGACCATGGGGGTGGGGGCGATGGTCTGGGTATGGACCTACATGCCATGTTCGCGTTGGATGCGGACCTCGCTGAGTTCAGCGGAGACATCTTCAAGTACCTGGCCTACCAGGGCCAGCGTGGGTACGGCGAGCAGTACTTACGTGGGCTGATGCTCGACGGCAAACGCAAATCGGTCGAGCCGATGGCGACCCGCCTGGGCATCCCGCCCCAGAACCTGGGCCACTTCGTCGCCCAGTCCACCTGGGACTACACCGAGGTCATGCGAAGAGTCGCGACGCGAGCGGTCACCCTGCTCGCGCCGACGGCGTGGCTGATCGACGACCACCCGTTCGTGCGCTACGGCCACGACACCGCGGGCGTGATGGTGCAGCACTGCGGCGAACGCAAACAACACCTGTGCCAGGTCGCGGTGTCCGTCCATGCGACCTCCACACGCGGGTCGACGCCGTTGCACTGGCGCCTGTTCCTGCCCGAGAGCTGGGCGCAGGACCCGCAGCGGTGCGCGAAGGCGGGGATCCCCGCCGACATCGGGCACCGCACCAAGCAACAGATCGCCTTGGACCTGCTCGACGAACTCATCGCGTGGGGCCAGTCCCCGCCCCTGGTCATCGCCGCGACTACGGCACCAACGTCGCCTTCCGCCTCGGACTCACCACGCGAGGCATACGCTGGCTGCTCGCCGTCCAGGGCGACACCGTGGTACTGCCCGCCACCGAAGTCCCAGTCACCGCCCGGGCGAAGCGACGTCCCGTCATCGCGGTCGACAACCTGGCCCAGGCCAACCGCTACCGCGCCGGCCGGTTCGTCCACCGCCCCAAGACAGCCAGCCACCCGGCCCGCTCAGGCTGGTTCGTCGCGATCCCCGTGCACATCGCCGGGATCATCGAGCGCGGCCACCTCTCGCAGACCGGCTCCTGCCCCAACGCACGCCGCTGATCCAGTGGCGGCACAAGCACGGCGGCACGGTGTTCCGCTCCTGGATCACCGACCTGCCCACCGACACCCCGCTGTCTCTCCTGGTCAGACACGCGACCAGCCGCTGGAACATCGAGACGGCCTACCACGAGATGGAGCAGGCACTGGGCCTCGGCGACTACGAAGGCCGAACCTATCGCGGACTCCATCACCACGCGACCCTGGTCTCCGCCGCCCACCTGTTCTGTCTGGAACAGCACCTCAACCCAAAAGACCAGGCCACGCCCTGAGCCTGTACCAGGTCGTGGCCTGCCTTCAACTCGCACTCATCGCCGCCCTCTGGCGCTGTCCCGCCTGTCACCACACCCCACCTGAACTCACCGACCAAGGTCGAGGACCATGACTCAGCTCTGTATCAGGGGTTCAGCCCTGGGAGGCTCATGGTGAGCGTGGGGAGGAAGAAGCGTCGTCTCGCCGCTCGTTCACGCCGGAGTTCAAGGTCGAGATCGTCGAGCTGCAGAGTAGACGCTCCGATCAGCGGTGGGTGGATGCCCCGTCCACGCGCCGACGCGGCATCCACGCCCTCGGCCTGGACATCGCCCCAGCAGCGGTCGCCCTGGCCCTGTCAGCCGGCGCCACTGTCCTGCACGCCTCGGTCTTCGACCCGCTTCCCGCCGAAAGGCCACTGGAGCACCGTCATCGTGGCCGACGGCAACATCGGTATCGGGGACGACCCATCCGCCCTACTCCGTCGAGTCCGCCGGCTACTGACTCCCGGCGGCAGACTGCTCCTGGAGACCGAAGCCGATGACCTGCACGAACACGGGCTGCGGGTTCGCCTGTAAGACCGCGACGGGCGCTGCAGCAGCGCGTTCGCGTGGGCCCGCGTAGGCGTCATCACGGCACGCCGTCTCAGCCACCACGCAGGGTCCCACCTCCGCCATGCCTGGGCCAACGGCGAACACCATTTCCTCTTCCTCACCCGCTGACGCCCTCGGCCGGACCTGCGTGGACCCCGTGAACTGTCATGTCTCCGGCATGGGGTTTCGCGGACGCCCGACCGAGGCGTCCGCTGAAGAAGCGTCATGGGGAACGACCCACCCGGCCGGTACGACGATCGAGCAGGTCGCCACCGATCTGGGCGTGAATCGTGAGCAGCGTTCATGACCTGAAGACGCGCCGCGCGCCCGCCACGCAGCCCGCTCGGCCGTTCCAGGTGCGGCGCCGGGACCGGAGACCGGTCCGGTGGACACTTTCCGCGATACACGCTGGTCATCGCCATCGGTTCAACATCTGTCAGAAGTTCCGGGCCATTTACCGTTATTGGCGGAGCTTCATACCGTCCCCGATGCACCGCGTGCACAACTCTTGACATGTATGAAACACAAGGAGAACCATCGCCGTGTGTGTGGGAGAGCGCTCTCTCGGCCAAGAGGAGGCGCGCCCGTTCCTCGCTGTTCAGCTTCTCGTCGTCCGGCCACCGCACGGCCGGACGATCACTGACCCCTGCCCCCGAACGCGGAACCAGGAGAGTTGCTCATGCTCGCTCCCCCCACCGGCCCACCGCCGCTGAGATCCGCGGCGCCGGGGAACCGGAGAACGACGGCAGCGGCGATCATCACGGCACTGATCGCCTCGCTGCTTCTCTTCCTGCCCTCGCACTCCGCGCACGCGGCCGGCACCTTGCTGTCCCAGGGCAAGACGGCGACCGCGTCCTCGACCGAGAACGGGGGCACGCCCGCATCGGCCGCGGTCGACGGCAACGCCGGAACCCGCTGGTCCAGCGCCGCCGCCGACCCCCAGTGGCTGCAGGTCGACCTCGGCGCCACCGCCACCCTCAGCCAGGTGACCCTCAACTGGGAAACGGCCTACGCCAAGTCGTTCACGATCCAGGTCTCCGACAACGCGTCGACCTGGACCGATGCGTACTCCACCACCACGGGCCCCGGCGGCAACCAGACCCTGAACGTCACCGCTTCCGGGCGCTATGTCCGGGTCTACGGCACCGTCCGCGCCACCGGATACGGTTACTCGCTCTGGGAGTTCCAGGTCTACGGCACCCCGGGCGACACCACGCCTCCCCCTGGCGGCACCCTGCTGTCGCAGGGCAAGGCCGCGACGGCGTCCTCCACCGAGAACGGCGGCACCCCCGCCGCGTCCGCGGTCGACGGCAACGCCGGAACCCGCTGGTCCAGCGCCGCCGCCGACCCCCAGTGGCTGCAGGTCGACCTCGGCGCCACCGCCACCCTCAGCCAGGTGACCCTCAACTGGGAAGCGGCCTACGCCAAGTCGTTCAGGATCCAGACCTCCGACACCGCGTCGACCTGGACCGATGTCTACTCCACCACCACGGGCACAGGCGGCAACCAGACGCTCACCGTGACCGGCACCGGGCGCTATGTCCGGGTGTACGGCACCGTCCGCGCCACCGCATACGGCTACTCGCTCTGGGAGTTCCAGGTTTACGGCACCCCCGGCAGCGACCCCGGCGGCCCCGGTCCGATCCAGGGCGGCGGCGACCTCGGTCCCAACGTGAAGGTCTTCGACCCGTCCACGGCGAACATCCAGGGGACCCTGGACCAGATCTTCTCGCAGCAGGAGGCGGCGCAGTTCGGTACCGGCCGCTACCAGCTCTTCTTCAAGCCGGGCACGTACAGCGGCCTGAACGCGCAGATCGGTTTCTACACCTCGGTCTCGGGACTCGGCCTCAACCCCGACGACACGCAGATCAACGGTGACATCACCGTCGACGCCGGCTGGATGGCCGGCAACGCCACACAGAATTTCTGGCGCTCCGCGGAGAACCTGGCGATCACGCCGTCCAACGGCACCGACCGGTGGGCGGTCGCGCAGGCTGCGCCGTTCCGCCGGATCCACGTCAAGGGCGGCCTGAACCTGGCGCCCGCCGGCTACGGCTGGGCGAGCGGCGGCTACATCGCCGACAGCAGGATCGACGGCACCGTCGGCCCGTACTCGCAGCAGCAGTGGTACACCCGCGACAGCTCCGTCGGCGGCTGGACCAACGGCGTGTGGAACATGGTGTTCTCAGGAGTCCAGGGGGCTCCGGCGCAGAGCTTCCCGAACCCCGTGTACACCACGCTCGCGACCACTCCCGTGTCGCGCGAGAAGCCCTACATGTACCTGGACGGCAGCGACTACAAGGTCTTCGTCCCCTCCAAGCGCGTCAACGCCGCCGGTACGTCGTGGCCGAACACGCCGGGCACCTCCATCCCGCTGAGCCAGTTCTACGTGGCGAAGCCAGGGGTGTCCGCGGCGACGATCAACGCGGCGCTCGCCCAGGGCCTCAACCTGCTTCTCACGCCTGGTGTGTACCACGTGGACCAGGCGATCAACGTGACCCGCGCCAACACCGTCGTCCTCGGTCTGGGCCTGGCCACGATCGTCCCGGACAACGGCGTGACGGCGGTCAAGGTCGCCGACGTCGACGGCGTCGAGCTGGCCGGCTTCCTGATCGACGCCGGTACGGTCAACTCGCCGGTGCTGCTGCAGATCGGCCCGGCCGGATCCTCCGCCGGCCACGCCGCCAACCCCACGTCCATGCAGGATGTGTTCGTGCGGATCGGTGGCGCGGGCCCCGGCCAGGCGACCACCGCGGTCGAGGTCAACAGCAATGACACGATCATCGACCACACCTGGCTGTGGCGCGCGGACCATGGCGCGGGCGTCGGCTGGAACACCAACCCGTCCGACTACGGGCTGAAGGTCAACGGCGCCAACGTCCTGGCCACCGGCCTGTTCGTCGAGCACTTCAAGAAGTACGACGTGGAGTGGAGCGGCGAGAACGGCAGGACGATCTTCTTCCAGAACGAGATCGCCTACGACCCGCCGAACCAGGCCGCCATCCAGAACGGCGCCGTCCGGGGGTTCGCCGCCTACAAGGTCGACGACACCGTCACCACCCATGAGGGCTGGGGTCTTGGCAGCTACTGCAACTTCACCGCGGATCCGACCATCGTGCAGGACCACGGATTCGAGGCGCCGAACAAACCGGGCGTGAAGTTCCACGACCTCCTGGTCGTATCGCTCGGCGGCATGGGCCAGTACGCCCATGTCATCAACGACATCGGGGCGGCGACGTCGGGTACATCGACGACGCCCTCCACGGTGACGTCGTTCCCGTAACCCGCTGACGCAGCAGGCCGTGTCCCCCGGGGCCGTCATCCGGTCGCGGGGGCCGCGCACCCGCACGTACCGCGGCCAAACGTGGGGAGAATCCCCGAGGAAGAGCCTGGAGAGCGCTTTCCACAGCTGCTGTCCTACGGCTGCTCAGTGCCTCTTCAGTAGCTGCGCAGCAGTTGCTCCGCGCCGGCGACCGCCAGGAGACCGGCGCCCAGCACCCACATGGCCACCCGGGTCCGGCCCCGCCGGCTCAGTTCGATGACCACACCGCAGACGATCAGCGCAGCCCCGTACACCCCGACGACCAGAACCGACGGCTGATCGCTGAGCCGCACCACCAGCACGGCCGCCGCGACGGCCATGAAGAGCGCCGCGACGACGATGCGGATACGGCGCGCCTGCCGGGGAGTCAGCGGCTGATGCCGGATCTCCCTGATCAGCGTGAGCCGCTCCCGGGTCGTCGCGTCCTGCCAGCGCGGGCCGAGCTGCTGGCTGTCGAGTTCTTCATCGCCGGTTGTGGTCACGGGCTGAGCCTAGGGCCTGGGACCTGCCCGGCGGTGACCTGTCCGACGAGTCCGGTCAGTACCCGGCGTGCGGCCCGCATCAGATCCGCGACATCCCCGGCGGAGAGGGAGTAGATCACGGTGTCCTTTTCCCGGGTGGACGTCACGATCCCCGAGCGGCGCAGGACCGCCAGCTGCTGCGACAGGTTGGAGCGCTCCACCTCTATCGACGCCAGCAGCTCGCGGACCGGCATCGGTCCGTCCTGCAGCAGCTCCAGAACCCGGATCCGGACCGGGTGCCCCAGCATCCGGAAGAGATCCGCCTTCGCCTGGTACAGCGGAACCGGCACCGTCCTCATGGCCTCCCGCTCCCATCGGCCGCGGGGATCTCCACACCGTGGAGCCTCGCCAGTCCCAGCGATTCCTCCAGCGCGTCGAGCGCCCCGGAGATCGCCCCGTACTCGCCGCCGTCCACGGCCGCCGCCAGGGCGACGCGCGCCTCGACGACCTGCGCACGGACCGCTTCGGGCGTCAGATCGGCCATCACACCTCCCGCTCACCGGCCCCCCTTGATGAGGACATGATGGAGGGAATTGAAGATTTCTTCAATTCCCCCGGTGATCGGACTCGGACCGCCCCAGCCTCGGCTCCCGGAACGGGAGAGCGCTCTCACAGATCGGAGACGTCATGAATGGCCGTCCCATCACCACCCGGCACCACCGGCGGATCGCTCAACACCCCTGGCGTTCCCTCGCCCTGACCCTCGTCGCCGCTCTGACGGCAGCCCTGTCGCTGACCGCCGCAACCGGGGCTCCCGCGCAGGCGGCCGACGCGCTGCTGTCGCAGGGGAAGCCGGTGACGGCGTCATCGACGGAGAACGCCGGCACGCCCGCCTCCGCGGCGGTGGACGGCAACGCCGGTACCCGCTGGTCCAGTGCCGCCGCCGATCCTCAGTGGCTGCGGGTCGATCTCGGCGCGACGGCCACGGTCAGCAAGGTCGTCCTCACGTGGGAGACCGCGTACGGCTCCGCCTATCAGATCCAGACCTCGGCCGACGGCGCCAACTGGACCGACATCTACGCCACCACCACCGGCACCGGCGGCACCGAGACCCTCAACGTCACCGGCACCGGCCGCTACGTCCGGATGAACGGCACCGCCCGGCACACCGCGTACGGCTACTCCCTATGGGAGTTCCAGGTCTACGGCACCACTGCCGGCACACCTCCCGGCGACTGCGGTACCGCCAACGCCGCACTGAACCAGCCCGTCACCGCGTCCTCCACCGAGAACGCCGGCACCCCCGCCACCGCCGCCGTCGACGGCAACACCGCGACCCGCTGGTCCAGCGCGCCCAGCGACCCCCAGTGGATCCGTATCGACCTCGGCACCAGCCAGGCGGTCTGCGGTGTCCAGCTGAGCTGGGAGGCCGCCTACGCCACGGCGTACCAGATCCAGACCTCGGCGGACGGCACCAACTGGACCACGATCCACTCCACCACCACCGGCCCCGGAGCCACCGAGCTGATCACGCTGTCGGGCACCGGCCGCTACATCCGCATGTACGGCACCCACCGCGCCACCGCATACGGCTACTCCCTGTGGGAGTTCCAGGTCTTCACCGCCGGGGGCGGCACCACGCCGCCGCAGGACGGCTCGGCGCTGCTCTCGTACAACAAGCCGGCCACCGCCTCGACGTACCAGGACGCCAACAGCTGCACCGGCTGCACCCCGGCCAAGGCGTTCGACGAGGACCCGGCCACCCGATGGGCGACCAGCGACACCATCGGCTGGGTCGACCCCGGCTGGATCAGCGTCGACCTGGGCGCGACCGCGCACATCACCAAGATCGTGCTCCAGTGGGACCCGGCCTACGCCACCGCCTACCAGATCCAGACCTCGCCCGACGGCACCAACTGGACGAGCATCTACTCCACCACGACCGGCAAGGGCTTCAAGGAGACCCTGACCGTCGACGGCAACGGCCGCTACGTGCGGATGTACGGCACCGCGCGCAGCAACGGCTACGGCTACTCGCTGTGGACCTTCGATGTCTACGGCACCGGCGGCAACCCCACGGCGCCGCCCACCCTGCCGCCGAACCCCGGCAACCCCGAACACCTGGTGTGGAGCGACGAGTTCAACGGCGCCGCGGGCACGAAACCGGACACCGGCAAGTGGACCCAGGACACCGGCAACGGCCAGAACGGCGAGCTGGAGACCTACACCAACGGCGACAACACCACCATGGACGGCGCGGGCAACCTCGTCATCGAAGCGCGCAAGGAGGCCAACGGCCAGTACACCTCGGGCCGGATCAACACCTCGGACCACTTCGACTTCACCTACGGTCATGTCGAGGCGCGGATCAAGGTGAGCGGCACGCAGGGTCTGTGGCCCGCGTTCTGGATGCTCGGGTCCAACTTCAAGACCGGCACGCCGTGGCCCAACTCCGGTGAGATCGACATCATGGAGCACGTCGGCAAGGTCGCGGACTCGGTCTACTCCACCCTGCACGCCCCGGCCTACAACGGCGGAAACGGTTACGGCTCGCCGTACACCCTCGCGGGAGGCGACTTCGCCTCGGCCTTCCACATCTACGCCGTGGACTGGGACTCCACCCACATGACGTTCTCGGTGGACGGCCACGCCTTCTTCACCGCGGACAAGGCGACGGTGGAGTCGACGAGAGGTCCGTGGGTGTACGACCACCCGTTCTACATCATCCTCAACAACGCCGTCGGCGGTGACTGGCCCGGGCCTCCCGACGCCACCACCGTCCTCCCCCAGAAGATGCAGATCGACTACGTGCGCGTCTCCCAGTAGCCCACTGCTCGTATACGGCCGCGGCAGCTGCCCGCCGGGCCTGCCCCGTCTCTCCCGGACGGGGCAGGCCCGGCGTTCGTGCGTCAGGCCGGCCACTGGGCCGACGGCCGGGGGCAGCTCCTGGCGATCGTGCATCGTTGGAATCCATGCCGCCGAGCGTGAGCCCGATCAGTTCCGGGCAGTGCGTTGGCCCGGTGGCCCGTCCTGTGATCCACGGCACACGGAAATCCCGCAGGCCCGGGGATTGCACAGCCCGCCTCCGTCCTCTTCACCGGTGACAGCACAAGGGACGACGACACACGGAAGGCGGTCCCATGCCGGTCCAGGAGACACCCGGAACACAACAGCCGCACTCGACGGCTTCTCTCCGGCCCTACCCTCCCGTCCCGGGAGTGCGGCACCACCAGGTGACCGTGGACGGCGTCCAGTTGCACTACGCCGAGGCCGGTGACCCGGACGCACCACCCATACTGCTCGTCCACGGCTTCCCCCAGCACTGGTACACCTGGCGGCATGTCCTGCCGGGGCTGTCCGGTGACTACCGGCTGATCTGCCTGGACATGCCCGGCTTCGGCTGGTCGCAGGAGTCGCCCGACGGATATTCCACCGACCGGCGGGCGGCGGATCTCGTCGCCGTCCTGGACGCGCTCGGACTGGCGCGGGTGCGTCTGCTGGCTCATGACTGGGGTGCCTGGGCGGGCTTCCTCGCCTGCGCCCGGTCGCCCGAGCGCTTCAGCCACTTCCTCGCGGTGAACATGGTCCACCCGTGGCCCACCCGCCGGAACACCCTGCGGCACGCCTGGCGCTTCTGGTACACCGTCCTGTTGGAGTGGCCGCCGCTCGGGCGCCGGGTCCTGCGGCACTGGCCGGCCTTCACCCGGTATCTGCTGCGGCGCGGGGTGACCGACGCCGCCACGTGGCAAGAAGGCGAGATCGAGGAGTTCGCCACCGCCGCCCGGGAACCGCGCAGCGCTCTGGCCGGCGAGCGGATCCACCGTGCCTTCGTGGCGCACGACATCGCGGCCCTGCGCCACAAGGAGTTCCATGCGCTGCGGCTGACGGTTCCGACCCTGATCCTGGCGGGAGAACGTGATGTCGTCATCCCGCCGCCGCTGCTGGAGGGCGGCGGAGCCTTCGCGGACGCGCTGTCCGTCGAGGTGGTGCCGGGCGCCGGGCACTTTCTGCAGCACGAGCGGCCCGACAGGGTGGTGGCGGCCGCCCGGCGTTTGTTCGCGCGCTGAGATGATGCGACGCTCTCCCGCAGACAGGGCGACGAGGGAGCTGACCGCATGGGCGATGACGGTGCCTGGCCGCAGGCCGGGCTGGACCCGCTGCGCCGTCTGAAGGTCATCGCGGGTGCCTCGAAGCGCGCCCTGTACGTCGAGCAGCACTTCGACGTCGCCCCGGACCGGCTGTGGGACGTGGTCGCCGACCTCGAGCACGAACTGCCGCACATCATCCCCGGCCTGCGCTCGTTCACCGTCGAACGAACCGGGGACGGGCAGGACAGGGACGGGGACGGTCGGCTGTCCGCGCGCGCCGTGAGCGTCCTGGGACACCGCGAGCGCTTCGAGGTCGTCCTGCGGCCGGGCTGGTGCCTGATGCAGAGCAGGCTGCTGGTCGGCGGCATGGCGGCGGTGCCCGAGGGGACGGGCACCCGGTTCGCCTTCTTCAGCAGCTACCGTTCGCCGGCCGGCTCCGCCCTCCAGTGGATTCGCCGGTCCGGGGCGCGGGCCCGGGGCGCAGCCCTGCTCGCCGGGTTGCAGCAGCGGATCGACGCGCGGTCAGCGCCCGGCGCCGCCCCAGGCGTCGCGGAATGACCTCCTGGCGCGGAACAGCCGGGACCTGACGGTCCCCAGCGGAACCGCGAGCACCTTCGCCACTTCCTGCTCGTCCAGGCCCTCCACATGACGGAGCATCAGTACGGCGCGGTGCTCGGGCGAGAGGTGCCGCAGCACGTCCCCGATGTCCTGCGCGAGTTCCGGCTCGCCGACCGCCGGCAGCTCAGACAGTTCCGTCGGTTCCGTCACGACGGTCCGCTGCCGCCTCCGGGCCAGCCGGACCGCCTCACGGACCGCGATCACCCGCACCCAGCCGAAGAGCGCGGCGGGCGAATCCAGCTGCCGGATGTTGCGGAAGACCGAGATCAACGCCTCCTGGGCCGCGTCGTCCCCGTCCTCCAGGGCCACAGGACCACAGATGCGGCCCACGTACGGAGTGAGGATGGTGAGCAGCTCGTCCATCGCCAGCCGGTCGCCCCGCTGCGCGCCCGCCACCAGCCGGGCCAGTACGGCCGGATCCCGTTCCCCCGCACGGCTTCCGCCGGCTTCCTCCGCCACTGCGCCCCCATCGGCCGGCGCCGACTCTAACATCAGCGCGAAGCCGACCCGCGGCGGCCGATGCGCGCTCCTCAGAGCTTCTCGGAAACGTCGGCCACAGCCCTGACAGAGACGGATACGCACGGCCTGCGGCACTGCCGTTCGACGCCGCCGGACCTCACGCGATGCCCGGTCCCGGGTCGGACCCCGCCCGCGTTCCGCGCCGGTGGGCGGCCCAGCTCCGGATCTCGGCGGCGGAGACCGCCTCCACCGCCTCCACCAGCTGCCGGCGGGCGTCCGCGTCCCGGTCCGCCTCCGGCAGCAGCCGGTACCGCTCAACCGCCGGGCGCAGTCTCGACCAGGACTCCGCGGCCAGCACGTAGCGTTCCGTGTGGTTGAAGACCTGGCGGAAGCCGCCGATGAAGACGGCCAGTCCCGCGACGGTCGCCGTGACGGCGGGCGGCGCCTGGATCCCAGCGGCGATCACCGTGGTGGCGCCCGCGAGGAGGGCGCTCAACTCGGTCGTCCAATGCCATCTGCGGGCTTGATCACGAGTGCGTGCGTACCAGGCCAAGTCCGTGAGGGCATAGGCCAGTACGGGGTCGTCGGTCGCCGCGGGCGCTGGTGGTGTCCGTCTGCGTATGAGCACGCGAACATGGTGCCCCGTGATCAGGGAAGGCCGAACGTATCAGGGGACATCGCTGTCCGTCGTGCCGCACCGGGAACCCCGCGCACGGGGACTGCGTCCCTCACGGTGCGGGGAGAGACCGCGGGCCCGTCCCTCGGGCGGAGCACGTCGAAAGGAAGGCACACACCATGGGCATTGTCGGCTGGATCGTCCTGGGACTCATCGCCGGAGTCATCGCCAAGGTCCTGCTGCCCGGGCGTGATCCCGGCGGCCTGATCGGCACCACGATCATCGGCATCGCCGGAGCGTTCGTCGGCGGCTGGCTGTCCGCCCGCTTCCTGGACCGCCCCGTCGCGCACCAGTTCTTCGACCTCACCACCTGGGGCTCCGCCATCGGGGGCTCGCTGGTTCTGCTGATCATCTACCGCATCTTCTTCGGTGACTCCCGGAGCTCGAGGCGCTGACAGCCGCCCGCCGCAGCGCTGCCCGTCAGCCGGCCGCCTCCTCGCGGTAGGCCGCGGCCTCCTCCAGGTCCAGCCGGCGCAGCAGCGTCCGCAGCATCTCGTCGTCGATGCGCCGTGCGTCGCGCAGCTCCACGAACACCTCGCGCTCGGCCCCGATCATCTCCCTGGCGAGCCGCCGGTAGGTCCCGTCCGCCGACTCCCCGGTGGTCTCGTTGACCGTGCCCAGCCGCTCCCACACCGCGTTGCGCCGCCGGTCCATCACGGTGCGCAGCCGGTCGGCGAGCGGCTGGGGCAGGGCGTTGCGCTCCTCGGCTAGGAGCGCGGTGAGCAGGGTTTCCGCGGCGGTCGACGCCTCACTCTGGGCCTGTGCCTCAGCGAGCGTCTCGGCCTGTACGTCGCGGGCCGGGATCTTCAGCCGGCGGATCAGCGGCGGCAGCGTGAGGCCCTGTACCACCAGGGTGGCGATCACCGTGGTGAAGGTCAGGAACAGCACCAGGTTGCGGGCCGGAAAGGGGTGTCCGTCGTCCATGGTCAGCGGGATCGAGAAGGCGATGGCGAGGGAGACGACGCCGCGCATCCCGGCCCAGCCCACGATGACGGGCGCGGTCCAGTTCGTGTCGGGTTCCCGCCCGCGGATCCGGGACGACAGCGCGCGGGGCAGGAAGGTCGCGGGGAAGACCCAGGCGAAGCGGGCGGCCACGACCGCGACGAAGACGGCGAACGCGTACCAGGCCGCCTCCGCCACCCCGTACTCGCCGAGGCCGCCGAGAACGATCCGCAACTGCAGCCCGATGAGCGCGAAGACCGTCGACTCCAGGATGAAGCCGACCATCTTCCACACCGCCGCCTCCTGGAGCCTGGTCGCGAAGTCGACCTGCCAGGAGCGGTGTCCGAGGTAGAGCCCGACGACCACGACGGCGAGCACGCCCGACGCGCCGACCCGTTCGGCCGCCGCGTAGGCGACGAACGGAATGAGCAGCGACAGGGTGTTCTGCAGCAGCGGTTCCCGCAGGTGCGTGCGCATCCAGTGCAGCGGCACCATGAGGATCAGGCCGACGATGACACCGCCCGCCGCCGCGACGGCGAATTCCCTGATGCCCTCGCCCCAAGTGGCTCCCACCCCCACGACGGCGGCCAGCGCGACCTTGTAGGCGGTGATCGCGGTCGCGTCGTTCACCAGCGACTCACCCTGCAGGATCGTCGTGATGCGCGAGGGCAGCCGGAGTCGGCGCGCGATCGCGGTGGCGGCGACCGCGTCGGGCGGGGCGATGACGGCACCCAGCACCAGGGCCGTGGTCAGCGGCAGGCCGGGCACCACCAGATAGGCGAGGTATCCGACGGTCACGGTCGCGAACAGGACATAGCCGACGGAGAGCAGCGCGACCGGGCGCGCGTTGGCCCGGAGATCGAGGTACGAGCTGTCGAGGGCGGCGGTGTGCAGCAGCGGCGGCAGGAGCAGGGGCAGCACGATCTTGGGGTCGAGGGTGTAGTCGGGCATGCCCGGCACGTACGAGGCGATAAGTCCGGTGGCGACCAGCAGCAAGGGCGCCGGCACCGGTGTGCGGCGGGCCGCGCCCGCGATCGCGGCACTGCCCGCGATCAACATCAACAGTGGCATGACATCCATCAGCTTCGGCCCGTTCCCATCTGGATCTCGTTCTCCGATTGCCGTCCACCCGATCTAACCTGGCAATCATGAGTGAGTGCCCGCATGTTCCCGACCTGCCGCGCCCCGAGCCGGCCCCGCTGGACGTCACGTGCCCCGAGTGCCTGGCCGTGGGCAGTCATCCCGTGCAGCTTCGGCTCTGTCTCGTGTGCGGCCATGTCGGCTGCTGCGACTCCTCGCCGTACCGGCACGCCTCCGGGCACTTCGAGACGACCGGGCATGCGGTGATGCGGAGTTTCGAGCCGGGCGAGAGCTGGCGCTGGTGCTTTGTCGACCTGCACCTCGTGTGAACCGTGTTCGAACCACGCCGTCGGCGGACCGGTCCGCGGGCGGTCCGTCGCGGGACAGCAGCAGGCCCGGCAGGTTCGCACGGGGGTGGCGGCCTGCCGGGCCTGTAGAACAACGGTAGCGATCCGGAACGGGAAAATACGGTCTCCGGCCCGCAACCCGTGCTGCGGATTCACGTCACGGCGCAGGCACGCAGACTCCCGGCGGGTCCCGGACGGCGCGGTCTCCCCCCACCGGGCGGTGATCCCGACCGCAAGATCGTTAATCGGCGTGCCGCCTCCTTTCACCTCATTGAGCGAGAACAACGCTTCCGCACACTCCTGCGGAAGCGCGCCGCCTAGCGTGTGGACGGGCACGGAACACGCGACGCCTCGTCAGGAGCGGACGACAGAAAGCCGCTGGTCCGGAGACACGCGAAAGGCCGCGCATCGATGTCACAACCCTTCGAACTCCCCCGCTTCTACATGCCGTATCCGGCGCGGATCAACCCTCATCTGGAGAGCGCGAGGATCCACTCCAAGGCGTGGGCCCGCTCGATGCGGATGATCGAGGGCTCCGGCATCTGGGATGAGCATCAGTTCGACTCCCATGACTACGCCCTGCTCTGCGCCTACACCCATCCGGACGCCTCGGGCCCCGAACTGGACCTGATCACCGACTGGTACGCCTGGGTGTTCTTCTTCGACGACCATTTCCTGGACATCTTCAAGCGCAGCGGGGACATGGCCGGCGCGAAGGCCTATCTCGACCGGCTCCCCGAATTCATGCCCGTGCATCCGGCCGGCGGCCCGCCGCCGGTGCCGACGAACGCGGTGGAAGAGGGCCTGGCCGACCTGTGGGCGCGCACGATTCCGACGATGTCGGAGCAGTGGCGCAGCCGTTTCCACGAGAGCACCCGGCACCTTCTCGAGGAATCCCTGTGGGAGCTGTCCAATATCAATGAGAGCCGGGTCGCCAACCCCATCGAGTACATCGAGATGCGCCGCAAGGTGGGCGGGGCGCCCTGGTCCGCGCACCTGGTCGAGCACGCGGTGGGCGCCGAGATCCCCGATGTGATCGCGGCCAGCCGGCCGATGCGCGTTCTCAAGGACACATTCTCCGACGGGGTGCACCTGCGCAACGACCTGTTCTCCTACCAGCGGGAGATCGAGGACGAGGGCGAACTGGCCAACGGCGTCCTGGTCCTGGAACGGTTCCTCGGCTGCGACACCCAACAGGCCGCAAACGAGGTCAACGAGCTGCTCACCTCCCGGCTCCAGCAGTTCGAGCACACGGCTCTCACCGAGGTGCCGCCGCTACTGGTGGAGCACGGCCTGGACCCGCAGTCCTGCCTGGACGTCTTCTCCTACGTCAAGGGCCTGCAGGACTGGCAGTCAGGCGGCCACGAGTGGCACATGCGCTCCAGCCGCTACATGAACGGCGCCTCCGACGGCCAGGCCACCGCGGACCAGGTGCTGGCCGGCCCGTTCGGCCTGGGCACCTCGGCGGCCCGGCTGGTGACCTCGCTGGTGACCTCGATGCCGAACCGGCTCAGCCGGTACACCCATGTGCCGTACACGGTCGTCGGCCCGCTGCCGCTCCCGGACTTCTACATGCCGTTCGAGACCCGGCTGAGCCCCCATCTGGACGCCTCACGCCGCCACACCATCGAGTGGGGCCGGCGGATGGGGATGCTGGACTCGCTGCCGGGGCTGCCCGGCTCCGGCCTCTGGGACGAACACCGGCTCAAGGGCTTCGACTTCGCCCTGTGCTCGGCGGGCATCCATCCGGACGCCACCGCGGACGAACTGGACCTGACCACCGACTGGCTGACCTGGGGGACCTACGCGGACGACTACTTCCCCGTCTTCTTCGGGCGCACCTTCGACATGGCCGGCGCGAAGGCCTGCAACGAACGGCTGTCGACGTTCATGCCCGTGGACGCGTCCCACGCCGTCCCGGCGGTTCCGCTGAACGCACTGGAACACGGCCTCGCCGACCTGTGGTCCCGTACCGCGGGCCCGATGACTGTGGACGCCCGCCGCACCTTCCGGGGCACGATCGAGGACATGACCGCCAGTTGGCTGTGGGAACTCTCCAACATGATGGAGAACCACATCCCCGACCCGGTCGACTACATCGAGATGCGCCGCAAGACCTTCGGCTCGGATCTCACGATGAGCCTGTCCCGGCTCTCCCACGGGAAGACGGTGCCGCCCGAGATCTACCGGACCCGGCCGGTGACGGCGATGGAGAACGCGGCGGCCGACTACGCCTACCTGGTCAATGATGTCTTCTCCTACCAGAAGGAGATCCAGTTCGAGGGCGAGATCCACAACGCCGTCCTCGTCGTCCAGAACTTCTTCAACTGCGGCCTCACCGAGGCCCTGGGGATGGTCAACGACCTGATGACCTCCCGCATGCGGGAGTTCCAGCACATCATCTCCACCGAACTGCCCGCCCTGTTCACCAACTTCGACCTGGGCTCCGAGGCCCGCGCCACCCTGGAGGGATACGCGGCGGAACTCAAGGACTGGCTGGCCGGAATCCTCACCTGGCACCGCGGCTGCCACCGCTACGAGGAGTCGGAGCTACGGCACCAACCCGCCATTCCGCCGCAGTTGTTGAGCGGTCCCGTCGGACTCGGCACCGCGGCCGCCAGACTGGTCCCGTCCGGCCGGGGCTGACGCGGCGGACCCGCCCCATGAGGATTCAGCGGCCGGGGCGCTCGGCGGCGAGTCGGCCGCGCTTCAGCCCGGGTGGACCTGGTCTCCCGCGGGCGGCTGCCGGAACTCCGCGAGGGCCTCGGAGAGCCACTCGATCCAGAAGATCTCCAGACCGATTCCGGCGCGCAGCACGAGATGGCGCAGCCGGTCCTCGCCACTGGGCTCCACGGCGGCGAAGTCGCGCTCCTCGATCGCGGTGTACTCGGCCAACTGCCGCCGGTGGGACACGAGATGGCGTTCCAGTTCGGGCTCGAGCCCGTCCCGCCCGACCACCGCCGCCGCGCGCAGGCGCAGCAGCAGGGCGTCGCGGATCGGCTTGGGGTCCTGGCTCCGGGACACCCAGCCGGTCAGCTCCGCGCGGCCTGCGGGCAGTACCTCGTACGCACGCTTCTGACCCCGGGACGGCGGCTGGGGCAGGGCGTGGATGAGGCCGGCCTGCTCCAGTTTCCCCAGCTCGCGGTAGATCTGCTGATGGGTGGCCGACCAGAAGAAGCCGATCGAGCGGTCGAAGCGACGCGTCAGCTCCAGCCCCGAGGACGGCTTCTCCAGCAGGGCGGTGAGGATGGCGTGCGGCAGCGACATGGTCTTACGGCGCCTCTCTGGGACCGGTCGGTTCGGCCGGGGTGTACCGGGACGTACCGGAGGCATCCTAGGATCGGCGGCGTCCTCCGGCCGACGTCACAGCAACGCCGTCACCATGCTGCCGTCACAGGACCACCGAATCCTGGCCGGTCACAGCGCCGCCGCCAGCTCGGTGCCCTGGCGGATGGCGCGCTTCGCGTCGAGTTCGGCGGCGATGTCGGCGCCGCCGATGAGGTGCGCCGGGTGCCCTGCTGCACGCAGCGCCTCGTACAGGTCGCGGCGCGGTTCCTGGCCGGTGCAGAGCACGACGGTGTCGACGTCGAGCACCTCGTGCCTGCCGTCGACCGTCACATGCAGCCCGTCGTCGTCGATGCGGTGGTACGTCACGCCGGCGACCATCGTGACACCGCGGTGCCGCAGTTCGGTGCGGTGGATCCAGCCGGTGGTCTTGCCGAGCCCCGCGCCGACCTTGGTCTCCTTGCGCTGCAGCAGATGAAGGCTGCGGGGCGAGGTGCCCCGGCGGGGCTTCCGCACCCCTCCCGGCGTGCCGAAGCCGGGGTCGATCCCCCACTGCCGGTAGAACGCCCCGGGGTCGAGACTCGCCGAGTCGCCCTGGTCGCTGAGGAATTCCGCGACGTCGAAACCGATGCCGCCGGCTCCGAGGATCGCGACGGACTGCCCCACATGTGCTCCGTCGCGCAGCACGTCCAGGTAGCTGAGCACGCTGGGATCGCCGACTCCCTCGATGTCCGGTGTCCGGGGGACGACGCCGGTGGCGAGCACGATCTCGTCGAATCCGGCTGAGGCGAGGGTGCCGACGGTGGCGGTGGTCTTCAGCCGTACGTCGACGCCCTGGATCTCCAGCTGCTCGCGGTAGTACCGCAGCGTCTCGTTGAACTCCTCCTTGCCCGGCACCTTCCGGGCGATGTTGAGCTGTCCCCCGATCTCGTCCGAGGCGTCGAAGAGGGTGACCGCGTGACCGCGCTCGGCCGCCGACACCGCGAAGGCGAGTCCGGCGGGACCCGCGCCGACCACACCGACGCGCTTGCGGAGCCGGGTCGGCCGGAGGACCAGTTCCGTCTCGTGGCAGGCGCGGGGGTTGACCAGACAGGACGTGATCAACCCGCTGAACGTGTGGTCCAGGCATGCCTGGTTGCAGCCGATACAGGTGTTGATGGTGGCGGACTCGCCGCGCTGCGTCTTCGCGACGAAGTCGGGGTCGGCCAGCAGCGGGCGGGCCAGCGACACCATGTCGGCGTAGCCTTCGGCGATCAACTGCTCAGCCAGTTCAGGGGTGTTGATGCGGTTGCTGGTCACCAGGGGGATCTCCACGGATCCCATGACCTTCTTCGTCACCCAGGTGTAGGCACCGCGCGGTACGGAGGTCGCGATGGTGGGAATCCGCGCCTCGTGCCAGCCGATCCCGGTGTTGATGATCGTCGCGCCGGCCGCTTCGATCTCCTGGGCGAGGGTGATCACCTCCGCCAGGGAGGACCCGCCCGGAATGAGGTCGAGCATCGACAGGCGGTAGATGAGGATGAAGTCCGGGCCCACCCGCTCACGGACGCGCCGGACGATCTCGACCGGGAAGCGGATCCGGTTCTCGTACGCGCCGCCCCAGCGGTCCTCCCGCTGGTTGGTCGGCGCCGCGATGAACTCGTTGATCAGGTATCCCTCGGACCCCATGATCTCGACGCCGTCGTAGCCGGCGAGCTTCGCGAGCGCGGCCGTCCGTACGAAGTCCTCGACAGTCTGCTCGACCTCGTCCTCCGACAGCGCGTGCGGAGTGAAGCGGCTGATGGGTGCCTGGATCGCACTGGGCGCGACGAGGTCGGCATGGTGCGCGTACCGGCCGAAGTGCAGGATCTGCATCGCGATCCTGGCGCCCTCGCGGTGGACGGCTTCGGTCACCAGCGTGTGCTGCTCTGCTTCGGCCTCCGTGGTCAGCTTCGCGCCGCCCTCGTACGGGCGCCCCTGATCGTTGGGGGCGATCCCGCCGGTGACCATGAGCCCGACGCCGCCGCGGGCTCGGGTGGCGTAGAACTCGGCCATCCGCTCGAAGCCGCGGGGCGCCTCCTCCAGGCCGACGTGCATCGAACCCATCAGCACACGGTTGGGCAGTGTGGTGAAGCCCAGGTCAAGGGGGCTCAGCAGGTGGGGGTAGTCGCTCATCAAGCGCCTCCTCGCGCGAAACTCATTGCGCAAGTTCTAGACCAGTCGAGCCGATTATGCAACAAGTTGCACATGCGAGGCCCGCCGCACTGCCTTCGGCCCGCGAGCACTCCGCGCCAGCCGGTCATCCTCCGCTGCCCGCGCCGTCCTCCGTTCGCTCCGGCAGCGTGGCGCGGGCGTGCCGGACCAGGGCGCGCGCGGCCGGGCCGGCCGGACCCTCGGACCGCCAGGCGAGAGCGAGGCGCCCGCGCAGCCGGGGGCGGGTGAGGCTCACCGCGTGGAGCTCACCGGCATAGGAACGGGCGAGGGACTCGGGCAGGATCGCCGCGCCCAGGCCCCGGGCGGCGAGCTGCGCGAGGACGTTGGGATCCCCGGCCTCGAAGGCGATCCGCGGCTGGAAGCCCGCTGCGGCGCAGGCGCCGTCGAGCACGGCGCGCAGCCCGGTGCCCCGCGGGAGGCACATCAGGGGCCGGCCTGCGAGGGCGTCGAGCGCGACGGTGGTCCGGGTGGCCAGCGGATCACTGAGCCCGACGGCGACGGCGACGACGAACGGCTCGTCCACGACGACCTGGATTCCGATTCCCGGCGGGGGCGCGCCCGCCAGACCGACGACCGCCAGGTCGATCCGGCCGGTCAGCAGCGCCTGGAGCAGGTTGTCCGAGGTGTCCTCGGTGAGGCCGATCTCCACGGCCGGGTGGCTGTGATGGAAGCCGGCCAGCAGGCCCGGGAGGTCGACGCCCCGTCCGAGCGAGGTCACGGTACCGACCGCGACATGCCCGCGCACCAGGCCGGTCAGCTCCTCGACGGCCTGGCGGGCACCGGCGACCGCGGCGAGCGCGGCCCGCGCGTAGGGCAGCACGGCGGCGCCCACCTCGGTGGGCCGCACCGTGCGCCCCGAGCGGTCCAGCAGGTCCTGGCCCAGCTCGCGCTCAAGCTGCCGGATCTGCGCGCTCACCCCGGGCTGCGCCACATGCAGCTTGGCCGCGGCCTTCGTGAAGCTCGCCTCCTCGGAGACCGTCACGAGGTATTCCAGCTGACGCAGTTCCATAACCAAATACGCTAGCAGCAGGCCGGTCCAGATCAAGGCCTTATAGCCACAGGAGAGCACGGATCGAGCGAGGATCCCCGTCCACCGACAAGAAGATACGTCTGGACAAAAATAATTGTCGGTGAGATGGTGGACCCATGTTGGACGTGACAGTGATCGAGGACCCGGCAGCAGCCGAGGTCTCGCTTGCGCCGATACGTGCCCGGCTGCTCGCCGAGCTGATCGAGCCGGCGTCGGCCACGATGCTGGCCGCCCGGGTCGGCCTGCCCCGGCAGAAGGTGAACTACCACCTCAAGGCGCTGGAACGGCACGGCCTGGTCGAGCTGGTCGGCGAACGCAAGAAGGGCAATGTGACGGAGCGGCTGATGCGTGCCACAGCGGCGTCGTATGTGATCTCCCCGCTCGCGCTGGCCGCGGTGCAGCCCGATCCGAGCCGCTCGCGTGACCAGCTGTCCGCCCGCTGGCTGCTCGCCGTCGCCGCCCGGCTGGTGCGCGACGTCGGCACGCTGGTCACCGGCGCGGCCAAGGCCCGTCGGCCGCTCGCGACGTTCGCGCTGGACGGCGAGGTGCGGTTCGCCTCCGCCGCCGACCGGGCGGCGTTCATCGAGGAACTGGCGGCCGGCGTCGGCGCGCTGGTCCTCAAGTACGACGTCGCGTCGGCGGAGGGCGGGCGGGACCACCGCGTCGTCGTCGCCCTCCACCCCACCGTGAAACCCACGGCACTCGCGGCCGCGCCCGGGACCGGGGCGGCCGAGACCCCGCCGGCCGAGGAAGAACCACCCGCAGCCGGGAGCCCCCCGGCCATCACCAACGAGGAGTTGTCATGAGGAAACTGGTCGTATCGATGTTCCTGACTCTCGACGGCGTCATGGAGGCGCCGGACCAGTGGCACGGCGCGTACTTCGACGACGAGATGGGAGCGACGGTCGGCGCCCAGATGGCCGCCTCCGACGCCCTGCTCCTGGGCCGCGTCACCTACGAGGGATTCGCGGCCGCCTGGCCGAACATGGCCGACGAGCCGGGCGCGGACCACATGAACGGCTCCGCCAAGTACGTCGTCTCGACGACGCTGGACAAGGCCGAGTGGAACAACTCGACGGTGCTCTCCGGAAACCTGGCCGACGAGGTCAACCGCCTCAAGCAGCAGCCCGGCAAGAACATCACGGTGATGGGCAGCGCCACCCTCATCCAGTCGCTGATGCGCGAAGACCTCATCGACGAGTACCAGTTGCTGATCGACCCCGTGATCATCGGCAGCGGCAAGCGCCTCTTCCAGGACGGGCTCGACCACAAGGCGCTCACGCTCGTCGATTCCAAGACCTTCAGCACCGGCGTCCTCTACCTCACCTACCGGCCGGCCCACCAGGCCTAAGGAGTCACATCATGCCGAAGCAGTTCGAGATCATCCGGGAGTTCGAGGTTCAGGCCACTCCCGAACAGGTCTGGGAAGCGATCACCACCGGCACGGCCGGATGGCTGTGGCCGCTGGAGTACGAGCCCCGGGAGGGCGGCGCGGCCCCCTTCGGCGGCACCGTGACCGCCTGGGACCCGCCGCACCGGCTCACCGGCCGGGTCGAGAGCCCGGAGGGCGTCGAGAACCAGACGTTCAATCAGCTGGACCATGTCATCGAGCCGCGTGAGGGAGGCCGCGCCTGGGTGCGCTACGTGCACAGCGGCATCTTCGTGGACGACTGGGACAACCAGTACGACGGCGCCGACAAGCACACCGACTTCTATCTGCACACCCTCCGCCAGTACCTGGAGTTCTTCCCCGGCCGTACCGCGGCCTACGCCGCGGCCGAGGGTCCCGCCGCGTCAACCGCGCCGGACGCGTTCGAGGTGCTCGGCCGCGCGCTGGGGCTGGCCGACGACGCGTCGGCGGGCACCAAGGTACGGGTAGGACTGCCCGGCCCCGACGCGGTCGACGCCGTGATCGACTACCGGAACGCCAACTTCATCGGACTGCGTACCGGCGACGCGCTGTACCGCTTCTTCGGCAGGAACGCCTTCGGCGCGCCGATCGGCATCGTGGTGCACCGGTTCGGCACCGGGGCCGACAGCGACAGCGACAGCACGAAGGCGACCGAACGTGCCTGGCAGAAGTGGATCGACGGACTGTTCGTCTGAGCTCCGCCAGGGCCCGGCACGGCACCGTCAGGTGGCGTAGACCTGGAACTCGGAGACCTGACCCGCCGGCCACCCGGTGTTGGCGGTGAAGTCGAGCCGCAGATAACGGACAGTGGCGGTGGCCGGGAAGGTGATGGTGGCGGTGTTACCGGTGGCCGGGTTGAAGGTGCAGGCGGTGGAACCAGCCACCGCGGTGAAGTTCGCGCCGTCGGTACTGCCCCGGACGGAGAGCGTCTGGATCCTGGTCCCCCAGGCGGTGGCCGGCGGCACGGTGAGCACCACCCGCTTGGTGCCGGTCGTGGAGCCGAGATCGACCTGGAGCCACTGGGGGAAGGCGTTGTTGGCGCTCTCCCAGTAGCTGTTGGCGTCACCGTCGACGGCGTTGCCGGAGCCGTAGCCCTGAGTGTGACCGCTCTCCGCGGTCGCCTTGTGCAACGCGAGGTTCGCGCTGCCGCCGGCGACGACCGGGGCGGTCGGGCATACGGGGGTCAGCTGGAGCTGCCCCTTGAGCATTCTGCCGCCGTCGGCCGTGAGCCTCAGGTGACGACGTCCAGACAGGCCGCGGGGGTCCAGGGGTGGTTGTCGTCGGCGAAGCCGAAGCGGCCCCCGCCGTCACCGATCCGATGAACACCCGGCGTGAGATCCCCATGTGGACTCCTCCCGTTGAGCACGGTTGAGCGCCGTGAGCGCCGTTGAGCGGTCAGCGGCAGATCGTAGCCACGGCGAAACATGGACGCAATAGACAACGCAGTATGAGCAAGATTTGTGAAGAGACCTGCAAACTCAGCCCACTTGCAGCTCGTAACCGGCGGAGTGGGACGTTCCACCTCCGTTCCGCCCGGTTCCGCCCGGCCAATACCCCTCCGCGCGCTGCCGGACCGCTCGGCTCCGGACACCCGCAAGCCGATCTTGCCTGAGCGTAGACGTGGCTGTAGCACGTCCGTAACACTCTGCTAACTCAATGCAAATTAATTGCAGAGTGACGTTCATTCCTCGCTGTTCTCCGCAATTTCCAAGGCGAGTTCGTGGCCGTGTCGTGGCCTTGCTCGCCCCGCACCCCCCACCCCGGCACTTCGGACGAGAGATAGAGGAACGCAGTGAGAACGAAGCGGATACCCAAGCTGGTCGCGGGCTCGCTCGCGGCCGGTCTGATGCTTCTCGGCGGGCCGGTTCTCCGGGCCGCGGCGGCCGAGCGCGCCCCCGACGCGGCGGCGGGGAGGACGACCTCGGCCAGCACCTCCAGCGGCGGCAAGGCGGCCGGAAACATCAACGACGGTGACCAGTCCACGTATTGGGAGGGCAGCGGCAGCGCCCTGCCGCAGTGGGCCCAGCTCGACCTGGGCCGCAGCAGGACCGTCGACCAGGTCACGCTGAAGGTCCCGGCGGGCTGGTCGAGCCGCACCCAGACGCTCGCGGTCCAGGGCAGCGCCGACGGAACGAGCTACGCGACGATCGTCGGCTCCGCCAAGTACGTCTTCGCCCCGGGCTCGGGCAACACCGTGAAGATCAAGTTCCCGGCGGCCAACCCCCGTTTCGTCCGGGTCGAGGTCACGGCGAACACCGCCAAGCCCGCGGCTCAGATCTCCGAACTGCAGGTCGCCGATGCGGCTGCCCCGACCGACAATCTGGCCATCTCCAAGACGTTGTCGGCCAGCAGCTCCAACTCCCCCTATGTGGCGGGCAACGCCAACGACGGCAACCAGGCCAGCTACTGGGAGAGCGCCAACAACGCCTTCCCGCAGTGGATCCAGGCCGACCTCGGTGCTGCCGTCGGGGTGAACCAGCTGGTGCTGAAACTGCCGGCCGGCTGGGGCAGCAGGACCCAGACGCTGGCCGTGCAGGGCAGCGCCAACGGTTCGTCCTTCACCGACATCGTCGCGTCCAAGGGCTATCTCTTCGACCCGGCCGCCGCGAATACGGTGACGATCAGCTTCAACGCGACGACCACCCGGTACGTGCGGCTGAACATCACCGCGAACACCGGCTGGCCGGCGGGTCAGCTGTCCGAGTTGGAGGTCTACGGACCGACCACCGGAGACACCCAGCCGCCCACCGCGCCGACGGGCCTCGCCTACACCCAGCCGGCCTCCGGTCAGATCAAGCTGACCTGGAACGCCTCGACGGACAACGTCGGCGTGACCGGCTACGACGTATACGCCAACAACACGCTCCGCACGACCGTGGCCGGAAACGTCCTCACCTTCACCGACAGCCAGCCCGACACCGCGACCGTGTCCTACTACGTCCAGGCCAGGGACGCGGCCGGCAACCAGTCCGGCAGCAGCAACACGGTGACCCGCACGGGCACCGGTGGCGGCGGTACGAACCTGGCGGTCGGCAAGGCCATCACCGCCTCGTCCACGATCCTCAACTTCGTCGCCGCGAACGCGAACGACAACAACGTGGCGACCTACTGGGAGGCGAACGGCGGCAGCTACCCGAACACGCTGACCGTCGCGCTGGGCTCGAACGCCGACGTCAACTCGGTCGTGCTGAAACTCAACCCCGACGCCGCCTGGTCCACGCGCACCCAGACCATCCAGGTTCTCGGGCGCGAGCAGAGCTCCTCGTCCTTGACCAGCCTGACCTCACCGACCGTCTACACGTTCAACCCGGCCTCGGGCAACACGGTGACGATTCCGGTCAGCGGACGCGTCGCAGACGTCCAGCTCAAGATCACGTCCAACTCCGGTGCGGGCGGCGGCCAGGTCGCCGAGTTCCAGGTGATCGGCACACCGGCTCCCAATCCGGATCTCACGGTCACCGGTATCACCGCCTCGCCCGCCTCCCCGGTCGAGACCGACCCGGTCACGCTGTCCGCGACGGTCAAGAACATCGGACCCGTAGCGGCGGGCGCGACGAACGTCACCTTCTACCTCGGCACGACGCTGGTCGGCACCGCGCCGGTCGCCGCTCTGGCCGCGGGTGCGTCCGCGACCGTGTCCGCCAATATCGGCGTCCGTGACGCGGGGTCCTACCCGCTGACCGCGAAGGTCGACGAGGCCAACGCCGTCATCGAGCAGAACGAGGCGAACAACAGCTTCAGCAGCCCGACCCCGCTGGTCGTCACCCCGGTGGCAAGCTCCGACCTGATCGCCTCGCCCGTCAGCTGGACCCCGGGCAACCCGGCGGCCGGCAACACCGTGACGTTCTCGGTGGCCATCAAGAACCAGGGCACCATCGCCTCCGCGAGCGGCGCCCACGGCATCACCCTGACGGTCACCGACCTCACATCGGGCTCCGTCGTCAAGACCCTGACCGGCTCCTCCGACGGCGCGATCGCCGCCGGCGGCACCGCCAGCCCGGTGAGCCTGGGCACCTGGACGGCCGGCAACGGCAAGTACAGCGTCAAGACCGTCCTGGCCAACGACGCCAATGAACTGCCCGTCAAGCAGGCCAACAACACCAGCACCCAGCCGCTGTTCGTCGGACGCGGCGCGAACATGCCGTACGACATGTACGAGGCCGAGAACGGCGTCCTCGGTGGCGGCGCTGCCGTCGTCGGCCCGAACCGGACCGTCGGCGACCTGGCGGGTGAGGCGTCCGGCCGCAAGGCCGTCACGCTGAACTCGACCGGTTCCTCGGTCGAGTTCACCACCAAGGCCAGCACCAACACCCTGGTCACCCGCTTCTCCATCCCGGACGCGCCCGGAGGCGGCGGGATCAACTCCACGCTGAATGTGTACGTCGACGGCGTCTTCCTCAAGGCCATCGACCTGACCTCCAAGCACGCCTGGCTGTACGGGGCCGAGGCCGGCCCCAGCAACTCGCCCGGCGCGGGCGGCCCCCGGCACATCTACGACGAGGGCAATCTACTGCTCGGGACGACCGTCCCGGCCGGCCACAAGATCAAGCTCCAGAAGGACGCCGCCAACACGACGACCTACGCGATCGACTTCATCAACCTCGAGCAGACAGCGCCGATCGCCAACCCCGACCCGGCCAAGTACACCGTTCCGGCCGGGTTCACCCAGCAGGACGTACAGAACGCACTCGACAAGGTCCGGATGGACGCCACCGGCACACTGGTCGGCGTCTACCTGCCCCCGGGCGATTACCCGACGGCGAACAAGTTCCAGGTGTACGGCAAGGCCGTCAAACTGGTCGGCGCCGGCCCGTGGTACACCCGCTTCCAGGCACCGGCGACCCAGGAGAACACCGACATCGGACTCGCGGTGCAGCCCACCGCATCCGGCTCCACGTTCTCCGGCTTCGGCTACTTCGGGAACTACACGGACCGCGTCGGCGACGGCAAGGTCTTCTCGATCGCCAACGTCACCAATCTGACGATCGACAACCTGTGGACCGAACACGAACTGTGCATGTACTGGGGTGCGAACACGGACAACGTCACGATCAAGAACTCCCGGATCCGTGACACCTTCGCCGACGGCATCAACATGACCAACGGCAGCACCAACAACCTGGTCAGCAACAACGAGTCCCGCTCCACGGGCGACGACAGCTTCGCGCTGTTCGCGGCCATCGACAACAACAACGCCCAGCAGACAGGGAACATCTTCGAGAACCTCACCTCGCTGCTGACCTGGCGCGCCGCCGGTGCCGCCGTCTACGGCGGCTACGACAACATCTTCCGCAACATGTACATCGCGGACACGCTCACCTACTCGGGTGTCACCATCAGCTCGCTGGACTTCGGCATCCCGATGCTCGGGTTCGGCGCCAGCCCGCCCACCCAGTTCCAGAACATTTCCATCGTCCGTGCCGGCGGTCACTTCTGGGGCGGCCAGACCTTCCCCGCCATCTGGGTCTTCTCGGCCTCAAAGGTGTTCCAGGGCATCCGGGTCAGTGACGTGGACATCGTGGACCCGACCTACTCCGGGATCATGTTCCAGACGAAGTACACCGGCAGCACGCCGGAGAACCCGGTCACGGACACCGTCTTCACCGACATCACGATCAGCGGTGCCCAGAAGAGCGGTGACGCCTTCGACGCCAAGTCCGGCTTCGGCATCTGGGCCAATGAGCTGCCCGAGCCCGGCCAGGGTCCGGCCGTCGGATCCGTCACGTTCAACAACCTCAAGATGAGCAACAACTTCCAGAACATCAAGAACACGACCTCGACCTTCACCATCGTCCAGAACCCGTAAGGGCCGGAAGGAGCAGCCAGCCAGTCGCATGGACGCGAGTGCCGCCGGGAGACCTGACCCTCCCGGCGGCACTCGCGTCATGCGTGGCGCGCGGTCCCTGCTGCGTCGTCCGTGGTGCATAGTGCGACTCGCATCGCGCGTTTTCGCAATCCGGCAAAGGAGCTGGTCATGTCGTACCCGGAGCCCCGCTATCTCGGTGACAAGGGCGAGATCAACGCTGTGTTCAGGCCCGCCGACACCGAGGCCGATCTGATCTCCCCCTCGGGCAACCGCACCCACTACCTCGCGACCCACGCCGGCACCGGAGGCGAGTTCGGGCTCTACAGGGTGGACATGGGCCCGAAGTCGCCCGGCCCGACCACCCACTTCCACAAGGCGATCTCGGAGTCCTTCTTCGTCCTGTCCGGCGAGGTGAGCCTGTTCAACGGCGAGGGCTGGATCACCGCACGTTCCGGGGACTTCCTGTACGTCCCGGTCGGCGGGCTGCACGCCTTCAAGAACGACTCCGACGACCCTTCATCCATGCTTCTGCTCTTCGCCCCGGGCGCTCCGCGCGAGGAGTACTTCGAGCAGGTCGCGGCGATGGCGCGGCGCGGCGGCCAGGAGTTCGCCGACTTCCTCGTCCGGCACGACAGCTTCTTCGTCGACCAGGAAGACGGGCCCGCCCGCTGACACAGCGGCGCGCGT
>NZ_JASISZ010000120.1 GCF_030063355.1 Streptomyces sp. PH10-H1
CGTCGCACATCCCCCGTGGATGTGCGACGCGCGCCGGTTGCCGGATGCCGGACTCGGCGGCCTACTGGGCGTAGACCTCGAACTCCGCGATCTGGGCGGCCGCCCAGTCGGTGTTGCCGGTGACGTTCAGGCGGATGTACCGCGCCGAGGTCGCCGGCAGCGTTACCGTCACCGAATTGCCCGTCGCCGGATCGAAGACGTATCCGGTGGAGGCCACGGCCGGCGTATAGGTGACGCCGTCGGTGCTGGTCTCCACCGAGAGGGTCTCGGCGCGGCTGCCCCAGGTGGGCGGGATGGTCAGGACAAGCCGGCCGACGCCGGTGGCGGCGCCCAGGTCGGCCTGCAGCCACTGCGGGAAGACGCCGTTCCTGCTCTCCCAGTAGGTGCTCGGGTTGGCGTCGTTGGTGAAGGCCGCAGGGAATCCATCCACATTGCTGCTGACGGTCATGGTGCGGCCCAGCGCCAAGTTGCCGTTCGGGTCGTAGCCGACGCCGGACAGGCTGACGGTGTACGGGCTGAACGGTGTGTCCGAGACGATGGTCAGCGCGCCGCCGTGGTTGCCCTTGGCGGTCGGGGTGAAGGCCACCTGCACCGTGCAGGTGGCGCCGACCGCCAGCGTCGTGCCGCAGTCGTTGGTCTGCGAGAAGTCGCCGTTGGCCGTGATGGACGCCAGCCGGGCCGGGTTCGGACCCGGGTTGGTGACGGTCACCGGTGAGTTCGCGCTGGTGCTGCCCGGATCGACCACCCCGAGGAACTTCGAGGAGTCGCTGAGCCGCAGCACGCCGTTCGGCGGGAAGCCGCACTGCGAGGTGTCCCAGCCCCGGTTGCCCTCGCCTTTGGTGAGGGTGAACCCGTAGCCGCAGTCGTATACGCCGGCGGCTCCCAGGCCTGTGGCGGTGACGTCGGAGAAGGTGGCGGAACCGGCGGCCTGCTCCTGCACGGCGAAGGTGCCCGCGTTGTGGATGACGACCCTGCGGACGTCCGCATTGGTGACGGACGAGCCGATGAACTGGATCGCCTCGTACGGACTGTCCACGATGGTCGTGTCCGTGACGTCGATCCTTCCGGTCATCGGCTCGTCGAGGGCGTAGAACCAGAGCGCGCCGACGCCGAACAGCCAGTTCGGGTCGAGTACGCCGGTGCGTACCAGGGTGTTGCGTGCGATGGTCGTGGTGCCGGAGAGCGCGACCGCGCCGAACCGGTTGCCGACGTGGATGCCGCCGCCCTGGGTGAGGGTGTCGGTGACGAGGTTGTCGGTGATCGCGTTGTCGTGGCCGCCGTACAACGCGATGTTGTTCGCCAGGATCGGCAGCACGACGGTGTTGTGGCTGAACGCGTTGTCGTGGTCGGCGTGACCGCCGGACCACATGGCCAGGCCGTCGTCCCCAGTGTTGCGGATGTAGGAGTTCTTGACGGTGGCGTGCGAGATTCCGTCGTGGAAATTCAGTCCGTCACCAGTCACATCCTGGATCCGGACGTCGCTGATGGCCAGACCGTCGAAGGGACCGTCGAACCACATGCCGACCTTGGTGTGCGCGATCCACAGGTTCTTGATGGTGGAACCGCCGCCCAGTGCGCCCCCTATGCCGTTGACCGGCGCCGAGTCGTCCCGGTTGGCGGCCTCGCCGAAGACGGCGAAGTCCGACAGATGCACATGGGTGCTGGGCGTCGGCGCGGCGTTTCCGTAGATGCCGACGTTCCGGCCGGTGAGCACGGAGTGCCAGGCGCCCGCCCCGCGCACGGTCACGTTGTCGACGGCCAGGTGGCCGGTGACGGTGAAGGTGCCCACCGGGATCCACACCGTTCTGTGCCGCTCGGCGCCCGCGTCGATGGCCTGCTGGATCGCGGTCGTGGAGTCCTTTCTGCCGCTGGCGTCCGCGCCGAAGTCGAGCACGGACAGCGCGCCGTGCGGCTGGTGCGCGGGCGGGTCGACGCGTTCGAAGTCGGCGACGTCGACCGTGACCGGCGTCGAACCGGCGTCCACCTGCAGCCGGACCCTGGTGCCGGCCGGCAGGGTGTGCGCGAACGTCGTGCGGACGTCGTCGTAGAAGTGGTGCGCCTTGCCGTCGGCCGGATTGTTGCTGAACGGGTAGTTGCCGTAGAACCACGCGTACTTCGAGGTGAGGGTCAGGTCACGGGACTTGGACCCGTTGACGTAGACGGCCAGCGGCGCGGTCAGTCCCGTGCCGTCCGCCGCGTCGGGTATCGAGTAGTGCAGGTCGACCGCGTTCGCCGGCTTCGTCAGCGTGAACTCGACGTACTTGCCGCGGCCCGTGAGCGTGACCGCCCTGCGGGCGACCGCTTCTGAGGCGAGTGTGCCGAAGTCGCCGGACGGACCGATCCTGGTGCCGTTGCTGCGCGCGCCCGTCGCCGCGTACTCGGTGAACGGGAGGTCGGCTCCCCTGCGGCCGTGCGAGCCACCGCCGTCCGGCCCCGCGTCGGCCGGGGCCTTCGCACCGGCCGAGGACGCGGTCAGGGGTGCGGCCTGCGCGGGAACGGCGGTGAACAGGCCGGTGATCGTGGCCAGGGCCGCGGTCACGACGACCGCTCCGGCTGCGATGCGATGAGGACCGGTTCGTCCGGCCCTGGGTCTCTGCGATGGCATGGAGACGCCTTCCTGAGGATATTTCAGATACCGGAGCAATCGCCGTCACAATATTTCTGTCAGATGTCAAACAACAAGCAGCAGGCAAGAGGAATTTTGTGGCAATCAGCGACTTCGTTGCTCAGCTGGCTACGCCTGCTCACAGCATGGCGAACCCCCGAGGTCGTGTCCCGCGACCTCGGGGGTTGGTTCGGGCTTGGAAGGAGCCGGACGGATCGGTCCGGCTCAGAACGTTCAGGCGCGTCCAGGCACGTCCAGGCACGTTCAGGTCAGAACGACTCGAGGCGCCGTTCCGCCGAGTCGCGGGCCGTGTCCATGCAGTCGTAGACCTCGCAGACGGGGTGCCTGTTCGTGGTCATGGAGTGGTCCACTTCCCACAAGCTGATCTCCTCGCCGCATGGGAGCAGGAACGCGTGCTCGTACAGCGTCCAGCCGACGCTTCGCTCGTCGATCCTCCTGCTGCTGTTCCCCGCGAAGGCGATGTCATGGCCGACGGCGGACAGCACGCGCCGGCGGACCGCCTCACCGGGGAGGTCTGGGTTCACGGCGCGGCGCAGGAGCCGTACCGCGTGGTCGGCGGAGTTGTCCTCCTCATACACCCGGTGGCGCCGCGCGGACGAGGGGGCGAACAGCAGATCCATCCGGATCGCCGGCAGATCGATGACCGCGGGACCGTGCTCCAGATCGCCGAACCGTACGTCCACGTCCATCTCGGCCACCAGCACGCCCGACTCGTCCGCGAACACCTCATGCACGAGGTGTTCCACGGGCCCGGTGTCGTGCTCCAGCTCCCAGAGCACCGGCGTCGTGCCGTCGGGCAGCAGATAGACGTGCCGCAGCGTGCGGCGGCTGAGCAGCCGGCCGGGTTCCTTGCCGTAGCGGTTCGACACCAGTTCGGTGCGGTGAACGATGGCGGTGCGCAGCCTGGCGAGCAGCGCCTCGGCGATCGGCGCCGGCTGGGCGGCACGGGCCAGCAGCCCGTCGATGTGGTCGGACGGGGTCCGGTCGCTGAAGTCATCGCGCGGCGTGGTGGGTTCCGGGTAGGTCATGTGGCCCTCTTGATGATCACGTCCCTGCCGTCCAGGCGCTCAGAGTAGTGGGCCCGGCACGCTCTGTGCCAGGGGTTGCACGGGATACGGGCCACCCGGTTCGGCGCCCAGCGCCTCCGGTGTCCGTGATCCCACGCGGGCGTGCGGGTGTTTCTCCTCGCGGTTCTGGTTAGGCCGCCAATCGACGGGATAAAGCGTATTGACTTACTCATAACGTCACAAAAGGAGCGTCATGACCCAAGGGGCGGGCGGGCGGATCACGGATCTTCAGGAAACGACGGAGCGTGACGACGGCACCGGTGATGACGTGATCGGTAGCGGGGCCCGCAGGCGGCGGCGCCTCGTGCCGTGGAAACCCAAGCGGGATCTGACGCCGGCGCAGCTGCGCCGGCGGCTGGCCGTCACCCGGGGCGCGCTGGCGGTCAGTCTGGTGTGCGTCGGCACGGTGGGCTGGTCGGTGGGCAAGGCCCTGACCTACCCGGGCAAGGACAGCGTGCTGGCGCGGCTCGCGGAATGGAGCCGTGACCACTCGCTGGGCGTGGTGGTCGACAAGCTCGAGGACCTGCAGTACCAACTCAATCCACCGGAGGTCGGCGGCTCTCTGCCGGCCGGCGCGCTGGCCCGGATGAAGGCGACCGATCCCGCGAACGTCCGCACGCCCGCGCTGCCGTTGCGCGAGCCGATGCGGCCCATCGTCACTCCTGGACTGCCCGGCGAGGGCGTCTGGCGCGCGGTGGCCAGCTCCAAAGGGCTGCCGATCGTGCAGGCCACTTACGTGCGCCCCGACGACGAGCACACCTCCTACCAGGCGGCGATCGCCTGGATCAGCACGAAACACGCCCGCTTCCAGCTGCACCCCGGCTTCAGGGAGCCCGGGGGCACCTTCTCCGTTCCGCCGACCATTCCCCCTGGCCAGCGGACCGGACTCGTCGCGACCTGGAACGGCGGCTTCCGGGTCACCGACGGCGGGTCGCACGGCGGCTTCTACCTCAACGGTGAGACCGCCGGTGAGCTGCGCTATGGCACCGCCTCCGAGGTGTTCTACCGCGACGGCTCCATCAAGATCGGCGTGTGGGGACGCGAATTCTCCATGACGCCGGAGGTCGTCGGCGTCCGCCAGTGCCTGGACCTGATGGTCGACGACGGGCAGGTCGTACCCGACATCGGCAACGACGCCAAGTGGGGCGTCACCGACCAGAGCAGGATGTACGTGGAGCGCTCCGGTGTCGGCGTCACCGCCGAGGGGGACATCATCATGGTCGTCGGCCAGGCCCTGACCGCCCGCACCCTCGCGGAGCTGATGCAGCAGGCCGGCGCGGTCCGCGCCATGCCGCTTGACATGAACCGCGCCTGGCCTTCCTTCATGGCCTATGACGGCAGCCGGAACCCCGCCAACCCCACTCCCACCAACCTCCTCGACTTCGAGAACCCGCCGGACCGCTACTACGTCCAGGCCACCCGTGACTTCGTCGCCGTCTACGGGAAGTAGCACGTCCGCGGGAAGGAGCGGGAAGAAGAACGTCCGGCCGCGGATGTCGGTGCCCCCGGTGATGGCCCGGTGGACCGGGGGCCCGGGGGCGGGCACGAAACGGACGTGCTCCCCGGCCGCCGGCCAGGGTCGGCGTCCCCCTCTTGGCCTGCGGTTTCATCCGAATAGGTGAGTGGTCGCGGACACCCCGAATCGGGTCCAAGCCCCACCTGATAGCCACGCGGAACGCACCACGTGTGATGCTTGGTAGTGACAGCCGCCACTCAGGCCGCGTTCGCCGCCTTCTGGTTCTCTCCGGGCGGCCCCGTTCTACGAAGCCCGACGAAGGTGCCATGACCACGCTGTTCTCCAATCCTGATCCCGCCACACCGGTGGCGGCGCACACCTCGCCGATCCCGTCGACCGACCCGTTCCAGCAGGCCGACCTGGGCGACGCAGCGGACGAGACGGAAGAGGACGACATGGACACGCCTGTGGCGGCGCCGGCCTAGAAACCGGCAGGCCGACGGCGACAGTTTCGACCAGCAGGTCGCTGTGCCCGGCCGGCGGCCCGTTGCGGTGCACCCAGTGCACGGTCACCTCGCCCCGCGTCTCGAACCGCTGTTCCTCGGCCGCGTCGCCGACCTCGATGTACGCCACCGCGCGGGCGCCCTCGGGGAGCGACTCGAGGAGAGTGCCGATCGAGGGCAGCGCCGTCTCGTCCCCCGCCAGCAGGAGCCAGTCGGACGCGCCGAGGGGCCGGGCGTAGACCGGTGACGGTCCGACCATGCCGAGCGTGTCGCCGGGTTCGGCGGCCCTGGCCCACCGCATCGCCGGGCCGCCCGCGGTGCCGCCCGCCGTGGTGGCGTCCGGTCCCGCCGCGTCGTGCAGGACGAAATCGATGTCGATCGCGGTGCGCCGCGGGTGGTGCGCGCGGATCGTGTGGCCGCGCAACCACGGCCGCCCGGGCTCGGGGATCGCCAGGTACGCCTGGTACCACCGCATCACGTCGCCGTCCTCGGCCGGCGCCGGGAGCCGGGGTACGGCCTGGCCCGGTCTCGGGAAGCACAACTTCGCCTGCAGGTCGGGCGCGTCGTAGGTGAAGTCGGTGAGATCGTCACCGCCGAAGGTGATGCGCGCCATGTGCGGCGTGATCCGCCTGGCCTCGATGACCTGGGTGAACCTGACCGGCAGCGCCTGCTGCACCCGGACCTCCCGTTGCTGGTGGCGGCCGCGTCGATCGGCCCCGACCGGGTCTATCAAACGGTGCCGCGGACTTGTCAAGGAATCGAATCAAGAACTTTCGGAGATAACCGCCGTCCGGCACGCACACACGACATACGGACTGTCAGACCCAGACGGCAGACTGGTCCCATGGACGCCGAAGACGACGAACTCGCCATCCTGCAAGCCCTGCACGCCCACGCCCGCGCGAGCGGCGAGGATCCGGGCCTGGTCGAGGAACTGATCGCCCTCGTACGCGGCTTCGGCTCCCTCGACGCTGCCGCCGAGGCCTCGGACCGCGCCGAGCGTTGTACGGACAGCCAGGCCAGAGAGCTGTCCGCGACGATCGACCTGTGGCGCAGCCTGCCCGACAACGATCCGAGCCGCCGACGGTAGCCGCGGCGCCGGGGAGCCGGGGCGGTCGCTCCGGCCGGTCGCGCGCGGGGCATGCGTGGGCCCCGCGCCCGCGGGGGGTGAGCGCGGGGCCAACGGGCCGGGGAGCGTCCTCACAAGCGCCGCCCGGCAGGGCACGCCCGGGAACCAGTCGGGCGGTGATGGCCGGTGCGCGGCCCGGCCGGGGTGTACGGCCAACGGGGAAGGCTACCGAGACGTCGGTCCGGGCCGCGCAGTTCGATTCTGGGGCGCGGAGTGCCTCCTGCCCAACCCGCGTCCTCCCCCTGACCGCTGCCCGTCCTACCCCTGTGCGGCCCCGTCCTCCTGGGGACCCGGCGCCTCTTCCGGGGTGAACAGGATCGAGTTGACGTAGCGGGGACGGGGTCGCACCGCGCGCCGCAGCAGGCCCGCGTCGACGACATGGGCGAAGCGGCGCTGGTGGTTCTCCAGGTCGAAGGCGCCGAGGGGTATCCAGTGCCGCTCGGGCAGCACCCAGGCGCGATAGCCCCACTGTCGGAGCAGTCCGGTGATGTGCTCGACCGGCTGGATCCTCGCCTCGGCCTCGATGAAGAGATTGGGCCGGTCGCGGCGCACGGTGCGTTCGGCGCCCCGGAGCACGGCCGTTTCGTGTCCCTCGACATCGATTTTGACGAAGGAGACATCGCTCAGGCCGAGGGCGTCGATGGATACCAGACGCACCGGGAGGCTGCGGTGATGGACCTCCGGGCGCGGGTCGAGGGAGGTCAGGCCGCGGGATTCTCGGCCCTCATGGTCGGCGAGCCAGATCCGGGCGTCGCCGTCGCGGTCGGAGGCGGCGGCGTTGAGCACGGTCACGGAGGGCGGGACGGTGCCGCGCAGCACCGCGTACACCTCCGGTACCGGTTCGAACGCCACCACGCGCTCCGCCCGCCGGGACAGCCGCCGCGACCACGGCCCGTACCAGGCACCGACATCCAGCGCGGTGCCGTGCGCCGGGCACATCTCGTCGAGTCTGGCGAGTTCGGGCTCCTGCCGGGGGTAGAGAATGTCGATCGTCAGGGCCAGCCAGCGGGCCGGCAGACGGGGGCCGAGAACGGCTGCCAGGGTCATAGGTGCCCTCCGAGCTGTTGGCGCGGCATTGCCGCGAAGCGCCGCCGGCAACTAGTCTCCGATTCTGATGGAGCGTCATACCTATCTGTTCCCGGAGGAGTTGCCCCGATCCGGTGCGGTGCCGACGTGTGACATCCCTGCTGCTGGCCGTGGCCGCCGGGCTCGCCGGCTGCTCGGTCGGCGGTGACACACGGCCCGCCCCGTGCGGCGGGCTCCACATCTCCTCGTGGTCCCAGGACCACGGGGTCACCGACGAGTTCGCCCGGTACGGCGACGACGCCTCCCACCCCGGCGCCTGGACCGGCGGCGACGGCACCCACTCGGTCCGGCTGCCCGACGGGCGGACGCTCTGGCTCGCCGATGATCCGGTCCTCGATCCGGTGTATCCGCCGCCGAACCCACTGGGCCAGCCCTATCCCTGGCGCGACACCACCGGCGGCCGGACGCCGGTCTGGGCGCACAACGCCGTACTGGTGATGTCCGCCGCGGGCCGCCTGGAACGGACGCTGCCCGGCGGGACCCCGGCGGCTCCCGCCGCGTACTTTCCCGATCCGTCCGCCGTCCCGCAGGTGTGGCGCTGGCCGGTGCAGGGCGTGGTGGAGCCGCGTTCGCCCGGTGCGGCGGAGCAGGTGGTGCGGATCCTGCTGTGGGACCGGGTGGCCGGGCCGCCGCCGTGGCTGTACGGGGTTCCGCTCGCGACCGAGGTCGCCACGCTGTCGCTGCCCGGTCTGCGACTGGAGAGCATCGTCCAGGTCTCCGACCAGAGCGCCGTCCCCTCCCCCGGCCGGCGGGTGCTCTACGGCGCCGGCGCGGTGCACGCGGACGGCTGGACGTACGTCTTCGGCGGCGACGACGGACCGGGCCGCAGTCCGGCGCTCGCGACCTCGCAGGCCTATCTCGCCCGCGTGCCCCAGGGGAGGCTGGCGGACCCCTCGGCCTGGAGGTACTGGAACGGAACCGGATGGCAGGCCAGTGCCTCGCGGGCGGTACCGGTCCTGGGTGGCGGCGAAGGGGGCGGCAACGGGGGCGGCAACGGGAACGGACGTCGCGGCGTGGGCAGTTCCCTCTCCGTCGTGCGGCAGGACGGCACCTGGGTGCTGTTCACCATGGACGCGGGCGGACCCGCCGCGAGCGGGCTGAGCGCCGTGGCCACGTACTGGGCCTGCGCCCCGCAGGGGCCGTGGCACGGACCGGCCGCGGGGTTCCGCCCGCCGCTGCCGCAGGACACCTCCCCGCAGTCGGCCGCCGTGGTCTACAACCCGCAGATCCACGCGGAGTTCACCCGGCGGGACGGCCTGCTGCTCAGCTACGACGTGAACTGGCTGGGCACCTCCAGCGCGCAGGTGGGCGCCGAGGTCAACCGGAACGCGGCGCTGTACCGGCCGCGGTTCGTCCGGCTGCGGCTGGGCCCGGTCGCCGCGTCGTCCGGGCCGTCCGCCTCGTCCGCCGGGCAAGCCCCGGCCGCTGCGTTCGCTACGTTCGCTACGTCGCCGGTACGTCACTGACGTCCTCCGGCGCGGTCTGGGACCGCACCCGCGCGGTCCGCTCCATGATCAGGTCGTGGCCGGGAGTGTCGAGGGTCTCGGCCTGGTCGGCGAGCAGATAGGGGATGCCGTTCACGACCGGGTAGCGGCGGCGCAGCCGCGGGTTGTAGAGCGCGTCGGCCTCCGCGTCGTACACCAGCGGCCCCTTGTCGATGGGGCACGCGAGCAGATCGAGCAATGCCTGGATGACCGGCATCCCGTCCTCCGATTGCGGCAGGGGCGGCCGCTCCAGTGGGGTCGCGCAGGAAGTGAGCGGTGTGCGGGCGTGCACGAGCAGGTCCGCGGCGAGCGAGGGCGCCAGCCGGAACAGCCGGTCCAGTGGACGCAGCGGCCCTGGCGTGGCGTGGAAGCAGGCGCCGCGCAGCGAGACGATCTCCAGGCCGTGCGCGCGCAGCAGCCCGGTCAGCGCCCGCCGGGTGAACACCCGCAGATGGCCGACGACTTCACGTCCCGGCCGTCCGTAGATTCCGCGCAGGCTCACCTCGGTGAACAGCGGCTGCACCCCCGCCAGCAGCAGGCCGCGGTTGAACCACGCGGCCAGGTTGGGGGTGGACAGCAGCAGTGAGCCGCCCGGGCGCAGGACCCGGGTGATCTCGTCCAGCGCCGCGTCGGTGTCCACCAGATGCTCGATGACCTCGCTCAGCACGACGATGTCGAGGCTGTCGGTCGCGAAGGGCAGCCCGTGGTCGTCGAGTGCCGCGCGCACCGCGGTCAGGCCGCGGGACTGTGCCCGCTCCAGCGCCTGCCGCGACCAGTCGGCGCCGATGACCGTATGGCCCCTGGCCCGGCGGGCCAGGGCGACGGTGGCCTGTCCGTCGCCGCAGCCGATGTCGAGGATGCGCAAGGGGCGCCGGGCCGCCGCCAGGGTCGGCTCGATCATCCGCAGCTGGCGGCGGGCCCGTTCGTCGCCGGAGGCGATCGGGAGCGCCGGATCCTCGTACAGGGCGCGCAGCCCCGGTGGTGCGGGATCGGTCACTGGGAGCGTCCTTCCGTAGCGTGCGCGCTGAGATGGGAAGAGGCGGGCAGCGCGGCGAGTTCGTCCAGCGCTTCGGTGAACGCGGCGGTGAACGCGGCCGCCGCCGGGGCGCCCAGCACCGCGTAACGGTGCCGGACGGCCAGGTGGAGCCGGCCGAAGACGGTCAGCGCCGAGACGGAGAGGCCGCGGGGCATGGGGGCGGGGGCCGCCAGCCACAGGCCGGTGGTGTTCCCCGCGCCGTCGAAGGCGGGCGGGTCGGGCAGCCGTCCCAGGTTGCTGAGCATGGTGGTGTCGGCGAGCAGCCGGGCGGCCGCCCGGACCGGGCCGACCAGGGTGCGCCGCAGACCGCGGGGCAGGGCGGGCGACCCCAGCACCTGTGCGGCGGGGCCGCCGGCCGGTGCGGCGGTGCGCTTGGCCCGCCGCGTCTGGTCGGCGACGGAGGCGAGCAGTTCGGCCGGTTCTCCGGCCGCGGAGCTGATCGAGGTCAGCCGGGAGTGGTTGCGGATGCCGTCGAAACGCCGGTCGGCGGCGCGGGCGTTGATCGGCATGGTGATCCGGACGGGCGTGGACGGGCGGCGGTGCGCCGCGTTCCAGCGGGTCACCGTGAGCGCGAGCGCGGTGATCAGCAGATCGTTGACGGTCGCCGCCCGGCGGCGGGCCGCTGCCGCGAGGGCGGCCGTGCGGTCCGCGTCGAACTCCGTCAGGACGCAGCCGTATCCGCCGTCACCGGGGGCCGCGGCACGGGCCACCCGGACCGCGCGGGGAAAGAGCTCCGCGTGCGGGGCGTGCGCGGCGTCCGGAGCGGCGGGCGACTCGGGGGTACGAGTCTCGTCGGGTACGGCCACGGGATCCTGCGTCCCGTTGTAGGCGTGGCTGACCGAGGTGAGGAATCCCAGGCAGGAGATCGCGTCGAAGAGCGCGTGGTGCGCGGCGATCAGCAGCCGGTCGCCCCCGTCGGCCGCATGCCCGCCTGTACCAGAGGCGTCGGCTCCGGGTCCGGGAGTGCCGGGGGACGGAAGGAGCCGCAGGCGCAGCGTCGGGGAGGTCGACAGCGGCACGGGTGTGTCCATCATTCGGCGGCGTTCGGTGTCGGGTACGGCGCCGGCCGGCGCCACCGTCAGCGGGTCGAGGTCGGGACCGCCGGGGATCTCCCAACTGCTGCGGCGCCGCCACGGCCCGCCGGACGCCCGGCGGGCCCGGGCCATCGGGAGGGCGCGCAGCGCGTCGCCGACCGCGGCGCGCAGCCGGTCGGCGTCGAGGCGCCCGGCCAGGCGCAGTTCCAGCAGGATCAGATTGGGTTCGCCCCGCCGTTCCAGCAGGTCCGCGCTCTCGTCGACGGCGGTGAAGGGGATCGTGCCGCCGGTCATGGGCTCCTCCGCAACGTGACCTGGACGGCGAATCCGCGCAGCACCGGCACGCGGAGCAGGCCCCGGCAGACCCGGGGGAAGTACCGGGGACCGGCCTCGACCAGGACCACGTCGGGCCGTCCGCGCAGATGGCGCAGGAGCGTGCCGGTACGGACCGGGAACCGGGTGCGGCCGCCCGGCGAGCGCCAGTTGGTGAACGCCAGGCACACCGTGCCGTCCGGGCGGGTCACCCGGATGAGCTCGTCCACCAGGCCCACCGGGTCGGGGATCCGGCCGAGGACGTCCGAGCAGTAGCAGACGTCCGCCGCGCCCTCCAGCAGCGGGAGCCAGTACCCGTCGCCGACGACGGTGGCGGGGCCGGTGCGCGCGTGGACCGGGAACGGGTCCACGACGACGCAGCGGGCTCCGGCCGCCCGGAACGCCTCGGCGCACCAGCCGTCGCCGCCGCCGACGTCCACCACCGTGCGGCCACCCAACTCACAGCACTTGGCGACCTGCTGCACGCAGTAGCGGGCCCGCAGGCGGTGGAACACGGTGTGGTCGGAGCCCTGGCGGGCCAGCGCGCGCAGCAACTGGCTCACCGTGGCCCGCCGCAGGGGGTCGGCGGCCGCGTCCGCGCTCACCGGGCAGCTCCGGCCACCGGGTGCGGGCCGCCAGGACCACCCGGGCTGTCAGGACCACCCCGACCGTCCGGACCTCCCGGACCGCCGTTCCCGTCCCGGCCGGCCGGATCCGCCGACTTCTCCGCCCGGGACCGGGCGGCCCGGCCGCGCAGCAGCAGGAGGAAGCCGCCCACGGTGCACAGGACGCCGAGCACCAGTGTCCCCACCGGCAGCGGTCCTGCCAGCATGGCCAGTCCGTCGTGCTTGGTGCGGAACTTGTCGACCAGCGCCTTCTCGGTCTGCGGTGTCGAGTGCAGCTGCACGTCGAGCACGGTGGCCGCGACCTTGTCGCTGCCCGGCAGCCGCAGCGTGATGATCTGATGGCTGGAACCCGCCACCGGCGCTCCGGTGCGGGAGTCGACCAGGTTCACCGAGGCCGGATTGCTGTAGTACTCCTCGACGGTGACCAGATCCTTGCCTGCCGGGAGCCCGACGACCGACGGCGGCACCCGCATGGTCCCGACCCGGACCGGCGGGTCCACCTTGAGGGTGTACTCGTTGAAGGTCTGGCCGTAGAGCCGGCGGGTGCCGGTGAATTCGGCGGGGAACGACTTGCCCGCGGTGGCGTCCCAGACCAGGTAGGCGCGCCGTCCGGTATTGAACGGGTACTTCAGGTACGCCTCCGCGCCGATCGCGGTGTCCCCGCCGCAGCAGTCGCTCGACGCGGTGGTGTGGCGGTCGAACACCCAGCGGTGGGTGCTGAGGTTGAGCGCCTGTCGGGCGTCCGCGAGGTGGACGGTCCTGGAGGTGTCCAGCCGGGTGGAGACGTCCCACACCGCCTTGCCTGCCTGCCGTCCGGCCTCCGCGTCCCCGAGAAGATGCCGGGTGACGGTGAGGGTGTCGGTGGTCACCTTGCCGGTCGTCGGGTCCAGATAGCTGCCGGGACCCGAGCTGACGTCGGTGAAGTCCATGTCGTACGGGGCGACCTGGACCCGCGGCAGCACGAACCAGCGCAGCATGGGGGCGAGGACGAGGAGGAAGACCCCCAGTCCCACGATGAGGACCGCGACGATACGTCGGCCATGCATCACGTCTCCCTGTGTCGCTCCGAGTCGCTGCTGTGACGGGATGTGAAGGGATTCGTACCGGCTGGCTTCGTGTTGACGGAACGCTAGGAAGTTGCTGACAAACAGTCAATAACTAGCGCGGGACTGACTTCATAACTGGCTTGTTACTCACCCGTCACACAGGACCGCTGGTGACCGCGGTGGCCGGACCGATCCGCCACGGATTGATGCGCTTCACATTATTGACGGTTCGTCAACTCCTTTCTACGGTAGGGCCTCTTCCTTCTCGTCACCACCCTCGTCACCACCCCCGGCGAAAGGACCCACCCCATGGCAACCGGACCCGCCCCACCCCGTCCGGCTCCGTTCACTCCGCGTCCCGTTCCCGCGCGCCCGGCGCTGCACATCGGATTTCTCGCCGGCCGCGATCTGGCCAGCCCGCAGGCCGGCGGCTCGGAACTCCTCATCGACCGGCTGGCCCACGGGCTCGCCGACCGCGGCCACCGGGCCACGCTGGTCTGCGGCGGACCGGTAGGGAACGGCCGCCCGTACCGCGTCATCCGCAACGGCGGCGCCTACAGCCAGTTCCTCGGCGCCCCGCTCGCGGTCCGCCGCCAACTGGGCGACTGCGACCTACTGGTGGAGGTCTGCAACGGCCTGCCCTACCTCGTACCGATGTGGCTGCGCTCCATCCCCTCGGTCTGTCTGGTCAACCATGTGCACAGCGAGCTGTGGGGGATCCGCTACCGCCGGCCGATCGCCGCCGTCGGCCGCTACGCCGAGACCGTGCTCATGCCGCGGGCGCACCGGCGCAATCTGTTCGTGGCCGTCTCGCCGTCCACCGCCGATGCCCTGGAGGAGATCGGCGTCGACCGCGACCGTATACGGGTCATCACCAACGGAGTCGAGGACGCGGGCGCCATCGCCCCCGAAGCGCCGGAACCGCTCTTCCTGGCGCTGGGCCGCCTCGCCGACTACAAGCGCATCGACGTCCTGCTGCGGCTGTGGGAACGGGTCCGTCCTGTCACCGGCGGCACCCTCGTCATCGCGGGCGACGGGCCGGAACGGCCGCGGCTGGAGCAACTCGCCGGTCCCGGTGTGCGGTTCACCGGACGGATCAGCGAGGCGGACAAGCAGCAGCTGCTCGGCTCCGCCTGGCTGCTGCTGCACCCCGCCCAGGTCGAGGGCTGGGGACTGGTGATCACCGAGGCCGCGGTACGCCGTACCCCGGCGGTCGGCTTCGACGTTCCCGGGCTGCGCGATTCCGTCGCGCACGGCCGTACCGGGCTGCTCACCCCCACGGGAAGCGGCTTCGCCTCGGCCTGGGCCAGTCTCGCCCTCGATCCGCGCCGGCGCGCGGCGATGGGCCGCGCGGCCCGCCGCCGCGCGCTGGACCTCCAGTGGACCGAGACCGTCGAGCGGTTCGCGTCCGTGGTGGACGAGGCACTGGCCCGCGACCGGCGCCGCCGCTGACTCGCCTGCCGCCGGCATGAGCAGCCGGAC
>NZ_JASISZ010000121.1 GCF_030063355.1 Streptomyces sp. PH10-H1
GATGAGAAGAAGCTCAGGATCATGGGTGCTGACAGTAGAAACACCACACGGCTCAGTGCAAAGCCCAAACCCCCTGGCCATCAGCCCAGTTAGAGTCAATCGCCACACGCAAACTAAGCAGAGACAATGTGGCGCAGGCAGTGCAGGTCCAGATCCTCGTCCAGGCCCGCGTCCTGGCGGGCCGTCACGAACGCCTCGTTGATCGACCGGGGGGCCAGACGGCCCACCCGCTCGGTCACCCACAGCGCGGGATGTACCTCCGGGCAGAGCCGCGGGCGCACCTCCTGCACCCACTCGCCGAGCTCATCGACCACCCAGTCCATCTCCGGGACCAGCAGCACCGTCCGCCGTTTCGGCGGCGCCCCCTTGGAGGACTTGCCGTAGCGCACCGTCATGCTGCCGAACCGCCCGAACTGCGGCGCTTTTCGGTGCCGCCGCAGGTCCACCAGGTCCACCTTCGAGGACTCGGTGCGCCGGGTTCCGTAGGCGTAGATCGTCTTGATCACCGCGGCGTCGCGCAGTGCGGTCAAGGCGCCCTTGCGGCCCTGCCCGCGGATCTTTCGCGGTCGGGCGTCGGCCGCGTCAAACAGCGCTTGCACCTCGTCATACGTCAGCGGCCGGCGCCGGGGGTCGCCCTCGTACTCCGCGGAGTGCAGGACGGAGTTACCCTCGTGGAAGACCGTCCGCGGCGCCAGGCCGAACCGCTCCTGGCAGGTGGCGACCCACTCGTATCGGGCATCGAGCAGGTACTCCACGAACAGGGCGAGCGCCGTCTCGTACGTTCGGGCGGTGGACAGCTGGATGGGCTTGGACCCACTGCGCAGGTGCGTGATGAAGGCTTCGCCGTCGGCCGGAGTCCATTGCCACGGGTACAGCCCCGTGAACTCCTCGAACCGCCGCAGCAGGCTCAGTCGGGCCTGGATTGTCGAAGTCTGGATGAATCGGGCGGACTGCTGGCGGGCCCACCCCTCTCGCATGGCGGCGAAGACCGCGGGCTCCGGGTCCAGATGGACAACGTTCGGCGCGAGCAAAAGACGCACCGAACCCGGTGCCTCAAGGACCATGCTGGATGTTGTATCAAACGCATCATTGTTGCGTCTAGCTGTCCGGGGAAGGGTTGCGCTGGCCGCACGCCCGGGCTGTCGATTCGAGCATCACGACGACCAGCGGAAACGGCCCATTCGAAGGGCTACGAGCTGTTGCATCCATTGCTATTCATCCCACTTTTGACCTTCAGCCAGCCACGCTTGCCGCCCTCATACCGTCCCCGCAGCGGCTTGGCGATGCACCCCTCGATTCCTACGGCGGCCCACTGCTCCATCCACTGTTCGGCTTGGTCGCGGTCGCGGGTCATCGGACACAGGGTCCAGGGCGGACCGAGCGCGAGGTCAGCGAACAGCTGCTCCAGGTGCTGGCGGCGCATCTCGTAGGGCAGCGCTCGGATGTCCTCGCCCAGGCGCAGGACGTCGAACTGGTCGTGCGGAAGGTCGCGGTCCGCAGCGTCAGCGATATCGGCGAAGGCGGTGGTGAGGTCGGTGCCGTGGCGAGAGAGCACCCGAGGCGGCAGCCCCGGCGATCGGACGAGGAAAGCGCGGAACCCATCCCACTTGGCCTCGTACGCGAATGCGCCCGCCGGCAGGGCATCAACGGATCGCGCCAGCATGGCCTGGGGAACCTGTAGCACCATGTCAGCTTGTCTACACGGGCCCGTCGCGGGCCGCAGGACGGCGCGCTTTGTCCGGCAGGCGCCTGACCCGGCTGGCCCCGGCGTCCCCACGCGATCCGGGGTCCCCCGCACGAGTGAGCAGAATCCTTCATCCGTGAGACAGACCCTGGCCCTGGGCGCATCCTGATCTTGTCGAACCCGGGCGGCATCACACGATCCGCGCATGTACCTCTGGAGATGGTGTGCGTGCCCCAGCAAGCTCCCCTGGACGCCCCTGATGTGGTTGAGGGTGTGGTGGACCACCTGCTGTACGTGGGCTTCGACGAGCGCACCGTTCTGCGGCTGGCCGCCACCTCGGGCGCCGAGGAGACCATCACCGCACACGGCACAGCGCTCTTCGGTGTCCAACCCGGGGAAAGCTTGCGGTTGCAGGGGTCGTGGAATCACCATCCCCGGCACGGGCGGCAGTTCAGGGTCGAGCAGTGCGATCGCACCATGCCGGCCGGGGAAAGGGCAATCCGCCTCTACCTCGCCTCCGGCATGATCCGCGGAATCGGGCCGGTCCTGGCGTCCGCGATCGTCGACGCCTTCGGCGAGCAGACCCTGAAGGTCATCGACGCCGAAGCGGTTCGGCTGCTGGAGGTGCACGGGATCGGGCAGGTCCGGCTGGGCCGTATCCGCGCGGCGTGGCAGGAGCAGAAGGCGATCGCCGAGATCATGGTGTTCCTCCAGGGGCTGCAGGTCTCGCCGGCGCTCGCCGTGAAGATCTACACCGCCTACCAGGACACCGACGACGATCCAATGCTCATCGTCCGCCGCACTCCCTACCGGTTGTGCCGGGACGTCTACGGCGTGGGCTTCCGCAACGCCGACCGGATCGCCCTTGCTGTCGGTATCGCCAAGCACAGTGAGCAGCGCCTGCAGGCGGCCCTGATCCATGAACTGGACGAGGCGGGCTTGGGCGGCCACTGTCATCTAACGACGCGGGTTCTGATCGCCCGCACCCGCGCGCTGCTGTCAGACGACGACCCGCAGACCGCGCAGCTGCTCGAGGACACGGTGCTGCGCCACGCCCTGCAGGCGGTGTGCGCTCAAGGCGACATCGTGATCGAGACACTGCCGCTGCCCGCGGGGGACGGCACCGTCACCGAGACACAGATCGCCATGAGACCGCGCCAGCACCGCGACGAGACGCAACTCGCCTTCCATGTCCGGCGGCTTCTCGCCTTCCCTTCGTCCCTGGCCGGCCTCGCCCCCTGGGGAGAGCATCTGGCTGAGCTGCGCGGCACGGACACGGCCGGCCTGACGGAGGAGCAGCACCAAGCGGTCCTCACGGCCCTGACCCACCCCGTGTCCGTCCTGACGGGCGGGCCGGGCTGCGGTAAGACTCATACCCTGCGGACTCTGGTCGACCTCGTGGACGCGGCCGGCGCGGTGGTCGCCCTGGCCGCACCCACCGGGAAGGCCGCCAAACGCTTGCAGGAGACCTGCGGGCAGAACGCGATGACAGTGCACCGGCTCATCCGGCCACCCGACGGCGACTCCCTGTTCGACCACGCGAGCATCCTGGAGAGCGCCGACCTGGTCGTCGTCGACGAAGCGTCCATGCTCGACCTGTCGCTTGCTCGCAGGCTGGCGGTGGCCCTCCGCAATGGCTGCCACCTGCTGCTCGTCGGCGATATCAACCAGCTGCCCAGTGTCGGGCCCGGCCGCGTCCTGCGAGACCTGCTCGACGTCGAGGACATCCCGCGCACCCGGCTCACCAAGGTCTTCCGCCAGCACGATGACAGCGCCACTATCGTTCTCAACGCACACCGGATCTTGCACGGCGAGCTTCCCCGAGATGATTCCAAGGCGTTCTGGAACCGGCCCGTGGCCTCCGCCGAGGAGATCGCCCAACAGGTGGTGGACCTGGTCGCCGACAAGATGCCGCAGCACTTCACCATCAGCCCCCAGGACGTCCAGGTCCTGTGCCCAGGCAAGAAGAACGTCGCCGGCATGACCGACCTCAACTTGCGCCTGCAGGAGCGCCTCAACCCGCCCACCCCCGACAAGCCCCAGCATTACCACGGCGGGACTGCTTTCCGCCTCGGCGACCGCGTCCAGCAGGTCCGCAACAACGGCCACCGCGGCGAGAGCGGCGTCTTCAACGGAACCAGCGGCATCATCACCGCCGTCGAGTCCGACACCCACCACCTCACCGTCACCTTCGACGACGGGGAACATGCCGTCTACCCCTTCGCGGACCTGGACGAGCTGGTCCACGCTTACGCGCTGACCGTCCACCGCTCGCAGGGCAGCGAATACCCCTTCGTCATCGTTCCCATGGTCAGCGCGGCCGGGATGATGCTCCTGCAGCGCAACCTCCTCTACACCGCAGTCACCCGCGCCCGCCGGGGTGTGATGCTCATCGGCCAGAGCGACGCCGTGGAACGCGCTGTCGCCAACAACCACACCCAGCGCCGCAACACCGCCCTCACTCACCGCATCACCCATGCCCCCATCTCTGTTCCCGCCCCACGGGACCAGGCCGCCGGCGGGCAACTCGCCTGGGACTGAGCGTCATGCGTTACCTCGCGGGCCCGGCCCGTCGGAGAACACGGGGCCTGACCGGACCCGGATGCTGGCTGTAGAGGGAAGCAGATGCGCAGCTTCAGCAGGGACCCGCTGACCAGTACCAACCCCGATCCTCGCCTTCCGCAGTCTGCGAGTTCATCGTGCCGAACTGACCATTCGGCGATAGGCGTATCGCCGACGGTGGGCCGTCATGGGTCGCGAGCTTGGAAGATGCGCCGACGCCCGAGCGTTTCGCAAGAGGTGCTCCAGGGACAATCGGGCAGGTACGGGCGCCATGATTGTTGCGCATGCCAGCCGACCATAGTTCATACTTGACCTATGGAACGTTTCGTGGTGCGATAGGTCCATGACGAGCACTGCAATTCGTATGACGCGCCCGATGGTTGAGGTGCTGCGCCTGCTGCTTCCGGCCCCGCTGGATGAACCTCTGTGGGCGGCGAGGATCGGTGAGGAGGCCGACCTCGGCAAGAGCACGGTCTCGCAGATCCTGGCCAAGCTCGTCGAGGTGGAGTGGGTCATCACCAGCCAGGAGGAGAAGGGCTCACACCCTGGCCGACCGCCGCGTACCTTCTATGCCCTGACCGACACCGGCCGTCGAGAGGCGCACTTGGCCCTGACGGCACGCAGCCTGAAGCTGCAGGTTGAACGGGGAGGCACAGCGAAAACGTCCACGAAGGTGCTCGGCGAGGCAACGGACCGGGACCTCGGCGAGCCCCTTGCCCATCCTGGCGCAAGGGAGACCCTGGGCGACTACAGCATCGTCTTGATCGACTCTCCCGGGTTCGGTGGCAGCTTGCCCGCCGCACCGGAGCAGATCCGCGTTATTGGTCCGGACCTGCTGAAGCTGCCGCGCCCCGGCCAGGACCGGCAGCCCCAGTGACCGACCGACCGGCACCGTGCACGGTCCTGTGTGCGGTGCCCGTGGGTCGGCGAGGCTGAGACGAGATAAAGGGCGGCAACCGCGGTGGAGAAGTACGTACTGCCAGGCGAGCAAGAGTTGATGCAGCATATGCGGACCGCATCCGACGAGCCCCTCCTCGAAGGATTCCGGACGGCAGTGGCTTCACGGCTCGCCGGCCGGACACTTGTCGGCATGGGGGTGACCAACACGCTCGCGCTCGTGTTCGCCGAGCAGATGGCCCCTTACGCCGCTCCGGTCAGGGCAGTGGTGGGCGTGCAGGCGCGCCTCATGCTAGAGGCATGCCTGGAGAGCGCCCCCGAAAGGGTCCGCAGCGATGCCCTGGACCACTTCAAGCCGCTGGGGCCCCTCGATGGTTGAAAACTCCAGGTGGAGAGCAGGTCGCCTCCAGCGGACTGGCCGGTCCGGACATCATCGCCCCTGTAAAGAAGGGTTGTCTAGGTGGCCTCTTGCGGCCCCGGGGGAACGGGTTCGGCTTTCCCCCACCCCAGGAACGGTCTGGAGTGGCCCCACCCGCCCGCTTAGGTTGCGGTTGCGCACCTCCACCGCGTCGGTGAGGTCCTTGAGCAGCTGCGTCCAGTCCATGCCCGGCACAACGCCGGCACCGGGGCGAGGGTGACGGGCGGTGATGATCCAGCTCCGGCCTCCCAGCTCGCCTCAAAGGAACGCGTCCACCAGGCAGAACGGGGGGGTCAACCTCCCAGACATCCCAGACATTCAACGCACACCGCCTTCCGGCTCCAAGGTGCGTCACAGGCCGTCTGGGAGCCTGGGAGGTTGCTCCGCGTGACCTCCCAGACCGCGCCGTGCCCTTCCCAACGCACGACGACCACCTTCTGCTCCTGGCCGTCGCTCACGCCGGGCCTCCTTCGGTGGCGGCCGGGACGCGGGCGAGGAAGTCGGCGAGCTGGGCAGCGGCGGCCGGGCCGGCCTGGGCGAGCCGGGCCGCGAACGCCAGCTGGTCGACGCCGACGCCCGGGACCAGGCGGGCGATGACGGTGAGCAGCGCGGCGTGGGCGAGCACTGGCGCGGGCAGAAGGCCGGCCGCGTCCTGGCGGGCGCCCGGGACGCGGTAGTGCCCGAGGTGCGCGGCCAGGGCGTACGCGAACCAGGCGTCAACGTCGCCCTGGACGTAGGAGCCGGCGCGGCGGGTGAGTTCGTCGCGGACGGCTTCGTCCCCGTGGCGGGGCCCGCGGTCACCCGGTTGTGGCGGATGCGCGCTCCGCCAGGGCCTGGAAATGCTCCACCGCGCGTTGGGCCACGGCGTCGACGCATGGCACGAACACGGCGGGGTCGGCGTGATCGACGACGGGGAGTCGGACCGGATAGCGGCCCTCGGAGTAGGAGGGCTTGTCGAAGATCCACACAGGGAACAGGTTCCTGGCGAACAGGTCGATATCCTCCACTCTCCACTCCTCGACGCTTCCATAGCCGCCGCGGAGGTTCGTGGTCTCGTACGCGAGGCCGTAACAGCCGCGCCCGTCCACGGTGAACAGCCGAAAGCGCGGCTGGTGCGAGCGGTAGTGCCAGTCGACCGATTCCCCGGGAAACAACGGCCTGTCCGGGGGTATCTGCGGCCGGATGATGCCGGGCAGGGGCGCCCAGTCGAATTCGATCCACCAACCGTCGAGCGTTTTTTCGGTGGGTCTGTCCTGGATGGCGGCGATGCCGATGCCGGGCCTGCCCGCCGCCTCCAGTGCCACCGCTGCGGCGCTGACGGCCTCGACCACCCTTTGTGTGGCGTCCGCGCGCGCCCGCTCGTTGCGGACCGAAGCGCGAACACCCGCCCACCACACGGCCACATCGCCCACCGTCGCGTGAACGTCGGCGGGCCAACTCGTCGGGTCCTCCCCCCTTTCCGCCAGGCGACGGGGGCTGAGCCCCCCGAGCAGGGGCCGGTCGGCCAGCGCCTGCCGCGCGTCCCACTCCCCGAGCCGTGCGCTGTGCTCCAGCCACTGGCGCTCACGTTCCTGCTGTTTCTGAGCGGCTTGCTCGCGTGTGCGGCGCTGGCGGGCCTCCGCCTCCGCGAGACGCGCCTCGACAGCTTCCCGAACCGGCCGGTAAGCCGAGATCGCAGGCCTAATCCGGGTCCGGAAGGACACCGCCGCATCGTCGAGTCTCGCGTCCGCCCACCGACGCCCCACCCGCCGTCGGCGCCATCGCACGGCCCGCCGCTCCAAGGGGATCAGTTCGGCCACCGCCGCGGCGAGCTCGCCCGCGCAGATGTTCGCAGCGGCGGTCCAGTCAACCCTCTCCTCGGCCGTGGCCAGCAGGTCCAGCCTGTCCGCCCGCAGATACTGATAGCCGCCGAGCGCTCGCTTGGCGTCGGGATCGATCACCTCGGAGAACCAGTACAGCGTGACGAGGTCGTCCTCGACAACCGAGGACATCCTCCACGTGACCCGCAGAGCAATCATCACCCGAGCGTGACAGAAGAACCGGCCCCCAGGCAGAGTTTCCGCAACAGCTTCAAGCCCTTCGAAGCCGCCCTCGACGCCATCGCCGGCGGTCTCCACTCCACGACACTCGTCGACCACCACCGGCGCTGCCAGGCTCTCGGCACGTGCACGCACACCCATCCCGCAGATCGGCAGCGGATGGTCGACCGACTCCCGATCCGGCACGGGGACCGCGCCCTCACGGACGACCGCAAACGCTCGGCCGTCACCCGTCGCGTGATGCTGGAGGTATGGGCCGGGCACAGTTCTGCGCGTTGTGTGGGGCTCGGCTACCGAAGAACGCGGCGGTCGGGCGCCGGTACTGCGACGCTGCCTGCCGGGCCCAGGCGTACCGGGAGCGCAGGGCGGCGGAGCGAATGTTCAGCCTTGCAGTGCTCCTGGGGGAAGCCCTGGAGACCGGGGACCGGGCGATGATTCGGGCGCTGACCTGTCCTGTCTGCGGAATGGCCACCTTCGCGGGTGCGGGACACCGCCGGGACAACCAGGTTCTGTTCGAACCGGTGCCGTAGCCGCGCATGGCGGGCCCGGGCAGCCCATTCCGTCTCCACGTAGAGCCGTCACCCGGCCGGAATTCGGAGAGGCCCAGTGACGGCTTTACGTGCTGCACCGAGGGTGGGGCCAGTCGAACCCGTTCCGGTGGGCCCGGAACAGCCCGTCGCAGACAAAGGGTCGACCACACGCCTTTCGATGCGGGAGGCCTCGACGTTGCTGAGGATGGAGGCGTCGGTCATGACGCGGAGTGGTGCAGGTGATGGAGCTGCGACGCCTGCTCCCACCACATGGCCCGCATCTCGCCGTCTTCGGCGGCCTGCCGGCACTGACCGCGGTGCTCGCCCATACCGCCGACCAGTGGGGCCAGCAGGTGCGGGACGGACACCTGCAGGAGCTCAACATAGTCATGTCCTCCGAGAACGATCACGTCGGCGTCGGCCAATCCCAGGCTCGCCGTGTGGTGGGCCAGGGACTGCGCGGTCACGGCGCGCTCGTCACCCACCCGGACGTCGTACGGACGCAGGAAGCGATTGAGCGGGACCAGGCCGTGAGCGGCGGAGCAGATTCGGATCAGGGACTGATCGGTGAGCTCGTCGGCCGCCCGGCGCAGGGACCGGTGGTACTGCCCGGTGTAAAGCTCGCCGGCGGGGTAGCCGGCCTGCAGATTCCCGTACTCGTTCAAGCCCGGGTCCGGCTGTTTTTCCTGACCGCACGCGATGATCACGACCTGGCGGCGCCGTACGTCGATCCCGCCCCGCTGGCGGGCGTATGCCCGGCCCCTGGGGTTGAGGTACAGCGAGCGATCCGTGGTGTCCCAGGTGGCCGGTTCGCGGTCCCATGACTCGGGGCGGATGTCGCCGTACCCGGCCCGGTGAACGCCGGTCAAGGTCGACCTGCGGAACCATGTATCCCCGTCCCAGTACGCCTGGTCGACGCGGCCCGGGACGAGCTGGTCGGGCCGGCGAGCGGCGGATACGACGGCTTCGTGCTGCTTGGCGGGGAGCTTGGGATGGATTTCGGTGAGACCGGCATGACGCTCGGGTGCATGCGGGTGTTCGGCCTGCCAGGCCAGCAGTGCCTCCCGGCCGGCGTCCGTCATGGTGCGGCCCTGGCGGGTCAGGCGCACCAGGCCGTCGCTTTCGAGGCGGGCCATGGCGGCCGGGTGGCCGGTGACGACGCCGTCGGCGTTGGTGGCAAGGATCTGGGCGCCGGTCGGGCTGAGGTTGGTCAAGACGGCTCCTTTCGCGGGGCGGGGTGTACTCGGGGTGCTGCGGGGTGAAGGGGCCCGGTACGGCGGCGGGACCGCCGCCGTACCGGGGAACCGAGGGAGGAGCAGCGACCCTCGGCGGTGTGGGCGTGGAGCCTCGTAGGTTCCGTCAGGTTGCGGAGGCCGACAGGTCGGGCGGCTGCAGCGGCCGCCCGCGCTCGCTGGCCACTGGGACCTGCGAACGCGGGCGGGCCGAGAGCGGATGCGAGGTCAGGAACCAGCTGCCGTGCTGGTGGGCTGCCCGGCCCCGCGCTCCCCGCAGGACGACGCCGTGTCCGGAGTGGTCTCCATAGGCAGTTGCGCCCACCAGATCTTGTTGGAGAGCTTGATCAGCGCGTGGGTGGTGTCCGTGGCGGGGTCCCACAGGGCGTAGAAGCCCTCATCCGTGTAGACGACGCTGACGGCCGCAGACCGGTTCGGCCCCGTGGAGCGGGCGCCGCCCTTGCCGCCATACAGGATGCGGGTGGTGTGGCTGCTGGCCCGAACCCCGGGGACGAAGCGGAGCTCGGTGTTGGACCACGACCCGGCTTCCGGTTCCGGGGTGCGCTCGACGGTGCCTTCGTCGGCGAAGAGGGTGGTCCAAGTGGTGCGCTCGCTCGGATCGGTGCCCTTCGCGCCGACGCACAGCCGCAGTGCCTTGGCCGGGCAGCCGTTGCGCCGTGCGGTGACGATTTCCGGTGCGGCGAGCAAGTAGCCGGCACGGGTGACCTGGTGGCCGCGGGTGTCAGTGCCGGTGGCGGTGACATGCTCACCGGCCGACAGGTCGCCCATCAGCGTGTGGAATTCGGTGGTCAATCGGACGTTCCTTCGTTTGGGGGTCTGGGCGAGTTCGTGCTCAGGGATGTCTTCGAGGATCGTGAGGTGCGGGGCGTGCAGGGTGCCGGTGCAGACGGCGCAGTCACAGCCGTGACAGCAGTACCGGCAGTTCTGCACGTCGCAGAATGGGTCGGGTCCGTGGTAGTGGCTGGGGTCGGGTTCCTCGCAGAACCAGCTGCCGCAGGAGCGGTCTCCCGACTTCGGGAAGACACGGTGCTCGCGAGTCAGCCCATGAGCGAGGGGTTCGCCGGGGCAAGCGACGGCGGAGCGGAGGGCGTCGCCCTCGGTGGGCCAGGCGGCACGGCAGGCCGTGCACTGGTACCGGCCTTCGGGGCGACGGCGTACGGAGTGAGTCACGGAAAGGGCGGCCGCTTCAGGGGTGTCACCGGATGGGCACGGGCAGGTCTTCGGCCGCGCGCGGACCAAGGAGGACGACCAGGGCCTGGGAGGCGCGGCCGTCGGAGTCCGGTGGGGCGCCTGCGGCCACCACCTCGCGTGCCGGCTGCCGGTCCTGCCGCGCGGGCGGCGTGTCGGGGTGGGGCGGGTTGGGTGGGACGGTCACCGATGGGCGGCGGGACAGTTCGCCCGGCAGCTGGAGGGCCAGCTGCCACGCGCCGATCAGGGTGCCAGGACCGGACTCGGCACCCGGCCGCTCAGCAGGTACGTGCTCGCGGGGTGCCTGGTGCGCCGGCCCCGACATCACGAGGAACTCCTCCACGGTGTCGGGCAGGACGGGCACCGCGTCAGCTTGCGGCTCGGGCGCGGCCGGCTGCTGGTCGACGATGGACAGGTCGGTGTGGTCCATCCGGGCCAGCTGCTGTTCGACGTCCTCCTCGGGTACCGCCCACGGATCGATGCCGCCTGTCTCGTGCCACACCTCGCTGGCCACAGCGGCGGCCTGCTCCCACAGGGGCCGGGAGTTGTCCCGGTGGCCGGGGTGCGGCGCTCCCTGGGCGAGGAAGCCCGTCAGGTGGCGCAGCGCTGCGGCGCGGAAGTCCTTGGCCCGGATGCGCAGGGTGGTGGGGTCTTCGTAGTCCAGGTGGCCGGACACCTGCGCGAGGAGGGAGCGGCGCCAGCACCCGAAAGCGCGGGCGGCCCGGGTGGCCAGGCGTTCGATGGAGGTGAGGACGTGGTTGAGGGCGGCCAGGTAGCGGGCCAGGGCACGCGGCGTACCGTGCACCTCCAGGCGCCGGTGGTTCAGCCACCCGTGGCGCTGGCCGTTGCCCCAGTTCTCCTCGTAAATGGACCAGCGGGGGTTGACCTTGTAGGGGGTGCGGGCCTCCACGTCGTGGATACGGGCGAGCTCCCAGGCGAGCCGCTGGTGCTGTTCCGCGCGGGCCTTGGAGGCGGCGGGGAAGGCCAGTTCGACGTCGAACCGGTTCGGGCACTGGAGGTAGGGTCGGGGGATCTCAACGTAGGAGCTTGGCGACATGCGAGCTGTCCCTTCTGAGGATCGTTCAGCGCGGCAGGGTGATGCGGAGGTCTTCGAGGTAGCCGGGCACGGCCTCGTGGGCGATCTCCGTCAGGAGTTCCTCGATCTCGGTGCCGTCCAGGTCGGTCGTGTACGGCTGCTGGGTGCCGCCGTAGTGCAGGATCAGCTCGTTGAGCGACCACGGCTGGGGACCGATCGTCGTGTAAGGAAAGGTCACCGCGTGCGGGGGAGTCGGAACGGACTTCTGGTCCTGGAGGTGCAGAGCGATGTCCTCGCGCAGGCGCTCCCACAGCACATTCGGAACCGAGTAGAGGCCAGGCTGCCGGTCCTCAAGGGGGCGCCCGTGCTGGTTGTGGCCGCAGCCGTGGCACAGCTCTTCGCCGCGCGGGTTGTGCTCTGTGCAGGCCGGGTTGCGGCACATCCACACGATTCCGTATGCGCAAGCGGCCTTCAGGATGACGGTGCGGCCGGCGGCATCGGTTCGATCGAGGAGGCCTTGGAGCATCTGCTGTTCGCTGGTGGGCATGAAGTCCTTTCAGGGGAAGGGGCCTTGTGGCGTGCTGCAGGCCGGCGGCTGCTGCAGGCCGGCAGAGTGCTGCGGATATGGGTTCGTGATGCCGGCGGGGGCCGGTACGGCCCCCGCCACGCGGCATGCGCGGGGGAGAGCTAATCTCCGCGCGATGCTTAAATCCTACAGAAAGGATCTAGAGCTAGCAATACTTAAGATTCATCGTCTTCGGCGAAGTGCTCCGCTGCCGCGCAGAGCTGGTCGACCTGCGTGCCGCTCAAGAGGTCGTGCGGGTCTCCGCTGGCGCCGTACAGCTCGACCGCCGAGCGAACAGCGCCGTGCACACCCAGCGGGCCCAGCGCCTCCAGAAGGCCGGCGAGAAACTGCGTGCAGGCGCAGGGGCCGCTTGCGCAGCGCCCGCAGCCCTTGCTGGGTGGGAACCCCAGCGCCACCAGCCGCTCCTGCACGGCTTCGTAGAAGTCGCCGCCGCCAGTCGTGGCGAGCAGTTCCTGGACCGCCCCGACGGCGGCGAATGGGTTGGGGACGCGGGAACGGGCGGTCACGGTGTCCGCGCACCGCAGCAGCAGCCGAGCGAGCGCATCTGTTGCTGTGTCAGCCAGCGCGGTGCGGGCGCTCACGCGGCCAGTTCCATCTGGCGTTCAGTCGCGGCGAGCAGCGGCTGGACGAAGGTCCGTGCGACATCGAGCGCAGGCCGACGCCAGACAGGGGAGCGGGTGATGAAGTCCCATACCTGCGGCGTGAGGGGGATAGTCCCACAGCCCTCGTAGTCGGGCACGGTGCCGGGGAGGTAGGCGCCGGTGATGTCGACGTGGGCTCCGTCGGGGCGAACTGCGACGACGTGCTCCAGGCGGCAGCCGCATACGTCGCCAGCGAGGTCCAGCGTGCTGCACACGGCGGCGTCGTAGCAGCAGTCGTCGTCGAGGAGAACGGCTGCCTGCCACCCCGTGGCGTCGCACACGGCACGCGCAAGGGCGTGGCACTGCCCTTGGAGGAAGGCGTTGTAAGCCGCGCCGTCGAGCTGGCCGGTCACGACCGTGTAGCGGGTTCCGTTGCTGCCGGGCACGGTGACCTCGACGCCGTCCGGCAGCGCGTAGTGCGCGGAAAGCAGTTCCATGGCTTCGTCCAGGAAGGCGCGGGCCTCCACGGCCTGCGATCGGTCGCGCCGGGTGTAGGCGCGGCCTTGGCCCTCCTCGACGTCGCCGTCGGTGTCGAGGTAGCGGTCGAGCTGGGCCTTGTGGAGGTCGGACATCAGCCGATAGCGGGTGAAGAGGTCGTGGAGCGGATCGCTGGCGTGAAGGGTGCGGTTCAAGAGGGCCTCTCGGGCAGTGGGGCCCGCCGCGCCGGTTGGGCGCGGCGGATCCCGGGGTTGGTGGGTCGGGGTTAGCGCTCGCGGCGCAGATCGCTGCCGCGGCGGGTGATGTACGAACCCAGGAGCATGGCGGTGCCGTCGCTGAGCAGGAGCGGGTAGCCCTCGGCCTGCCGGGCGCGGACGCGGTTCATCAGGTGGCCCAGCTCGTCGAAGGTCAGGCTCGGCACCAGGGCCTCGGTGGCCAGGTCGTGCGCGGGCTCAAGGGGCTGGCCCTGGTCGAGCCACTCCTTGACCCGGGCGGCGAAGGCGGGGCCCGGTCGCGGCTCGACAGCCTGGGACAAGTCGGCGTTGGGGGCCTTGCTGACCACGAGGGTGTGGGCGGGGTCCATCGTGCCAACAATGTCGAACTGGTACTCCAGGTCGTCCAGGGTCACCGGGGCGAGACCGATGATGCGGCGGGCCTTGTGCCCGTCCTCGGCGCCCTCCACCACGTAGTCGAGCTTGTTGCGCGCCGTGGCCAGGAGATGCCCGGGGTAGCCGAATATGGCCTCCTCCGCACGGCGCACAGCAGGACGCACCTCACGCCAGGCGCTGCTGTTGGCCGCCCCGCGCTGCGCCGCCCGGTCTACCAGCTCGCGCACGCCGCCCGCCCCGTTCCAGTACGGGGACAGGGGTGCGATCACGACGGTGTCGTAGCGCTGGGCCGCACAGTGCGCGAGCGTGGTGACCAACGAATCGGGCGTGAACTGCGACGGCGGAGTGCAGGTGTCGAAGTCGAACCTGTCGGCGTAGATGCTGCAGCGCCCGCGTTGGGCGTCGATCACAGCGACCTTGGTACCGATGGTCGTGGCCATTTCGAGCACGGTGTAGGTCGTGCCTGCACCGGGCGGGCCGTCGAGCAGGATGCGGCCGAACCGCTGCGAGCGGACGGCGCGGGTGAAGGCGTAGCGGTCGGCGACGGGCGCTTCCGGGGGCGTGTGCTCGGTGGGGATGTCGGTCATGGGACTCCGGGACGACGCGGTGATACGGGGGCGCTGGAGGCAACAACGCGTGGGCGGTGAGCCCACGCGGGGATACTTCCAACCCCGTCTAACTCTTAAAGTATACAGCAGAAGTAGACTATTGGACAGGCTTAAGGGCCATCCGAATGGGGTTTGACCTGTGCGTACGTCTCACTCGACTTTCGTCATTCTGATGGGTCGTCGGCTCCTATGCGGCTGTCGAAGACGAGCTCGAGGAGGCCCTGCCCAGGGTCGAGGCATGAACTCCAACATCGGCGGTACACCAGCGCGATGTGCCCGC
>NZ_JASISZ010000122.1 GCF_030063355.1 Streptomyces sp. PH10-H1
CCGGTTCTCGACCGGCCACCCCAACGACGCCTTCGACCCCGCCGCCACCGTCCACCTCGCCGACCACGAGGCGTGACCGCGCCCAGCCCGCCCAACCGGCAAAGGACCTGCGACGCGCTGCACTAGTGCCGTCGGGCTGCGCGTCGTTGGCTCCGCCTCATGAAGACGAGAATCACGCCTCCCAGTGCGAGCGTGGTGGCCGAGGCGGCCAGAAGACCGACCTCACTGCCCGCGCCGGTCTCGGCGAGCTCGCCTTGATGGTGATCGCCCTTGCCCTGGTCCTTGCCCTTCCCGTGGTCATCCGGTCCGTGGTCACCCTTCCCGTGGTCATCCGGTCCGTGGTCACCCTTCCCGTGGTCATCCGGTCCGTGGTCACCCTTCCCGTGGTCATCCGGTCCGTGGTCACCCTCCCCATGGTCATCCGGTCCATGACCGCCATGATCGTCACCGCCCGGAGCACCGGGAGGCCCAGAGGGTCCCGCAGGTCCCGCAGGTCCCGCAGGTCCGGCCGGTCCCGCAGGTCCGGCCGGTCCCGCAGGTCCCGCGGAACCGGTGGGGCCCGGAGCTCCAGTCGGACCGGGGGCGCCGGGAGCACCAGGAGCTCCGGCCTCACCGGGAGTACCGGGGGCGCCGGGAGCGCCGGGGGCACCAGGGGCACCAGGGGTGCCAGGGGCGCCGGGGGCGCCGGGGGCTCCGGCCTCACCGGGAGTACCGGGGGCACCGGCCGCACCGGGAGCGCCATTAGGGCCGGGTGCACCGGGAGCACCAGGGGTTCCGGGGGCACCGGCCGTACCGGGAGCGCCATTAGGGCCGGGTGCACCGGGAGAACCGGGAGCACCAGGGGTTCCGGGGGCACCGGCCGCACCAGGAGCGCCATTAGGGCCGGGTGCACCAGGAGTGCCGGGGGCACCAGGCGCGCCAGTCGGGCCGGGACCACCGGTCGGGCCAGGAGCACCGGTCGGACCGGGACCACCGGTCGGACCGGGACCACCGGTCGGGCCGGTCGGGCCGGTCGGGCCGGGCGGGCCGGTCGGGCCGGGCGGGCCCACCGTGCAGGCCGCCCGCGTAATGGTGTTGGTGTCCAGCGTGACCGCGCCATTGCGCGCCAGGGCCCGGCCTTCGATCACCGTGCCGGTCTGCGCAGCGATGGATGTCAGGGCCAGGATGTTGCCCTTGAAGAAGGAATTGGTTCCGATGGTGGCGGAACTGCCCACCTGCCAGAACACGTTGCAGGGCTGTGCTCCGTTGATGAGGCTGACATTGCTCGCCGAACCCGTGATCAAGGTCGAGGCGATCTGGAAGATGAAGACGGCGCTGGGGTCACCCTGCGCGTCAAGGGTGACGGTCCCGGTGAGCCCGAGTGGCCCCGAGGACTTGTACACGCCCCTCGTCAGCGTTTGTCCGACGAGATCGCCCGAGACAAGGGCCGTGGGTGCCCGGCCGGCCGCGTCGTTGTAGGCAATGACCAGGTCGGATTGCGCCTGAAGGGCTGCGGCGTCGGCTACGTGCTGCGCGCCGTTGACGATTCCGGGCGGGAAGCCCGTCACCGAAGAGCCCGGGCTGAGCCCCAGGTCGCCGTTGATAACGCTGGGGCCCGTATTGGTGACCGTTGAACCGCCCAATACCGCGTAACTGGTGTCGGTCCCCAATGTCACGGGGGCTTCTGCGGCGTGCGCGGTGGTCGAGACCAGAGCGGTCGTCGTCAGCAACGCTATGGCTGGTAGCAGCCAGCGGAAGGTTCCCTTGAGTCGAGTACGCGAACGCCCCCTGTTTGAGGGGACGGGCGGACTGGCAGCCACTGCCATAGGACATGACCTTTCTCGTCGCCGTTGAGCTCGGTCGCGCCGGCGTGGGCATTCCGAGCACCCGTGTGAGCTCTGGCCAGGCCTTGCAGCAGGGTGAGTTCCTGCCGGAGGCGGTGATGGACCGTCACTCAGTACTGGATTGTGGCAATAAGACCATAAGCAGCAAATCAGAAGAAAGGCCCATGCGAGTGACATACCGTCAGAGTCTCGAACTCGAATTTTCACCTATCTGGCGGACCCTCAAGTGATTCGCACAATGCGCCAGTTTCGCACCTGAGGATGTATCAGCCGTTGCGGTAAGGCCTGTTCGGACCCAGTGGATCCGACGATCGCCGGTCCTCGCCGTTCACTTACGAGCAGCCGCGCCCGGCCGCAGGCCGACCGCCACCAGTACCGCTACCACCAGCACGATCGCGGCGTCGGCGGCCAGTGCGAGGTGGATGCCGTCGAGCAGGTGGGTGCGGCTGGAGGCCAGGGTGCTCAGCAGCGGGATGCCGATGGTGAGGCCGAGCTGCTGGGAGCTGGTGACCAGGCCGGTGGCCAGCCCCTGCTCGTTGTCGGGGAGGCCGGACGTGGCGGTGATGCCGTAGGAGACGATCACCCAGAGGTGCCCGATGCAGCCCACCGCCGCTCCGACCAGCGCGATCCACGTGCCGGACGAGCCGGTACCGAGGAAGAGCAGCGCCGCCGTCAGGGCGGACTGCAGGACGAGGCCGCCGACCAGGGTCGTGCGAGTGCCGAACCGGCCGATCACCTTGGACGCCGTCATGCCGGTGATCGCGGCGGCGATGCCCTGCACACCGAAGACCAGGCCGGTCTGGAACGCGGACAGGCCGCGGATCTCCTGCAGATAGAGGGTGAGCAGGAAGACGACCGTGCTCATCATCGCGAAGGTGGTGATCCCGGCGAGGTTGCCCCAGGCCACCGTGCGCTTGCGCAGCATCTGCAGCGAGACCAGCGGCTCGGCGGCGCGGGACTCGACCACGACGAAGCCGATCAGCAGCGCGACACCCGCGACGAGGGACGCGACGACGTCGGCCCGTCCGAAGCCCTGCTGGGCCGCGGTGGTCAGGGCGTAGATCAGGGCCAGCAGCCCGCCGGTGACGGTCACCGCGCCGGGGATGTCGATACGGGGCCGCTGCGGGTGCCGGGACTCGGTCAGCAGGCCGGGGGCGGCGGCCAGGACGATGACACCCGCGACGGCGAGGATGGCCATGGTCGAACGCCAGCCGAAGTTGTCGGTGAACACACCGCCCAGGACGACGCCGATCGTGAAGCCCAGCGAGAGCAGGGTGCCGCTGATGCCGAGCGCGCGGTCCCGCAGCGGGCCCTCGGGGAACGTGGTGGTCAGCAGGGACATGCCGGTCGGCACGATCACGGCCGCGCCCAGACCCTGGATCGCGCGGGCGGCCAGGAAGGAGGCCGGGTCCCACGCCAGGGTCGCCAGGGCCGAGGCCGCGGTGAAGACGGCCAGCCCGGTCAGGAAGAGCTTGCGCCGTCCGAACAGGTCCGCGATCCGGCCGAAGAGCAGCAGGAAGCCGCCGGAAGGGAGCGCGAACGCGGTGACGGCCCACTGCAGATTGGCCCGGCTCATGCCCAGGTCGTTGCCGAGCACCGGCAGCGACACGTTCAGGATGGAGAAGTCGAGCGCGATCATGAACTGCGCCGCGCACAGCACGAACAGAACCAGCTTCGCGCGGGTGGTGAGCTTGTCGGGGGCCGAGGAGGGGGCCGAGGAAGGGGCCGGAGCCGGGGACGGGGAAGGGGCCGGAGCCAGGGCCGAGGCTGGAGCCTGGGCGGTTGCGGAGGAGGAGTCGATTGCCATGTCCACACCCTCGGGCGGATCGCGCTGGGGTGGGGAGCCCGTGCTTATGCTGGTGGCCGGACCACCAGCCAGGGGGAGCGAGTGGAGAACGCAGCCAAGTCGATGCCGTCCGCCAAGTCGTACCGCCGTCAGGAGCTGCGCGAGTTCCTGATGGCCCGCCGCGCCCGGATCAGCCCCACTGAGGCCGGCCTGCCGGACGGCGGAGCCCGCCGCCGTACTCCGGGGCTGCGCCGCGAGGAGGTCGCGGTGCTCGCCGGGGTCGGGGTGTCCTGGTACCAGTGGCTGGAGCAGGGGCGTGAGATCACCGTGTCGCCGCAGGTGCTGGACGCGGTCGCCCGGGTACTGAAGCTGAACGGCAGTGAGCGCCGCCATCTCTACGGTCTGGCCGGGCTCAATCCGCCGCTGCCGGAGGCCGCTCCGGGGTCGGACTTCTGCGACGGCCTGCACCGGCTGATCGACGCGTGGATGCCGTTCCCCGCGCACGTCATGGACGCGTACTGGAACATCATCGCCTTCAATGACGCGGCCGGGCTCGCCTTCGCCTTCACGCCGGACGACACCAACTGCCTGGTCACCTTCTTCACCAGCCCCCGCTACCGGGGCCGGGTCGACCACTGGGACGAGCTGGCGGCCTCCGTCGTCGCGCAGTACCGGGCGGCGGTCTCCGAGCGGCCGGACGACGAGGGGTTCCGCGCGGTGGTCGAGGAACTGGCCGCCGTCAGCCCGGAGTTCGCGGAGATCTGGGCGCGCGGCGATGTGCAGGCCAGTGGCCAGACGCTCAAGGAGATCATCCATCCGACCGCCGGATCGCTGCACTTCGAGAGCACCCAGCTGCGGATTCCGGCCCGGCCGGACCTGACCATCGTCATGCACAACCCGCTGCCCGGCACGGACACCGCAGCCAAGCTGGAGCGGCTGACGTCGCCGGAGGGCCGCCGGGACACCATGCGGCCGGTCGCGGGCTAGGGCAGGCGCTTTATGCTCGCCGGTATGAGCGATGCGACGACCGATGCGAACGGTGCGACCGATGCGACCGGTGCGACCCCGCTGGGGCCCGAGGACCTGAAGATCATCACCCTGGCGCGGTCCGCCCGCGCCCGCAACGGCGTGCCCGAGGGCGCGGCCGTACGCGACGAGACCGGCCGCACCTACGTCGCCGGTACGGTCGCGCTGGACTCGCTGAAGCTCAGCGCCCTCCAGACGGCCGTCGCGATGGCCGTCGCCAGCGGCGCCCAGTCGCTGGAGGCGGCAGCCGTCGTCACCGCCGCCGAGACCCCGGCGGACGCCGACCGGGCGGCCGTCCGCGACCTCGGGGGCCCGGACACCCCGGTGCACCTCGCGGGCCCGGACGGGACGCATCGGATCACCGTCGCGGCGGGCTGACGGCTCCCTTCCCGGCCCCGCTTCCCGGCCCGCCGGGTGCCGGTGTGTCCCGGCCCGGCCGGGATCGGGGAGAATGAGCGCCATGAGCGCCAGTACCCAGTCCTCCGAGGCCGCCCACCGGTCCGGCTTCGCATGTTTCGTCGGCCGCCCCAACGCGGGCAAGTCGACCCTCACGAACGCTCTCGTCGGCATCAAGGTCGCCATCACCTCAAGCCGGCCGCAGACCACCCGGCACACCGTGCGCGGCATCGTGCACCGGCCCGACGCGCAACTGATCCTCGTCGACACCCCTGGTCTGCACAAGCCGCGCACGCTGCTGGGCGAGCGGCTCAACGACGTGGTCCGTTCCACCTGGGCCGAGGTCGACGTGATCGGCTTCTGCGTGCCCGCCGACCAGAAGCTCGGCCCCGGCGACAAGTACATCGCCAAGGAGCTCGCGGGGGTCCGCAAGACCCCCAAGATCGCGATCGTCACCAAGACGGACCTGGTCGACGACAAGGTGCTGCGCGAGCAGCTTCTCGCGATCTCCGAGCTGGGCCGTGAGCTGGGCATCGAGTGGGCGGAGATCATTCCCGTCTCGGCCGTCGCGGACGTGCAGGTCGGCCTGCTCGCCGACCTCATCGTCCCGCTGCTCCCCGAGGGCCCGCAGCTCTACGCGGACGGCGACCTCACGGACGAGCCCGAGCAGATCATGGTCGCGGAACTGATCCGCGAGGCCGCGCTCGAAGGCGTACGGGACGAGCTGCCGCACTCCATCGCGGTCGTCGTCGAGGAGATGATCCCGCGCGAGGACCGGCCGAAGGACAGGCCGCTGCTCGACATCCACGCGAACATCTACATCGAGCGGTCCAGCCAGAAGGGCATCATCATCGGCCCCAAGGGCGCCCGCCTCAAGGACGTCGGCACCAAGTCGCGCAAGCACATCGAGGCGCTCCTCGGCACGCCTGTCTTCCTGGACCTGCATGTGAAGATCGCCAAGGACTGGCAGCGCGACCCGAAGCAGCTGCGGAAGCTGGGCTTCTAACGCGGGGGGATCCGCTCCGGCGGACGGTGCCTCCGGCGGTTCGGCCGGGGGTACGGGGGTTGCCCCCGGGAGACAGCAGCCTGGACCTGCATGTGAAGATCGCCAAGGACTGGCAGCGCGACCCGAAGCAGCTGCGGAAGCTGGGCTTCTAACTCCGCCGGCCCCTCTGACAGGCCGGTGCGGGGTTACGCGCCCTCCTTCAGGATCGTCTGGATCAGGTCGCGCTGCGCCTCGGTCAGGTGCGGGTCCGCGCAGTGGACCGTGCGGCCGTCGACGGTGATCTCGTAGTGGAAACCGTCCGGCACGCCACGGTCCGGCGCGGCCCCGCCCTGGGCGAGGGCCTCGCGGGCCACGGCGTGCAGGTGGGCGGCGTCGGGCCGGCCGGTGGTGTCCAGCGCGGCCCGTCGCTCGATTCCGGCGAAGCCGCCGGAACGGATCACTTCGATGTGCACAGTGCTCCTCAGCCCTGATCGCCCTACTCGCCCGGCACGCTTACCGGCTATCCGGGCGGACGCGGGAGGTCCGCGCCATTGGTCGACGTCGGGACGCCGACCTGCGACCAGGCCTTGAGTACGGCCTGGTGCGCCGGGCCCTCACCGAACCGGGATTGGGCGGCGGCGACGGTCAGCCCGGCGAACTCGGCGAACGTCGCCTGGGCGGAGAGGTTCCCGCCGGTCAGCACGTCGTACCAGATCTGCCCAGCCTGCTCCCAGGCATGCCCGCCGAGCGACTCGGCCAGCAGGTAGAAGGCGTGGTTGGGGATTCCGGAGTTGATGTGCACGCCGCCGTTGTCGCGGCCGGTCGCCACGAAGTGGTCCATGGTGCCCGGCTGCGGGTCCTTGCCGAGCTGCGGGTCGTCGTAGGCCGTGCCGGGCTCCTTCATCGAGCGCAGCGCGACACCGTTGATGCTCGGGCCGAGCAGCCCGGCGCCGATCAGCCAGTCGGCCGAGTCGGCGGTCTGCTGGAGCGCGTACTGCTTGATGAGGCTGCCGAACACATCGGACATGGACTCGTTGAGCGCGCCCGGCTGGCCGAAGTAGGTCAGATTGGCGGTGTACTGGGTGACGCCGTGGGTCAGCTCATGGCCGATCACGTCCAGCGGCAGGGTGAAGTCGAGGAAGATCTGGCCGTCGCCGTCCCCGAACACCATCTGCTCGCCGTTCCAGAAGGCGTTGTTGTACCCCTGGCTGTAGTGCACGGTCGCATTCAGCGGCAGGCCCTGGTCGTCGATGGACTGACGGCCGTATGCCTTGAGGTACAGCTCGAAGGTGGCGCCGAGACCGTTGTACGCGCGGTTGGCGGTCTGGTCCTTGCCGGGCTTGTCGCCCTCGCCGCGGGTCTTCCGGCCGGGCAGCGCCGTCTGGTGCTTGGCGTCGTAGATCGTCCGCTTCGGATGGTCGGAGGCGGTCGCGCCGGCGATGGAAGGTGCGCCGATGACCGTGGTCAGACGGCGGTGGGTGCGCTCGAACGCGTCCCGCTCCAGCGTGGCGCGGGCGAGATCGGAGAGCGCGCGGTCCTCAGATGTGGCCATCTTGTCGAGGACATGCGGAGGAATGATCGTGCAGAAAGTCCGTGTCGCGTCCATGGCCGCAATCTGGCACGTGCCAGCGGGACTGTCACTGCTTGCGACGATGATTCGCGAAAAGGGACGGAAGATCATGGTTTTACTGGACAGAACAGCTCGTCTTGCATATTGAGAGGGAGCACACTTCCAGTGCGGGATTCGAGTGGGCTCGGCTATGGTCGTTCACATCATGCGTTTCGGGCTGCTTCTCCTTAGCTGCCGCGGCGAGGGTCTGTAGTCGTAGGCCGACCCCCTCCCCGCGGAGTTCTGGCGTGCGCATCGCCGTCGGCCGTACCAGAGCCGGATCCCACGAGGAGCCCACCGCAGATGTCCGAGAACTCAGTAGGCCGCCCCACGCCCGTGACCGCCGCCAGTGTGCGCCAGCGCCCCACCGCGATGCCGATCCACAAGTACGCGCCGTACGACGCCGTGGACATCGCCGACCGCACCTGGCCGGACGCCCGGATCACCAAGGCGCCGCGCTGGCTGTCCACCGATCTGCGGGACGGCAACCAGGCACTGATCGACCCGATGTCTCCGATCCGTAAGCGGGCGATGTTCGATCTGCTGGTCACGATGGGCTACAAGGAGATCGAGGTCGGGTTTCCGTCATCCGGCGAGACCGACTTCGCCTTCGTGCGCTCCATCATCGAAGAGGGCGCGATCCCCGAGGACGTGACGATCTCCGTCCTGACGCAGGCCCGCGAGGAGCTGATCGAGCGGACCGTCGAATCGCTGGTCGGTGCGCGCCAGGCGACCGTCCACCTGTACAACGCGACCGCTCCGGTCTTCCGCCGGGTGGTCTTCCGCGGATCGAAGGAGCAGGTCAAGGCGATTGCCGTGGACGGCACCCGGCTGGTCATGGAGTACGCGGACAAGATCCTGGGCTCCGACACGGTCTTCGGCTACCAGTACAGCCCGGAGATCTTCACCGACACCGAGCTGGACTTCGCCCTGGACGTCTGCGAGGGCGTCATGGACGTCTGGCAGCCCGAGGCCGGCCGCGAGATCATCCTGAATCTGCCGGCGACCGTCGAGCGCTCCGCCGCCAGCACCCACGCCGACCGCTTCGAGTGGATGTCGCGCAACCTGTCGCGCCGCGAGTTCGTGTGCCTGTCGGTGCACCCGCACAACGACCGGGGCACCGCGGTGGCCGCCGCCGAGCTGGCGATCATGGCGGGCGCGGACCGTATCGAGGGCTGTCTGTTCGGGCAGGGCGAGCGCACCGGCAATGTCGACCTGGTCACCCTGGGTATGAACCTGTTCAGCCAGGGCGTGGACCCGGAGATCGACTTCTCGCAGATCGACGAGATCCGGCGCACCACCGAGTACTGCAATCAGATGGAGATCCACCCGCGCCACCCGTACGCGGGCGACCTGGTCTACACGTCCTTCTCCGGCTCCCATCAGGACGCCATCAAGAAGGGCTTCGAGGCGATGGAGGCCGACGCGGCCGCGTCGGGCAAGACCGTCGACGAGATCCCGTGGGCGGTCCCGTACCTGCCGATCGACCCGAAGGACGTCGGCCGGTCCTACGAGGCCGTCATCCGCGTCAACTCGCAGTCCGGCAAGGGCGGCATCGCCTACGTCCTGAAGAACGACCACAAGCTGGACCTGCCGCGCCGCATGCAGATCGAGTTCTCCAAGATCATTCAGATCCAGACCGACGACGTGGGCGGCGAGGTCACCCCGGCGCAGATCTGGGAGACCTTCCGCGACGAGTACCTGCCCACGCCGGACAACGCCTGGGGCCGGATCGAGCTGCGCTCCGCGCAGGCCGAGAGCACCACCGGCGGTGGCGACGTACTGACCGTGGAGGCCGTCGTGGACGGCGTCGTGACGACGCTCAGCGGCAGCGGCAACGGCCCGATCTCCGCGTTCTTCGACGCGCTGTCCTCGGTCGGCATCGACGCGCGACTGCTGGACTACACCGAGCACACGCTGAGCGAGGGCGCCAGCGCCCAGGCCGCGTCGTACATCGAGTGCGCCATCGACGGCAAGGTGCTGTGGGGCATCGGCATCGACCCGAACACGACCCGCGCCTCCCTGAAGGCGGTCGTCTCGGCCGTCAACCGCGCGGCCCGCTGAGTCGGCTTCGGCCTTACGGCGGGCAACGGCCGCGGCGACCCTCACGAGGGTTCGCCGCGGCCGTTCGCGCGTCCGCGTCCGTCCCGGCGCGCACCTGGGGGACACCCAATTGGGGACCAATTGACGGTCGCTGTACGGGCGAACGTCGAGATCGCGTCAATCCTCATCCCGGGCCGACCCGCTGTGACCTGCTAAAACGCGTCAGGGAAGGGGGTGTCCCGGAAATGCCCCCTTACGCGGTACTGACTGCGCGTCACTGGTGTGGCTAACATCACGGCAGTAACGGCACCGTTGCCGAGGCGTTACGCACATGTGCGGGCCGGATCGGTGCGTACCGGGACGAAACGCCGGAGGGTGCAACGTGGTTCAGCTGAGAGGGCTGTGCATCTGGGGTGTGCGGACCGCATGGCACACCGAGGACGACGGGGAGTTCTTCTGCCCCGACTGTGGTGGCGACCGCGGATACCACCGGCGCAGCGGCATCCGTCGCCTGACCGTGTTCAACGTTCCCCTGCTGACCCGGGGGCCGGCCGGTGTCGTCATCGAATGCAGCGGCTGCCACGGGCACTTCGGCCCCGAGACGCTCGACCACCCCACCACGGCCCGCTTCTCCGCGATGCTGCGGGACGCCGTCCACACCGTCGCCCTCGCCGTCCTCACGGCGGGCGGGGCCATGGGCCGTCCTGCCAGGGAAGAGGCCGTCCGCGCGGTGCGCTCCGCGGGGTTCACGGACTGTACCGAGGACCAGCTCCTCGGGCTGCTGGCCGCGATCGTCGCCGACGCGGGCCGGTTCCCCGGCGCGGCCGACGCCCTCGGCCCCGACTCCTTCGCCGACGCCCTCGACGGCTGCGGCAGCTGGCTCTCCATCGAGCTCCATGAGGCCCTGGAACCGCTCAGCGCGCACCTCGCGCCGCAGGGGCGTGAGCGCATCCTGCTGCAGGGGGCCAGGATCGCCCTCGCCGACGGGCCGTATCTGCCGGCTGAGCGGGAGGCGCTGGTGGCGGTGGGCCGCTGCCTGGCGCTGCCCGCGGGGGACACCGAGCGGCTACTCGCCGAGGCTGCTGGGACGCCGTCCTGAGGTCTGAACTCAACTGCTGCCCTCAAGCGCCGGGCGGGCTGTAAGAAAGGCCGCCCTCAAACGCCGGGCGGGCGGAACGGTTGAATGGCGTGGGACGATTCCGGTGAGGCGGCAGCTTGCCGGGCTCGTGAAAGGGCGTCATCACATGGCAGCGGGATTCTCGGAATGGAAAGTCAAACAGCAGTACTCGGCGAATGACCGCGTGTCCTACCTGGGCAAGCAGTACCGCTGCCTGGCAACGCACACCTCCAATTCCGCCTGGAACCCGAAGGGTGCCGTCACGAAGTGGCAGGAGTACCGCGTACTCCCGGGGGAGTAGCGGGCGGGCGCGACGACCCGGGGAGTAGGCCGTCGTTCGGTCCTGAGCGTGACGAAAGAGGGCTTCCCCGACGGAAGGCTGGTGCACAGGAAGCCAGTCGTTCCAGGAGGGGAGGCCCTGATGGGGGCCACGAAGTCCGCGAGGTCCGCCAAGCCGCGGCGCCGGATACTGCCATGGGCGGTGATCGGGTTCTGGATCGTGGTACTCGCCGTCACCGGGGTGTTCGCCGGGAGACTCGGCGCCGTCAAGCACGACGACGCCGTCGACTATCTGCCGGCGAGCGCCCAGTCGACCCAGGTCGCGAAGATCCAGCAGACGATGCCCGGCGGCGGGTCGACCGATGTCGTGCTGGTCTACGACCGCGCCTCGGGGATCACCGCCACCGACCGCGCCGCCGTCCAGCGGCAGACGGCGGCCGTGGACGCCGCGTACGACCTGGTGGGCGGCGTGCCCCGGGCCGTGCCGGCGAAGGACGGCCGGACGCTGATGGTGCCGGTCGCGATCGCCCAGAAGGACGGAAAGCCCGAGGATGTGGTCGCGGACGTCCGCGTGCTGCTCGCCAAGGACCGTCCGGACGGGCTGACGGTCCGGGTCGGTGGCCCCGGCGGGATGGAGGCCGATGCCAAGACAGTCTTCAACAGCATCGACGGCACCCTGCTCATCGGTACCGTCGCCGTCGTCGCGCTACTGTTGATCATCACCTACCGCAGCCCGTTCCTCTGGCTGGTGCCCCTGGTCGCCGTCGGCGTCGCCGCGGGGACCGCGATGGCCATCGTCTACGGCATGGTGCAGGCCTTCGGCTTGACCGTCTCCAGCATGAGTTCCTCGGTGATGACTGTCCTCATCTTCGGCGCGGGAACGGACTACGCGCTGCTGCTCATCGCCCGCTACCGCGAGGAACTGCGCCGGCGGCCGGAACCGTACGAGGCCATGCGCACCGCCCTGCGCGGCGTCGGCCCGGCCGTGCTCACCTCGGCCGCGACCGTGGTCGCCGGGCTGCTGTGCCTGCTCGCCGCCGACCTCAACAGCAGCCGCGGCCTCGGCCCGACCGGCGCCGTCGGCATCATCTGCTCGCTCGCCGCGATGACCACCCTGCTCCCCGCCGTCCTGGTGCTGCTCGGCCGCCGGGTGTTCTGGCCGCTGATCCCCGGCTACGGCAGCCGGCCGAAGGAGGCGCGGGGCCTCTACGGCCGGATCGGCGCGCTCGTCGTACGCCGCCCGGTCGCGGTGCTCACCGCCTCCGCGGTCGCCGTCGGGGCGCTCGCGCTCGGCATCGGGAACCTTCCAGGCGATCTGCGCCAGGACGACACCTTCACCGTCACCTCGGAGTCCGTGACGGCCGCGCACACCCTCCAGCGGGCGTTCCCCGAGCGCAGCGCCCAGGCCGTCATCGTGCTCGCCCCCAGCGCCCGCTCCGACGCGGTCCTGGCCACGGTCCGTACCACCGACGGCGTCGCGGGTACGGCGAAGGGCAGGACCGCGAACGGCTGGACCGAGATCGAGGCCTTCCCGTCCGCCGCACCCGACACGGCGGCGGAGCACGGCACGATCGAACGGCTGCGTACGGGGACGGCCGCGGAGCACGGGCTCGTCGGCGGCTTCAGCGCCCAGCAGCTCGACACCGCCGACACGTCCTCCCGCGACCGGAAGATCGTCGTGCCGCTGGTGCTCGTCGCCGTCTTCCTGCTGCTCGCCGCGCTGCTGCGCAGCCTGGTCGCGCCGCTGCTGCTGGTGGTGGCGATGGCCGGGGTCTGGGCGGCCTCGCTCGGCATCGGCGGACTGATCTTCGGCCCGGTCCTCGGCTTCCACGGCATTGATCCGGGCCTGCCGCTGCTGAGTTTCGTCTTCCTCGTCGCCCGCGGCGTCGACTACGGGATCTTCCTCATGCACCGCATGCGGGAGGAGGCGGAGCGCGGCGCGGACGCCCGGCGGTCGGCCGTCACCGCGCTGGAGGCGACCGGCGGTGTCATCGCCTCGGCGGGCATCGTGCTCGCCGCCACCTTCACCGTCCTCGCGTCCCTGCCCCTGGTGATGATGGTCGAGATGGGCACGACGATCGCCCTCGGCGTCCTGCTGGACACTTTCGTGGTGCGGACCTTCCTGGTCCCGGCCGCGAGCACCCTGCTGGCCGGCCGCGTCTGGTGGCCAGGCCGGCTCAGCCGGGAGATGCCCCGGCCGCCCGAGCCGACGGCCATCGACCTGGAGCTGGTCCGCTAGGGCCTCGTCCCGGGGGGCTTGTCCCCGGGGGAACAGGGGCTTGTCCCCCAGCGCCGGACGGGCTGCGATTTCAGCCCGTCCGGCGACAGGTCGTCGCACAGCACACAGGATGGAGCCGTGTCACCCATGAGAACCACCCCAGCGGTGCGCGTCACGCGCAACGATCTGCTGCTCGCCGCCGGATTGCTGGCGCTCCAGGCGGTGCTGGCCCTGACGCTGCCGGTCACGGCCGTTGGCGGCCACCGGCCGGATGCCCTGGGGTGGACGCTGCTGGTGACCATCGCGGTCTTCCAGGTGTGGCGGCGGCGGGCGCCGCTGGGCATGGTGCTGGCGCTGGCGCTGGCCGTGTCGGTCTACCACGGCAGTGACAACCTCCATCAGGCGGTGATCCCCACCACCATGGTCGCGCTATACAGCCTGGCGGTCGCCGGGCCGCCGCTGCGCACTTTCGTGGTGATACCGCTCCTGATCGGCCTCATGGCCGGGGTGATGCTGGCCACGCTCGACCGGCCCGACACGGGAACCCACATGCTCAGCAGCGCCGGCTGGATCTTCGCGGTCGGGCTGGTCGGCGAGGCGGTACGGATGCACCGCAAGTACATCGGGGCGATCGTGGAACGCGCCGAGCGGGCGGAGCGCACCCGCGAGGAGGAGGCGGGCCGCCGGGTCGCGGAGGAGCGGCTGCGGATCGCCCGCGATCTCCACGATCTGCTGGCGCACACGATCACGCTGGTCGGTGTGCAGACCTCGGTGGCCGCTCACGTCCTGATCGCCAACCCGGACCGGCTGGACCGGGAGGCGATCGCCGCCTCGCTGGAAGCCATCTCCGACACTTGCCGTGACGCCCGCGCGGAGCTGCGCGCCACCTTGCGGGTGCTGCGGTCCGGCGCCGCCGACGACGACCGGGGCCCACTGGGATCCGGGGGGCCGCTCGGGCCGCTGCCGGGACTGCCGGGGGTGCCCGACCTGGTCCGTGCCGCCGAGGCGGCCGGGGCGCGGGTGGCGCTCACGGTCGGCGCGGGCGCGGACCACGCGCCGCCCGCGGTCGGCGCCGCCGCCTACCGCATCGTGCAGGAGGCGCTCACCAACGCCGTACGGCACGCCGGCGGTTCGCATGTCCGGGTGACGCTCACCCGCGGTGCGGCGGCGCTCAACGTCTCGGTCCTGGACGACGGCCCGGCCGCGGGCACTCCGCGCGGACCGGTCCGTACGG
>NZ_JASISZ010000123.1 GCF_030063355.1 Streptomyces sp. PH10-H1
GCGCACGCACCTCCTCACCTCCGCCTGACCCGCCGGTACCTGGTCCCTGGGGGCGGGCGGCACACCCCGTCCTGGGGCCGATCCTCCTGCGCGGGGGGTCGCGAGCCGGGGCCGCGGTGGCCCCGGGGGCGCCGGGTTCAGGGCGGATGGGGTTCTCCGTAGACCGTGCCGCGGTGTGTGCGGGTCGCGTTCGTGCGGGCGTGGCATGCCGAGAAGTGTCAGCCTTTGGACGACACCATGTTTGTCATCCATTGGATGACATGTTGCAACGGTTCCCGTGCAGCGCATTGGCAGGTACTGACCCCTTCCGCGAGCTGGACTGTCTCGGCCAGCAGCTGACCGGCTCCGGTACCTGGACGCAGTGGCGGCCGATATGACCTTGCGATGGGAAGCGTTCCTCGACCGAGTGAAGGAACGCGGCGAGTACGGGAGCCGTCAGGAGGCGGAACGCGCGGCCCGCGTGGTGCTCGCCCTGCTCGGCGCACACCTGGTCGGCGAGGTGCGCGCCCAGCTGGCGGCGCGTCTGCCGGAAGGCTTCGCCCTGATCCTCCTCAACCCGCTGCAGAGCGCCGAACCACTCCCACCGGAGCGGTTCGTGCGGGCGGCAGCGGCCTGGATCGAGGGAGCCACCGAGACCACCGCGACCTGGGACGTCAGCGCCGTCCTGAGCACCGTCGCCGACGCGACCGGCGAGGACCTGCTGAAACAGGTCCTGCTCCAGCTCCCCGCGGGCTACGACCTCCTCTTCGGCCGCCCCCGGTCCACTTGACCACCCACCCGCCGGCGCCCGCACCCGCCGGCGCCCGCACCCGCCGGCGCCCGCACCCGCCGGGCACCGGCGCCTCGGATACAGAAAGGCAGCCACCGCAGTGATGTCCGACCTGCGTGCACCGCTCCAGCAGCCGCCCGTGATGACGTTCGAGCAGATGCTGGAGAAAGTCCGCTACGAAGGCGTCTACCCCACCCGGGAGCGGGCCGAGGAAGCCGTCCGCCTGGTCCTTTCGGGACTCGGCCGCCAGCTGACCGGCGACGAACGCGTCGAGCTCGCCGCCCGATTGCCTTTCGAGGCCGCCTCCGTCCTCGCCGCCCAGGTCCCCGACAACCAGCCCCTGACCGGCTGGGCCTTCGTCCAGGACCTCGCCGACCGCGCCGGCGCCACTCCCGCCACCACCGGCTGGGACACCGGCGCCGTCCTGGCCGCTGTCACCGCCCTGGCCGGCTCCGACCTGATCACCCGGATCCTGGACCGGCTCCCCACCGGCTACGCGCTCCTGTTCGGCCGCGCCGAGCTCACACAGGCCGCATAAGGGCATACCGCCGTCCACGCGACATGACCCAGGACCGAGTTACGCGAATCCGGCGGCACCGTCGTGGCGCCACCGGGCGAGAAAGGGCTTACCGTCCCCGCCGTCCGTCCCTCGGGTCACCGCGGTAGCGCGGGCGAGGCGGTTGACCATGGGCCAGCCGGAACCTCCCGTCCCTCCGTGCAGGTCGGGGGGCAACGCGGCGCCTGCGAGCTGGCGTCGCCGACGGCCACCTCGATGGTGCAGGGGCGGGCGGCCAGGCGAAGCGTGAAGGTTCCCCCGCCGTGGCGCAGGGCATTGGTGACGAGCTCGGAGACCACCAGGACGACGGTGTCGGCGGCTTCGGTGGCGATCCCCGGCCGCCCGAGGACCTCCAGGAAGGCCCGGGTAGCACCGCGTGCGTCGGCGACGGCGCTCGCGGAACGGTCGGCTGCGGTGTTGACGCTCACCGGGTCCATCAGGTCACCCGGTCTCTTGTTCATCCGTGCCCTGTCAGCTCTCTGCGGCATCTTGTGCCCGCACCCGGGCCCGTTAACCGCCCATGCCCGCGTCGGTCACGGGTGTGGCCGTGAGCGAGGGCGGCCCGGCCGCGGCCACCGCGTGCCCTGGTCTGTTCGAGGCCGACTACCGCACCGTCGTACACGCGAAAATCTATGCGGTCTGGAGTAGACATTGGGTGGTGGTGTGGTTATGGTTTCTCTCGTAGCCGAGATCGAGAAGGGCCCGGCAGAGACGAACTGCCAGGCAGCAGTACCCGCAGTACAAGCAGTTGCAGTGCGCAGGACGGTGCGGTGGTGGAGTTTCGAAGCCAGGGCGGTTGCAGGACGGCGACGGGACTGACGGCCGGACCGGGTGGCCCGCAGTGATCAGGGGCCGCCATGAGCAGTACCAGCAGTGCGGTTTTCAGTGGTTCCTCGGTAAAGGCGTCAGCTGCGGGCGCGCGTATCGGGAGGTTCGGCAGTGGGGTTCTAAGCCAGAGCGGTTGCAGGACGGGCGACGGGGCTGGCTGCCGAAGGGTGGCGCTGTTCAAGGCCACCAGCGGTTCGCAGTACCGGCAGTGAGCAGTTCCCCCGTTTGGTAAGTGACGGATTCAGAGGGAAGAACGGAGGAGCCCCGCGCCATCAGGATCGCCCGGACGCACGTACTGAAGTCCGGGTACCGCAGGACATCGATAGGCAGGTGGTCTCCGGTCACGCATCAGCGATCCCCGCACCCCCGACGCCGTGTGGGTCGGGTCTGCGAAAACAGAACGCCGGCGCAGCATCAGGGCCGGCAGATGGTGTAGCAGTTCCTTCGGGGCCCTGGTGCCGCACGGCACCAGGGCCCCTCCACGCGTTTCACGAAGAGGTGCGATGACAGCAGACGATTCCTACGGTCGTCTCGATGACGACGACTACCCCGCCTACACCATGGGCCGGGCCGCCGAGATGCTCGGCACCACCCAGGGCTTCCTCCGCGCCATCGGAGACGCCCGCCTCATCACCCCACTGCGCTCCACCGGCGGCCACCGCCGCTACTCCCGCTACCAGCTGCGCATCGCCGCCCGCGCCCGCGAGCTCGTCGACCAGGGCACTCCCATCGAGGCCGCCTGCCGCATCGTCATTCTCGAAGACCAGCTCGAAGAAGCCCAGCGCATCAACGCCGAACACCACCGCACCGCCCCATCAGCGAATCCGTAGGCTGCCCAGGCGTACCCGGAAGCGGTCAAGCAGGCCCACACTGAACTTTGGCTTTGTAGGTCACGGCCGACACCACTTGTAGGTCAGTCAGCCGACCCCGTCGGGAGATGTGTTCGGACTCCACTTGAGTCCGGCGGTGTTGAGAGCCGCATCCGAGGCAGGACCGCTGCTGAGCCGTGGCTAGTCTGAGCACCATGGCTCGAACCCGGTTGTACCGCAGTGGCACTCTGGTGCTGGAAGACTTTCCCGTTGAGGACATATCTGAGTATGTGTGCGACGCAGATGCGGCGGTGTGGCTGGACCTGTGCGATCCCACGCCCCAAGACTTCGCGATGATCAGCGAGGAGTTCGGTCTCCATGAACTGGCCGTCGAGGATGCCCTGCACGAACACCAGCGTCCCAAACTCGACCGCTACGCCACCCACTCCTTCCTGAGCGCATACGCCATCAGCATGGAGCCCGGCGGCGGCCCGCTGAACACCAGCGAGGTCGCGGTATTCATCACCCGCACAGCGCTGATTACGATCCGCAAGGACGATCGTTTCGATATTGACCAGGTCGTCGCACGCTGGGACGGAAGCCCCGACCTGGCCAAGCACGGCGTCGGATTCCTGCTCCATGGCCTGCTGGACTACATCGTCGATGGGCACTTCGCCGCAGTCCAGGAACTCGACGATCGCATCGAAGCCGTCGAGGACCTCCTCTTCGAGGACGGAAAAGGCCAGATCCAGGCCGTCCAGCGCAACTCCTTCGAACTGCGCAAGAGCCTGGTGCGCCTGCGCAGAGTCGTGCTGCCCATGCGGGAAGTCGTCAACAGCCTGCTCCGCCGCGACCTCCACATCGTGACCGAGCCCCTGACGCCCTACTACCAGGACATCTACGACCACGTCCTGCGGGCTACGGAATGGACCGAGTCGCTGCGCGACATGGTCACCTCGATCATGGAAACCAACCTCACAGTCCAGAGCAACCGCATGAACATGATCATGAAGAAGGTGACCAGCTGGGCAGCGATCATCGCGGTCCCCACCGCCGTCACTGGCTTCTACGGACAAAACGTTCCGTACCCGGGATTTAGCACCGAAAACGGCTTCTACGAATCCACCGCCGCGATTCTCCTTCTGTCCGCCGTGCTCTACATCAGCTTCAAACGCAAAGACTGGATCTGAGCTCCTCGTCGGCCCCGGCCTTCTACCGCCCTCCATCACGCCGACGGCGGCGACCCGCGGTCGCGCCGGGGCGCCGATGGGTGGGTTCAGGCGGTGCCGCTGAGCGGCGGCTGAAGGCGATCCCGAGCGTCGCGCAGGAACGCGGCGGGTACGAGCGCCGCTGCTGAAGGTGCTCACCGACACCCGCACCCAGGCGGCCTACTGGCAGCGCGAGCAGCAGCGCCGCGCGGCAGCCGCGGCCCGCCAGGAAGCCGAGCGGGCAGCAGAGCGGGCTGAGCTGCAGCCGTGGATGGCCGAGGAAGACGAAGAGGAAGCGCCGAACGTCCCGCAGTGCGCGACGCCGGACTGCCAGCGGCCCGTGGACACGCCGGTGGACAGGGAGACCGACCTCCGCGTCCCACCCGAAGACGACACCTACTGTGGGCCGTGCCGCCTCGATCGGGCCTGGAGCAACCGCGGGCTACGCGGCGCGCTGCGCCGGATGCGTAACGCACCGGGCGATCTGTAAGTGTCACGTCGACCTGCTGCTGCGGAGCCTGCACTGTGTAGCCGGAAACTACGTCCCGGCAGGCGTTGCCCGCCTCGTCCTCGCCGGACCGGCCGGTCCGCGCCTTCCCGCTCCACCCGGTCGGTTTTCGCGGGTGCCTGAATCGTCTTCGCGGCGGTCTTCGTCGGTGGGGATTTCCTTCTGCTGGGGCCTCATTGGGGAGCCTTGAGGGCGAAGTGGTTCAGCACGGTGGCGGTGACCAGGAGGAGCAGGGAGACGGCGAGAACGACCATCGGCGGGAAGTTCAGTCCTCGTCCGTAGTGCAGGGCGTAGATGGTGAGCACGGCGGCTCCGCAGAGTTGTGCCCACCCTCAGGGTTGGGGCCGCAGGACGCGGTGTCGGGCCCAGGGTGCCCATATGCGGCCGGTGGTGAGGGAGGCGATGCCGCAGATGTATTCCAGTGCTGTGAGCGCACCGAGCAGCACCAGCAGACCCGTATGCACAGCGGCCCCTCCCTGGATTTTGAACCCGACGTACCTGTCGGGGCGTGATCATGCCAGGTTCCCGGGCGCTGGGGGTTGTCTCGTGGTGACGGATCTCCTTCTTCTGCACGGAGTTCTGTAGGGAACCCATCCTTTGGGAGATGGCGCGTCCACCCTTACGGGTGAATTGGGCCGTCTCGCCGGTGGTGGGAGCAATCCGGTCGCTTCGTGGCGCCGAAGATGAAGTGGAGTACCCGCGACGGAGCGGGTGCCATGAGAGATGGGGCGTGATGGGCGTAGAGCGCATCGACACCCGGCTGCTGGAAGAACTTGCCGAGCAGTCACAGGATCTGAACAGCGACGCGCTGCGGATCACCAGCAGCGCACTGGGCGACTTCACCGAGGCCACCACGCCCCGGTCGCGGCGCTGGTGGCAGCGCGGGGGAGCGGTCGCGGGCGTGGCGGGGGCAGCAGCGCTGCTGAGCTCCGCCCGGGCCACAGCCACCACCGCGGACGACATCATGGCGCTGCAGACCGCGGCGTCACTGGAGAACCTGGCCATCAGCGTCTACCAGACCGCTGCGGGCCTGCCATTCATCAAGGACGGAAACAAGACGGTCGCGGCGTTCATCGCCAAGACCACCACCCAGCACCAGGCACACGCGAAAGCGTTCAACGCTGCCGCCACCCAGGCGGGCGGGAAAGCCCAGACCGGCCCGGACCCCAAGTACGCGGCCGTGGTCAAGGAGGCGCTGCCCACCATCAAGGGGCCGGCCGACGTGGTCGCCCTGGCGATCACGCTGGAAGACGTCGCCGCCCAGACCTACACCAAGAACGTCGGCCAGGTCAGCGACGCGCAACTGCGCAAGCTCTTCGCCTCGGTCGCCCCGGTCGAGGCCCAGCATCGGGCGACGCTGCTGGCCGTGCAGGCCCTTTTGAAGGGGAACCTGCCCGACCTCATCGCCATCCCCACGGAGGTCGCCAAACTGCCCGCCGCTGCCGGCAGCATCGGATTCCCCGACGCCTTCTACCTGACCAAGAGTGCCTCGCCGATCTCCGAAGGAGCCGTGAAGTGACCACTGCTCACGACGGCTGGGAACTGCAGATCAGCGAGCAGCAGCTCACCCGCCTGACCCGGGACATGGATGAAGCCCACCGCGAGACGCTGCCTGCGATGCGGGCCAGCGCCGTGGACCTGGCCGAAGAATTCCGCTCCCACCAGGACCAACGCCCCGACCTGGGACGGCGCCGCTTTCTGCTGGGCGCCGGCGGTGTCGCGGCGGCCCTCACCCTCGCTGCCTGCTCCAGCAGTAGCGACAAGAAGTCCAGCTCCTCCGCCTCACCGTCGACCACCGGGGCGGCCTCCGGCAGTGGCCAGTACACCGGCGATCTCAAGGTCGTCGCACTGGCCACGGCACTGGAGAACCAGGCGGTGGGCGCCTACAAGGCGACTCTGGCCGCGGCCGCAGCCGGCAAGCTCGGCACGGTGCCCCCTGCGGTGGCGACCTTCGTCACTACCGCGATGGCTCAGCACGCCGACCACGCCAGGGCGTGGAACGCGGTATTGACCGGTGCGGGCAAGCCCGCCATCACCGGCGTGCCGCTGTCCAACCAGGCCGACGTCACTGCCGCCCTTGGCAAGGCCACCGATGTCGGGGCCGTCGCCAAACTCGCCCTCCAGCTGGAGGACCAGGCCGCACAGACCTACCTGTTCGCGACCTACAACGTCACCAGCCCCGCCGGGATCAGCACCGCAGCAACGATCGCCCCCGTCGAGGCCATGCACGCCGCGATCCTGAACTTCGTGCTGGGCCAGTACCCGGTTCCGGACGACTTCCTGCCCGTCGACAAGGCCGCCAGCACCACCCTCCTGACGGTCTAACGCCCCCAACGGGTGCCTTCATCCTCCATCCACCAGGCACCAGAACCCGAGGCACCCGTCCACCCCGCAGCAGCCTCATCCAGAGCCAGCCCTGTCTGGATGAGGCTGCTGGCCTCTTCACCCCCCGCATCGTCCCGCTCCTCTCGAAAGGCTGGGCCTGCGCATGATCGCGACCCGAGTACACCCCCGCCGGACACGACTGGTCGTCACTGGCGCCGCTTGCGCGCTATTGGCGCTCACGGCCTGCTCCAGTTCTAGCGGCGGAACGCCTTCCGCCACGCTTTCCACCAGCGCAGCTACTTCCAAGCCCGCGGGCGGGGCGGCACAGATCGTCATCAAGGACTTCCTGTTCAGCCCGGCCTCGCTGACCGTCGCGCCGGGCACCGTCGTCACAGTCAAAAACGAGGACCAGACCCCGCACACCGCCACGGCCACCGGATCCACAGCCTTCGACACCGGCACCATCGCCGGCGGCAAGACCGCGACCTTCAAAGCCCCCGCGACCGCCGGGACCTACGACTACATCTGCAACATCCACCAGTACATGAAGGGCAAGCTCACCGTTCGCTGAGGCACCCCCAGCGCGCTCAGCCCAGGGATCTGACGAATGAGGAACCAGCCATGACGACTGTCACCACGCCGCGCAGTGTCCGCCGCACACTGCGCGGCGCGTGCCGGATCGCTGCCGCAGCAGGCCTGGCCGTCGACGCCTACGTCCACGCCAAACTCGCCGACCAGTACGACGCAGTCAGTGCGACCATCAGTCAGGGCACCTTGTTCCGTGTCGAAGCGGGCCTGGCCGCACTGGCCGCCCTGCTCGTCCTCATCTGGCGCCGCTCGCTCGCCGACGCCTTCGCCTGGCTCGTCGCCGCGGGCGGCCTCGCCGCACTCATCCTGTATCGCTACGTCGATATCGGTGCGCTCGGACCGCTTCCCGACATGTACGAACCCATCTGGTCGGACGACAAGAAGCTCAGTGTCGCCGCCCAATTCATCGCCATGGTCGCCACTACCGTGCTCCTGCTCACTCACCGTTTCCGTGCGAAACCCGCTCCGACCCTCACCCCCGAGTGACGGCCAGGAACTCGAGGCCTTGGCGACACCTACGCCATCGGTCGCCGCCTTCGCGGGCGCTATGCGGTGCGGGAGTACGTGGGCGACGCGGAGATGGGTGTAGCTCGCCCGTAGGGACCTGTTGAGCCAGAACGCTGCGAGCCCCGAGGGAGGGCTCCTTCGGTCTCGGAAGGAACTCAGTGGGGTGACAGACCCGTTGATCGACGAGCCGGGCATCGGGAGTCGGTGAAGCTCTATAGTCGCTGGGTATGGGGATACCGTCGCAGCCTCGGCTTCCGCTTCCGCCTCCGCCTCCGGCCTACCCACCTGGCATCCCAGTGGCGCCGCCACCCAGGCGCCCGAAAAGGGCGCTGGCCATCGCTCTCGCGGTGTGCGGCGGGCTCGTAGTGATCGCCGTGGCCATCTTGGCCGTGCTGTTTGTTCCCTCGTCGGGGGGTTCGAAGGCGTACCCGAAGTCCACGGCCTCCTCAACAGCACGTTTGCAGAGGCTGGTTGCGGTCTTCCTCACGGATGGCGTTACCGCGGAGCAGGAGCAGGAGATCCGACGTGATATCGAGGTCACGGTCGGGGTCTTTTCGTTCGAGTACGTGTCACGGCAGCAGTCGACGGGATCGACGCAGTCCCTTCCGCCCGGTATTCGTCCCGACATGCCGTCCGCGTACTTCCTTGTTCGGACACGTGACGCCGCGGCCGACCGGGCGGTGCGTTCCTCATGTGCCGACAGGCCGGGCGTGCAGGAGGTCAAGACCTCGATGCCGACATGAGAGGGGTACGCCGACGAGGGGCTCGGTTACGTGAAGTGGGAGGCCATGGCAACACGGCACAGCCTCAGCCGAACCTTCACCGTCTGATCAACCTGTCCCTCCAAACGAGCCGCACCCCGCGAAGATGGGTGACCTGCCGGCCGCCGCGGAAGTGGTGGTTGGTCGCAGCGGCGCCGGGACGGTGGCCGAACTCACGGCGACCGGCCGCGTGGCGTTGCTCGTGCCGCATCCCGGTGGGTCTCATGGGCGTCGGGTGGGGCGGTTGTCCCAGCCGTGGGTGGTCCAGGATTGTCGGATGAGGCTGCTGATGGTGATGATCGTGTCCGCGAGGTCGAAGAAGGCGTCGATCACCGTGGCGCGGCGTTCGTAGCAGCAGGCCAGGCGGTGGAAGGCGTTCTGCTGTCTGCGCGAGCTCGTTTGCTTGACTGGCGAACGAGCCATCTCGGCCCGTCGGGATGCAGAGGGATGTGCGGCTGCCGGGGGAAGGGCAAGGCTCCTCGCGCTGCTCTTCCCCCGGATGGAGGTCAGGCGGATTCGGTGGGGAGGCCGGCGTCCGCCCAGTCCTGGATGCCCTCGCGGTACTTGCGGACGTTGGTGTAGCCGAGAGCGGTGAGCCGGTCGGCGACCTGTCCGCTGTTGGGGCACGCCGGGTTGGAGCAGTAGGTGACGATCGCGGCGTTGCGGTCGGGGAGCAGGGTGGGCGACTGGGTGTCGGTGTCGGCCAGGACCAGCGCGAGGGCGCCGGGCAGGTGCTGCTTGGCGTAGTACTCGCCGCCCAGTGCGTCGACGATGGTCACGGTGCCCGCGTGGATCGCCGCCTTGAGCTCGTCGCGGGTGATGAGTGCGGTCATGCCACTACCTCCAGGAGATTCGGACTATAGTCCGGTTGTGGCTCATGACAATAACGGACCGCAGTCCGTTTCTGCAATGCCAGTGGAACTGCTGCGCACGCCTCCCCCCAAGGAGCGGGTGGACGCGGCACGCAACCGTGCCGCGGTACTGGAAGCCGCCGCCCGGCTGTTCGCCGAACAGGGTGTGGAGGCGGTGTCCATGGACCAGGTGGCCGCAGCCGCCGGCGTCGGCAAGGGCACTCTGTTCCGCCGGTTCGGCGACAAGTCCGGGCTGGCCACTGCCCTCCTGGACGCCCGGGAGCGCGTGCTGCAGGAGGCGCTCCTGCACGGGCCGCCACCGCTCGGGCCGGGGGCAGCGCCCGACGAACGGCTTACCGCGTTCGTCGACGCCTACTTGGACTATCTGCTGGAGCACCTGGATCTGGTCCGGATGTCGGAGACCACGGCACCCGGCGCCCGCTACCGGATCGGGGCCTACCGGTTCTGGCACCGCCACATGGCGATCCTGCTCGGCGCCACGCCCGACCCCGAACACGCCGCCCACGCCCTGCTCGCCGCCTTGTCAGCCGAACACGTAACCGCGCTCCTGCCAGAGCTGGGCGAAAAGCGGATACGTGCCGGCCTCCTCCGCCTCACCCACTCAGCGATGCAACCCCCCAGCCAATGAGCCGATGCTCAGACTGCCCCCATGGACCCGCGCCTATCCGCGCGAGCTCTAGGTGTACTGACCCGTGAGGTTGGGGACGCGGCTGGCGGGTGGTTGGCCCTTGAGCGCGGTGTGTCCGCGGTGGTGATTGTAGGTGTGGAGCCAGGCGGGGTAGGCGTCGCGTCGTTCAGTCTCGTTGCGGTAGGGCTGTGCGTAGGCCCATTCGTCGAGGAGGGTGCGGTTGAAGCGTTCGACCTTCCCGTTGGCCCGAGCCGTCAAATGCTGGTGATCCGCATGGTGCGGAGCGACTTGTGACGGTCACGCACCCGTTCCATCCGTGGCATGGCCAGGCATACGAGTTCGTCCTGCGGCGTAAGAACTGGGGCGAGGACCGCGTGTACTTCCGCGACGAGGCGGGAGAGGTGCTGTCTGCGCCGACGGCGTGGATATTCCTGGGCCTGATGGCTCACCTGGATCCGAAAGGTGATGGGGACCAGAGCATGCCAGAGAGCAGCGGCGGGGCGGGGAAAGCTGATTCGGCCCGGCCGAGCGCCTGCCAATTGCCGCCGTGCACGAACACCAGCAGCGGCGGGCGGCCCGCGCCCGTACCCGTGCCGGGAAAGTAGTCGAGCGTCTCGGCCGGGTGCGGCCCGTACGCGAGACCGGTGAGCGCCGGATGGTCGCGGCGGGCAGCCGCGCTCATTCGCCGGTACTCCTCCAGATAGGCCCGCAGACTGTCCACCCGGGAACTCGGAGAGTACTGCCGGTCCAGGGTGGCCTGGCTCATCCCCCGGTACACCCCGGTGCCGGACATCGTCCCCACCCCGTCCGCCGCGATGCGTCGCACGTCCGCTCAGCCCCTCTGACCATGGGCGGCGCAGGCGCGCTCGTAGACCTCGGTCAACAGCGGGTCGACGCCGTGCGCCGAATTCCGGTGGCGGGCCCCGAAACGCCGCGCATACTCCTCGAACCAATCCCTCCGTTGGCCCAGAAACAGTACGTCGTGAATAGCCATCGAGCGGATCGCCACCATCGGCACCGGAGCCCAACTGACCTCGAACGCCGGGTTTCGGGCCGCCTTCTCACGGCAGTTCTCGTGGAACTGTCCGAGCATCAGCCCGCGGCGCACACTCTCGGGCTTCAAGGCGGAGTGCGCGGCGTCCAGCAGGTGCAGATGCTCGGGCGGCAGGTCCGGCAGGACCAGCAGAAGGGAGCGCAGATTCGGGTTGCCGCCCTTCCAGTCGACCTCGCTGAACTCGTCGAGGCCGCAGCGCACGATCTCGTCGATGAGCGCCTGGCTCGGGGTCAGCCCGACCAACCTGACCCTGATCTCCAGCGCGTCGGCGTCCTGGGCCGGCGCGACGAACGGGCACACCGGACCGGATCGGCCGAGTTCGCTGTGAGGTTGGCGGATGTAGTCGCTCAGCCAGCCTTCAACGTCCTTCAACACCCTGTCCAGGTCGACAGAGAGCACGTTGGTCAACATCGATATCAGTCCTCGCAGACGGTGAGTGGAAGGAACGTCACGTGCGGCGGGCGGGCGTCACTCGTCACCGGCGACATCGTGGAGCTTGGCCGACAGGATCTGACCGATCTGGGCCAGCGTGCCCGGTCGGGTGAGCATGGTTCCATGCTCACCCGACACCACATGGGCCTCGACGGAGCCGCGGACGTGAGGCTGCCAGGCCTCGGCGCTGACGGGAGGGTCCTGCTGCTCCGAGCAGGCGATCAGCACCAGGTCACCATCGATCGGACCAGGCTGGTAATCGACGGTCAGGTGGGTGTTGTTCGCTGAGATCTCGGTGATCGTCGCGAGCCGGTCCTCCTCCAGATTGGCCAGCACGCTTCCCTGGCGGCGCAGGATCTCCCGTGCCCTGGCGAAGGTCATCTTCTCGTCGCTGTCCCGATGGCTGCCGTCGTCGACCAGGCCCACGTGGTACAGGAGCATCACCCGGTCATCGGGTGCGGGCACGTCGGCGTGCGTCAGTCCCTGCCAATTCGGGATGACGTCGAGCACCGCGACCAGCGCCACCCGCTCACCGCGCCGCTGGAACTCCGCCGCCACCGCGTGGGCACACAGACCGCCGAACGATCATCCGGCAAGGTGGTAAGGACCGTGCGGCTGCACCGTCTGGATCTGGTCGGCGTAGTCCACCGCCATCTCCTCGACGCTCTCCGGCCGGGGCTCCGGGCGGGCCAGGCTGCGCGCCTGTATGCCGTAGAGCGGGTACTCCGGGTCGATGTGCTTGATCAGAGCGCTGTAGGACCAGCTGATGCCGCCCCCGGGGTGGATGCAGAACAACGGCGGCCGACTGCCCCGGGTGCGCAGCGGAAGCACCACTTCGTAGGAGCCGTCCGGGCCGTCCACATCCAGCCGGGTCGCGATCTTCCCCGGGGTGGGTGCCTCGAACAGGGTTCGCAGTCCCAGCTCGACACCGAACGCGCCGCGCAGTCGTGCGATCAGCCGCGTCGCCAGCAGGGAGTGTCCGCCCAACTCGAAGAAGTCCTCGTCGACGCCGACCACGCCGCGGCCGAGGGTCTCCGCGAACAGTTCGCAGACGACCTGCTCCTGCGGGGTACTGGGAGCACGCCCGACATCGGCGCGTTCGGGATCGAGCGCCAGTAGGGCGGCTCGGTCGAGCTTGCCGTTGGCGGTCAGCGGCAGGCGATCCAGCGGGACGATGGCGGCGGGCTGCATGTAGTCGGGGAGGTGCTGTCGGATGTGCTCACGGAGTGCGGTGAGGAGGGCCGCGGTGCCGCGGGTGGTGGCGGGGTTGACGACCCAGGTGGACAGGGGTGTGTCGGCGTCGACACTCCGCGCGGGTATAGGTACCGACGGGGGTGGCCTCGCCCAGCAGCCGGGCTTTGACGAAGGTGACATCGACGGCGCCGGCATCGTGGCTGCTCCACGTGACAGCGGTCCAGTAGCCCAGTTCGTCACCGAGGTGGTGGAAAGCCTCCAGGTCGACGTGTGCCGATTGCGGAGCCGCCGGCCGTGTGCCGGCCTCCAACGCGTGCTGTACGGCCAGGTCGTTCGCGATGCGTGTATTGGGGACGTCGGTCACGCGAAGCTGGTCGGGCCGTTCGCCGCGCAACTGGTCGGCGAGGGCGTCGATGTTCTGGTCCCACGGTTGGATGGGGATGGGGATGGGGATGTGGGTGAGGGTGCGGGGGGTGATGCCGGCCTTGTAGAGGATGGCGTCGTAGCGGTAGCGGGTCAGTTCGTTGTGTGCGGTGCCGCGTTTGAGTTGGACGTCCGTGCCGGCGATGTCGGGGATGTGGTGGGCGAGGAGTTCTTTTCCGAGGATGAGGCTCTGTTCGACGGCGCGGCGGACGGCGACTGTATCGGCGTCGTCGGCGCGGGCGGCCTGCACAGCGGTGGTGAACGTGCGCAGTAGACGCGAGTTGCGGATATCGCCGATGAACAGAGCTCCTGGCGCCAGTTTCGACAGGAGCAGGCCGGTACCGACACCGATCTCCAGAACCTTGCCGGGCTTGAGCGTCCGGATGCGCACCAGCGCCATCCTGACTGCAGTCGACCAACTGACACCAGAGCACCGCGCACAGGTCACCATCTCCACGGCTCATAAGGCCAAGGGCCGCGAATGGGCCAACGTCCGGATCGCCGATGCGGAAGCACGCCTCGCCTATGTAGCTGTCACCCGGACCCGCGATCGCCTCGACCTTGGCGGCCTGTCCTGGATCCACCATCACCCCGACGGAAACCCAGCACTGGGGTCGTGTTGACCAGGGCGGCCATGATGGCCGTCCACGACGCCCGACCACGCCCAGAAACTGTTTCAAGCCCACCGGGAGCAGGGAACTCGGTAGCCTGGTGAGGCAGGCACAACCGGAGTAGGCAGCCGACGCCGGGCGGATGTTGGACGTGCGGCGCAGGCAGGCCCGCCAGGCGCTGCTGGAGGTCGTTGGCAGCCACCATCACGGTGGTCCCCGGGGGGCGGCCCGGCCCCCCGGTCACTTAGTGCGTTGTGGCAAACCGGATCTCGTTCGAGGCGTACGGCACGGGTGACCATCTGTACGGAGGTACGGGTACGGCTGCGGGCATGAAAGAACGGGCCCCTTGGTAGTGACGCGGTTACGACAC
>NZ_JASISZ010000124.1 GCF_030063355.1 Streptomyces sp. PH10-H1
GGAAAGCGAAGCCGCACCGAAAGGCGGTGCGCAAGCAAAAGTGGCCGACGCGGATATTCCCGCGCCGACCACTTCCACCCGTTTACTTTTGTGATTCCCGCTGAACCTCGGATTAACCGTCGATTAGGCGGAGAATCCCACGGCGCTCACGTAATGGTATTCGCCCCAGTCGGTGCCGATGTCCATGAGCCAGTCGCACCATTCGTCCTCTAGGCCGTCCATGTCGTCCTCAGCCCAGCAGTCCACGATCTCACTCCAGTCGCGAACGTTCAGCGAGCGGTGCGTGATATCCCGCTGACGGGCCGGAGTGACACCGGACTGATTCACGGGCGAGAGTTCCACCCGAGTTCCGCCCCCGGCATTGAGTCGCCTTTTCAGGTCCTGGGCGACGTTACGCCGCCGGTAGTCCCAGTAAGCGACGTCGATGCGTTCCAGGTTGAGCCTGTTGGGATTCTGCGTCTCTGCGAGCCACCCGAGGAGGGTCCGGGCGCTGACGGAGATGCCGGCGCGCTCCAGCGCCTCGTAGCCGCCCGCAGAACCCGTGAGGTAGCGGAGCCGGGCGGCTAGGCCGCGGTCACTCTCGACGGGTGAGGCGATGCCGCCCGCGAGGATGTCGAGCTGCACGGCGATGGCCTCGCTGCTCTTGAGCCCCTGGGCTCCGTACTTGCTGAAGTCGCGAACCCTGCCCGGCATTACTCACCTACCCCGATCTCGTATGCGTCCTTCACCTTCACCTGAGAAACCCCCCGGCCTTCGGGAAAGGCTTCCCGCCAGTTTCCGACCACGTGCAATTCATCGGTGCCCGCCATCTTAACAATGGTAAGGCCGGACTGATGAGCTTTCAGCGCCTTGAACCAGAGGTTCGAAAAAGCCTGGGCGCGGATAATGTGCATCCAGTCCGGACGGCGAATGTCGTGATTGGCGTTCGACTCGCCCATGGTTGAGACAACCTTGGAGTACATGGCCTTGACGTACTCCAGCGTCATTTCGTCCCCGCCAGCGATCGAAGCCTCTCGCGCATCCCGCAGAGTGCACCGGAACTTCTCCAGCAGGTTCTCACTGCTGCCGGAAGTCCACGACTCATGGATAACCGGTGCGTCGCACAGTCGCCCATACTTCTCCGAGGAAAGTCGCAGAAGCAGCCGCAGCGTGGCTTCGGTAATCCACACGTCGCCCGGTTCCTGACGGTCACCCATGGGGTTCGGAAGGTCCGGGTGATTCCATTCCGGCGGCGTGATGAGGTAGACGCCGGAGCGGCGCGGGTTATGCACGGTTTCGGTGCTGTGCTGCAACGCGCCGATCGGGAGATGAGTTTTAAGAGCCGAGAGGTAAGCGCCGTTCATATCGAGCGCGGTAACCGTCTGCTTGGGACCGTTGCGAACGAGGTCCTTGCGGATGAACTTCGGGCGCGCTTCCCAGATTTGGTCAGCGCCCTTGGTGCTCTTCTTCTTCAGGATGTCGGGCGCTGCCGGGTAAGAGGTGAACTCGTACCGGCCGCCAAGGCGGCAGGCTTCCAGCAGTTCCATGGCGTCCGGGATCGCTCGCTTGACCAGAGCCGCGGTCGCCGCTTCGACGTCGCCGCCGTGCGCAGCGGCGGCCTGGGCGACGCTCTGGCCGATCAGGTCCGGCACCACGGCCGGGGCCGACATGGGCCGCTCAGCACGGGCCTGGCCGGTAGTTACTTGGGTTTCGGCCGTGACCAGGGAGGAATGCACCTGGGCCGGGATGGCGCCCGCCAGGGCGGTGGCCGGCTCTTCTGTGGGTGCTGGGTCGCAGTCTTCCAAGGAGCCTTGCATAGAAGGATGCTGGGAACCTTGGATGCTTGTTTCCTTGCCCGGTTCCGCCGGCTGCTGTCCGGCGCCGTGGCCCTGGTCCTGCTTCTCCTCCTGGTCCTGGCCGTGCTCCTGGTCCTCGTCGGGACCGCTGTAGGCAGTCTCCGCGGCCTCGATGGAAAAGCAGTACATCCGCTGTGGAAGCCGGTTCGTCCCGTCCCTCAGAGTGCGGGAAATACGCTTCCGGTCGTTGCGCCCATCACCCGGGATAAGAACCTTGCGAATCTTCATGTCCGCAAGGCACGCTGACACGTTCTCAATCTCAGCTTTCCGCGCAATGGTCTCGATGCAAGCGGGCAGAACCCACAGTTCGTTATTCGTGGTGAACCCCTGGATCTGCGACCGCATTTCACCCGCGAGGATTTCCGGCACCCGGGCAATATCCGGAAACTCCGCCGGGGCAACCCTGGCAGCATCAAGCGCGTCCCACAGGATCTGCCCAGCGGGAAGGTGCGCGGCGATCGCAGACACGGTCGCGTCGTCCAGCAGCTCGCGCGCGGCCTTCGCGGCGGCGTCCGCCAGCTCGGGCAACTCGATGACCTCACCGAGCATCTGAGCACCGATCACCCAGGCCGCGTGAACCCCGGCCACGGTGCCGGCCACACCACCCTGAGCCGAGCCGAACTGGTGGGCCAGACGCCGATGCGCGCCCATCAGCTTGTCCAGGTTCTCCGCCCCGTACATCCCGGAGCGGATGGCCCACTCGAACGGCCACCCGGCGAACTCCTTGGCCTTGCGCTTGATCCACTGCGAGAGGTGCTCAGCCTCGGGGTTCTCCTCGACGACCTTGCCGTCAGCGTTGACGAACACGTTGAGCCAGAACGGCCCGCGCACCTCGTACAGGCGACTCGCCAGGTCTTCGGTCTGGCCGGGGCGCCGCAGCGGCCGGTTCGAGCTGGAACCCACCATCGAGTGGAAACGGCCCCGGCCCACCTGAACCACCCCGGCCTGCCCGCCCATGGTGCGCTCAGCGCCACCGACGATGCCGGACAGCAGCTGCTCGCCGTGGGCGAGCGACATGTTCAGGGTCGAGAACTCCTCGCGGAAGATCGGCAGGAACCGCGCCTCCCGGAGCAACTGGGGCAGACCTTGCTTGGAGGTGTCCCAGCCACGGAAGAGCTGCTGTCCGTCGCCGCGGATGCTGCCGAAGAGGCACGCCTGGCAGACCTGGGTGGTGGACTTGCCGCACTGGCCGTCACCGCAGAGGTTGACCACGATGCAGGGCAGCCCCAGGTACTCCAGCAGCGGCGCGGCGAACGCGGCGCCGAGCATGAGCGCGGTGGTGGGGTGCTCATGGGCGTAGTACCCGGCCATGGACCAGAAGTCTTTGGCCGGCTCTTCCTCGCCGCTGGTGACGCGGTAGCCGATCTCCTGGGCGTCCGCCTCAGGCATCACCATCGAGCCGTCAGCAGCGCGGTAGACGCGGGACGGAACCTCAGGGGTGTCCATCGACTGCTTGCGGATGATGGTGGCGAACGCCTGGATCGCATCGCGCCCGGACGGCTTCTGCATCCCGATCTTCCCGGCCCACTCGCCGTTGTCGAGTTCGTCCTCGGTCACCAGCCGCGCGCCCTCGATCGTCTCCAGGAGGTAGCGGATGCCGTTGTGCTTCCCGTCCTCGGAACGGGCGGTGACCAGCCCAATGACCTTCGGAGCGAAGCCGATCATCAGCGGCTTCGCCTCGCGCTTGGGACTGTGCATGATCGCCCGGTTGACGGGGTTGAAATACCACCCGGCGCGCATTCCTGGGATCGGCCACATGAACGGGCCGGAGGACTCTTTGCGCTGCTCAGGGGCGGAATCGGTGGTGCGCTCTGTCGGTCGTTTCTGCACTTATAGGGCCTTTCTGCCCTACTACTGGTGGTACAGAGAAATCTCTCTGGGTACACTCAGTAGCAGCTAAGGGGCCCTGCCGGTTCCGTTCGTAGTCCGTGAGCGTCAACTCTCGGGAACGGTCACCGGTGGGGCATTTTTTTGTGATCTTGTCGTGTTGTGTCGAAGAGACTACTCCCTGTATAGGGAGCCTCAGCCCTGAGGGCTGCTGCGAAGCATGCTCATGATCTCGGTCAGCGTCGCCTGCATCTGCTCCTGGCCCTTCTCCAACCGGTCGAGTGACCCTGTGTGGTTCGCCAGCGCGATGGTGTGCTCGGTCTGCTTGTCGATCACCCGCTGAAGTTTCTCGTTCAGAATGCGGGCCATCTCCTGGCTGATCGGGTCCTCAGGCATCGGCTTGTTCCTTTCTGCCCGGGCGCTTGGGGCGCACCGGAAGTCCTTCGGCTTCGAGCCAGCCGTAGAGGGTGCTGGGACCGACCCCCGCCAACTCCCGGATTCGGTTGCGGCCGGCGCCGAGGCGCGCGGCTTCAATGGCGCGGGGCCGTACATCGTCGTTGAGGATGCGTTCGGCTTCTTGGAGCAGCTCAGCGCGGCGGGTGCCTGCTTCAGCGACTGCGCGCAGTGCCGCCGCCTGCCTCTCCTCGGGAATCTCGGTCACGGGTGTGATCCTACCTGAAACCACAGGTGATGTCTATCATTGCACAAGCTGTTGTTTTGTGTCACAGTGGGTCTACCCCCAGAAACGGGGGCGGCCCCGGCAGGTGTTGGAAGCACCACGCCGAGGCCTGAGACCACCCACCTATCTGAACTAGGAGGGCGATCCTGTGATGGATCGTATCCGTGCACGTCAGCACTCGAAGAAGCAGCCCACCGAGCGTCGCCTGGTCCCGGTGACCATGCACGGCAAAACCCACCAGGTCCCCACAGACGTGCCCGTGCCGCCCGCTCCCCGCGTCCCTGTGGATTGGGAGCAGCGGGCGCTGAGCACGGCTCTGATCGTCACGGGCATGCTGACGGTGGCGTCGGTGGTGTGGTCCACGGTCAGCATCGGCAACCTGCTGCACGGCGGTGTCGGCTACGCCGCGGCGACCGTGTTCGACGCGTCGTGGATCGTCGTGCTGCTCATGGAGTTCCTGGGCCGCTACGACAAGAAGCGCCGCAAGACCGCCCGGATCCTGGGCTGGGTTCTGCTGGTGTTCACCATGGGAGCGATCGCCGGGGACGGCATCGCCCGGGGCGACATCGGACTCGCGCTCTGCGGTGCGGCGGTCTCCCTGGTGGCCAAGCTGCTGTGGCTGGGCGTGCTGGGCCACATCCACCACGACCTGTCGCCCGACGCGGCCGGTTGGGTCGCCGCTGAGCAGAACGCCGCTGCGGCCGAGCTCGCGGTGGCCGGCATCGACCGCCGGGTCGCCCGCTCCCGGGCCAAGGCCACCGCGCACCGCCTGGCCATTGAGCACCTGTACGGCCCCCAGGCCACCCACGAGGTACTCCGCGCCGAGTTGGCACCGGTCATCGACATCGAGCCGGACGAGGACGTACTCGAACGCGCCGTTGCCGACCAGCTCCGGGCCCGCGCGATCGTGGCCACCGAGGGCTACGGCCCCGCCTGGCACGAGGCGTCGGCACAGGCGGACACCTCGATGCAGGAAGCGATGGACGCGGGGTTCCACTCCCGCCAGGTGCTCGAACAGGTCGAGCACTACCGGCCTTCCGCACCCCGGCGGAACGTTCCGGAATCTCCGGAAGCCCCGGTGTCCGTGCTGGTCAACGCGCCGGAAACGCGCGGGACGTTCCGGCCGGAGACGGATGAGGGTCCGGAGCCGGAGCACGAGCGGGCGGAGCCGGAGGAGGGCGAGCGGGTGCCGGAGCAGCGGCCGGCGAACCTGCGGGCCGGAGTGCACGCCCTGTACGGACTGGGCATCACCGAGCCGGACGCCATCACCCGTCACCTGGCGTCGGTGCTGGGCTCCAAGCCCAACGCGGCCAGCATCGACCGGTACTTGCGTGAGGCGAAGAAGGCGGCCAGTGCCAAGGCGCCGAACCTGCCGCACGACGGAGACGGAACGGGGTTCTACCGATGAGCCGCATGGAGCGCTGGATGCGCCTGCCGTACATGCTGCGCGGGCTGCTGATCGTGGTGCCCGCCGCGCTGGCCACGCTCAACGGTCTCGTCTGGCTCGGGCTCAACCGGGCGCTGGCCGCCATCGCGGCCGTGGCGCTGGGCGGCATTGCGGGCGAGCTGGTGACCCGGCACGACAGGCGGCACACACTCCGCGCGGCACGCACGGAACGGAACGCCGAGTGACCGAGCACCAGGACGGGCGGCTGACGATCGTCATCCTCGACCCCGACCAGCCGGAAGAGAACAGCCCGCTACGCCGCGCGCTGAGGGGGGTGTCCGGTCTGGTGATTACGGTCCCCCCGGAAGCACCGGATTCCCGGCAACTCCCCAGCGGTTCCTAGTCGCATGGCCCTCAACGGCCGTGATCTGGATATCGCTGGATGAGTGTCAGATCGGGGACCTACGCTCACGGGACGTGACAGTCCCGTGACGGACCCGGCGGGATGACTCCCCGCCGGGTCCACCTCCACCACATGACAGCGAGTCAGGCAACAGGAGGTACGCACAGCATGACGACTCCAGAGGCCCAGGCACAAACCACTCACCCGCCAATGCAGGCGGGAATCCCCCTGATGACAGAGCAGCGCGCGGACGGTACGGCCACCGCCGCTACGACGGACGCCACAGTGCCCGCGGCCCGCACCTCGACCGAGGACGCGCCGACCACCCCCGGCGGCATCCCGGGCATCCCGGCCTTGACCATCGGGACCACGAGCACGATCACCGCCGTTTCCTCGGTCGGTCTGGCCGCGGGCCCCGGCGCGGCGGTGCTCCTGGCGGGCGGTCTCGCCGCGACCGCCGCCGTGACCGCCTTGGTCCGCGCACCGCGCACTGCCGCGTCCGGCAGCACCAGGAGCACGAAGCAGACCGGGGGCACCCGGACCAACGGCCGCGCCCAGAGCCCGCGCCCCTCCGCGCTGGGACGTCTGACCGGCAACCGGTCCGGCGGGGGCAGGACCGGCGGTGCGCACCGCGCCGGAAGCCGCGGGGGCAGCCTGTCGGCGGGCGGTCGGCGCGGCGTTGGTGCCGCGCTCCGCTCGGGTACCGCCTCGGGCGTGAGGGCCGCCCGCGCGGCGCAGAACCGGGCCGGACAGATCAAGTCGGCCCGTTCCGCGTCCGCCGCCGCGCCGACCTCCCGGCGCCAGCGCCGCGAGCAACTGACCGGTGACCGCCGGAAGATGGCCGACACCCGCCGCGAAGCCCGTACACGCTCGCGTGCCGAACGCCAGGCAGCACGCCGGAGCAACGGGGCAACCGGCGGCCAGAAGACGGCTGGTGGGGCGCTCAAGGGCCGTGGCGGCTCGCTGGCCGCCCGTGCCGGACGCGCGGCCGGAGCGCTCCGCCCCGGCGGCCTGACCGGTGGCGGCAAGCGCCGCCAGGAGCAAGGCAAGCAAGGACCCGGCAAAAGCACGGACACCGCCAAGACCGGGTGGCTCGCCCGGCGCCGCCAGGCCATGCGGCAAGCCCGCGACACCATCCGGGCCCGCCAAGTCGCCGCAGACCAGGCCCACATCGAAAAGCGGGCACGGGAGAAGTCACGCAAGTCCGCGCTGCGCCGGTCCGCCGCCCGCTTCCAGGCCCGCCGCGCGCTCTCCGCGCTGCTGGCCTCCCCGCTCGGGATTCTGTCGCTGCTGATGTGGCTGCCCGCCAAGCTGCTGCGGATCGCTCCCCCGCGCTGGGGCCGACGCCTGTACCGACACCTGACCCAGGCAGCCACAGACACCCGCCTGCGACGCGACATCGCCACCTACGACGCCCACGACCAGGCCGAGGCCGAAGCCGCCGCACAGAACCGCGAGCGGCTCGCGCCCACCGACCGTGCCACCGACGCCCAGCCCGACACCAAAACCCTGACCGTCCAGGAGGACGCCATGACGACCAACGCCTTCGACTTCCGCGCCGCCGCCGAGGACATGCTGAACCAGGCCCAGACCGCCGAGCCCGGCGGCATGATGAACGTCCTGGCCGCCTTTGAGTCCCTTCCCGAGGCCATCGGCCTGATCGCCGAGACGTTCGCCGTCGTCGCGGGCCGCTGCTCCGAGGACATGCCGTTGGAACCGCCCGTGGGCGACGCCATCATGGACCTCCACAAGCAGCTCATCGCCGCCGTGGACGCCGCCTCCCAGGTGAGCCAGACCTTCCAGACCATCCACGAGGCCGACATCCGCCGGCACGCCGAGCCCCGCCCCGGCGAAGAGCAGTGGGACACCAGCGCCAACCAGGACTGACCACCCAACCCACCACGCGTTGCCCGGGGCTGAGCGCCCCGGGCAACGCCCCGCGAAGGGAGACGAGAGATGACGGGACAAGCCGTCAGCAAGCCCCGCCGGGGAGCCAGCGAGCAGACGCACCTGGCCATCGACTGGGTGGCTGGCCACGGCAACGTGTCCGCCCCGGTAGCGATGGCGACCACCGCGGCCGCGACCGCGAGCCTGGGCGCGTGGACCGGACTGCCGGGCGCGTGGCCGCTGGTGGTCGGCGCGGTCGGCGCCGCCACACACGGTGTCGGACTGGGCATCCGCCGCCGCCTGAGCCGCCCCAGCCTTGCCGTACGCGCGGCGGCCTGGCTGACCGCCAGCGGCTGGACCAGCACGGTCATCATGAGCGACCCGACCACCTGGGAGGCGTCCAACTGGTGGGCGGCTGTCGGATCACTGGCCGCCATCGCGGTCGGCGCGGGTGCCGGCCTGGCCCGCGCCGACGTCCACGAGGAAGCCATCGACGAGTCGCGCCGCGCCATGCAGGCCGCCATGGCCGAAGCCGAAGTCGCCCGCGAGGACTGGGCGATCGTGGACCAGTGGATCAACATGATTCAGGTCGTTGCCCGCGTGGATGTCACCCCCGCCGGATTCGACCGCCGCAAGAACGGCACCGGGTTCGCCCTGGAGGTCTCGCTGCCGATCGGCTACACCGCCGACCGCTTCCAGGCGTACGCCACCGCGCTGGCCGAGGCCGCCCGCCTGCCAGTCGGCTGCCTGGTCAACATCAGCCGGGCACGCAAGCAGGGGCACATCGTCATCGACGTGGACACCGAAGACCCGTCCACGAAGGCGATCCCCTACCCGGACGGCTACGCGCCGCTCAGCGTCCTCTCGGGTATCCCCTGGGGCCTCAACCGCATCGGGGAGGAACTGGTGGTGCACATGCGCGAAGCGTGCGCGCTGATCCTCGGTCCGCCCGGAACCGGCAAGACCACGCTGCTGGACGCAGTCCTGACCGGGTTCGCCCGCTGCACCGACACGATCGTGTTCGGCATCGACGTCGGCAAGAAGGGCGACGCGTTCGTACCCTGGCTGATGCCTTGGATGGAGGGCCAGGGCCTGGCGTCGCCCCTGCCGAACACCGCACGTCTGCCGAAGGAGACCCGCCCTGGCGTCGATTGGGTGGCCGCGACCCTCGATGAGGCCGACGTGATGCTGGATGCCCTCATCGGGATTGCCGAGAACCGGCTGACCGAATACCGGGAACTGATGCGGCAACAGGACACCAAGCTACTTCCGGTGAGCGCGAAAATCCCGATGATTTTCTGTGTCGTGGACGAAGGCGCGGAAATGCTCGCCTATCAGGGAATGGACCCGCTGAAGAAGCGCGTCAAGGCAAAGCTAGTGAGCGTTATGCGCACCACTCGCGCAATGGGAATCCGCCTCATTCTCACCGCCACCGACGGAAACATTTCCAGCCTCGGAGACAGCGCCGTACGCAAGTACAGCCCGGTACGAATCGCGCTCACATGCACCGACCCAGAAGGCGCCGGTGCGGCAAAGCTTTTCGGGCAGGTAAGGGGACTCGATGCCCGGCAGCTCAGGGCGAAAGGCTCCGGGGTGATCGGCGCCTCGACCGATTTCGGTTTCACGCCGCAGCCGTTCCGCACCTGGGTCACCGCCCCGTCTCTCGCGCGCGATGCCTGCCTCGCCACCGAGCAGACCCGGCCCGTCCTCGATGAGCCGTCCGCCCGCGCGGCCGGCGACGTCTACCGCGAGCGCTGGGCACCCGAGCGCATCGCCTGGCTGACCGGTGGCATCCCCGCGGCTCCAGCGTCCGCCGGACCGAACCGGCCCGGGGTCACCACCGATCTGCGCTCCCGGCTTCGGATCAAGGGACAGGAGACCCCGGCTGCCACGACGAACGACCAAGAGGAAGCCGTCGCCAAGTTCCTGGCCGAACTCGGCAAGCTGCCCGAGGTCGATGAGCCGGAACGCGACGGCAAGCCCCGCCGACAGTTCAAGGGTCTGGAGGGACTGCGCATCCGGGGCCAGGAGACGCCGCCCGCCGACGACCGCCAGGAGCCGGAGCAGGACTTCGCCGACGCCGGGTCGGACTGGAAGCAGGCAGCACTGCGGATCATCCGAAACACGGGCGCGAACGTGTGGCTGAGCACGTCCGCGATCCGCGCCCAGATGGAAGCGGACGGCATTCAGGTCAACCGCAGCGCACTGTCCACCTGGCTGGGCGACATGGTCCGCCGAGGCGAGATCAACCGGCGCGGCACCGGGCCGCAGACCGAGTACGGCGCACACGGCGAGTAGTCGTTGTTGTTGTTGTCGTTGTTGTTGTTCTCCCCGGGAAACCCGCTCTGGGCCCCGGGGAGGCCTGTTTGACCAGGGCTAACAAGCCGAACAACAACAACGACAACAACAACAGGCCGCAACCCACCACACACAGTGAACGATCCCCCGGGAGGGAATCCGATGCTCGCCAGCGACACCGCACCGCCCAACGGCGGCCTGTACGACGCCGACCCGCGCAAGCTGCTGATCCTCATGTCACACCTGATGCGGTGGTCCACCCGCCTCCGCGTCCAGGCGCTGCACGCAGCCATCGACCCGGCGGAGGAACGCGCGTACACAGTCCAGAAAGCCGCGGCGACCGACCACCTGTCACTGCTCTCCCCCGGCGACACGCAGCACGCCGAGCACGCGCAGGAGGCGGCCTTGGAGCTGTGGCAGCTCGACGCCACAGCCGCCGATCCTCATGCTGCCGACCCTCGGGCCTACGTCCGCCGACAGTACGGCGCATGGCTCGCCAACGAACGGGGCCGGGATGACGACCCGCTGCGCCCCGGGGCGGCCTGGGGCGTCTGACCGCCGCTCCCCGCTCCACCATCAAGGCCCCGCCCGGACAGCCGGCGCGGGGCTTCGGCGCGATCGGGCCCGGCCTCAGCGGACGCCCGGCACGGGTCCGACTTCCCACACACCCCTCTGTAGGGAAGTAGTCGGCGTTCCATGAGCACGTAGCAGAGCCCCTTGTCTCCCAGGTCAGGAGCCGTGCGCCCGGGGCTTCGGCGACCGCTGCCGACGCGACCCAGGGCGCGACCCAGGCTGCGACCGAGGGCGCGACGTAGGCCGCGACCCAGGGTGCGACCCAGGGCGCAACCCGGGCCGAGCCCCGACAAGTACCCGGACCTCTCCCAGACTTCGCTGGAAAGAGGTGTCGGCGTGGCTGACAGGCTTGCCCACGGGGCCTGAGCTGGGAGAAGGCGCAAGATCGCCGGGAGGGGGATCCCACCTTCGGTGCAACCCTCGGTCAACCGCTGGGCCACAGGGTTCAGCCAACGGTTCAGGCACCTGTCGGTGCAACCCTCCAGCTCGGTCCCGGCCGCAGCAGACGTCCGCCATCGGGTCTGACTTCGCCACCACACCCTCTGTAGGGAAGTAGTCGGCACGATGACACCCCCCTTGTCCGGCCCTGTGAGCTGCACGTTCCACCGCACGGCGCACCGGACCAGGAGGACTCGAAACGGAAGTCGAAACAGAACTCGATCCGGAAGTCGAAACAGAAGCCCAAAGAGAATCTCAAAGAGGACCGCATCGGACGGCGGTACGGGTCCGACTTCGCTCAGACCCCTCTGTAGAGAAGTAGTCGGCGCGCCGCAGACACCGCCCTAGTCCCTTGACCTTGCAGGTCAGGGCACCTTCCGAGACGGCTCCGACGCCAACAACGAGGCGCCCTGTAAAGCGCCTCGTAAGGCGCCTCGTAAGGCGCCTTGTACGGCGCCCTGCAAAGCGCCCTACACGACGCCTTGTAAAGCGCCCTCCCGATGAGCAACCGACCACCCAGGGACCTGCACCTGTGATCCAAAGGTATCTACCCCTTGTCCATCGACACTTCACAAGGTTCGGACCCCTTGTCCGCTTACAAACCTGCGACGCAAGCACACAAGGAACCTTGGATGCTTGCGACCTTGGATGCTTGCTGCCACTGTCTGGTCTGACCAACCCCCACTTCCACCCCCGGAAGCAGGCCCGAATGACAGCACTCCCACCCCACGTCGCGATTGCCAACCACAAGGGCGGAGTCGGCAAAACCGCCCTCGCTCACGGCCTGGCCGTCGCCGCGGCCGAGGCCGGCCACCGCGTCCTGGCCATCGACATGGACCCCCAGGCCAGCCTCACCCGACGCCTCCGCGCGCAGATCAGCCCCAACCCTGACGAGCACCTGCACGCCAGCCTCGCCCACGTCCTGGAGCGCCCCGCCGTGGGCGAGATCGAACGCATCCTCGTCCCCTGCGGCTACGGCGGCATCTACTCCGACCGCATCCGAATCGCGCCCTCCCACCTCGATCTGGAGCTAGTGGTCCGCAGCGCCGCCCAGGCCGCCAGCGAGCGCCGGCTGCTGCGCGCCATCTCTGGTGTGGTCGACGACTTCGACCTCGTCCTGATCGACTGTCCGCCGCGCCTTCTGTGCCACCTCACCGACCTCGCATGGACCGCAAGCGACGTTCTTCTCATCCCATGTGAGGGCGAATACGAGGCCGTTCAGGCCGCGCGACGGGTCAAGGAAAGGGTGATCGCGGACCGCGACACTCTGAATCCGAAACTCGAAATCGCCGGAATGGTCGTCAGCCGGTACCGCGCGAACCTCACCCTGCACCGCCAACGCGCCGTAGAGATGGAAAAGATCGTGGGCAAGGAAGGAATGTGCCCGATCCGTCTGCCCGAGTACGTGTCATTCAAAAAGGCGACTGAGAACGCGCGCCCGCTCGCAGAACTCGGCTCCGAGGAAAAGCAAATGGCGTCGCTGTTCCGGGACGTATACAAGTGGAGCCGCGACCGCATCGACACCGTAATGAAAGAAGCCGCCTGATGCCCACCTATGAAGAAGTGTCCGAGAACCGTCAGCTTCCCTCACGCAAGCCGAAATCGGCGGTCGCCGGACAGACAGCCGAGGTTGCGATCACCACCACCATTCCCGCACCGCTGCGCCGACAGTTGTCGGTGGCTCTCGCTGTACATCAGGTGAAGCTCAAAGACGCGGTGGCGCAAGCCGTTGAGGACTGGCTGGCGAAGAATCCACCCGAGATGTAGCCGAGTTCGGGCCCTATTCGCGGATTCGGCCCGTACCCGCTTCCCGCCGTCGCTACGGTCGGCAGGTACTTGTACCGCTGCTGTCCTTTGGAGGACCCATGGGCCGTGAGAAGCCCGGCAAGCCACGCCGCCCCCGCCCCGAAGCGTCCGCGCACGCTCACGAGGGCTTCGACATCCCTGACGACTTCGAGCACCCCGGCGGCCGGCACATCGACAACAAGCTGTTGGGGAACCTCACCGGCGCGGCCTTCGACGGCTGCACCTCCTGTCAGGATCCGCTGCTGACGCTGATGGTGGAGGACCCAACCACCACGGCGCGGCTGGTCGAGCTGGCGTGCGTCGGCGTACACAACATGCTCGGGGGCGGCCTGCCCGCCTCCATGACCGACGACGCCGTTCCCGGGCAGTCCAGCCCGGAGTTCCGTCGACTGGCGCGTGCGGGCCTCGACGGCTCCAACGACGCGATGTTCCACGAGTGCGAGCAGATGACCCAGTCCCAGCGCCGGGCCGCGGCGAACACTGCCCTGGACACCCTCGTGGGCCAACTCTCCATGGGCTGACCCCGCCAATGGAGCAGGTTTCCAAGCATCCAAGGAAGCTTGGAAACCTGCATCACAGGAAGCCAGGAACCTTGCTCCGCTACCTCCGCGACCGGCGCCGGCGCACAGCCCAGGCCCGTGAGGCCGAGCACCACCGCCGCATCGTCATCTCTGCCACCGACACCGTGATTTCACGGGTCATCAGAGACCCCATAGAAGTCGAATTCAGCAAGCTCTATCCGGCCGACGTTCAACGCGAATGCCTGGAAAGCTTCGGGCTTACTATTCCGGAAGACTGCGCAAACGAATTCCTCATCTGGCGACTCCACTTCAGGGGGTACAACCCCCGCTATTTCATGCGTGGCTAAATGGTCTCGCGCGGCGTATATCTCGCGTCCATTGCGACGCTTTCCAGTGCCTTTTGCTTTCT
>NZ_JASISZ010000125.1 GCF_030063355.1 Streptomyces sp. PH10-H1
ACCAGGAAAATGAGATCAAACCCCACGTACGGGGCAAACGTCTCCGCTCAGCACGCGACGAAATGAGAATCCGACACCGCGAACGAGAAGCAGTGAGAATCCGACAGCTTCAATGCGACAGGACAGCGTCGTTCACGTCCGTCCGTCGGCGGGGGTCAGGTCACCTGCCAGGTGACGCCGTGGGGTGCCAGGAAGTCGAGGAAATCGGCCGGGTCGTAAGCCCGAGCGGGGGTCACCCCAGCTCCGCGCCCCGTGGGGCATCCGTTTCGGGCCGCAGGAAGGCACCGGCTTCCATGTGATCCTGCAGGGTGGGCGATGTGGTGTTCATGCCCCGTGAACTCGGGCACGCGATCGCGGACGCGCCGACGACAGCGCTGATCGACGCCGCGACGAGACCCCTGGCCGAGGTACGCGGTGCGGGTGCCGGGCCCGGGGGTGGCCGCCGAGCCACTGCCCGGCACTCCCGGGGTCCTGCCCGCGCTCCTCGACGTCCTGCTGCTGTACATCCTCAGGGCCTGGTACGACGAGCAGGCCGAACACGCGACAACCGGCTGGGGCGCGGCCCTGCGCGACCCGGCGGTGGCCGCCTCGCCGCGTGCCATCCACCGTGAGCCCGCACGGCCGTGGACCGTCCGGGCCCTCGCCACCGAGGCGGGCCTGTCCCGATCGGCCTTCGCCCAGCGGTTCACCTCGACGGTCGGCTCCCCGCCCCTGGGCTACCTGACCTGGTGGCGCATGACCTCCGCCGCACGGATGCTGCGCGATACCGACCTGCTTCTGCGCTCGGTGGCCGAACAGACCGGCTACACCTCCGGGTACGCCTGCGCCAAAGCCTTCAAAAGGGAGTTCGGCGCAGCCCCAGGCCGGGCATCTCCCCCGGCTCCCGGAGGACGATGTCGCCCGGCGGGACCTGGAGATGTCCCTGGTCTGCTTCGCACCGCTCGTACCGCGTCCCGGCCAGTGACCTGCGTCAGGGTGGTTGGTCGCCAGCGGCTAAGAAACGGTCCCCGCACGGCGATGAGCTCGGCGGGCGCGTCAGGGCGATGAGGTGGACCGCGGTGGCGAACTCGACCAGCTCGGTTCCGGGGATCCCGGCTGCGTATCGGCGGGCGATATCCCCGAAATCGGCCACGTCGAGCCGGCCGATCCCGACCAGATTGGGGACGACGATCGTGGCCGGAAAGGCACGCTTACCGCAGGATTCTCTTCCGCAACATAATCGCACCGGCACTCTTGCGGGCCCGGCCTCTCGGAACCGGATCTCTTGCGGTGTTTTCCGGATCTTGAGTTGACATGGACCTGATGAGCGAGCCTTCCCCCCACGAGAGGAAGACCGTTGAAGAACTTCCTGAAGCCACTCAAGAGATACGCGGCGATCGGCGCAGTCGCACTCGCCGCTTTCAGCCTCCAGCCCCTCAACGCCCAGGCCGCCGCACCCAGTCCGAAGCCCAGCCCGTCCGTCGTCGGCGGCACCCGCGCCGCGCAGGGCGAGTTCCCCTGGATGGTCCGGCTGTCGATGGGCTGTGGCGGCGCGCTGTACACCCAGCAGATCGTGCTCACCGCCGCGCACTGCGTGGACGGCAGCGGCGCGAACACCTCGATCACCGCCACGGCGGGCGTCGTCGATCTCCAGAGCGGCAGCGCCGTCAAGGTCAAGTCCACCCGCGTCCTCCAGGCCCCCGGGTACAACGGCAGCGGCAAGGACTGGGCGCTGATCAAGCTCGCCAAGCCCATCAACCTGCCGACCTTGGCGATCGCCACGACGACGGCTTTCAACTCCGGCACCTTCGACGTCGCGGGCTGGGGCGCCAGGAGTGAGGGCGGCGGCCAGCAGCGCTACTTGTACAAGGCGAAGGTGCCCTTCGTCAGCGACGCGTCCTGCAACAGCTCCTACAGCGGCGGGATCATACCCGACGAGGAGATCTGCGCCGGATTCGAGCAGGGCGGCGTCGACACCTGCCAGGGCGACTCCGGTGGCCCGATGTTCCGCAAGGCCAACAACAACCAATGGATCCAGGTCGGCATCGTCAGCTGGGGCGAGGGCTGCGCACGGGCCGGGTTCCCGGGCGTCTACACCGAGGTGAGCACCTTCGCCTCCGCCATCCAGAGCGCCGCCTCTGGTCTCTGACCACCTGACGCGTCCCTACCCGGTCGACCCGGTGCCCACCCGCGCGCGGGTGGGCACCGTCGTGCTCGGGCCCGGCGGAGTAGTGACCGCAGCGTCGGGGACCGGGGGCGCCCGCGCTCTGGCTACTGCCGCTGGAGACCGGACCGGCGCCGACGAACCACCAGGACCACGATGACGGTCGCCCCGATGACCCCCGCGGCGATGCCCCCCAGAAGGACGATGGACGACGAGCCGGCCCGGTCCGAGGCGGTCGGCCGGGCGGCAGGATGGCTGGTGGCCGGGGCGCCGGAGACCATGGGAGCGGACGGAGTGGCCGTGACGGAGGACGACCCGGGCGCCGGACGGCCGGGAACAGCCGTGACCTTGAGGGTGACCTTTCCGGCGCCTATCGCCGGGAACGCGGATTCCGCCGCGACCTGCCAAGTGCCGGGCGGCAGCGGCATGGCGACGGTGTAGGTCCCCTGCCGCACATCCAGCGGAGTGAGGGACCAGGGCCCGACCGACCTGCCGTCCGCCGCCGTCGCCTGCAGGCTGGCGGCGACCTTCTCGTCCACGGGGTGGTGGTCCTCGTCCCAGGTGGCCACGATCGTCAGGCGGCCTTCCGCGTTGCCGGTGATCTCCAGGTGGATGGTGTCACCGTGGGCGGCGGCCGGCCGCGTGAAGAGCAGGGACAGCACAGAGACGAGGGCGAGCAGGAGTGCGGCCGCGGACGGCCGGGGCAGGCGGAGAGACGGCAGAGACATCGGGGACCGGCTTTCGAGAGGGTCGGGGAGCGGAGTAGGCCGCCAGCGACGGGCAGGCCGCGCGAGTACCGACGGGCCCGCCCGGTGGGGGCGGGCCCGTCGGCTCAGGTGGTTTCGGCCGTCCGCCGCCCCTGGGGCGGCGCGGGACGCCACGGTGGCCGGGTGGCGGACGGCCGCCGCGTCAGGACGTCGACTGCTGGAACGTCCAGCGCTGCCAGGCCTGGTTGCCGGGCTGCTGAAGCTCCAGCAAGGCCCCGCCGTAGTAGTCGCGGTTGCTCACTCCCAGGACGAGCGAGGAGCCCTTGACGCCGAGCGTGTAGCCGGTTGCGTTGGCGGTGATCTTCCACGCCTGCGCAGCGGCACTGCTGCACGGCTGCTGGGCGACCCACTGGCCCGCGACGGGCTGCCCGCCGATCTGCAGGCACTTGCCGGACACCACGGACTTGACCCGGACATAGCCGCTGCCGGCGTCCTCGAACAGCCACTGCTGATTGGTGTAACCGTGGCGCTGGTAGCCGATGAGCACCGCGCCATTGGCACGGGAGGCGCCGAAGACGTCGGCGGCCTGACCGGTGAAGCTGTTCAGCATCAAGTAGCGCTTGCCGGGCTCGACCGGGCCGGCCGTGCCGGTGGACGGCTGGGTACGGAACGCCACCTGGCGACCGGGAGCGGAGACCTTGCCATTCCCGCCATGTACGGCGACGGCGACCTTGTACTGCGTGCCGGGCCGCAGGCTGACCACGCGCACGGTGGTGGCCTTGACGGTGCCGATGTTCTTCTGGTCCAGCAGCAGGTCGTAGCCGGTGGCGGCGTTGGCAGGCTTCCAGCTGAGCACCGCGGAATTCTGGGTCAGCTGGCTCACGGCGACGTCAGGACCGGTTGTCGGGTTCGGCGTGGGGCCGGTGGTCGGAGTCGGGGTCGGGGTCGGCGTGGGGCCGGTCGTCGGCGTGGGCGTGGGCGTCGGGGTGGGATTCGGGTTGGGGTTGGGGTTGGGGTTGGTGCCACCGTTGCTGAGCAGGAACTGGTTGTCGGCCACGTTCCAGTGGGTCGTCAGGTAACTGCCCGGCTGCGGGCTGGTGTTGAAGTAGTCGTCGTGGTTGCAGTCGAGCCGGTCGTCGCTGGCGCGGTCCGGGCAGCGGATCTGCATCTGCGGGTGGTACGGAGTGTCCGAGTAGCACATGAGGTCCCACTCGTCCACGCAGTGGCCGCCCCCGCTGCTGTGCGGTGCACTGTTGTTGACCGCGCCGAGGTTGTGACCGAGCTCGTGCGCGGGCGTCGAACCGCCCCAGCAGCCGGAGTCCGTCCGACCGTAGGAGGGGCCGAAGTTGCTGGTGTTCTCGGGGCCGGGACGCTCGTCGCCGGCGAAGCTGCCGATGCCGCAGTAGACGTTGGCGTCCGCGAAGATCATGTACTTGCGGTCGCGGCGGTTCAGGCCCTGGGTCGCCAGCGCCTGGTTGGTGGCGCTGAAGTCCTGCAGCGCTCCGGCCGGCACCTCGAGGTTGAGTACCGCGACGGTGCAGTCGGATTCGGTGACGTACCGGATGTGGCGCACACCGCCGGTCTCCGCGGCGCTCGCGTTGTAGATGACGTCGGAGTCGTGCGCCCACTTCTTGTACGAGGGCAGGTACTCGGCGAACCGGTTCGAACCGGGGCCGTGCACATAGACGACCTGAACGCGGTTGCCGGTCGACCCGTCACCGTCACAGACCACGGCCGACGGTCCCGGCTGGGCGTCCTGCACCGCACCGCCCTTGGCCGTGGAACCGGTCGAGGCGGGCGGCGCCGAGGCGACGGCCTTGCCGGGGCGGGTGACGTCCAGGGTCACCGGCACGTCCGAGAGCAACTCGGCGCCGCCGCCAGGGGCTTTGCCGCCCCCGGCCTTGGGTATGGAGGCCACCGGAGCCGCCTTGACGGCCGGAGGTGTGACCTTGGTGATGTCCAAGCCCTTGGGCGGTGAGTCGGGTCCGTGGGTGCACTGCTTGACGCCCTCGACCTCGAAGCCGCCGACGCACGCACTGTGCTGGGGAGCGGCCTTCAGGCCCTCGTAGACCAGGCCCTTGCGCGGTTCGTCACGCGGAACGGAGTCCAGTGCCTGCGGGGTTCCGGCTTTCACCTGCTGAGCGTTCGCGCCGCCGATGCCGCCGATGCCGCCCGTGCTGGCGAGTGCCGTGACACCGCCGACGACCAGCGTGGCGGACGCCAACGCGACCGCGATGACCGTCCGTCTCTTCCCCGCCGAGCGGCGCCGGTGGACGCCGCGGTCATTGAGCTGCAACAAGTTCATCCCATCCTTGGGTCTGGACTGCGTTGCGGCGGGACACTGCCACATCGAACACCCGTCCATCCAGACGGATTTCGGTGCCATAGGACGAGCTGAAGGTTCAATCGGGCCAACGGTGGGCCGAACTGACACCTGGTCATGGACGCGGACCGTTGACCGCACGCCGGGTATTACGGTGACATTGCACCAGAGGTTTAGACCTCTGGATGCCGAGCCTCGGCGGCCGAACCGTCACACGAACATGAGACCGGCTTAAGACGTTCTTTGGCTCCGCTTAATGCTGCAACCGCCTACGGACGACGTGGCGGTGACCCCGCGACCGTGGCTCACCGGTCGGACCATGACGAATCGCCGACGGTGGAGCAGGTCGGGCGGTGCCCCTCGGGGACCGGTGACGGGGAACTGCACAACAACATGCCGCGGCCGCCGGGACCGTCAGTTGATTCCGGAGGGTCGCAGTGTCCTGCAGGGCCGGGCAGCCGCGGGGTGAACGACCCTGCGGGTCAATCCATCTAGCCCGCCGTCGCCGCCGCGTCGGCCAGTGCCGCGTCGATGAGTGCCGTGGCGACCGTACGGGCCACGACGGCGGCGCCGGGGTCGCGGTCCATCCGGGCGGAGACCCCTGCACCGTCGTAGAGCAGTACCAGTTGGCTCGCCAGTTGCTCCGGGTCGGCCGCGCCCGCCGCTCGGGCGAGGTCGGTGAACAGGGAGCGCACCCAGCCGCGGTACTCGTCCGTGGCCCGGATGACCGGGCTGTCAGGACCGACCTCCGCACTGGCGTTGAGGAAGGCGCAGCCGCGATAGGTGGGCTCGGCGAAGGCTTCGCCGAGCGCGTCGAAGATGGCGAGCAGCTGCTCCCGCGGCACGTCATGGCGGGCGACGGCCGCAGTCACCCGACGGCGGCGGATCTCGTGGCGGCCGGCCAGATAGGCGCTGATGAGCCCGTCCTTGTTCCCGTACGCGCTGTAGAGGGTCGCCTTGGCGACGCCGGCACGTTCGATCACCCGGTCGATGCCGACGACGTGGATGCCCTCCTCGTAGAAGAGCTCGTTGGCGGCTGCCAGCAGACGTTCACGCGCGGTGGGACGGCCGGGGGTGGCGGGTCGGTCTGCGGTCGTCTTGGTAGCCATGACTTGACAGTACCAGACCGGTCTGTCTACCGTAAGATCCACTAGACAGACCGGTCTGATCGGTCTGGCGCCCGTTAGGCGAAAGAAGTCCTCCGATGTCCCTTCCGCCGAACTTCCCGGTGACCGACCCCTTCGTCCGGCGAACCTGGCGGCTCACCCCCGGTGTCGCCTTCTACCTCCAGGCGTCGATCGTGGTGGCCTTCCTCGCCGCCTCCAGCGCCCCCACCCCGCTCTACGCCGTTTACCAGGGCGAATGGGGCTTCTCCCCGATCACCACCACCATGGTCTTCGGCATCTACGCCCTCGCCGTGCTCGCCGCGCTGCTCACCGTCGGATCCCTGTCGGACCACATCGGACGCCGTCCCGTCCTGCTCGCGGCGATCGCGCTGCAGGCCGTCGCGATGATCGTGCTGACCACGGCGGGCGGGGTGAGCGAGCTGATGATCGCCCGGATCATCCAGGGGCTGTCGACCGGCGCGGCGGTCGGCGCGGTCGGCGCGGGGATGCTCGACCTCGACAAGGCCAAGGGCACCATCGCCAACGCGGTCGCCCCGATGACGGGCACCGCCACCGGGGCCCTCGCCTCCGGACTGCTGGTCCAGCTCCTGCCCGCCCCCACCCATCTCGTGTACGTGGCCCTCCTCGGCGTGTTCGTACTGCAGGGCGCCGGCGTCGTCCTGATGCGCGAGACCTCCGCGCCCAAACCGGGCGCACTCGCCTCGCTGCGCCCCCGCTTCGGCGTCCCGAAGGCGGCACGAGGACCTCTGCTGGTCGCCGCGCCGGTCCTGATCGCGGTCTGGGCGCTGGCCGGGCTCTACGGTTCCGTCATCCCGGCGGTCGTCCGCAGCGTGGTCGGCTCCGATTCCCTGCTGCTCGGCGGCCTCGCTCTGTTCACCCTCGCCGGAAGCGGCGCGGTGACCGTACTGCTGCTGCGCAACGCCGCCCCGGGCCGCGTGATGCTCCTCGGCACCGTCGCCCTGATCGTGGGGGTCGGCGTCACTCTGCTCGCCGTCGACCACAACGTGACGGCCTTGTTCTTCATCGGGACGGTCATCGCCGGGGTCGGCTTCGGCGGCGGCTTCCAAGGCGCGATCCGCACCATCGTCCCGCTGGCCGCTCCGCACGAGCGGTCCGGGCTCCTTTCCACCATCTATGTGCTCTCCTACCTGGCCATGGGACTGCCCGCGGTGATCGGCGGCTTCCTGGTCGTGTACGGCGGGGGGCTGCTGGCGACGACACGGGAGTACGGGATCGCCGTGATGGCGCTCGGAGCGCTCGCGCTGCTGGGACTGGCGGTGCCGCGACGGGGAACGCGCGGGGCACGGGAGTCCACCGTGGTGACCAGCAGCGTTCACACAGTTCAGGCCGGCGCTGCCCAGGACCGTGGGGTTCAGGACCGCTCGCTCCAGGACGTGGAGTTCGCGAAGCGGTAGTAGGTAGCGCCCGGCGCCCCCTGACGCGGCGCAACACACGGGTGTGGCCGCCGACGATGCCACAGCAACTATGGTTTCCGATGTAAACCCCCATGGAGCGGGCGCCGGGCGTCCGGCGGCGTCGTCGCACCAGAACAGCAGAGGAACCTGTGTGACCCTGACCGGAACCTCATTCTGGGTCGTGCTGATCGCCGCGACGGCCGTGATGGTCATCGGCACCATGCTCCTCTGGGCGAAGATCCCCGGACCACGGCTGGTGCGGGCAGCCACCCGGCTCATCATGATCCTGCTGTGCCAGCTGACCGCGATCTCCGTGGTGGCGGTATGGATGAACAACAGCTACGGGCTCTACTCCTCCTGGGACGACCTGCTTGGGACCGGCAACTCCAACACCATCGCGATGCCGGGCCCGCCCGTGGCCCGTGCCCAGTTCAACCGCAGTGGCAACAGGCTTCTGGACACGTATTTTCACGGAACGCACTCGAAGCTGTCCGGCCAGGTCATCGTCTGGACCCCGCCGCAGTACGACGACCCCAAGTACCGCGACACCCGCTTCCCCGTCCTGATGCTGCTGCACGGAGTCCCCGGGTCCCCGCAGTCGTGGCTGGAGCACGGCGGCATGCCTGACGCCGTCCAGAAACTGGTCGACGCCCATCAGGCGCACCCGTTCATCCTGGCCATGCCGGTGATCAATCCGGGCGGTGTCGACACCAATTGCAGCGACGTGCCGAACCGCAAGGTCGCCACCTGGCTGGCGTCGGACGTTCCCGACCTGCTGCAGCGGAAGTTCCGTACCGTGCCCGGTCCCAAGGGCTGGGGAGTACTGGGATTCTCCACCGGCGGCTACTGCGCCGCCAAGCTTCCGCTTCAGTACCCGCACGTCTTCGGCGCCGGCGCCGCGCTCGATCCGGACCCACTGAGCGGTGACCCTTCGGTCCTGCCCGACCAGGGCCTGCGCGAGCGCAACAGCCCCACGCACCTGGTCGCAGGCTCCCAGGCCGACGTGGGGATCTTCCTCGCGACCTCGGCCCAGGACCGCGACAGCCCGCCGTCCTCGATCGAACAATTCGTCCGCGCGGCCCAGGGCAGCAAGGTGCGCGTGAAGACCATGCTGCTCGCCAGCGGTGGACACAACTACGGCACCTGGATCAGCGAGTACCCGGCAGCCATCGGCTGGCTCAGCCAACAGCTCACTCCACCGCAGCAGTCTGCGCCCCCGAAGAAGTAACCCGGCCACCTCGTCGGCGCATGAGTATTTCGTGCTCAGCGGCCCGCACACGTCCGGTGCGCTTACCTGCCCCTGTCCCCCGGACCACCCGAGGCGAGCTGCTCCACGAGAGTGGCCAAGTCCTCGCAGGCACGCTCAACCCTGCGCCGGACGTTCCTTTGTTCGGTGACGATCGCAGCCATGAGCAGGGCGGTCAGCGCGACCGACCCGTTGAACGCGGCGAGGTTGACCGTCACCTCGAACAAGGTCTGGCCCTGGAACGGGCCCACACCGTCGGTCCCAGCGACGACGGCGAGCAGTGAGGCCAGACAGGCGCACGGTGCGCTGCCGGCGAGCTCGAAGCGCAGCGCCGCCCAGAGGATGACGGGAAAGACCACGAAAAGCAGCGAGAGCGAGCTTCTTGTTGCCAGCAGCATGACGGGGATCGCGATCACCAGCAGCGCGGTGGCTTCGGGCCACCGGTCGGTGGCCCGGGGCAGCCGTAGTTTGTGCATCACCAGGAGCAGCGGCGTGAACACGAGGACGCCCATGGCGTCACCGGCCCACCACGCCGACCAGATGGGCCAGAAATCGCCCCTCGGGAGTTTGCCGCTCAGCGCCAGTACGCCGGCTCCGGTGCTGGCGCTGATGAGCATCGCTCCCAACGCGCCGAGGAAGATCAGCGCGGTCCCGTCACGCAGCCGGTCCAGCTCGGGCCGGAAGCCCACCTTGCGCAGCAGGAGCCAGGCACACACGGGAGCGAGCGTGTTGCCGGCCGCGATGACGAGGCCGGCGGGCGCGAAGGAGTCGTGGATCGTGAAGATCGCAAGGAGTGCGCCGATCGCGATACCGGGCCAGATCCGCAGTCCCAGGTAGAGGAGGCAACTGAGCGCGATGCCGGTAGGCGGCCACAACGGAGTGACGACCGCGCCGTCGGCAACCACTTGTCTGAGCAGACCAAGACGTGCGGCTCCGTAGTAGACAGCGGCCACTATCAGTGCCTGCGCCGCAGCCATGGCCGGGTTCTTGCTGCCCGGACTCAGCAGCGCGATCGGCATCAGGCGCCGCCCTGGGCCGGCGACCGCGGTGTCCGCGGTTCAGGCATCGCACTCACCGTGAGATCCGGCGGGGTCTCACGCGTGCGGTCAAGCGGGGTCTCACCCGTGCGGTCCGGCGGGGTCTCGCCGGTGCGGTCCGGTGGGCCGTCATGGCGCAGGACGACCACCGCGGCATCGTCCTCGTGCCCGGTCAGATCGGCGGCCCGCAGGACCGCGTCGGCCAGTTCGTCGGCGTCCGCGTCCGCACGCGAGCCCACGATCCGCAGCACGTTCTCCAGACCGTCGTCGATCGGGAAGGACGGGCCCTCGATGACTCCGTCCGTGAGGAGGACCAGGACTCCGGCGGTCGTCAGTTTGCGCCGTGTCACGGGATAGTGCTGCCCTGACGCGATCCCCAGCGGAAGGCCTCCCGCGCCCTCGGTGATTCCCGACCCGCCGTCGACGGTGGCCCAGACCGCCGCGACATGGCCGGCGCGCGCACTGGCGACCTCCCACGCACGCGGATCGAAGCGCACAAGCGTCGACGTCGCGAAGAGGCCGGTCTCGACGGAGAGCAGCAAGTCGTTGGTCCGCCCCAGTACCTCACCCGGGTGCACACAGGTACTGGCAATCGCCCGCATGCCGATTCGGATCTGGCCCATGACAGCCGCCGCCTCGACATCGTGGCCCTGCACATCCCCGATGGCGAAGCCGAGAGCGCCGTCCGGGAACACGAATCCGTCGTACCAATCACCGCCGATGTCCAGGCCACTGCGTGCCGGAGAGTAGCGGGCGGCAGTCCGCAGCCCAGGAAGCGACGGCAGCGCGGCCGGGAGCATCCCCCGCTGCAACGCCTCGGCCAATTCCATGCGGGCCTGGTGCAGCTTCACTTCGTGCCGCGCCCGGACCGTCAGCTGCTGCAGCGCGGTCAGCAAATCGTCCGCGCTCGGCGAGCGGGGAAGACGACGCCGGCTCATGGGCCACTCCGCGGTGCGCTCGTTCCCGAACCGCGGCGAAGTTGCATCGTCGCGGCATGGACCACTGTGGCGGACAGCGCGAACACGCTCAGCCCCACGCTCCGAGCGATTCCCTCCATCATCTGGCGGAATCAAACCATTCTGCGATGCTCTTCCTTATATAGGGCAATTCTGTATAAACCTTATCCCACCGGTGATCCCGCCGCTCGCCATGGGCGCAGAAGAGGTACCGGCCGGCCCGGTACGCGTGCGGAAGCCCGGTCCGGCGGGATCACGCACGGCGTCATCGAGAACACACCCAGGTGCTCGGGCGCCGGCGCGAACCGGTCCGCGCTCCGCGCGGGACACGAAACTTCGACGAGCAGGTGACCTCGGTCGCCGGGACCCGCTCCCGGCGACCGGGGTGCTTCCGGGTGCTTCCGGGTGCTTCCGGACAGCCACCATGCTTGGACTAGACCAGCCCGCCGCCAAGACCAGCGCCGACCATTCCGACTCCGCAGAGCGTATCGGCGCAGTACAGCGCGTCTTTGAGATGCGTGGGCCGCCGGAAACCACCGGAGAGGGGTAACTGCCGGACAGGCAGGAGGTCTTGACGGGGCCATGCCCCGTCGGTTAAATCACCACCTGGATTAAGTCGTGAACAAAGTGCGACGCGCCTACCCCTCCGCCAGGAGGTTTCCGTATCCCGTCCAACACGGGAGCCCCACTCCCCTGTTCGTCGCGTGCCGACGCCCCCGCTTCACTTCCCCCGCACGATCCCCCCACCGCCTCTCCGCCGTGCCCAGGAGGAAACCCCATCCATGTTGCGATCCCGCACGGCACACTCCGTGCACCGCGTGCTGATACGACTTCTCGCGCTGTGTACGATCCTGCTCGGATTCACCGCCGCCCCGGACTCCGGCACCGCGCACGCGGCCCCCGCCTTCAAGGTGCTGGCGTTCTACGACGGCACGTACGACGCGGCGCACATCAGCTTCGTCCACGAGGCCAACCAGTGGTTCCCGCAGCACGCGGCGGAGAACGGCTTCTCGTACACCTCGACCAACGACTGGAACCAGCTCAACAGCGCGAACCTGGCCAACTACCAGGTGGTGCTGTTCCTGGACAATTACCCGCATACTGCCGCCCAGCAGAGCGCGTTCAAGACGTACCTGGACAACGGCGGCGGCTGGATGGGCTTCCACGTATCGGCGTACAACGACGCCACTCCCAGTGACTGGTCCTGGTACCACAACACCTTGCTGGGCACCGGAACCTTCAAGAGCAACACCTGGGGCCCGACCGCCGAGACGCTGAAGGTCGAGGACCGCACCCACCCGTCGATGGCGGGACTGCCGGCGACCATCGCCTCGTCGGTCAGCGAGTGGTACAGCTGGACAACGACCTTCGCCAGAACCCCAACATCGACATCCTGGCATCCCTCGACCCGTCCACCTTCCCGGTCGGCACCGATCCCGCACAGACCTGGTACAGCGGCTACTACCCGATCATCTGGACCAACCGTCAGTACAAGATGCTCTACGCCAACTTCGGCCACAACGCGATGGACTACAGCACCAACACCGCACTGTCGTCGACCTTCGCCAGCGCCCAGCGGAACCAGTTCCTCCTCAACGGAATCAAGTGGCTCGGCGGCGCCGGTTCGTCGAACCCGGGTGCCGGCTTCACGGTCGGCGTGACGCCCGCCTCGGGCTCGGTTGCGCCGGGCGCCTCGGTCACAGCCACGGTCAATACGGCGGTCACGACCGGCGGTACGGCGCAGAGCGTGGCGCTGACCGCGAGCGGCGCCCCGCCGGGTGCGACGGTCTCGTTCAGCCCGGCGTCGGTGACTTCGGGCGGCAGTTCGACACTGACCGTGGCCACGACCTCGGCGGCCGTACCGGGCACGTACCCCATCACGGTCACAGGCACCGGCTCGTCGGGCGCACAGACGGCCACGTACAGCCTCACCGTGACGGGCACCGGTGGCGGTTCGGGCGCGATCACGGGCTACGGCAGCAAGTGCGTGGACGTGGCAGGTGCCAGTGCCGCGAATGGTGCCGCGGTGCAGTTGTACGACTGCAACGGCACCGCCGCCCAGACCTGGACGGTAGGCTCCGACGGCAGTTTGAAGGCGCTGGGCAAGTGCGTGGACGTCACCCCACCGGCACCGCGAACGGCACCACGGTCCAGCTCTACGACTGCAACAGCAGTGCCGCCCAGAAGTGGACCCCGGGCACCGGCAGCACCCTCGTCAACGCCGGCTCCGGCCGCTGCCTGGACGCCACAGGCCCCAGCTCCGCCAACGGCACCCGACTCCAGATCTGGACCTGCAACAGCGGCGCCGCCAACCAGCAGTGGCAACTCCCCCGCTGACCGCTGACCGATCGGTGATTCCCCGGCCCCGGAACGGGGGCCGGGGCCCTGGGACACGTGTGTCTTGCCGTCCGATTGCACCGCGTCGAGCCGTGCGGTCACCGTACGGCTGTCGCTTGACAGCACCGTCAGATTGTCGTGGGCGAGCCCGCTGAAGCCCGCCACGAAGGAGTCGTACGACGCAGCGAAATGATGTCCGCCCAGGTTCCACACTCCGCCCGTTCGACGCCGCCCTCCACTCGAACGGTGCAAATAGCGTCATGTCCCTGCAGCGGCCCGACCCACTACCGGCCGCGCTGCGGGGGCACCGGGGCCGGCCGTCCAATCCGGCAATAGTTTCCGGTCGCTAGTACTAGTGCAGCGCGTCGCAGGTCCTTTGCCGGTTGGGCGGGCTGGGCGCGGTCACGCCTCGTGGTCGGCGAGGTGGACGATGGCGGCGGTGTCGAAGGCGTCGTTGGGGTGGCCGACGTCGGCGCCGG
>NZ_JASISZ010000126.1 GCF_030063355.1 Streptomyces sp. PH10-H1
CCACCCAAGAACAAGTTCGCGATCAAGCGCCGAGACCGGCCCCGCACCCCCAGTAACGTCCACTACACGATCAACGTCACCAGACAGCGGCCCTCACCTGCGGAAACGGCTTAACTCACCGGCATTGACAGCTCAGGGGACGTTTACGTAGGACGAACGGCACAGGTCACGCGCCTTGTTCGGTCACCTGCGCGCCACCCAGAATCTCCGTCATGAAGCACTCGGGGAAAGTCGATCAGGACGACATCGTGTGGGCGCGGAACGTACTTCTCGCGTCCGGGCGCCGCACGGAGCGCGAAGAGGTCGATGCCTACCGGGTGCTCGCCCAGGTCGGCCCCGCCGCTTACCTGCCACGCCTGGTCAGCGCGTTGTTGTCCCTGAGCTACGACACGGCCCGCGGTGAACGGCATCCGGCCTGCCTTGCTCTGCGCGAGGAGGCGGTGACCGCCGCGCGGGCCGTCGATCCTGCCGATTCCGCACGCGCGGACCTCCTGTACCGGGCGCTGGATGGTTATCAGAGAGAGCTGTACACCCTGGGCCGGCGAGCCGAAGGGCTCGCGGCACGCGCCGAGATGCTGTCCATCGGCCGTGCCCAGGCCGCAGCGTCCGGTGACCTCACGGTCAAGGGGCTGCGCGACTGGGCCGCAGGCCTTTCCGAGGAAGGCCGCCATGCGGAAGCCGCGGATTCCCTGACGGAGTGGGTCACGGCGATCCGGCCCGACGGGCCCGGAGACGGCAGTCTCGCCTGGTCACTGCTGGAATGGGCCGCCGCTCTCGATGCCGCCGGCCTGGCCGACCAAGCAGGCGCTGCGTTCGAGGAGATCGTCAGCACGGAAACGGCCGATGCGGCCAACGCCCGCGGCCCGATGGCCTGCCATCTGTACGCGCTGATCCGGTACGCACAGATGCTCGACACGCGCCGTCAGCGCGAGCAAGCGACCTCAGTTCGGCGAGAGGCACTCGCGGTGTTGACGGAGCTGGCAGCCACCGGCGAGCGCAAGTCCTGGAGCGACTATCAGGCATCCTTCTGGTCGGTGCTGCTTGCCATCTCCGGTGCCGAAAGCGAGCGGTGGGCGCCCCGAGATCCCCGACCGCCCTTCGGCGCGAAACCTGGGCAGTGGTCGCCCGACGCCAGACGCCGCTACTTCGACGGCCGTGAAGCCCTCCGCGAGGAGAAGGACACGCTCGCGCAGCGAGCCGCCATGGACCCGGACCGGCACTTGGCCGAACTGGTCCGGGTGCACCGAGTCCTCACCGTCCGCTCCGCCGTCTACTGGGAATTCCAGACCCATCTGTTCCCGGAACGGACGCACCTGCTGTTCGACGAGGGTGTGGATCTGGCCCGCCGACTGTTCGAGCACCACCCGGCCCACGAGGCCCCAGCCCTGGTCACGGCCCTGATGGACCGGTCGACCTTCCGTGCCGCGGCCATGGAGTTCGGTCCCGCCCTCGATGACTTCAGCCAGGCTCTGCACCTTCTGGGAGAGGCGGGCTAGGTGTACTGACCCGTGAGGTTGGGGACGCGGCTGGCGGGTGGTTGGCCCTTGAGCGCGGTGTGTCCGCGGTGGTGATTGTAGGTGTGGAGCCAGGCGGGGTAGGCGTCGCGTCGTTCAGTCTCGTTGCGGTAGGGCTGTGCGTAGGCCCATTCGTCGAGGAGGGTGCGGTTGAAGCGTTCGACTTTCCCGTTGGTCTGGGGCCGGTAGGGCCGGGTCCGCTTGTGTGAAATCCCTTGCCCTGCAAGGTAGTTGCGCCAGAGGTGGGATTTGTAGCAGGCGCCGTTGTCGGTCAGGACGCGTTCGACGGTGATACCGGCCTGGGCGATGAACACGTGGGCCCGCTGCCAGAATCCGACGGCGGTTTCCTTCTTCTCGTCGGTGAGGATCTCGCTGTAGGCGAGGCGGGAGTGGTCGTCGACGGCGTTGTGGAGGTAGCTGTATCCGGCTCCGGAGCGGTTCTTGCGGCCGGCCTGGCATCCGAGGGTCTTGTGACCTCCGCCGTCGGGGATGTTGCCGAGCTTCTTGATGTCGACGTGCACCAGCTCGCCGGGCTTCTCGCGTTCGTAGCGGCGTATGACGCGGCCGGTGGCACGGTCCAGATGGGCCAGGCGGGCGAGGCGGTAGCGGGTCAGGACCCGGTGGACGGTCGCGGGGTTCAGCCCCAGGAGGTAGGCGATACGGGCCGGTCCCCACCGGCGGAGCACGCGGACCTTGATGATCCTTCGTTCGGTGCGGGTCGGGGTCCGGCGTGGGCTGTGGTGCGGGCGCGAGGACCGGTCGCTCATGCCGGCCTCGCCGAGCTCGCGGTACCGGGCAGCCCAGCGCCGAGCCGTCGTGGGTGAGACCTGGAAACGCTCGGCAGCCCGCCGCAGGGGCCAGCCGTCGTCCACGACGCAGCGGGCCCGTCGCAGGCGGCCGGTCTCGGTCAGGGGTGCATTACGGTGGGGCATGAGGGCCTTCTGTCGTTCGGTGGAGATGTCGCAATCCACACCGAACCCGGAAGGCCCTCACTCGTACAAGATCACCCAGCCGTGATCACTGTCACCAACCTCCGTAGACAGAACACCTAGCTCGGAAGTCATGGCCGGCACTATCCACGCGGATCGGCAGGTCACCAAGACACCGTGGAACTCGATGGCGTTCGTCGTTCGGCGAGTTTGGCGTGGACGTAGGGTAGGCGTCGACGGCCAGGCCCGCTGCGGCAGCGTTCCGGCACGCGCCCCGCAGGGTGCGGTGGACACGGCGAGGGGCGGTGGCAGTCGTCACGGCTGGTTCCTCGTTCGTCGGATCCGGCGGCTGAGCGCGCCCGGGGGTGTCTCAGCGAACGGTGAGTTTTCCCTTCATGTACTGGTGGATGTTGCAGATGTAGTCGTAGGTCCCGGCGGTCGCAGGGGCTTTGAAGGTCGTGGACTTGCCGCCGGCGATGGTGCCGGTGTCGAAAGCCTTGGATCCGGTGGCCGTTGCGGTGTGCGCGGTATTGTCCTCGTTCTTGACGGTGACGACTGTGCCCGGCGCGACGGTCAGCGAGGCCGGGCTGAACAGGAAGTCCTTGATGACGATCTGTGCCGCCCCGCCTGCGGGGTTGGAAACCGATGCACTGGTGGAAGGCGTTCCGCCGCTGGAGCTGGAGCAGGCGGTGAGCGCCAGTAGCGCGCAAGCGGCGCCTGCGACAGCCAGTCGTGCGCGGCGGGGGTGTACTCGGGTCGCGATCATTCGCACGCCCAACCTTTCGAGAGAAACGGGAGGATGCGGAAACCGAACCGATTTGATGCTCGTATCCGCTGCCGGACTTCGCTGAAAGCGGCGCGACACCGCTTGGCCGCTTCAGGGCTTGGTGAGGTCGGTGTAGAGCTGGGTCCAGGCGGTGTCCTGCGTGGTGGCGGGTTTGCCGTCGCAGAAGCGGAGGGTTCGCTTGGCTGTGTAGTACTTCATCATTCCCAGGACGGCGAGCGTCTTGGCGTTGCTTCCGGCGGTGTAGTCCCGGCTGGGCAAGAGGCTTTGGTGGGCGCGGCAGGTGGGCTTCTTGCTGTCGGAAGCGGTGTCGAGTGCACCGGTGCGGCCTGCGGAGGAGCCGCATCCGGTGAGTGCCAAGGCGCAGAGCACGAGCAGGGCTGTCCAGTGGGTGCGGGCGGGTAGTGGCATGGGGGTCTTCCTGTCTTCGTGGCGACTGCGGACATGGCGGGGCGAGGAGCGACTGCGGTTCATACGGGCATGGAGCGCAGTGCGGTGCCGACTCCGACGGCCAGGATGAGTAGGGCAGTGCCGAGCGGGGTGATCCGAGCTCCCCAGCCGGCGAGCCGGCTGGCGCGTGGGCCGTTGAGGGCCGGGACCCGGTCGCGCAGCTTGAGGAGGAACAGACCGGCGAGGGCGAGGGTGGCGGCCATGCCGAGGCCGTAACAGACGACGAGGACGACGCCGAAGGCGGTGCGCCCCAGGGCGATGGACCCGAGGAGGACCACGAGCGCGGAGGGACTGGGGACCAGACCGCCGGCGATACCGATGCCGATCAGGCCACCCTTCTTGCGGCCCGCGGAGTCACCGTGATGATGGTGGCCGAACAGCCCATTCCCGTGACCGTGACCGCCCTGGCTGTGGTCACTGTGACCATGGCCCTCGCTGCCGCGGTGGGTGTACCCGTCGCCATGGTGCTGCTCGGGCACCGTGTGTTCATGCTGCGCGGCGAAGCCGGTGGCGGTGGGCAGCGCCGCATCTGCAGCGATGGTCGCCTCCATGACGCTGTGGCTTCCCGCATGGACGGCGACCAGCCGGTCCGCTGCGACGTGTTCGTGGCCGGGGCCAGGGGCAGTGTCGTGACTGTGCGCACGGGCGTGGGCTTGATCGCCGTGATCGCCGTGATCGTGCGTGTGGTCATGGTGCGAATGGTCTGCTTGATGACGGGCACGCAGGTTGCGCAGGGCTGCCGGGACGAGCCAGACGCCGGCTGCGATGATCACCAAGCCGCTGATGGTGCCGAGCCAGGCGAGTGCCTGCTCTCCGACGAGTGCGGAGGACACGCTCAAGGCTGCGCCCAAGGCCAAGACCGAGGCGGTGTGGGTGAGCGTGACGGTCGTGGCGACGGTGACCGCGTCTCGCGGACGGCCCTGACGCCCCGCCAGGTAAGCGGCCATGAGGGTTTTGCCGTGCCCGGGCAGCGCGGCATGCCCCGCTCCCAGCACGAGCGCGAGGAGCACGGCCAGCAGGCCGACGGGGATGGTGAGTTGGTCGCGATCGGTGAGGGAGCCCAGACGGGCGTCGAGGTCTGCGTACCAGCTTCCCAGCATGCCGGTGCCCGGTGTATCGGCGGCTCCGGCCCCGGAGCCGGGGCCGGTGCCCAGTGTGACGCGGGCGTGGCGGGCATCGGGCGGGTTGGACAGCAGGTCGGCCGGGTACTTCCGTAGCTCGTTGGACGCAGAGACCGCCGGTACGTCCGACGAGCCGATCCGCACCCCGTCACCGATGACGGTGATCTCGTGCCAGCCGATCCGTGCCAGGTCCACCCCGGTGGCGAGGTCCACGGCTCCCGAGGCTCCCAGTTCCGCCGGCGCCGTCAGGCGGCATTCCAGACGGCCGGTATCCAGACCTGCCTGCCCGCGCACAAGTCGGTAGGTGTTCGACAGAACGTGAAAACTCAGCGTGCCCGGCCGCGCCGAACCGATGCTCTGCGGTGTCGCTGAAGCGGTGATGCCGTGCGCGATCGCGGCGCAGGCGGCCGTGGCATGGGCGGCGGCTTCGGCGGGGCTGAGGCGGCCGTCGTGGTCGGTGTCCATGGCGGGCATCCCCTGCAGCGTGGGGATCTCGGCGGTGTCCACCACGGCCAGGTCGTCCACCCGGTCCGGGTGAACGCTCAGGCCGTCGTAGCGGTTGACCGTGAAGTTCCCCAGCGGGTGCGCGGATGCGGCGGGGGCGCCCAAGGACAGCAGCACCGGGGCTCCGGCGAGGAGAAGTGCGGCTCGTCGTGCGTACACGGGAATGAAGCTCATTGCTGTCCTTGGAGGCTGGCCAGGCGCGCTCGTGCGTCGGGTGCGCGCAGAGGAGAGAAGACGGGGTTGGCGGACAGCGCACCTGCAAGGTCGGTGCGCGCGGCCTGGTCATCGCCGATGGCCTGTTCAATGACACCGCGGTGGTAGCGCAGGGTGGCGTCGCGCCAGCCGAGCCGGTTGGCCTCACGCGCCAGGGGCAACGCCTGGTCGTCACGGCCGGCGCGGTGCAGGGCCCAGCCCAGGGCGTCTGCCACCAACACGTTGTGGCGACGGCCCCATTCGGCAGTGAGCAGGGTGACGGCGAGTTGGGGATTGCCGTGGTCGGCCTGGTACTGGCCGAGGTTCAAATCATCAACGACGCCGTTGGCGGCGAAGAGTTTCTGCTCCGCTTCCAGGACGGCGTACTGGGCGCGCGCTTCCCCAGGACGGCCGAGGGATTCGAGCAGTTCACCGAGTTCGAGAACGTACTGGGGCTGCGGCACCCGGGCGATGGCGGTGCGGTAGTCGGCGACTGCCTGGCCGCTCTGGCCCAGGGCGGCCTCGGCCCGGGCGGCTCCGGCGAGGGAGGTGGTATAGGCAGGATCCAGGGCCAAGGCTTTGCGGTAGTGCTGCAGCGCCACTGTGGTAGCCCCGGTGTTGAACGCCAATTCGCCCAGGTAGTGCTGGCAGAACGCCTCATCCGCCGGATTCGAGGCATCGTCGAGACCCCGTTGGAGGGCGTGTGCCGCCTCGTCGGTCCGGCCCTGCAACTCCAGGGTGTATGAGGCACGGGTGAACGATGCGGTGGAGGGATGCAGATTCAGCATCCGCTGGACGGCAGCCTGAGCTCCCTGGTCATCGCCCAGCTGGGTCAACGCGTCGGCGAGCGCTCCGTACGCGGCCCAGGCATAGGGGTCGTCTGCCACCGCCTGATCGGCCCAGGTGCGGGCCTGGGTGAACTGGTGGCGGGCGTTGGCCAGCCCGGCCATGCCGGTCTGTGCCGCGGTGTTGGTGTCCGGCTGCAACGTCATGGAGCGCCGCAGGGCGGCTTCGGCCTTGGGGTACAGGGTCGGATCCACCGTGAGTCGCGCCTGTTCGACATACGCCGAACCCAGCTGCGCCCAGGATGCGGCATCGGCCGGCTGCTGGCGGAGCTTGTCCTGGAGCTTGCCGACCACGGCACCGACGGACATCGACGTATACGCCTCATCGGCCGCCGGGGCGGAAGCCGGCGACGGGAGAAGGGGGTTGGAGGTGTGTTCCAGAGCCGCGAATCCGGTCAGGCCGGCACACAGCACGGCGGCGGTGGCGATCAGGGCGAGGCGGCGCATGAACGTCATCCCTCTTGGGAGGCAGGCGAACCGACAGTCGTATCGTCGTCAGCAGGGCGGCAGGACAGGTGGGACGGGTGGGGGCCGGTGCGGTCGGGTGGCGTCGGCCCGCACCGGCCTGTTGAGCTAGCCCGCCTGGTTCACCGAACCGGTGTAGGGCAGTGAGACGTACGGGAACGTCGTGCCGAACGGCGTGGGGGGTCCGTTGACGCCGTCACCGGCGGCCAGGGCCTGGATGAGATGGCCGGGAGTGGCGCCTTCCATGACCTGGATGGCGATGTCCACCACGTCGTCACCGAGGCGGCGGCCGTTGGGGAAGCCCTGGAAATCGCCGTTGAGCACACCGAGCCGGTCGGGCTTGGCGGTCACCGGAGTCGACATGTTCAGCCGCAGTTCCTCGGCGGGAACGAACCGCTTCTTGTTGATGTCCAGGTTCATCAGCTGCGAGTTCAGGTCCACCGCCAGCGGGCCGTTGGCCGCCTTCGCGATGCCCGTCAGGAAGATCTCCTGGAGGTCGGTGCGCGGAGTGGCGGGAGCCGGGATGCCGTAGATCGACTGGATGAGCTTGGGCAGCTCGGGGTCCAGAACCTTGGCGACCACCTTGGGCTGGTTGTGGTCCTCCGACGGCGGCAGCGCGTTGAAGGCGTCCTTCAGCCCCGCCGGCACGACGACCTCGTTCACCAACGGGTTACCGAGTCGCGAGACCTGAACGTAGTTGCCGGTCGGGGTCTGCTTGCCGGGGCTGAGCTGCATGGTGCGCCGCTCGGTCGAACTCCACACACCGATGACCGGGTTGCGCTTGGCGTTGCCCTTCAAGGCGAGCTTGGACTTGGGCACCTGGATGGACAGCGTGTTGACGTTGTACCCGTTCAGGGTGTTGTGCCCGGTCTCGGAGAGGTTCCCGCCGTAGAGCAGGTCGAAGACCCGCAGGTCGAGGAAGAACGGGTCTGCGGCCTGGGTCGCTACGGTCTGCCCGCCGCCGGGCAGCTTCTGCACGGCCTGCCCGCGCAGCCTGCCGTAGTTCGGCATGGACGCCTTGCCGACGTTGGAGGGCGCGGCAATGCCGTCCGCGACCAGCGTGACCGGCTTCTTGCCCGCCCGGATCTCCTGCAAGCAGTAGTGCTGGCGGAACAGCAGCGTCTTGTCCTTGAGGTTGTTCACGACGCCGTTGTTGTACAGGAACGTCTTCTCGCCGCGCAGGTCCTCGTTGCGGAACGTCCAGCGGTAGGTCAGGTCGGGCATGCCGGTGCCCTGGCTGTCGATGTTGATGTCGTAGTGCGCGTCGGCGGCGAACGGGTAGAAGTTCGGCCCGCCGTTCGGTTCCTGGAAGGGGATCCAGTTCGCAACCAGCGTCACCGTGTCGGATTTGTCAGGGCTGGTGAACGCGTACAGGTCGGTGTTGTCGACCTGCGGGTCAGCTGCGATCAGGGGTGCTTCGCGGTGGCTGGACGCCTGTCCGACACCGGTGCCGGGACCTGCCAGCGCGGCGGCGGCGACAGCCGAACTCAAAGCCAGCAGCATCGCGGCCGACTTCCACCGACTGAAGCCAGTCGGTGAAGTGTTTGCGGTCATGAAGGGTCTTTTCTCTGAAGAGTGCGGGGACTGTCTTGGAGGACTGGGCCTCCGGATCCACTTCGCAGCCGAGCTGTCCGGCGGATTGCCCCAATGTATGAACCCCACTCGGATGGGCGGCTCCCCAGCTTCTCCGGCGCGGAAAATCGTGGAAATATCCTCCGCATAGCGGAATCGACGTGACCGACCCGGCCGGTCGGATCGCATGAGACCCCGAGCGGTATACCGAGCGGAAACCTGACCGTCTTCACCGCCCGGAGCATTGATCGTTCGTCGGTAGACGTAGCGGCACTCGGGTCAACGAAGATCGACGTCTCACCTCGCACAAGAGGGATCCGTCGTCGGTTCGCCGGAGCATTGGGCGGCATGGCCGCGTTCATCCCGGCGCTGCACGTGATCGGCTGGTTCACGCTCCTGGTGGTCGTCGCACCGGAGCACTGCACGGTGAGCGCCAAGGCGTTCGGCATCGGCATGGGCGTGACCGCCTGCACGCTCGGTATGCGGCATACCTACCGTCTCCGGCGCCTTCCTTTACACCATCGCGGCCATCAGCCTCGTCATCCTGGCCGGGATCTGAAAGGTCTTCCACAAGATAATCGCCCTAATGGTCCTGACCGGCTCCGGCGCCGCTTCCGGGCTGTCCGTCGCCGTCGCCCTCATCATCGGCACTGTCGAACTCCTCGGACTGCTCGCGGACCAACTCGACCTCTCGAACCGCGCTTGATGCGCAGGCCGGGGTTATCGGGAGCGGTTGCCACAGCAACGCCGCAGTGGGATCACGGTCCGCGGCTCGCGCAGGCCCGACAGACCCGCGCGGTGCGACAGCAGGTGACGTACCGATACCTTGTCCTTGCCCGCGGCTGCGAACCGCGGCCAGTACTGCGCCAGCGGCGCGTCGAGGTCGAGGTGCCCGCGGTCGGCCAGGATATGCGCGCACAGCGCGGTGACGCCCTTGGTCGTGGACCATACGTTGACCAGCGTGTCCTGTTCCCACGGGCGGGTGCGTGCGGCGCCGGCCCAGCCACCCCAGAGGTCGATCACCGTTCGGCCGTCGACCAGCGCCGCGACCGCGTCGAACCCGTCCTCGCAGCGACCCTGAACGTCCGTCAGGGGCAACCCCACACTCCTCAGGGCCGACACGCTCGTCCGCCTCCGCCCGTCGAACATACCGTCCGGTCGGACTCCTGAGAAGGCCCGGTGGGGAGGCCCGCATAGCTCAAGTTCAGCGGAGAGACTTCCCTCGGGCAGCGTCGGCTATCGAGATCGACAGTCCGTCGGTCAGCCATTGGTGAGCCACCGTCATGTTGAGCACTCGACCGCCGGTGGCCCTGCCGATCAGTGCCCAGTAGCGTTCCAAGCGGGGGTCGAAGCCGGACGACTTCGACACCAGACCGTGCAGATATTTCCGAAAGGCGAGGGTGTCCGTCTCCCGCCGGGCTCGTGCGTGGGCGGGTACGAAGGCGTTCACGGCATCCCCGGCGCGGGGCGCCAGGCCCTGGGTCACCGCGGCGGCTGTCAGGGCGGCAGCATCGTCGATTTCTCCGTCGGGCAGTCGTCCAGGGACGCGAGCGTGGCATGGCGCCACCGCAGCTCGGCCAGTCGTTCTTGCACCAATTCGAGCTCGGTCGACACCAGTTCACCGAGGGAACGCTCGCCAGTAACCACCTGGGTGATGGTGGCGATCGGCGTGTTCAGCGCCCGTAGCCGTCTGATGAGGCGGATCCGCTTCCACGCCTCGGGACCGTAGCGCCGATGACCGCCGGCGCTATAGCCGGCCACGGGCAGCAGACCGCTGTCGGAGTAGTAGCGGAGCCTTTTCACCGGGACCCCCGTTCCGGCCGCGAGGTCGCCGAGGCTCCAAGTGTCGTGCGTCACAGTCTCTTGAACCTCCCGCGCGCGGGAGGTCCTAGCGTATTGAGCACTGACCGAATCCGACGGCGCCGGTCGGCCCTTGCCCAGGAGAGGTCTCCGGACGGACCGGTGCCCACCGGGGCCGGGCCGTCACAGGCCGGTGCTCCAGAAGGGGTACGCATGTCTGCGACCGTGACATCACCGCGTCCGTGCCGAAGAGACGGGCTGGGTGCGCTGCTCTCCTCACTGCTCTGCGCGGTCGCACTTCTCACGGCCACCGCCATACCGGCGACTGCCGCACAACTCGGTTCCCCGCGCTCCGCAGGGCAGAGCGGTCCTGTCGTACGAACCGACCATGGCCTTGTACGCGGCGTGTCACACGGCTCGTACGCGACATTCGGCGGCATTCCCTACGCCGCGCCGCCGACCGGTCCGCTGCGCTGGCGTGCCCCGGTGTCCCCTGCCGCGTGGCGTGGCGTGGCGTCCGCGACGCGACGGCAGCGGGTCAGCGCTGTGTGCAGATGCCGGCTCCCGGTGCGGGGGCGGTACTCGGGTCGGAGGACTGTCTCTACCTCAATGTCACGATGCCGACGCAGAGGACCGCCAGGCAGAAACGGCCCGTGCTGGTGTGGATGCACGGCGGTGCGTTCCTGGGCGGTTCGGGAGGTGACTACAGCACCGAGCAACTGGCGGTCCGGGGCGACGCGGTCGTCATCACGGTCAACTACCGGCTCGGGATCTTCGGTTACTTCGGCCATCCCGAGTTGGGTTCCGCTCCACCGTTCGGCCTCGCGGATCAGCAGGCCGCGCTGCGCTGGGTGCGGGCGAACGCGGCGCGCTTCGGCGGCGATCCGGGAAGCGTCACGCTGTTCGGTGAGTCGGCGGGCGCCCTCAGTATCTGTGCGCACCTCACCTCACCTCACCGACGGCGGCTGGTCTCTTCCAGCGTGCCGTGCTTCAGAGCGGTTCCTGCCTGACATCCTTTCCGCGCGGCGCCCTCGGGCCCGGGACACCGGCGTACGAGCCGTTCGCGGCGCAGCGCGATGTGCAGTCGGCCGGGGCCGAGGCGGCCCGGCAGTTGGGCTGCATAACGGGCGGCGGAGGCGAGGCGCTGGCGTGCCTGCGCGGGCTGAGCACGGATCGACTCGCCACCACGGGGTTGATGCAGTCCTTCAACAAGCCCGCCTTCGGCAATACGCTGCTGCCCGTGGCGCCGGGCCAGGCACTGGCGACGGGCCGCTTCCATCAGGTGCCGGTCATCCAGGGGCACCAACCACGACGAAATGCGGATGTTCGTCGGCCTGTCGCTTGCCGCGTTCCCGATCCGCACGGAGGGTGACTACCGCGCCCGCCTGATGGATACCTTCGGGGCGGCGGCCCCGGCCGTCGAGGCGCAGTACCCGGCAGCGGACCACCCCACGCCCGCGCTCGCCTGGGCCGCGGTGCTCACCGACCGGTCGTTCCCGTGCACCACGCTGGCGGCCGACCGGGCCCCGGCTCCGGGCTCACCCCGCAGGATGCTCACCCCCGTAGCCTCCTGCTGCCGGCCCCACGTCGGCCACCGTTACAGGTCGGTGGCGATGATCTTTTCGATGTTCCGTTCGGCGAGCGCCGTGATGGTGACGAACGGGTTGACACTGGTGTTGCCGGGGATCAGCGAGCCGTCGATGACGTACAGGCCGGGATGGCCGAGGAGGCGGCCGTAGTTGTCGGTGACCTTGTTCAGCACCGCGCCGCCGAGCGGGTGGTACGTGAGGGTGTCGTTCCAGATCTTGTTGGTACCGAAGAGGTCGGTCCGGTAGATCGTCCCCTCCTTCGCGTTGATCTTGTCGAAGATCGTCTTGGCCATGTCGATGGACGGCTGCTTCCAGGAGGTCTGCCAGTTCAGGTCGGCCGCGCCCGTGGCGGCGTTCCAGGAGAACTGGGCACGGTTCGGGTTCTTGGTGATCGACAGATAGAACGAGGCGTAGGTCTCGAACCCGATGGGCAGCGGTGCGATCTCGGCGAACGCGCCACCGGCGGTCCAGTTGTCGATGCCGGAGCAGGGAATGGTCGACTGGAGCTTGCCGGTCGGGTCCCACAGGTAGTTGGCGCGGCCGCACATGACATTGCCGTTGTCGCCCCAGCCCTTGCCGACCTCGTCGTTCAGGTTGGGCAGCGCTCCAGTGGACCTCAGCCTGACCAGCAGCTTGCTGGTACCGACGCTGCCGGCCGCGAAGAACACCTTGTCCGCGGTCACGGTCTTGGTGACCGTGGTGGCACCGCTGGTGTTGATCTGGTCGATGACGACCGTGTAGCCGCCACCGGTCGCCGGGGCGACCGAGGTGACCTTGTGCTGCGGCGAGATGGTGACCTTGCCGGTCGCCCTCGCGGCCGCGATGTAGGTCTTGGCCAGCGACTTCTTGCCGTAGTTGTTGCCGTAGAGAATCTCGCCGTCCAGCGCCGACTTGGTGGCGGTCCCGGCCGCCTCCTGCTTCATGTAGTCCCAGTCGTACACGTCGGGCACGAAGACGAACGGGAAGCCGGAGCGCTGGGCCTGCTTACGGCCGACCCGGGCGAACTGGTAGCAGTCGGTCGTGTCGAACCAGGCCGGGTCGATGGTGTTGGCCCCGAGCCCGGCGTTGGCGCGCGGGTAGTAGGTGTTGTACATCTCATCGGCGTTCACCGACGGGAGGATCGCGCCGAAGTTCTCGCGTTTGGGGGTGACCGCCATACCCCCGTTGACCAGCGAACCGCCGCCGACCCCGCGGCCCTGGTAGACCGTGATCCCGCTGAAGTCCTCGGCGTCCAGAATCCCGGTGTAGCGGGGGATGTTCTTGTCGATCGGGAAGCCGAGGAAGTAGTTGAGGGGCTGTTTGGTCTTGGTGCGCAGCCAGTAGGACCGTTGGTCCGGATTCAGCGTGTTGCAGAAGATCTTGCCGTCCGGGCCGGGGGTGTCCCAGGCCATGCCCATCTCGATCATCTGCACGTCTACGCCCGCCTGGGCGAGACGCAGAGCGGCGACGGAGCCGCCGTATCCGGTGCCGATCACCAGGACCGGGACGTGGGCCCCGTTGTCGATCGGAGCGGTCGCGGGGACGGCCTGCGCCTGGGCTGCGGTGACGTGACCCGCGAGGACGACAGCTCCAAGAATAGAACCCGTTCCAGTGATGAATCCGCGGCGCGAGACACCCTTGGACCCATTACCACGCATGACAGCGTCGTTCATGTGACGTTCCTCACTCTTGGTTGAATGGGAACACGTTCTACTGCCACTGGCGTACGAAGTCACGACACACTCATGGGTAACTTGTGGCCGATTACCTACCCGATCACCGGGTCGCGTCGCGTCTGCGCCGCCTCTGCACCGCGTCTGCACCGCGGAACCGGCAGCCCGCCGCCGAACGGACCGGCTCACAGCCCGGTGTCCTGTCGTAGTGCAGCTGACAGATCGTGGGCCGCTGACCTGCTGGGTTGCCATGTCGTTTGAGAACGCCGCGGGCCGGTGTTCTCAAACGACATGGCTTTCAGGGAAGCGCGCTGG
>NZ_JASISZ010000127.1 GCF_030063355.1 Streptomyces sp. PH10-H1
CTGCGCGGACAGGTGCCCCCACCACATCCCCCGCCTGACACTTTCCCCACCAGCCCAACTTCGCTGTCACAAACTAGCGTTGGTCCAACTTCGGTGGCAAACGACCCATCTTCGCTGGCACAGGTCAAGGAGTTTCGGGACCTCGGCCGCGGAACGCGCCGGCGGGAGGCCGTAGACGTCGGACCCGAGGGTGTACCCCGTGACCACGCGCCAGTGGTCCACGTAGTCCCGGAAGTTCTCTTCGGGGGTGAACGGGGACTGGAACGGAGTTTCAACCGCGCCCTCTACCGCGATAATGCGGCCGGACTTCCGGGGGGATTCCGGGACGGGGGTGCGGGCAATAATCTTCTTCCACTGCTGCGGGCTGTAGCTGCCCATAAAGATGAGGTTGAAGAGTGACCGCAGACCCTTGTTTCCGAAGACCCTTTCGTCAAGGTCCTGGAATACCGCGATTACGTGGACGTTGACGAACCGGCCCAGGCGCATGATGGATGCGACGTCGCCCCAAATGGGGTCACCGGCCTTGGCTCCGTCCGGCTTATTGTCGGCCCACCATTCCTTGGACAGTTCACCGAATTCGTTGCCCTCTTCGATGATGAGAACGAGGGGCGGGAACTTGCGTCCCTTGTTCTTCTTCTTGATGTACGTCCGGGCCTTCGTCTCTTCGCGCACCCACTTGATAGCGGCGCGCATGTCCTGGACGTTCTCGGGGTCGTTGTAGATGTGAATTCCGGGCGCTCCCTCGTACCAGTCGAGAGAGGCCATCTTCACGTCCGGGGCGATGATGGTTGCCTTCTGGCGGACAAGCTGAGCGATGAGCATGTAGAGGAATGCCGACTTTCCGCCGCCGGACCCGATGGACAGGGCCCAGTGCGACGTCTCGCCGGAAAGGCGCTTCGTCATGAACCGCCCGAAGGGGTCCACGCCGACGAGAAGTTCCCCGGGCTCCAGGCCGTTAAGGAACCGCTGTACTTCGTCGCTGAGGAAATCGACTCCGGCCGGCGGTTCGGGCTTCGGCTTCGGTGCGGGCTTGTGGGTCCAGACCGCGTAGTGGTCCTCGGCCTGGAGCGTCCAGCGGGAGACCCACTCCCCCGGTACCCGGGAGCCGATCAGGTCGTTGAGACGGGCGCGGCCTGAGTCGTCGCCCCGGAACGTCCAGGGCAGGCGCACGGTGATGGTGGCGGTCTCGTCGGCCAGGCGGTGCGGCAGGGCCAACCAGTGCTCCATGGGCTCGCCCTCGGGGAGGTCGAGGTCGTCGCGGAGCAGGACCCACAGGGCCGGGCCGTGCTTCGCGTCGTCGCCGGGCTGCTTCGGCTTGAAGCGCCGGCCGAAGACGACCAGGGCGACCAGGGCCAGGAGGAGGACGCCGACGGTCGGCCAGCGGTAGGCGGGGACCAGGAGGCCGAAGGCGATCAGGAGGGCTGCCAGGCGGCCCAGGGAGCGCGCGTAGTACGGCCAGCGGGACCAGGAGGCCAGGAGGCGGGAGACGCCCCGCAGCACGGGCCACACCGCCGCGTGGACGCGGACTGCGAGACGCCAGGTGCGGCCGACCCAGCGGGCGACCCACACGGCGACGCGGCCGGCGACATCGAGGGCACGGGCACCCCGGCCGCGGTAGTCGGTGAGCGCCTTGACCAGCTTGACCGCCCACGGGCTCGGCGTGCGCCGTGCGGGCTTGGTCAGGCTCACGGCCGGGGCGGCGGCCACGGACCCGAGCTGGGCCACGGGCAGGGCCTTGGCGGTGGCCAGGGCTTCGTGGGACGGGCCGGTGCCCGCCTTGAAGAACGTGGCGTCGGACTTCGGCTCGCCGTACAGCTCCCGGCCCGCGAGGAAGCGCACGACGAACCGCAGGATCGACCAGAGGGCGCGGAAGATGCCGCCCACGACCGCGCCGACCGCCTTGTCGCCCTTCTTCCAGTCGGTGTTCTGGCCCCTGGCCTTCTTGCCCTTCTGGCCAGCGGCGGCGAGGAAGAGAACGGCGACGACCAGCATCGTGATGCTGCCGCCGGGGATCAGCTTGGAGAGGCCGGTAACGATGGCCCCGACGTCGACGGATGCCCCGCCACCCGATCCGGGTGCGGGGCTGGGAGTCGCGGTGTGGGCCGCGCTCAGGTGAGTCATGCTCTGCACGGAGTTCCCCTCGTACTCGGGGGACCCGGCCGCCCGGCAGGTCTGGTCTCTGGCAGGAGGTGGCCTGCCGGGCGGTGCGAATCCCCAGTGTCAACCGCCCGTGATCTGGCGATTGTGGCTGGTGGGACTGACAGCGCTCTCCCGAATTTTCGAGAGCGGGCGGTCATCTGCTACAGGTGTCGAAATCGGCTGCCGTGTGACAGTCCGGCCCGGACTTTCTCGTCCGGACCGGACACGTCGGGTTTCAGGCGACGACGACGGCGGCGGTGCTGGTGGTCCAGGTCCAGGACTCGCCCTCGGCCGCCGCGCGGGCGGCGGAGTCGGCCAGGAGGCGGGCCAGGACGGCGGCCTTCGGCTTGGTGAACCGGTGGGCGGCGACCTTGCCCAGGAGGTCCGCGAGGACGTCGGCCTGGTCTGCCGGGACCTCGGTCTCCGGCTGGGTGCCGGCGGACTCCAGGAGGCGAGTCAGGGGCTCGCGGCCGTCGTACGGCAGGACGCCCCGGGCGTGGTCGGCCAGCGCGCGGACGTTCTTGGTCGGGTGGGTGTCCACGCCGAAGAAGTCGGCGCCGTGGCTGGTGACGATGTGCGTGTGCGTCATGGCGTTGTCTCCGCTCAGAGGTAGAGGCCGTGGGCCTGGTCGTCGGCGGTGGTGTTCTTCGCCTCGCGGACGTAGCGCTTGACCGTGCCGACGAACTTCGGGTCGTCGTCCGTCCGGCCGAAGCGTCCGGCCAGGGACTTGGCGATGTAGTCGGCGTCCGTCAGGCCCTCGGAGACCATCCGGCGGACCTCACCGGCGATGGACGCGGGACGCTGCTCAGGGACGCGCTCCTCCTCGGGGTCCGCGCTGGCATGCACGGGCTCCGGCTCGGGGCGGACGTCCGGCCGGATGGTCCGCACGTTGTCCGCGCTGCTGACCTCGGCGGACACGTCGCGGGCCGGATATCCGTCCTCATCCGTGCGGATCTCCGGAGCCTGGAACAGCGGGAATCCGGGCTTGGTGACGTCATGGCGTCGTGAGTCCGTGACGTCATCCGCCGAGGCGGACACGATCTCGGCAAGGGCGGCGGACGGGGCGGATACGGCGACCGGAGCCGGGGCAGTCTCGACGGCCGGGGCGGACGTCTGGACGCTGCTCAGCCACTCGGAGACCTCACCCCGGGCCTGCTCGGCGGCCAGGAGTTCCAGGGCCGCGCGGTTCTCGGCACGGGCGACCTGGCGGCGGACACCCGCGATGGCGAGCTGGGCATTCGCCTTGCTGATCTCGGCGGCCACCCACTGCTGGTCACGGTCGGACAGGTCGCGGTTGATGAACCGCATGACGCCCATCCACAGCACCTTGGCGAACAGGCTCACGGCCGCGCCGACGACACCGAGGGCGACCGACCCGGCCAGGAGGCCGTGCCAGAAGATCGCGCCCATGGTCGCGGCGAGCAGGGCCCACCCGAGCTTCTTGGAGAACGCGCGCTTCTTCGGGTCGAACCGGGCCAGGTACTCCAGGAGGACGTTCACGATCCACGCGGCGTCGAACACCCCGGCGGCGGCGTACCCGATGCCGCCGTTGAGCAGGGCGCCGATGGAGAACGTGGACCAGACGACCGCCACGGTCGTGAGCAGGATGACCACGGCGACGGCGGCCTTGATGGCTCGCTGGTCCCAGTCGGCCGGCAGGACCGGGACGCGGACCTCGTACGGCTCGGTGACCTCGTTGGTGGTGCCGTCCACGGTGTGCTGGACGGTGCGGGTTCGGTTCTGGGTCTTGAACTTCACGGTGAGCTGTCCTTTCGGGGCGCTGGTGACGTCACGGCGTCACGGCGTCGTGGCGTCGTGACGTCACCAGCGGGGGAGTCAGCGGGAGTCTTCGGGGGTTTCGGCCGGGAGCCATCCGGCCCAGTCGGCTACGGCCTCGGCGGCCTGCCAGCACGCGTCCTGGACGGTGCGGCGTCCGCCGTTGGTCGTGCGGAGCATCGGGGCGGCCACGGCCAGGCGGACCGCGAGGACGCCCAGGAGGCCGATGGCCAGGACGGTGAGGCTGGACGCGAGCGGCATCCCCTGGTCGCCCAGGAGGACCAGGAGGCCGACGCCGACGACGATCTCGGCAACCAGCGGCGCGCGGGAGACCAGGTAGAACGCGGGGAGGGCGAGCAGGGTCCGCATCGTCAGCCCCCCACGATCATGTTGCCGTGGCCGTTGCGCATGTGGTCCACGCACGCCGGGCAGTCCTCGCGCGGGCCCAAGCCGCGGTGAGCCTCCCGAGAGCCGTACGCGTGGAACCAGCACTGCGTGCACTGCCCCTTGGGCGGGTTCGTCGCCTTGGCGGATGCCATGGTCACCACCACCCCGACGACTTCTTGGCGACCTTCGCGGCGGCGGCCTCGTTGAGCAGCTGCTGCTTCGCGGTCTCGGCGGCGGTGACCTCGGCGCGCAGACGGGCGGCGGCCTCGGACCAGATGCGATCGAACGCGCGCTCCGCCATCGGGCTGGACTTGAGCCGCGTCGCCTTGGCGAACGCGAGCGTGCCGTACCCGGCCAACTTCGCCTGGTCGCCCGCGCTCAGCGCCCACATCTCGTGGTTCTCAACGGCCTTGAGCTTGTGCTTCGTGTCCCGGATGATCCGGTCGAACTGGCGGGTGTTCGCCATGTCAGCCCCTCCTCGGGAACGTGTGGCCGGCGGGCGGGTAGGTCTCGCCGGGGAGAGGGGCGGCTCCCTCCAAAACGACCTCCTCGAACGGCGTCAGGTCGCCACCGTCCACGGGGTCACCGGTCCGGGCCGCGTACGCGGCCTCCAGGCCGTCAAGCAGGCGGTAGGTCCGGGCGTCGTCGTGCTTCTTCGACTCGCGGAAGAGGCCCACGGCGGTCACCGCTTCCCGGACTTGTTCTCGGAGGAGTCTCGGTTCGTCTCCCCGAGCTTCTTGGACAGCTCCTTGGCCTTGGCGTCGTCCACGGCGATCACCCGGCCAGCGCGACGAACGCGCGGGAGTGGGGGCGGGCGGGCTGCGGGGTGGGCTGGCGGCCGTCGCGCTCATGCGGCGTGGGCCGCATCGGCAACGGCTGGCTCCGCTCCATCGCGGTCCGGAGCTTGCGGGCACCGCGGTGGAGGTGGGAGTAGACCGCGCCGCGCGAGCGGCCCATCCGGGACGCGATGGCGCGATGGGTCAAGCCCTGGGCCGCGAGCTTGATAGCCGCGCACTGCGAGACGGACAGGTCCGCCAAGGCGAGCGCGTCACCATCCGCCGGCGGCGTGGCCGGGAGAGAGAAGGACGCCACGGCGTCCGTCCAGTCCCGGGGCTGCTCGCTCGCACGGCGGGGCCGGTACTGGTCCACTGCGGCGCGGAAGGCGATGGAGCGGAGCCAGCCGTACGCGTGAGCATCGTCGGCCTGGAGCTGGGAGAGGGAGACAGCGGCGCGAAGCCAGGTCTCCGAAACGACATCCTCGGCGGCGGCGTAGTCCCGAGTGCGGGTCACGGCGAAGCCGAGAAGGCGCTTGTTGTAGAGGCGGAACAGCCGGTCAAGCCGGTCCGCGCTTTCCATGGTGAGCGGCCTTGCGTCGATAGAATTCGACACAGGATCAACCTCCTGGTTTAGGGCAGGTGGTTCGGTCTCAGGCGCTGGTCCGGAGGTGAGATGCCGGATCAGTGCCGCGCTCCGATAGTGCTAGAACACGTGGAGCGTGTCAACTACTAGAACACGTGTGGATCAGCCGGTAGCATGTGAGACGCAATGGTCTAGAACGTCACAGAGGAGGGACGGTTATGTCTCCGCAGATCGAGCGGACCCCGCCGTACATGCAGGTCGTACAGCACTTCCGGAAGCAGATCGTTGCCGGGGATCTCAAGGACGGGGACCGCCTGCCCGCCGTTCGCCAGATCGCAGAGGACTGGAACCTGGCCCACGCGACGGCCGCCAAGGTTCTGGCGACCCTCCGGGCGGACGGCCTGGCCGAAGCGCTGCCCGGGGTCGGCACTCTCGTTCGCGCTCAGGTGCACCGAGGTGCATCGGACCGCGCAATCCGGATGCTGACCACGGGGAAGATCTACGCGCCGAACGAGTACGCCGTGATCTCGGCGGCGGGTCTCGCTCCCGCCCCCGCGCACGTTGCTGAGGCGCTGGGCATCGGGCCCGGGGAGATGGCGGTTCGACGTCAGCGCGTCACCCACGACGAGACCGGCCCCGTGTCGGCATCCACGTCGTGGTTCACCGCTGACATGGCCGAGGTCGCGCCGGCGCTTCTGTCCACGGAGCGAATCCGCGGCGGCACCCCTTCCGCCATCGAGGCCGCGACTGGTCGCCGTACCCATGTCGTTGACGAGCGGAAGACCGTTGGTACGGCTGACGCCGAACAGGCGGAAGCCCTGGGCTTGGAGCCTGGAACACCGGTCCTACTCGGACGGAACACGTACCGCGACGCAGACGGCGAACCGATCGAGGTCGGGGAGTCCGTATCGGGCCCGGGGCGCTGGTTCTTCAACCAGTACAAGGTCACCGGCGACTAACCCACACGGCACACTGGACCGACCACCGAACGAGGGAAGACGATGCCCGAGGACCCGATCGCGCAAGGCGAGATCGCCGCGCTGACCCGCCGGTATGAGAACGCGCTCCAGATCGTCCGGGGCGACGTCGCCACCATGGACAACCGGCTGATGACCGTTGAGGAGAAGCTGGACGGCTTGATCACCGAACAGCGCGAGGCGAACACGGCTCAGCAGGCGGCGAACGCTCGGATCATCGAGCTTCTGTCCGGGCTGGTGGGCAGGGCGCCGAACGGCGACTAGAAGTGGTGTCCCTACCGGCAGTAGGGGTGTCCGCTACGCGGCGTAAGCTGCACGAAACCGCAGACAAGATCCGTAAACGCGCGAAAACCCGCATCCGGGTCCTTTGAGGGGTCGAAGCCTCAGAGGGTCGAAGTCCGGAAAGCGGGTTCGCGTGACTCACTCAGTCACCTCCGAGTGTAAGGCCAGGGTGGGGAGATTTCTCCTCCCCCCTCCTGACGATCACTCCGGCGGTGGCCCAGAAGGGCACACGTGAACCAGCAGTCCCCGCAGACGCCGAAGTCTGCGGAAGAAGTCCCCAAGCAGCAGCAGAGGGGCAAGGGCGCGACGGTCTCGAACCTGGACCGTGAGGGAGTCCCGGCCGGGGCTCGCCTGATCGCAGGCGTCAAGTCCGGGTGGTACTTCCGCCCCACGGACCGGATGATCCTGCACCGCTCCAAGGAGTCCGCCCCGGCCCTGCCCATCGGCACCGTCCCCGTGATCCTGGGCCGGATCACCTTCCGCATGTCCGACCGGCGGCACACGAAGATCGCCTATCAGATCGAGACCGAAGAGGGCCCGCGCATCGTGAGCGCGGAGGAGGTTCTGGACGGCACCTGGGCCGACAAGGCCGGGCGTGACCGGCCCGTCAACGCCGACGAACGGCAGGCGTACGCCCGGATCATGTCCGAGGAGGTACGCGCGGCTGGGGAGATCCCCGCCATCCCCGTCAAGGACAAGGACGGCGGCCTGGTCCTCCCCGACGTCGACGCCCAGGAGCTGGGTTACCTGCGGACCAGCGACCCCGACCAGGGCGCGGCCCGTGAGGGGTGGCGGACCGTGTTCTCCAAGGCGAGCCAGTCGCCCCGCACCACGCTGGCCCTGTCCGCGATGTTCGCCGGGCCGCTGGTGTCCAGCCTCAAGGGCGTGCCCGCGCACATCCTGAACCTGACCGGTGGCGGGCAGATCGGGAAGTCCACCACGCAGAAGATCATGTGCGCGCTGATGGGCGACCCCGACGAATCGACGTACGAGCTGTTCGGGTCGATGAACAACACCGGGCTGTTCCTGCCCGAGGTGCTGATCGAGGCGCGCTACCTGCCGATGTGCCGTGAGGAGACGTCCTCCTCTGCCGTGTCGCTGCCCGAGCTGGAGAAGCTGTTCCAGCGGATCGTGGCCGGCGGAAAGCGCGGGCGGCTCGGGCAGGGCGGGAACCGCAGGCAGGGCGCGGGTACCTGGCACTCCATCTTCGTCACCAGCTCGAACGAGTCGCTGCTTCGCCAGGGTCAGGTGGAGTCCCTGGCCTCCCGTCTGCTCCAGCTCCAGGCGCCGTTCTTCTCGTGCGCCGACGACAGCGCGGAAGCGTGGGAGATCGCCTCCCAGTTCCACGGCTGGCCGCTGGTGTGGGCGCGGGAGGCCGACATGTTCACCGGGGCCCGGGTCGCTGAGTGGCGGGAGTTGCACTCCGAGATCGTGGGTCGGCTCACGACCGAGGAGGCCCGGGAGGCGGGCGGCATCCCGTTGACGCTGGCCCGGATCATGGGCACGTGGTGCGTCGGCGCGTACATGCTGGCCGAGATTCTGGGTGTGCCCGAGCTGGGCGCGAAGGCCGAGGAGGACGCGCTCGGGGAGCTGCCGCGTGTCCTGGGTGACGTCATCGAGACCCATCTCTCCCCCGGACAGGTGCTGTGGGAGAAGGTCGCCGGGGCCATCGCGCAGGAGCCTGCCTCCTGGGTGGAGTCCACCGTCCTGGCGCCCGAGGCGTGGCGGACGCTGGAGTACAAGCCGCGGCGGGTGCTGGGCTACTTCCACCAGGGCCGCGTGCACGTGTACGTCTCGACGCTGTCCGAGGTGACGAAGGCGGCCGGGATCGACACGCCCGTGCCCGGCTTGAAGGAGCTGGAGAAGCGCGGCGTCCTGGTGAAGACCGAGGCGGCCAAGCTGGCGTCCAAGCACCCCACGAAGGAGCTGCGGGCGGCGGTGCCCGGCCGGGCGTACATCTTCGACTCGAAGGCGGCGCAGGACGCGTTCGCGGACCGCGAGGAGCCCCCGCAAGTGACCCCGGACAAGTCGGCGGTCCCGGCCGATGACTCCGCCACGGTGCGGGCGGAGGAGAGGGCCATGGACGCGTACCGGAAGCACTCCGCCGCTGGCCGGGGCCAGGGTTCCGGCGTCACGACGTCACGGCGTCATGACGTCACCAGTGTTCTGGCCCCGCCCAAGCCGACCGCCCCGCCGGCCGTCGTGTTCCCGGCCGGGTCCGAGGACGTCAGCGACTCCGTGTTCGCCTCCCTGGTGGACCGGGCTAGCGGGCGCACGCTGTCCGCGACGCGGTTCGGCGTCCTGGGCAACGGGGTGCTGCACCGGCCGAACCGGACCCCGGTCGCGGTGCCGATGCCGCGTTCGGTGGACGACGTGCCCGCGCTGATGGAGGCGTACAACCTCAAGACGCTGTGGCTGCACCAGGAGGCGTTGGAGCCCATGGGCCTGCCCTCCTACGCCCAGCGGCGGACGCTGGGCATGGAGCAGGAGAACACGGTCAAGGCGCCGGGTCCGCAGACGCCCGTCGTGCACCCGTGGGCGACCCCGGGCGACGGCTCCCCGGTCGCGGAGATGGCCCCCGAGGGGCTGAGTACGTGGATGACGCTCATCTTGCACCCGCAGGGTGAGCGGGAGGGCGCGCGGCTGTCGGTGGCCGTGCCCGCGTACGAGAACCGGTTCGACAAGGCCAAGCAGGCCGGGCGCGGCGGGTTCGGCGGCGCACCCGACCCCGCGACTCTCCTCGACGCGGTGATGGTGTTCCTGACGTCCACCGTCCACGGCACCCAGGAGCGGCCGAAGGTCGTGCCGTACTACCTGAGCCCGAACCGCACCGGCGAGGACTTCGCCGGCGGCCGGGGCCGGGACGACGTGCTGTGCCAGGCCGTGCGCGACCGCACGGTGCCCCCGGCCATCGGCAACACGGTGCCCGTGATGGTTCCGCAGCACTGGCACCGCGACCCGACCGAGGCTGAGAGCGCGGCCGGGTACGTCCACCGGTACGACAAGGTGGCCGCGTGGCTGGCCGCGTACGGTCCAGTCAAGCTCGGGGTCGGGGAGCCGACCCACGGCGACGCGGGCACCGAGTACGACAAGCGGTTCGCCGGGTACTGGCGGGTGGCCGACGTCCCCGGCCGGGGTCTGGCGGGCCTGCCCGAGCTGGTGTTCCGCGAGGCACACGACGGCGGGTTCTGGGTGACCACCCCGAGCATGGAACTGCTGCGGGAGCTGTACCCCGAGTGGGCCCCGGAGGTGCTGGAGTCCTGGCACTGGGAGACCAGCAAGGCCGCGCTGTCGGGCATGTACAAGCTGGTGTCCACCAGCCGTATGCGGATCGTGGCGGCGGCCGAGGCCGGGCGTCCGGGCGCGAAGTGGGCCAAGCAGATCAACGGCCGCGTGTACCAGTCGTTCCGCGGCTACCTCGCGCGGGCTCAGGGTCCGCAGGAGGACTTCGACACCGGCCGCGACTACCGGGCCGACGTGTACTTCCGGCCCGACTGGGCGCACATGATCCTGACGCACGCCACGGCGAACATGTACCGAAACCTGCGGAAGTTCGCGGAGCAGGACGGGCGGCTCCCGCTGAGCGTCTACGTGGACGCGGTGACGTTCGCCAGCGACGCCGCCGACTCCGAGGAGGCCCGTCCGGAGTCCATGCGGATCGGGACTCAGGGCGGCGCCTGGAGCATCGAGGGCGCGGCCCCCATGGGCGAGCTGCTGCCCCTGCTCGGCGAGAAGGACAACAAGTTCGGCGTCCACTCGGCGCTGGACACCTACCTGTACCGGGGGGAGTGACCCATGGCGAAGTGGTGGAAGTTCGGACTCGGCGGCGGCAAGGACAAGGGCCAGGGCCCGGAGGAGACTCCCCAGGAGCCGACTCCCGCACCGGCTCCCGAGCCGACCCCGGCGGCCCCGGCCGAGGGTGGCGGGGAGAAGAAGCGCGGACTCCTGGGCCGTCTGTTCGGCCGGGGGAAGAAGAAGGAGAAGGCACCGAAGGAAGCGCCTCCGGCGCCGACTCCTGCTCCGCCTTCGGCTCCGGCCGGGCCGGGCGGCGGGGGCGAAGGCCCGGCCCCCGGCGAAAAGGCCGGCGGGGGCGGCGGCGACGTCGGGGAGGGTGGCGAAGGGGAGGAGGCTCCCCCGGAGCGGTCCTACCCGGGCCACCTGCACGTGGACGCGGACGGTATCTGGGTGATCTCCGATACCGAGTGGGAGGGCACCATGTCCGGCACGCTGCACGGCCAGGACGTCAAGACGTTCATCGACGCGATGGAGGGCGAAGGCGGCCCGCACTACGACATCGCTATCCCGCTGGTGGCCGACGCGTACGGCATCCCCGGCGGCCTGATCAACGTGAGCGCGTCCGTCATCCACTCCGTGAACTACTGACCTGCAACCCTCTCAGCCCCGCGCCCGGATCATCGGGCGCGGGGCTGTCGCGTGCCCTGTCGCGTGGCCCTGTCGTTGGGGGTGCTGTCGCGCGGTGTGACCTGCGGGGAAGGGCCGTTCCCCCCGGGTGTGCCGAGGGCGCGACAGGGGGCCGCTACAGACTCTCTAGTGGCGTCACGGGTGCGTGACGTCGTGGCGTCACCAGCGGGCCACAGGAGGCCCTACGCTGCCCCCGACGACAACAGGAGGAGGACCGATGGCGCGACGCGTCGCAATCGGCAACAACAAGGGCGGGGCCAAGAAGACCACGCTCGCGGTGCGACTGGCCGAGGCCCTGGCGAAGGCCAGGTTCCGGGTCGGCGTCGTGGACCTGGACCCGCAGGGCAACGCGTCGCGGCGGCTCGGGTGGAAGGACGACCCGAACGACCCGCCGCTCACCACGTCCGAGGCCATCGAGGCGAACGCCGAAGGCGTCGCGGCGCAGGTCTGGCAGCCCATTGGCTGGACGGCCGACTACGCGGAGCGCATCGTCCTGATGCCCGCGCGGTTCACCCTGGAGGACCGCGCGACCGAGGCCGGCCAACGCGGGGCGTACCGGCGACTGGCGAAGGCGCTGAAGGGTGCGGACGACCACCTGGACTACGTGCTCATCGACTGCCCGCCCTCCCTCGGGCACCTGACGCAGATGGGGCTGGCCGCCGCCCATTACGCGCTGGGAAGCACCGAGCCGGAACACGACTCGGTGGAGGCCGTGGTCCGCTACCGCGACTTCGTGGGCGCGTCCGGGGAAGACCTGGCCAACCCGGAGCTGTCGTTCCTCGGAGTCGTCGTGTCGGCGTACGACATGCGGATCGGGGCGCACGTCGGGCAGCTCGACGGCGCGCGGAAGCTGTTCGGTGACGCGATGTGGGGCGTCATCCCGCGCCGGTCGCTCATCACGAACGCCGACGAGTACGCGCAGACGCTCGACCAGCAGAGCGACAGCCACGAAGTGCGGGCCGTGTTCGAGAACCTGGCCCAGCGCTTCGTGAAGGAGGTGCCGGCCGCGTGACCCCGCCGAAGGAGCGCAACATCCCCGCAGGCACGTCCCCTCTGGCCGGACCGCCGAAGCTGACGCCGAAGGTCTCGCCGTTGCGGGTCGGCGGCCGGGGCGACGGCCAGGAGGAGGAGCACGACCAGGAGGAGCCGCCCGAACCGCGTCAGGCACCCCGGCCGGGACGGACGCGCGGCGGCAAGCGCCCTGCCCCCGAAGCCGCGACCGCCGTACCGACCACCGTGCGGTTCGATCCGGAGGAGGCCAGCGAAGTGGACCACTTCGTCCTGATGCTGCGAGACGAGTCACGGCGCACCCGCCTGGACAAGGCCGAGGTCGTGCGCGAGCTGCTGCGGCTCGCGCGGGAGGACGACTCCGTACGCAAGAAGCTACTCCGCCGGATAAGAGCCTGAGCTGCAACAGGCACAGCAATTACCACGGGGAATTCCCCTCCCGACGTCGGGAGGGGAATTCCCTTTTCGTTTGGCCCGGCAGCGTTGGCCACGGATAGTGACCGGTCCCGGTGCCCCCGGGCCACGTCGGGGCCACCGGCGTGCCCCCCGAGCGGGGCCCCGTGCCCCCGATCGTGCCCCCGTGCCCCCCGAAACCGGGGGGCACGCGTTTTCCGGGGGGCACGCTTACACCCCATCTGACCTGCGATTATGGCAGCGTGCCCCCCGTGCCCCCCGTGCCCCCCGGAAAACGTCGCCCTACTGGGAAAAGTGGCGTTCGTCGTACCGGCCATGGGTACGTCTGTTCGATTTCTACTCTCGGTTACTACCACGGGAGGCCACCACCAACCGCAATTCACCCCGGAAAAAGGAGTGCGGCGCAATTCCTTCGGAATTACAGAAACTCGAAATTGATAATTCTCGAATTTCAACCGCGAGTAATTGGATTCGAAATGCAGTCAAGCGCTCCGCGCTTTCCCATTCGGTCTGCGACCGAATTCGAATTTCCGCTGCGCTGCAATTCGAAAGGGAAAGGAATTCGCTCCGCGCATTCCGGCCCAATTCTGTTTCGCAGAATTCCGGACCATTCCAGCGCTCCGCGCTGGAAATAGCCCGGC
>NZ_JASISZ010000128.1 GCF_030063355.1 Streptomyces sp. PH10-H1
ATTTCACTCGAGAGGTGCCTTGCCGGTTGCGGCGGATGGAAGCGTCAGAACTCCCATCATCCCAGGTCAGCGGGCACCTCTTCTGATTTCTCCGTCCACAGCCCGGCCGCTACACGGTGGATCGAGGCTGAGGGATCAGTACAGCGACGGTGCGTGGTGGTCCGGCAGGTCGCCGCTCCTGCCGCCGAATCATTGCCGCGCGTCCGCGGCAACGATTCGGTCGGGCCTCAGTCGTTCAGATAGGCGGCGTTGATCCAGACGTTGGAACGGCCTCCCCACAGATTCCCCCGGAACCACATGGAGCCGTCCGCGATTTGGCGGAACTCGATGGTGTCGAAGCCCTGGCCGCGGTTCACCTGCCCGAGGGGCGTTCCCCAGGGAGCGGTGCGGTAGATCACGTTGTTCTCCGTGACGAAGCAGGTCTCGCGCTCGAAGCACGAGCTCAGCACCTGCTTCGGCTGCTTCGGCTCAGGTGTGCCGACGGCGTTCGCCGCCTGCGGGCCGGCCATCGCCAGGCCCATACCCAGTGCCACGGTGGTCGCGGCCATGATTGCCGCTTGGAAACGTCGGCCTTGTGCTGCGCGCCTCACGTGCTGTCTCCCCTGGTTGGTCGATGGATGGTCGAGCGGACCGAAGCGCGGAGGGCGTCAGTGCGTGGCCGGAGGTCAGTGCGTAGGTACAGCCCGCTGCCGGGACGAGGGTGTCCGCGGCCGGAGTGGTGTTGGCGAGATCGATCGCGGCGACGAGAGCGCTCTCGCTGCATGCCACGCCGGATCAGGACGCCGAGGCCCAGGCCGATCAGTGCGCGGACCGGGGCCAGCAGTGCGGACGCCGCCAGGGCCCGGAACACACCGGGGTGGGTGATCGGGACCCCGGCGTGCCGCCCGTTCAGGATGGCCTGGGAGACCACGAACGAACCGGTGGCGATGCAGCATGATCCGGTGCTCGAAGGTGAGCGCTCCGATCCGGTCCGCGGGCAGCCCGGTCACGGCGAGCTTCTCGGCGCCGGCCGAGCCCTCCGGTTCGACCGACGCGCCGTTCGGTGTGCACACCGGGCTGGGCCCGGTCGTGGCGTTGCTTGTCGTGCTGGCGGCCGTGCTGCTGTGGCGTTCCCTCTGACGGCACTCACCCTGCTGCTGTGCGCCTGCCCGGGCATGGCATTCGTGGTGCCGACACCGTCACTGACGGTTCCTCAGCGGTCCAACTGGTCAGGGACGTCAGTCCCGACGTGGTGGTGATGGGCATCCGGATGCCCGGCATGGACGGGATCGAGGCCACCCGGCGGATCACCGCAGAATCGGGGACGACCCGCGTCCTGGTCCTGACCACCTTTGACGAGGACGACCACGTCTACGGCGCGCTGCGCGCCGGCGCGAGCGGATTCGCGGTCAAGGACATGGCGCTGGACGACATCCTCACGGCGATCCGCGTGGTCGCCGCCGGTGACGCCCTGATCGCGCCGAGCGCCGCGCGCCGCCTGATCGCTGACTTCGTCGCCCACCCCCGGCCCGCCGCCGGGCGCTGTGATCACCGCCTATGAGACGGGCCTGGTCACGCCGTCCCCCTGAGCGTGCGCGTCAGGTGTTGTCGGCGGGTGTGCGGAACCGCATCCGGGCTGGTCACGTCCAAGCGGTGACCGGTTCAGCCTTCTCAAGATCAGGAGTCGTCCGATGCGCGTACGGGTAGGAGCGGTTGTGGTGGCGCTGCTGTGCGCGGCCGGGTGTGCCGGTACCTCGGTCGCTCCGCCGGCGCACAGCCAACCTCAGTGCAAGCCCGGGCCCCTGGTCGAAGCGGACGACGGTGGTCAGGTCTGTCTGGCGGTCGGGAGCACTCTGCACGTCGATCTGGCGGGTTCCGGCTGGGCACCGGTGACCTCCTCCGGGCCCGCGCTGGCCGACGTCTCCTCCGACACTTTCCGTGGTTCCGCCCCGGGCGACGTCCGACTCACCAGCGCCCGACGGATCTGCCCGTCACCGTCGGCACCCGGCATGGTCGCCTGTCACGGGATGAAGGCCTGGAGCGTGACGGTGAACGTGGTGGACGCGGGGTGACAACCCCGGGTCCGCACCTGCTCGATGGATTCCAGGTTCGGGGCCCGGGTGTTGGCACAACCGCACGGTGCCCTAACGCGTCTCCCGCAGATCGATCGCGAGATTGTGGGCCGATTTCGGTTGGCCCGCTCGCGGGCGAACATCCGCGCGGACCGCACACCGGCGCCATGCGCCAGCCGGACTCATCGGTGCCACGATCCTTCGCGACCGTGAGGCGATGGGCACGACTTCCGTACCCGCGGGAAGCCAGGTACTCCGCGGGGCGGATCAGGGCGTGTCGGAGTCGCCGGTGAGGCGGGGGAGTACGGCGAGCAGTACATCGCGTTCGGCCGGGTCCAGCGGGCCGAGCAGTGCCGATTCCATGGTGCGGATGTCGCTGCGGGCGGCGGCGAGGAGTTGTTCGCCTGCTGGGGTCAGCCGCACGATCCGGGCCCGGCGGTCGGCGGGGTCGGGCTCGCGGGTGAGAATTCCGCGGCGCTCGAGGCTGTCGAGGATGGTGATCAGGCGAGTCTTGTCGTATTCGATGGCCTGAGCCAAGGCGAGTTGGGTGGGGGCCGGGCTGCGCGCGAGCTGCGACATCGCGATGTACTCCCACATCGTCAGCCGGTGCGCGCTCAGCAGTTGGCGTTCCGCGTCGATCAGACGGCGGGTGATGCGCGCGAACAGTTCGCCCAGGTCGTGCCGCTCCATACGAAGACCATACACTTTGCGGATAGTCTGCATCTGCTTATGGTCAACGTATGAATACTATTGGCGCGGTCGAACTGAATCGGCAGGCGGTGCTGCGCAGCGTGGAGATCGTGGATGGGGTAACCGTCGAGCAGCTGGGCCTGTTCACACCGTGCGCCGCGTGGAACCTGGGAGAACTGCTCGGGCACATGACCGCCCAGCACCGCGGATTCGCGGCGGCGGCCCGTGGTGACGGAGGCGATCCGTCGGCGTGGGAGGTACGCCCGCTGGGCGACGATCCGGCCGGCGCCTACGCCGAGGCGGCCCGCTCGGTGGTGGCGGCGTTCGCGGCCGAGGGTGTGATGGACCGGGAGTTCGTCCTCCCGGAGATCCGTGACGGGGAATCGTTCCGGGCATCGACGGCGATCGGGTTCCATCTGGTCGACTACGTGGTCCATGGGTGGGATGTCGCTGTCAGTATCGGGGTCCGCGCGGATTTCCCGCCTGCGGTCGTCGCGGCGGCTTCGGCCGTGGCGCAGATGGTGCCCACGGGTGACGTCCGCTCGCAGCCGGATTCGTCGTTCGCGCCGGAACGGGAAACAGATGACGGGGCGTCGGCGATGGATGGCATGCTGGCGTTGCTCGGCCGTGATCCCTTGTGGCGGCCATCCGCCGTGTGAGGGTGAGTCAAGCGGCCCCGGGTCCGGACACATTCGCTGAGGCACCCGCGGACCGATCGCCCACTCAACCACCGCACCGGAAGCGCGACCACACGATGAGGAGCACGCATGGTGCAGCAGGACAGCGGACCCGCCGGACACGCTGTGCTGCGTGCCGTCGCCGCCCGGATCCGGGCCGGCAGCCGGCCCGGTCACCGCCAGGACGGCCTGCGGCTCGCGCTGGCCATCGAGGGCGGCGGAATGCGCGGCACGTTCTCCGCGGGAATGGCCCTGGCGCTGCACGAGGCAGGCGCCGACCAGGCCTTCGACGCCGTTTACGGATCCTCGGCGGGTGCCATCACCGGTGCCTGGCTGCTCAGCGGCACCCCGCAAAGCCTGACCGGCTGGGCCGAGCCCGCATACGCCAAGGCGATGATTCGCCTGTCCAACCCCTGGCGGGGCCGACCCCTGGTCGACGTGCTCAACCTCGTCGAGGACCTCTACGTCCACGTGGCACGGATGGACTTCGCCGCGATCCTGGCCAACCCGATCGAGTTTCATCCGCTCGCCACCGACGTGCAGACCGGTGCCTCAACCGACTTACGCCCCCTACTCACCGGTCCCGCGGAGCTACGGCTCGCGTTGCGTGCGAGCGCCGCCCTGCCCGTCCTCGCGGGACCGCCGGTCGAACTCGCCGGACGCCGGTTCTACGACGCCGGGCTGGCCGAGTCCGTGCCGTTCCGATCGGCGCTCACCCAAGGGGCCACGCATGTCATGGTACTGCGCTCGCGTGCCGTGCCGGGACAGACCGGACCGTCCCGCGCCGGATCCGCGTCCAAGCCGTCCCGCGGTGCCCGGCTTGTGGCGGCGACTGCTCTGCGGTCCTACCCGGACGTCCTGCGCCAGACCTTCGTCGACCGCGGCAGCCGCAGTGCGCAGGACGACGCGCTCCTTGACGACTACGGCGTCTCGGGGCTGCGGCCCGCTGCCGCACAGGACGCGACGCCGCCGGCCGGACTACCCGGACGGGCGGTGCTGTCGGTCCGTCCGGCCGCCGGCTCGCCCAAGGTGGGCCGGCTCACCCGCGACGGCAAGCTGCTCCAAGCGGCAATGGAAGCCGGACGCGAGGCCCTGCACGCGGCCCTGCGGCCGATGCTCGACGCCCCGGCGGCGCCGCCGGCCGGCGTACCAGCGGCCACGGACTGACCCGTGCGACTCGGCAGGCCGCACCGCCGCCGGCAATCGAGCCGTCCCGGCGCGAGGAGCTTGGCCGGTCTGTCGGCGGCCGGCAGGGCGATCAGCGCCGGGCTGTGCGGCCGGTGCTCCGGTCCGTTGAGCGGAACAGGACGTGACAGGCGGTTTCCGGCGTACCAGGCTTTCGACCGGCACTCCGACGCCATCGAGGGGGACCTTGATGCCCGCGGGAGATCCGCCGGGTCCGGTGTCTGCCGCGATTCGGTTGAGGTGGCGCGAGTCCTCGACTCTGGCGCCGGGGTGCCCTCTCACCCGTCGGGGTGTTCTGTTCGTCGGTGTTGCGCTCGGGCATCTGCGGATGGGGCGGCGGACGCGGGTGGGTCGGGGCGGATCTTGGGGGGCAAGGGATGACACCGGAGACGGCCGTACTGGAATTGCGTGTGCTGGGGCCATTCGAGGCCGCCGCGAACGGCCGGACCGTGGATCTTGGTGGTCCGCAGCTCCGGGGCGTCCTCGCCCGGCTCGCGGTTGTGCCCGGCCGGACGGTGAGCGTGGGGACCCTGGTAGCGGAGTTGTGGGGTGAGCGTCCGCCGGAGGACGCGCACCGCACGGTGCGTACGTATGTGTCGAGGTTACGTGCGGCGCTGCGGCGGGCCGCTGGTGCCGGCGCGCAGGAGTTACTGGTGACCCGCCCGCCGGGCTATCTGTTGCGGATGGATCCGGCGATGGTCGATGCGGTGCGGTTCGATCGGTTGGCGGCGTTGGGGCGGGAGGCGCTGGAGGCGCAGCAGCCACAGCTCGCCGTTCAGCGGTTGACGACCGCACTGGGTCTGTGGCGTGGCGATGCCTTCGCCGAGTTCGGCCATCTTCCGGCGATCGCCGCGGAGGCGACCCAGCTGGAGCGGTCGCGGCTGTCGGCGGTCGAGGCCCGGATCGAGGCCGCACTCGTCCTGGGGCTCGATGCCCAAGTGGCCATCGAACTGGAGGGGCTGGTCAGGACCCATCCCACACGGGAGCTGCTGTGGGGGCAGTTGATGACCGCGCTGTACCGCTCGGGACGGCAGGCCGAGGCGCTGGCCGCGTTCCGGACCGCCCGTGCTGTGCTGATCGAGGATCACGGGGTCGAGCCGTCGCCGCGGCTGGTCGAGATCCATCGTCAGGTCCTTCAGCACGATGCCGCCTTGAGTCATGTCCGGCGGTCGTCATTCGGCGCGTCGTCCTTCATCGCGCTCGCGCGGAGCGGATGACAACAGGCCCAAGCGGATGCCGAGGCCGACCCCGATGCGCAGCAGGGTCGTCCGCGTGTCAGCCGGGCTCGGCGATGTGCGGTACGTCCTCGGCGTGATCGGCTCCGGCCCTGTGCCGAAACGCGAGATGCCCGCCCAGAATCCCGCCGACCGTCGCCACCGTCAGGCCCGCGAAACCCAGCGTGCGCCCCGACCCGGAGCGTCCTCGCAACCTGGCCACCAGAGACGCGGTGTAGAGAGCGACAGCCGTGGAGTTGGCCGCGGCGTGCACCACCCCCACGCGCATCTGGCGGTCATTCAGCTCCGCCCAGTCCACCCACCCCGCCACGACCGCCGGAACCGCCCCCGCCAGACCCAGCGCGACCGTACCGGTGGCCGCACCCTTCTCGCCGGGCACCAGGTCCAGCACCGCGGCGCTGGTCCACGACCCGATCGGCACCTGCACCAGGGCAGGATGCAGCGGATGTCCCAACCACGTTCCCCGCAGGACATCCCGTGCCCCGCCCAGCGGAAGCCCGCGCACCCAACGCCGCAACGGACGGACCACCGTGTCGAGATAGCGCTGCTCCTCGATCCCGTCCAGGAACTCGCGCACCGGAGCGTGGTCGCGGGTGGGCTCCAAAATCCTCTGCGTGAGTCTCATGAACGGTGGCTTTCCGCTGGGACCGGGGATAAACCGGACGGCTGCGACACGGGACGGTCATCGGTGGCGCCGTCCCGTTCCAGCCTGACAGGAACCCGGCGCTGCCGCATCGCCGGGAGCGGCCGGCCGGCAGTCGGCGGGCAGTCGGCGGGGCGGACGGTCGGGGTCAGGCCGACGGGCCGGTGAGGTCGGAGACCTCGGCCCGCGCGGGCAGGGCCAGCAGGCCGGTGCCGGTCACGAGAGCCGCGGTGCCGGCGCCGACCAGGGCGCCGCGCAGCTTCGAACGGTAGGACATACGGGTCTCCTGACGCCGGGGATGTGACGGAGACTGAGCATATCGTCACTGAAAGTGAACCAGGCGGCTGCCCTGGAGTCCGGCCCGGTGGGCGCCTTCGCACTCGGTGTCCTGCTGGAGAAGCCCGCGAGGCCGTCCGGCTCATGTGACGATCGCGGCTGTCACCGGATCTGCGCAGCCGTCAGCGGATCTGCGCGGCTGTCACCGGATCTGAGCGGATGATGTCACCGGATCTGACGGTGGACCAGCTCACGGAACGGGCCGTCCATGTCGGCGAGCAGTTCGGCGGGCGGTCCCTGTTGGAGGACCCGGCCGTCCGACATGACGATCACCCGGTCGGCGTCCATGACGGTGGAGAGCCGGTGGGCGATCACGATGCGGGTGGAGCGCAGGGCGCGGGTGCTCTCGATCACGACGCGCTGGGTTTCGTTGTCCAGCGCGCTGGTGGCTTCGTCGAAGAACAGGACGCGCGGGCGGCGGATCAGGGCCTGAGCGATCATCAGCCGCTGCCGCTGCCCGCCGGAGACCGTGCCGCCGCCGTCGGAGAGCACGGTGTGCATGCCCATCGGCATGTCCTTGATGTCCTCGGCCAGGCCGGCCATCCCTGCGGCCTCCCACGCCTCTTCCAGGGAGAACATCTCGGCGCCGCAGATGCAGTCCAGTATCGATCCGGTGAACGGTTGTGAGTTCTGCAGGACGACTCCGCACTGGCGGCGCACGGCCGCCTGGTCGAGGGCCGCCAGATCCTGACCGTCGTAGAGCACGCTGCCGGACGCCGGTCGGTCGAAGCCGATGAGCAGCCGGAGCAAGGTCGATTTGCCGCAGCCGCTGGCCCCGACGATCGCGACGAACTCGCCCGGCAGCACCTGGAACGACACGTTGTCGAGCACCAGCGGGCTGTCCTCGGCGTATCGGAAGGACAGGTTTCTGGCCTCGATCGCGCCGGTCAGTGTGCCGGGCGCGGTACTCCCTCCGCTGACTTCGGGGACCTCGTCGAGTACCGGTTTGATCTGCTCGAAGAGTGGCAGGGCGGAGGCCGCGGAGATGAGCGCACCGGTGAGTTGCGTGACGGAGGTCAGCATCATGGTGACGGCGGTGTTGAAGGTGAGGAAGCTGCTCGCCGACAGCGTTCCGCGGGCCGGGCCGGCGAGCAGCATGAACATGATGAGCGTGCAGAACGGCAGATAGACCGCGTTCAGGACCGTGATCAGGTTCTTGATCCTGCCCACCCGCTGCTGCAGTTCGCGACTGCGGGCGAACTCGCGGGCCCAGGACGCATAGGCGAAGCTCCCCGCCGCGGCGACGCGCAGTTTGGGCAGTCCGCGCAGTGTCTGGAAGGCCTGGTTGTTGAGCTTGTTGCTGAGCACGATCAACTGGCGCTGCCACCGCAGCTGCCACAGGCCGAGACTGAGGAACACCGTGCCGATGACGATCAGCATGGCGACCGCCATCAGCGTCAGCGGGAGGCTGTACCACAGCAGCAGAACGAGGTTCACGGTTCCGACCGTGCCGGCTTGCACCACCACCGAGCTGACGCCGGACAGCACGCGGCGGATGGCGCTGATGCCCATCGCCGCGGAGGCCAGCTCTCCCGTGGAGCGCTGGGCGAAGAACTTGGTGGGCAGCCGCAGCAGCCGGTCCCAGATGGCCGGCTGCAGTGTGGCCTCGACACGCCCCTCCATGCGCAGGATGGAGATGTTCTCCAGCAGCATGAAGACGGCGGAGACGATAGTGGTGGCCACGATCGCCAGGGAGGTCTGAACGATGAGACTGTTCTCGGCGTCCGGTACGTAGACACCGAGAACCTGTCCGGTCGCGATCGGCACCATCGCCCCGAGGGCGACGGCGATGAGTCCGCCGAGTACCAGGTTGCGCAGGTCCATCCGGGTGCCGCGCAGGCTGAAGCGGAGCAGTCGCCACGCGGACATCGGCTGCTCGGGCAGTGGGCGGTAGAACATGACGGCGCGGGGTTCGAATCGGTCCGCGTTCGTCCTGCCGATTTCCGATCGCTTGCCGGTGATGGGTTCCACCGCCTCGTACCTGCCCCGGCGCCACAGCAGTGCCACCGGGGCTCCGGTCGTGACCCGGTGACCCACCAGGGGGCCGGTGTTCTCCCGCCACCAGCGCCCGTTGAGCTTGACCTCACGCGTACGGAACCGCGAACTCAGCGCGATGCGCTCGACCGGAGTCGTCCGGTCGTTCGCCGCGCTGCCCTCGGCGGGCGCCGAGATCGTGATCCCTGCCGCTTCGGCGACCCTGCGGCAGGCGGCGAGTGTGGCGTCGTCGGTCCCCTCCGGCAGCCCGGCCGCGGCTCTTCCCGAGGTGCCGACCGAGGCCACCAGCGCCTGGTCCGCCGCTGCGCGCACGGCTTCGCCGGCCTTGATACGGGCCGCTGTCCGGTCCTCGTGGGCGCGTTCGAGCTCTTCGATCCAGCGGTCCAGCGCGAACAGCAGCCGGGTCTGCTGGTTGACCATGAGCTGCCACAGGGCGTCATCGACGAGCAGGTCACCGGCCGATTCCCTGGCGAACGCGGCGCCGTACTCCACGCTGCCCGGGGCCACCGGCATCCACAGGATGTTGTCATCGGCCGATGCCTGGTCAGCAGGTGTCCGGCCCACTCCTGCTACTGCCTGGTGGCCGGGTACCGGCTCGCCTGGTTCCTGCCCCGGCCGGCCGTGCACGGGGGCTTCGAACAGCACGCTCAGGCCGCGTCCGATGCCGCGAGCGAACGCGTCCTCCAGCGGGCTGAGGCCCCGTCCGGGGCTGGTGTACGACCACTGGTCGCCGTACTCGGGCCGGAACAGCTCGCGCAGTTGGATGCGGCGCAGCACGCAACCCCGCAAGGGCCTGCCGACGAGAGTGTGCAGGGGGCCATCGGCCGGTCCGAGCAGCAGGGTGCCCGTGGCGAGCCGGCCGAGGAAGTGCCAGTGCCCCTGTCCGCCGGCCTCCGCCGCGAACAGGTCCATCGCGCCGTCGACGACCAGCCACAGCACATGGGGGCCCTCCAGCGGCAGGCTGCGCCCGCCGGCGCAGTCCACCGGTTCGCCCAGGCCGCCCATGGCGCCGAGCACCACGTCGCCGGGCCGGCCGCCGGTGGCCGCGGGGTGGTGAACGGATGTCACGTCAATGCTCCTTGACCAATTCCGCGTACGGTCCCCCGGCGGCGACCAGGTCGTCGTGGCGCCCGCGTTCGACGACCGTTCCGCGGTCCAGTACGACGATCTCGTCGCTGTCGCGCACGGTGCTCAACCGGTGCGCGATCACGACACAGGCACAGCCGCGCCGCCGCAGGCTGTCGATGATCACTTGCTCGGTCTCCGCGTCCAGGGCACTGGTCACTTCGTCGAGGACCAGGATGCTGGGCCGGCGGACCAGCGCCCGGGCGATTTCCAGCCGCTGCCGCTGACCACCGGAGAAGTTGCGGCCGTCCTGCTCCACCCGGCTGTGAATGCCGCCGGGACGCTTGGCGACCGCGTCATGGACGGCGGCGTCCTTGAGGGCGGCGACGACGGCCTCGTCCGGTATCGACGGGTCCCACAGGGCCACGTTGTCGCGGACGGTGCCCTCGAAGAGGAAGACGTCCTGGTCGACGAATGAGACCGAGGCGGACAGCGCACTGCGGGAGATGTCCTCCAGCCGTTGCCCGTCGATGCGGATCACGCCCTCCCACGGACTGTAGAGCCCCGATATCAGCCGGGACACGGTGGACTTGCCGCTGCCGGATCCGCCGACGAGTGCGACCTGCTGGCCCGGTCCCACCGACAGGGAGAAGTCGGTGAGCAGCGGTTTGTCGAGCGGACTGTAGCCGAACGTGACGTTTTCCAGGGTCACATGCCCTTTGAGCCTGCGGGTGCTCGCGGCAGGCGCCGGCCGTGAGAACAGCGGATCGACCGGGAAGCTTTCGACGTCCTTGAGCCGGGCCACATCGGCCGCGAAGTCCTGAATCCGGCCGGCCACCCCGTTCAGCCGGGTGACCGGCGCGGTGAAGCTGATCACCAGCGCCTGGAAGGCGACGAGCAGACCGATCGAGATATGGCCCTCCACCGCGCGCAATCCGCCGATCAGGAGGATCAGCGCGCTGTTGAGCGCCGCGAGCGTGGGCGCGACGACGGCCAGCGCCGCGCTCGGCACACCAAGGCGCTGCTGCCCCTCCAAGGTGGTCGCGTGCTGGCCGGCCCAGCGGCGGAAGTACCCGTTCTCGCCTCCGGTCGCCTTCATCGTCTCGATCAGCTGGAGCCCGCTGTACGAGGTGTTCGTCAGCCGGGCGCCGTCGGCGCGCAGCTTCTGGACACCGGTTGCCCGGATGCGCACCACCACCCGCATCGCCGCCACGTTGAGCAGGGCGATGAGCACGCCGATGACGGTGAGTTGCGGATCGTAGGTCCACAGCAGGACCGCGTACAGGATCACGACCACGACGTCCACACCGGCGGCGGCAAGGTCCCTGGCCAGGGTCTCGGCCACCATGTCGTTGGACTGCAGGCGCTGGACGAGGTCGGCGGGGTTGCGCTGGGCGAAGAACGTGACGGGCAGCCTGAGCAGATGCCGCAGGAACCGGGCGCTGCTCAGCGTGGACGAGATGATGCGTCCCCGCAGCAGATTCCCCTGCTGCAGCGCGGTCAGTACCGCGGTCAGCGCCACCATGGTGGCCATCGACGCGAAGAGCACGCCCAGCAACGACGTCTGATTGCCGAACAGGAACAGATCGATGTACGTACGGCTCAGCGCCGGTACCGCCGCGCCGACGGCGACCAGCAGGAGGCTGGCGATCAGCGCTGCCAGCATGGTGCCCGTAGTGCCGCGCAGCCGGGCCGGCAGGGTTCGCATGATCCCCGGCTTCCGGCCACCCCGTTGGAATCCACCGCCGGGCTCGAAGGTCAGCACGACGCCGGTGAAGCTGGAGTCGAAGTCCTCCATCGAGACGAATCGGCGGCCCCGGGCCGGGTCGTTGATGTGCGCCACCCGCCGGCCGTAGCGACGCTTCATCCCGTCGAAGACGACGTAGTGGTTGAACTCCCAGAACAGGATGGCCGGCGCCCGCACCTCCGCCAGGGCAGCGGGTTCCATCTGCATGCCCTTGGCCGTGAGACCGTACCCGCGTGCGGCCTTGAGCAGGTTGCTGGCTCTGGAGCCGTCACGGGACACGCCGCAGGCGATGCGCAGCTCTTCCAGGGGCACATGCCGGCCGTAGTGGCCGAGCACCATGGCCAGCGAAGCGGCACCGCACTCCACGGCTTCCATCTGGAGAACGGTGGGGCTGCGGACGGTCTTCTGCTTCTCGCCCTTCGGCGTCTGCCGGGGTCTCGCCCGGTTCGGGCGGTGCCGCCCGCCGGCCGGGTTCGGACGGTGCCTCCCCTGCCCGGGGAGCGGCAGCGGCTGTGTCGCCGTGGCATCGTCGTGCGCGGTCACGGAAGGAGCCAATCGATCGGGCGCTGCGCGGTCAGGTGGATGGCGCCACTGACCAGCGTGGTGGAATCGATCGCGTACGGGGGACCCTGCGCCGACGACCACGTGTACCCGGACGTCGTACTGGTCGACCGGTCCAGTTGCACCACGACCGGCACCGGCTGGCCCTGCGCCGAGAATTGCTCGCCCAACTGGCTGTCCCCGAGGAAAGCGCTGATCTGCCGGCGCGTCTGGGGTACCCGGCCGACGGACAGGACACGGCCGCGCAGCACACCGAACTGCTGTGCCGGCGCCGACTGGACGGTCAGGTCCACCGCGGAACCCACGGTGATCGTCGATCCGCTGCTGCCCGGCGCGTACAACACCGCCACCAGCGGTTCATCGGGGCCGTCGACGCGTTCCACTGTCGCCAGGTCCGCCCCGGTGGCGACGACACCGCCCATGGCGGCCACCAGTGCGGTCACCCGCCCCGCGGCCACCGTGCGTACGGTCTCGACCTTCTGGGCGTTGCGGATGCTCAGCAACGGTGCGCCCTTGGGCAGCAGGTCGCCCTCTTTGGCGAAGACGGCATTGACCTGACCCGCGACCGGACTCTGCAGGATGTAGCTGCCCTCTGCGTGGGTCAGGAGTCCGGGCATGTTCACCTTGGACGTGACGGAACCGGTCACGGCCCAGAAACATGCGACGGCCATGACGGCTGCGGTGACGGCCAGTACGAGCCCACCCTGCGGCCGGGCGAAACGCACCGGTACGTCGAGTTCTTCAGGCGATTGCTGTTTGGAAAGCGCCTTCTGCCGGAACTGCACGAACTAGTCCTCTGCATTCGTCTCGGCCGGGTACGGCAAGTGACCGCTTACGGGGCCGGGGCGGGCGGGCGGGGGGGCCGGCTGGCCCG
>NZ_JASISZ010000129.1 GCF_030063355.1 Streptomyces sp. PH10-H1
TCGGCCGCCGCCCCCGACCACCCGAGATACCCCAGAAGGCATGGATCAACGACCCAGCCAAACGCCGGGAACCCACACCACAAACCTCATAGCGTCACGACCGTCTCACTGGACTTGAAATCTTCCGTGGTGCTCTCGTTGTTCCAGATGCCACGGAACGAGCCCGTCTCGAAGCCGGTGTCCAGCATGTTCTTCAGGTGGAACCGCACCTTGTCGGCCACACCGCGCTTCTGCGCCTGGTCGTTGGCGAAGGCGACCTGGGTTTCGGAGATCGAGATGCCGTCCACCTGGCACCCGAACCGCCGGTTGGCCACGATGCTTCCCCCGCCGCGGCCCGACCCGGAGTCCATGAGCCGGTCATCGGGCGTGATGGCGCCGAGGTGGTCGGCGAGGAAGTCCGCCTGGGCGCACTCCAGACGGTGCATCTCCTTGATGGTCCGTTCCTCGCGCGTATCCTCCGGCCCTTCGAGGACGGACCAGTCCACATCGCCGATGCCGTAGTGGTGGTGGTAGGTGCCGTCCACGTCGCCCAGGAGGAGGTTGACCGGGTTCTTCTCCGCGTTCCAGTACGAGGCGACGGACCGCTGGTAGGGGCTGGCGAGGACGGGGGAATCCTGAACGGTGGTCATGGCGTGTCCTTAAGGGTGTGATGCGGTCCAGGAGGACCGGGCGGGGCGGAGATGGGGTGGATGGTGCGGATCAGGGTGAGGAGGGGCTGTTGTAGCGGGCACTGGTGGCATGCCATTCCTTGCTGCCGCCCATCCATGCCCACAGCCCTTCCAGGAAGCGCCGTAGCTGGGGGGATCCGGCCGCGCTGAGGACCGCGGCTTCGGCTTCGATGGTGTGCATCAGCTCGTCATGGATCTGTGCCGCGCGGTTGACCGCCTCTTGCAGTGAGCACTGCTCCTCGGCGGCGATGAGGTTGGGCAGGTTGGTGTCGGTGGGGTCCTCCTTGTGCATCGAGTACAGATCGTTGAGAAGGACGTTCGCGGTGGCGGCGAACAGGTACGTGCGGCGTAGGCGCGGATCCGCGAACTCGTGGGCGGGAAGCTCGTAGCCGCCGATCGGGTCGATCAGCACCATGCACGGGAAGAAGGCGTTCTCGTAGCGGTGCAGCAGGTATTCCCAGACTGCTGGGGTCCGCCCGGAGGCACGCCATTGCGCCTCGTGCGAGTAGCCCACGAACATCACGGCCAGCTCGTGGCGGAGCCGGGCCACCTGCGTGGCGCTGGCGATGTGCGAGAGGTGGTCGAGGCAGGAGCGGAAGGCCCGCAGAACGGGTTCCTTCTGGACGACCTGCTCGAACTGCGCCATGTAGCGTGCCGGGAGCCGGACCGGGTCGACCACCGCATGGGTCAGGGCCAAGCGCGGACCGAGCAGTTCCGGTGTGGTGTCCTCTCCCTCGTCGACCCAGTGGTCGTCCACGGCCCATTCCGCCAGGCCGCACCGGGCCGCCACCAACAGGCGGTCGGGGTCGTCGCAGTCGGGATGGGCGAGCATGAACAGCCGCCCGAACTGGTGCGACCGTAGCCGCTCGAGCCGTCCCTGAAAGAGCCCGACCTCCTCGGCCCAGGCAACCAGCCGGTTGTTGACCTCCTCTCCGAGCGCAGGATCGTCGCGGACGGCGTCGGGGCAGTGCAGCGGCGGTACGCGGGGGGAGCTGTCCGCGTGCTGCGTACGGACGGTGTCGGGGCCGGTGCCGGCAGGGGCAGGGAGCCGGTCCTTGCCCCGCTGGTGCGCATCCACGGGGTACGCATGGGGGAGGCGGGCGGCGGCGGTGCCCAGCCCCGTCGGGCCGGGAAGGGCGTACCGCAGCGCCTCGCCCAGCGCGGGCGCTGCGTCCCGTGCCGCGGAATCGGCTTGGGGCCGGGGTGTCCGCCAGCCCAGCCCGGGCGGCGGGGCGCCGTTGAATGGGGGCATGGCTGTCTCCTTGTCGACGTGCTGGAGGGTGCCGATCGCGTCGGCGGGTATGAGGGTCGCTACCTGGCAGCAGACGCTGTCAACACCTGCACGCTGCACGCCTGTCGGCCACTTCCGTCTCCGAGGACTCAGGGCTGGTGTTGTCCCGGAGAGAGTTCCGAACGCGACCGTCTAGTCACGCCAGTTGGCGACGTTGACGTTCTCCAGCACACCGAGCGCGTCGGGGACCAGGACGGCGGCGGAGTAGTAGGTGCTGACGAGGTAGCTGATGATGGCCTTCTCGCTCATGCCCATGAAGCGCACGTTGAGGCCGGGCTCGTACTCGTCCGGGATGCCGGTCTGGCGCAGGCCGATGACGCCCTGGTTGTCCTCCCCGGTACGCACCGCGATGATGGAGCTGGTTCGCTCCGGACTCACGGGGATCTTGCCGCAGCTCAGGATCGGCACGCCGCGCCAGGCGGGGAAGGAGTGGCCGTTCAATTCGGCGAGGTCCGGGTAGAGGCCCTTGCGGGTCCATTCGCGGCCGATGGCGGCGATGGTGCGGGGATGGGCGAGCAGGAAGCGGGTGCCGCGGCGGCGGCTGATCAGTTCGTCCAGGTCGTCGGGGAGCGGCGGGCCGGCGTGCGGCTGGATCCGCTGGTCGTAGTCGGCGGCGTGCAGAAGCCCGAACTCGCGGTTGTTGATGAGCTCGTGTTCCTGGCGTTCGCGCAGCGCCTCAATGGTGAGCTTGAGCTGCTCCTCGATCTGGTTCATCGGTTCGTTGTAGAGATCGGCGACCCGGCTGTGCACCCGCAGCACGGTCTGGGCCACGCTCAACTCGTATTCGCGCGGCGCGAGTTCGTAGTCGACGAAGGTGCTGGGCAGATCCGCCTCGCCCTTGTGGCCCGACGCCAGCTCGATGGCCGCCTCACCGCGCTTGTTCACCCGCTGGCGGGGAATGGCCCGGAACGCCTCCACGTGCGCGCGCAAGGGTGCGGACTGGTCGGCGAGGGCTTGGAAGTCCTGCCGGGGCAGGGCCAGGACGGTGGTGGTGGTCGCGGCCCTGGCGGTGAACTCCCAGAGGTTCTCGGCCTGCAGGAGGCCCTGTTCGCCGAAGTGGGACCCGTCGGCGAGGACGCCGAGACGATTCTGCTCGCCGTACGATCCCTCGCTGAGCTTCTCGACCTTGCCGTGGGCGATCAGGTAGAGGGTGTCGGCGGGCGCTCCCGCCTCGGCCAGGAGCTCGCCGGGGGCGAACTCGCGTTGCGTGAAGCGGTCGGCGAGCGCGGTGAGCACCGCGGGGTCGTCGAACGCGCGGAGCAGCGCGATTTCCCCCAACTCGGCCGGGATGACCCGCACTTGTGAGCCGGTCTTGACGAACGTCACCTTGCCGTCGCCGACCGAGTAGGTCAGTCGGCGGTTGACCCGGTAGGTGCCGGCCGAGACATGGACCCAGGGCAGCATGCGCAACAGCCAACGGGAGGAGATCCCCGCCATCTGTGGTGCGGACTTGGTGGTGGTCGCCAGATTCCGGGCGGCAGCGGTGTTGAGGCTTGTCTGTGCCGGGCCGTTTTCCGAGGCGTTGACATCGGCGTCCTGGCCCGCAATGACCGACATGCGTTGTCCCTTTTCGCTGGAGATTCCTGGAGATTCCCGGAGATTCGCTGCAGGGCGGGGATGCGCGCGCTCATTTTCCACCGTGGCACCCCGGACTGGCCGTTTCCGGATCGAGTGAGATCGAGTGGGGATCGAGTGAAGCCTTTCCGATCACGACCGGATCTGGTGACGGGCACCCCGTGACGCAGGAGCTCCTTTCCAATGCGCGGGCGGAGCAAGCGTGGAGGGCCTCAATACTGCTCGAAGGAGTGAACTCGACCCATCCAGACCTCCGTTGGCCCCATTCGATGCAAGCCGGCAGAGCGCTGGTTGCGTTCGCCGGGACCGTCAGGTTCGCGCAGCTCGGCACCGGCTTTCGGGTATCGGCCGGCGCTGTCTGGCAGTGGCTCAGGACGATGCGGATGCAGGCGCTCATGGCGAACTTCTGTTCGCTGTGGCTGCGGTGGGCCCGCACAGCCGCCAGGAACCGTGCGGGCGGTCCGGCCGGGCATGCTCCGGTGTACAGAGCGGTTGAAGCGCGGGCCGTGGACAGAGTGGTGACCGCCAGGCCTTTAGGTCCAGAGCCGAAAAGCTGGCGCCGACTCCTGAGATCCGGAATCGTCACCGCATCAGGCCGTCCTGCCACGGGGGCAGGACGTCCTGCCACGGACCCAGGAGTAACCGGTGATCCGCAGCACACGTCGCCGTATCGCCATGACCGGTGCGGCATTCGTCCTTGCCACAGACACCGCGGTCGGAACCTCCGGCAGCGCCCAGGCGAGCGCTACCAGCGGGGACGTCTGCGGTCCCACCACGAGCGCCTAGATGTTCTGTCCCGTGAGGTTGGGGACGCGGCGCCCGAGTCGACCTGCGGGCTGGGCGCCCGCGGCGCGGCCTGTGTTCCGTACGGCGCAGCCGACGCCGACTTCACCTCCCAGCTGGTCGACGTCCTGGCCGACCACGACGACGCGCTCCTCGCCGCCTACGTGACGACGAGACGGCACTCTCCTACCGGATGGCGGGTCCGGTTGCCGTCGCGGTGGCTGGTGATCAGTCCGGCGTGGCGCAGGGTGGTGGCGTGCTCGGAGGCCGAGGCCAGGGAGATGTGGGCTTGGATCGCCAGGTCGCCGGTGGTGAGTCCGGGGCGTCCGGGTCGCCGTGCGCCAACCCCCGCACCCATCCGGGCAGTGGGCGGTCGGTGGCGAGCCGCTCCAGGTCGGCCACGATCTGCCTGCCGGGATGCGAGCGGATGACGTCCAGCGCGGCGGGCACCACTGTGGCATCGCGGTAAGGGGTGAGGAAATCCGGCACCCAGCCCTGGGAGGGCACCAGATCCCACAACGGCCGCACCTCAGCGGGCAGGCGCCCACGCAGACCCCGCCGCCGCTGCCCGAACTGGGTCTCCTGATCGGTTCGGCGCAGCGCCTGCAGGCTCAACACCGCCTCACCCATCTTCGGGAAGGACTCTGCGACCAGCAGTACCCGGGCCAGGTCGTCAGCAGTGAAATGAAGCCGCAGCACGCGTCTCCCCCCGCAGCAGACTGCGCCCCGGTCCGCCGGGGCGCAGTCATTATCGGCCGGCACAGCCCGCTGGGGCTACGGGGCTGTTTCGGGTGAAACCGAAACAGCGTGCGACCGGGTGCCCGCGCGGCCAGCCTTGAGGTCGAACGCAGCGTCGCGGTGCGGACGGCAGGAACTTCCTGAACAAGCAACGTCCAACAAGGAATGCCGTACGGCGAGCACGTGTGCTTTCCAGGCACGGGCCGGGCACGGGGCCGGCCCGAGCCGGCAAGGAGCACTCATCAGGGCCCCGGGCTTCCCTGGGACCATTCGAATGGGACCGCGGGCCGGTTGGTTGGACGGCGGCTCACCGAAGACGGCGACCGTGGCGTCAGTACTGGACGCGATCAGCCGTGCGGGAGGCATGTGGCGCCGGCGCCGGGCGTCAGGCGCCGGGCGTCAGGCGTCGGCGGACCGGAGCTTCGCCATCCGGTTCGGTCCGATCGATGAGCCGGGGTAATCGCCGGGGGACCGGCAAGATGTTGCCATGAAACGAGATCGTCGCCGCCTCCGGCAGGCGCGGACCCACCGGCACGAGCTCCGGCCGGAGGTCGTGCCCGCCCCTGTGCCTGTGGATGTGCCGCCTGTCCTGGAGGAGCCGTCCGCCGTCGCGGTGCAGCACGAACAGGACTGCTGTGACGCCGACCTCAGCAGGCGCATCATGCTGGGCGGGACGGTTCTCGAGACGCGCACGCATGAGCCGACGTGCCCCGTGTGGTCGGCTCGCTGACCTGGGAACTGGGGCAACCGGTCCGGGAACCGGTGTCCGCCACTGATACGGCCGGTTCGTACCCCTGGCACTCCACGTCGTTGCGCACCGGTTTTCGCGTGCGCCCCGAGCGGGCGGACGGCTCCCCGGTCATCGCGGGCCCGACCACCCCTGCTTCCCCCACATGGCCCCGCCAGGCTTGCTCGTCGCGCGCGGCCCGCCTTGGCTGGGTATCAGGCTGCTCGGTGCACTGTCGGCGCACCTGGAACGCGCTGCTCCGAGAGATCTGCTCCATCCCTCCGGAACCCGGCCACCGGAATCCGCCGCGCGACAACCGGTGCCCGCGGTACGACGGCTCGTCACCGGTCCCACCGGGCTGGGGACGTCAGCTGCCCGGATCGCTCCGCCGTACGGTGCGAGCCCCGCCGCGGTGGGCACGTCCGCCGTGAAGGTACCGGCCGGGACGTCCGGCGGCGGCGTATCCATGCCTGAGCTGTACTGCCCCGAACCGGTCCGTGACGACGCAGCCCTCGGCGAGGAGATCAATGAACGGCTGGTCGCCTGGGCTGCGCAGGTCGGGATCCATGCCGGGCAGCTCGACGGTTTGCGTGCCGCTGATTTCGGTCGCCTGATCATGCTGATCTATCCCGGCACCGATGATCCCGATCGGCTCCTGGCGACGGGGACCTGCGTGCTGGCAGCCTGGGCCGTGGACGACTACTACTGCGACGACGAGTCCGCCGGCGCCGCGCCGGGGCCACCCTCCTCGTCGAGGAGGGTGGCCGGTGGTGCTACTTGGCGGGCAGCTGGTCGACGAGCCACTGGCAGAGTTCGCTGGTGATCTCGGTGTGGCCGGTGTTGTCCGACGAGGTCTTGCAGGCGTCGAGCGCGAAGCGGCTCGCGTCGAGTTGGTCGACGTTCAGCTGGAGGTCCTGCTGACTGCCGAGGTCGACGTCCGTGACGGCCAGGGCGCTGATCGTCGGGACGAAGTTGATGATCGGATACGGCGCCTCGGCGCCCTGCCCGGTGAGCGCGTTGAAGGTCTCGGCGGCGATACCGAACGAGTCCAGCGTGCCGCCCGCGGCGCTGTCGAGTTCCGGGTAGCCGGAGGTGCGCTTGTAGGTGGGGAGGTTGAGGGTGCAGAGCTTGGCCACCGTCTTGTTGTCTCCGCCGGCTTGGAGGTAAAGCTCCGTCCCGATGTACAGACCGTCGGTGACCTTGAACGCGGCGGTCCCGGGCGGGTTGCCGTTGCCCTGGCCGTCGCCGCGGCCGTTGGCCACACCGATCTTCACCGGCCGCATCGGCCAGTCGCCCATCCGCCGCAGCCGCTGCAGGAACTCCGTGCGGTCCGGGTGCTCCACCGGATCCGCGGCCAGGTTCTCCTTGTGCCGCCACAGCATCTGCCGGGCGGCGGGGCTGTCGATCATGTCGGCCAGGCCGGAGTACAGGGGCTTGATGTAGTACGCGAAGGACTGGAGGCTGATCGGGATCCACGCACCCTGGTGCGGGGTGTCGAAGGAGAAGTAGTGCGAGGTGCGGTGGTCCGCCCGCATCATCTCGAGCTTGACCAGCGCGTAGCGCATGATCAGGCCGCCCATGCTGAAGCCGCCGACGACCAGGGGGGTGTCCGTCACGGACTCGGCTGACGTCCGCATGATGCACTGCGCCGCGACGTTCGCGTTGTCGTAGATCGAGGCGGTGCAGTCGCGGTAGCCGAGGATGACGACGTCGTAGCCGCGCTGGTTCAGCTCGTTGACGAGGGGGTAGCTGCCGGGGTCGTTCAGCCCGAGGTAGAGCCCGTTGCGGTCGGTCTCGCCGGGGTGGAAGCCGTCCGAGAGGATGATCGGCTGCTGGACCTGGTCGTGGCCTTGGGCGAAGTAGACCCAGCCCCAGCCGCCGTCGAACTCCCACGTCCGTTCCGGGACGCGGATGCCGCCTCGCGGCGTGGGTTGGGCCTGCGAGGAGCCAAGCGGGTGGACTGCGAATCCGGACATGGTGGAACCCCTTCCGATGGATGGTGCTTCCGCTCATGCGTGGTGCTTCCGCTCGCTGAACGTAGTCACGTTCTGACAGAAGGCAATGGGCGAGGGCGGGGTTCCACCGTTTTGGCTGGAAAACGAGGGAGTTGAGGGGTCTGGGAGTGGACGGCACGAGTCGGGACGATTACCTGCGCAACGCGGCGAGGGGCACGGTTCGGTTACGGCTCCTCCGCCAGGGGCTCTACCAGGTCGGGAGTGTTGTTGCGCACGTTCCCCACCGCGGTGGCCACGGGCCACGATCGCATCCTGCCCGGCTCCGGGGTGTCCAGCAGGGCACGGGCCTCCCGCAGATCGGTCACCGTCGGGTCCAGCCACTCGCACCAGCGGTCCGCCGGCAGTATCACGGGCATCCGGTCGTGGATGCGCGCCAACTCCGGCTCGGCGGCGGTGGTGATGATCGTGCAGGTCGTCAGCCAGGACGTCGGGTCCTCGCGCGGCAGCCGCGGGTCACGCCAGAACTCGTAGAGGCCCGCGAACACGATCGGCGAGCCGTCCTTCGTCGTGATGAAGTACGGCTGCTTCTTCCCGCCCTTGGCCGTCGGAGTCAGCCACTCGTAGTACCCGTCCGCCGGAATCAGGCAGCGGCGCTTGGCGAGCGCGGTCCGGAACGACGACTTCTCCTGGACCGACTCCACCCGCGCGTTGATCATCCGAGCCCCGACGCCGGGATCCTTCGCCCACGACGGCACCAGCCCCCACCGCGTCCGCAGCTGCCGTTCCAGCTCGCCCGTACCGCGGTCAGGGCGCTCCAGTGCGGCCCAGACCCCATCGGTCGGCGCGACGTTCCAGCTCGGTGGCAGGACCTCTTCGGGATTCCACCGCGTCACCTGGAAGAGCGCGACCAGGTCCTCCGGGCGCCGGCTCGACGCGTACCTCCCACACATGCCTTCCAGTCTCCCAGCACCCACGTTTCTCGGGGGCATCCCACGGCGGGCGGTCGGCGTCGGTCGCCGCCGCAGCGGCCGCCGCCCCGGATGTCACCCTCTTGATCAGCAATGCCGGTGTCTTCACCCACCAGAACCTCATCGCCGGAGCCCCCGAGAGGATCCGGCTGGAGATGGACACCAACTACTTCGGCACGCTCAACGTGGGGTCGCCCGTCCGGCCCGGTTGCCGCCGCTGCACGCCGATCGACCCCGGTGGTCCCGGCGGCGGGTCCTGTGCCAACATGATCAGGGGGCTCATCGCCGGTGCACGATGGGGACGCTGCCAGGTCAGTCGTGCTTGCCGACCTCGATGGGCGGCAGGGCGCGGACCTCGTCCCTGGTCAGGTTCAGTCGGACACCGTCTGCCACGCTGGTCACCGCGCCGATGGGGATGGCCACCTGCTTCTTGCCCCACAGGTGTCCCTCGTCGAGGAGCACATGGGTGACGTGGTGGTCCCGGGGGTCGACGACCAGGCCCTGGACTCGTCCGATGTCACCGTCCGTGGCGTGTACGTGTTCGCCGCGGCGTACCTGTACCTCGCCGGCGGGCACCCGGTCGTGGGTGGTGGCCTGAGGACCTTCGGCGTCCAGCGGAACGAACCCGCCCATCCCGGCAACCGCCCCGCCCCCGCCGATGCCGCCGATGCCGAGTGGGTAGTACGGCCACCAGAGGGACTGCCCGTCCGGATAGTCCAACTCGTCGTGCATGGCCGGCAGGAATTCGGTCTCCTTGGCGCTTTCCAGTGCGTTGAACTCGGACACGGTGCAGCGCAGCCGGATGCCCGGGACTGCCTCGTCATCGACGAGATCGACGGGTACCAGACGACCAGGCTCTCGACGGTGCTCCGGCTCGACGATGAGATGCGTCAGTTTTCGCGCCACAGGATCGATGATCACGCGTCGCAGCTGCCCGCACGCCCCGTCGCTACAGGTGACCTCTGCGCCAATGGCGTACCTGCTGGGTGTGTCCATGACCCTTCCTTCCCTCTCGTGCGTTCACGCACGATCGCGCCGCATTGCGCCGCGACTGCTGCCTACGCCTACCCGAATCCGTACCTGCCATCCCGTGGGGGAGACACCTGCGACCGCCCGCGGCGATGTGCGGGCTGCGGCGCGCGGGAGGCCGACGGTGCTTGATCCGGCCGCACATCACCCGCAGGGAGACGCAGCGTGCACCCCTCCCGCAGTTGCGGGCCGGAACGAACCTCGGACCGCCCCCCTCCAGCCACCGGCCCGGCCCCCCTCCAGCCACCGGCCCGGCCCGCCACCCGGACGGCCCCGCCGGGCCACCCGCCGTCTGCGCCTGGCGGGGGACGACCGAAACGGGTGCGTTACACGCGCCCGCCAGGGGGGAACGGATGCGTGCCGGCGGCCCGACCGGGAAGCTGCCGCACGAGGGGTGGTTCATCCCGAACAGGAAGTGGGACAACTCGATGGGTCATGGCACAGGCGTCATCGCGGAAACGTACGCCGGCAACCTGGTGGACCGCGCCCGCGACGTCATCACCGGACGGGGCTGGTCATGACCCCCAACCCGCAGCACCTGCAGCCGGGGCACAAGACCGCCCGCGATCTCATGACCCCCGGCGCGCACTGCATCGGCGAGGACGAATCCGTACTGCGCGCGGCACAGCAGATGATCGATCTGGGAGTCGGTGCCCTGCCGATCTGCGGCACCGACGGCGGCCTCAAGGGCATGCTCACCGACCGCGACATCGTCACCGCTCTCGCCCACGGCAAGGACCCCGCCACCACCCTCGCCGGGGAGCTGGCCCAAGGCGACGTGGTGACCATCCGCGCGGACGATGACACCGACCACATCCTGCGCACCATGGCCGCGCACAAGGTCCGCCGACTCCCGGTCATCGACGGGCACCGTCTGATCGGTATCGTCGCCCTGGCCGACGTCGCCCGCGCCCTGTCCAACCCCCAGGTCGGCCAGCTCGTGCACGCCCTGTCCCGCGACTGACGCCACTGGCGGCGTGCCCGCGTCCCATGCGCGGCCCCCGCGGTGCATGCGGGACAGCGGCAGCGGGCGTCCCGCCGCTGATCCTGCGCAGCCGTGCGGCCGGTCCGCACACGCGCGGAGCAGCAGCCAAGCCATCGGAGATCGGAGGACGACATGACGGTGCCACCCCCGCCGGGCCCGCCCGGCCCCACCCGCCCTGATCCCGTCCCGCCCACACCCGGGCCAGGACCCGGTCCGCCCGGACCCCAGCCCGGCCCGGGGCCAGGACCTGTTCCCGCGCCTGGCCCCGACCCGCTGCCTCCGCCGGTGCCGCGTCCCGAGCCGGACCCGATCCCGCCGCGTCCGGCACCGCCGATGCCAGGTCCGCAGCCCGGCCCCGCACCCGACCCGGTGCCGGCCACACCACCCGATAGGTGATCCCCAGCCGACCGCCCCGGGAACGCGCTTGGCACCGCCGGTAACACCTGCGCGACGCGTTGTCGTCCTGCAACGCCGACCCGGATGAACACGGGAGCCGGCGGTCGGGCCGCGGAGGGGCAGCGGTTCGGGCGACAAACCCAGCCCTGTAGCGCGCAGTTGACCGGGCGATGCCGTATGGAGGCAGTTGCCATAGCCCGCTGCGGCGGGGGTAGGCGACCGGAGGGAGGGAGCGGCACTCCACGGAAGGGATCGGACCATGATTCTCCTCGGGATACTCCTACTGGGCGTGGCAGGGGCTTTCACCGGCCTGCTGATCGCCTACAACCAATCCGGTGGTCCGGACACCACGGTGGTCCTCTTCGGCCACGACATCGCCACCATGAACACGCAGTCCGTCTTCCTGTCCGGGATCGCCCTGGCGCTGGCCTTCTGCCTTGGCTGCGCCCTCGCGCTGGGCGGCGGCACGCGGATGCGCCGACGTGCAGCCGAACTGCGCGAGGCCCGGGCGGAGGCCCGGGCGCAGGGCCGCAAGGCTACGGCCGCGCAGGATGCGTTGCGGGACCAGTCGGACGAAACCCCGCTGCTGCCACCCGAGCGCGGTGCCCCGGCTCCGAAACAACCCCGGCACCGGGTCCGCTTCGGTCACCGACCGGTGTGACGGCGTACTGAGGGCCTGAGCGCAGGCGGGACCGGGATCGGGACCGGGTCCGTCCCGGCGCAGCGCGCAACTTCCGTCATCTCACGCTGAGTTCGTTGACGTGACGGTTCGTCAAGTTCACGATGGGGAGGTGCTTCGAAGCTGCCTTCTGGGCCCGCAGAGCACGGCTACCAACCCGGGCACAGCCTTCGACGCCGACACCCAGCCGAGGCCCGGGGCGGACGGGATGCGCCAGTGGGACGAGGTCTCGAGCGCGCTGAAGGTTCTGATCTCTGGGACGTGGCCGGCGACCGCGACGCCCGCTGCACGTCGTCCGAGGCGGCCGCACTCACCACCGCCGAGCTCCTGAGCGGGACCGGGCCTACTACGCAGCCCATCGGCGCCCCGACGCGGTGCGCATGATCGGACTCGACGCGGCCGCGCATGCCATCGCCTACGCACGAGCCGTCGGCCTCCTGGATGAGGGGTTCGCCGAGAACCTGGAGACGGCGCCTCCCACCCCGGCCCTCCTGCGCGCCGCACAACCCGTGCCAGGCCGGGCTGTCCACGTAGTGGTTGTCGAAGCGCTCGGAGGAGTCCTTGATCTCCTGGAGGCTCGCCTCGCCGCGCATGACCCGGCCCAGCAGCCGCAGGTAGTCGAAGCGCGCCATGCCGGGCGTGAAGGCGAACAGGACGTCGGCCTCGTGTTCGGGGGCGGCGGCGAAGGCGTGCGGGGTGTTCGGCGGTACGAGAAGGAAGTCCCCTGCGTTCAGCACGGTGATCTCCTTGTCCACCAGCACCCGCAGCGCGCCGTCGATGACGAAGAAGAGCTCGGCGGCGCGGGTGTGGAAGTGCGCCGGTGCGCCGACGGCGCCCTTGGCGAAGGTGGAGCGGTAGCTGGTCAGCAGACCGCCGGTGGTGTCGGAGTCGGCCAGCAGGGTCATCACGCTGCTGGGGTCACTCGTGGTCTCCGCCTCCGCGGCCCGGGTGAGAACTGCGGTGAAGTCGGCGTTCCTGCTGCTCATGGCGTTGGTCGTTCTGGCGCGTTCGCCTTCGTGGTGAGCACCACTCTATGAGGCCGAAAGACCCTGTGAGCAGTCAATGCCGGTGAGTTAGTGCAACGCTGCTGGTCAGACGCCTGAGCGCATGGGTTTCGATGGTTTCTTCCATGGTGACGTTGGGTAGCCCGTTGCGGTCTGGTGAGGGTTTGGACGACGGGCGGACAC
>NZ_JASISZ010000012.1:0-7360 GCF_030063355.1 Streptomyces sp. PH10-H1
TGTTTCGGTGGTCATAGCGTTAGGGAAACGCCCGGTTACATTCCGAACCCGGAAGCTAAGCCTTTCAGCGCCGATGGTACTGCAGGGGGGACCCTGTGGGAGAGTAGGACACCGCCGAACAATCATTGTGAAGAAGCCCCCAGGCCATGCCTGGGGGCTTCTTTGCGTTGGGCCTACAGTGGTGGGCATGCGTTATGACCTGGTCATCTTTGACAATGACGGCGTTCTCGTGGACAGCGAGCCGATCTCCAACCGGATCCTGGCGGACTACCTGACGGAACTCGGGCACCCGACGTCGTACGAGGAATCGATCCGCGACTACATGGGCGGCGCGGTGCATTTGATCCATGACGTGGTGTGGGAGCGGTCGGGGCAGCGGTTGCCCGAGGGCTTCAACGATGCTTTCCATACGCGGGTCTTCGAGGCGTTCCGGCGTGAGCTGCAGCCGGTGTCCGGAGTCGCGGAGGTGCTGGGGAAGCTGGAGGCGGAGGGGGTGCCGTACTGCCTCGCCTCGTCGGGGAGTCATGAGCGGATCAGGGTGGCGCTGCACACGACGGGGCTGTACGAGCGCTTCGGCGAGGAGCGCGTCTTCAGCTCGCAGGATGTCGGGCGCGGGAAGCCGGCCCCGGATCTCTTCCTGCACGCGGCGAAGGTCATGGGCGTAGCGCCCGAGCGGTGTGCGGTCGTCGAGGACAGCCCGCTGGGGGTGCGGGCCGCGACGGCGGCCGGGATGGACGTGTACGGGTTCACGGCGATGACCCCGGCGGCCAAGCTCGGTGACGCCAATGCCCTGTTCAGCGAGATGGCCCAGCTCCCTGAACTGCTCTTCTAATTTGTGACCCGAAGTACCTACTCATCCGTAGCTTCGGGACCTACGCTGCTCGCTCATGGATGCATCTCTACGGCATGGCCGGGCTTCGCTGGCGGTCAGCTTCTTCAGCCAGGGCGTGGTCTTCGCGCTGCTCGTGACCCGGATCCCCGCGATCCAGGACCGCTACGGGATCAGTGACGGGCTGCTGCCGGTCTTTCTCGCCGCCGTGCCGATCCTGGCCGGGGCGGGAAGTGTCGCGACCGAACATCTGGTGAAGCGGATCCGGCCGAGCCTCGTGCTGCGGTGCGTCCAGCCACTGGTCGCGCTGATACTGGTCGCGGCGGGTTCCGGGAACGCGATGTGGCAGATAGCCGTGGCGCTCGGGCTGTTCGGCGTCTGCGTCGGCGGGCTCGACGCGTCCATGAACATGCTGGGTGTCAGCCTGCAGCGCACCTACGGCCGGAGCATCATGCTCGGCTTCCACGCCGCGTACAGCCTGGGCGGCATCACGGGGGCCTCGCTGGCGTGGTCCGGCGCCCACTGGCAGCTGTCGCTCGCGGTGCTGTACGCGCCGGTCGCCGTCGTACTGATCCCGCTGGTGCTGGTGGCGAGCCGCTGGTACGTGGACCAGCGGCCGGAGCCGGCCGTCGCGAGTGGGGACGCTGCTGTGGCGACACCCGTGGTGATGCGGCTGCTGCTGCCGCTGTGTCTGGTCATGGCCTTCGCGTACATCGGCGACTCGACCGTCTCCAATTGGAGCGCGAAGTATCTGCAGGACACGCTCGGCAGCTCGGAGCAGCTGTCGACCGTTCCCTACAACATCTACATGGTGACGACGCTGCTCGGCCGGGCGGCCGGGGACCTGGGAGTGCGGCGCTTCGGCGGGGCCGCGGTGGTGCGGGCCGGCACGGTGGTGGCGGCGATCGGCTTCGGGGTGGTGGCGGCGGCGCCGGGGGCGTGGACCGGGATGCTCGGTTTCACCCTGCTGGGCTTCGGTCTGTGCGTCATCGTACCCACGACCTTCGCGGCGGCGGGACGGCTGTTCCCCGGGGCCTCGGACACGGCCATCGCGCGGCTGAACATCTTCAACTACGTCGGCTTCCTGATCGGCGCCCCGCTGGTCGGTGCGATCGGTGGTGCGTGGAGCTACCGGGGCGCGATGCTGATCCCGATGGTGCTGGTGCTGGCGACGCTGCTGTACGCCAAGTCGTTCGACACGGACGACGCCCGATACGGTGTCGGCCATGAGCGGCCGCGCACAGCTGATGTGGGATGAGCAGGTAACGGATTACGACTTCGGTCCCGGGCATCCGATGGACCCGGTACGGCTGGCGCTCACGATGCGGCTGGTGGAGGCATTCGGGCTGGACCAGGTGGTCGAGGTGACGGCGGCGCCGGCCGCCGGGGACTCCACGCTCGCGCTGGTGCACCGGGCCGACTACGTGGCCGCGGTCCGGCGGGCCTCCGCCGATCCCAGAGCGGCGGAGCTCGCATACGGGCTCGGCACCGAGGACAATCCGGCCTTCGCGGGTATGCACCGGGCCGCCGCGTTGATCGCCGGGCAGTCCGTCGGCGCGGCCGAGGCGGTCTGGAGCGGTGAGGCGGCTCACGCGGTGAACTTCGCGGGCGGGCTGCATCACGCGATGCCGGGCGCCGCGGCGGGCTTCTGCGTATACAACGACGCGGCGCTGGCCGTCGCGCGGCTGCTGGAGCTGGGCGCGGAGCGCGTGGTCTACGTGGATGTGGACGTGCACCACGGGGACGGGGTCCAGGCCGTGTTCTGGGACGATCCGCGCGTCCTGACGATCTCGCTGCATGAGCATCCGCGGACGCTGTTCCCGCAGACCGGCTGGCCGGAGGAGACCGGCGGCGCCGGTGCCGAGGGCGGTGCGGTCAATGTCGCGCTGCCGGCCGGGACGGGCGACGCCGGGTGGCTGCGGGCGTTCCACTCCGTCGTACCGGAGCTGGTCGCGGCCTTCCGGCCGCAGGCCATCGTCTCCCAGCACGGCGCGGACACCCACTTCGAGGACCCGCTCGCGCATCTCGCGGTGAGCCTGGACGCGCAGCGCGCCGTGGCCGAGGCGTGTCACGCGCTGGCGCACGAGCACGCGGAGGGCCGGTGGGTGGCGCTCGGCGGCGGCGGGTACGCGGTGACGGACGTCGTACCGCGATGTTGGACGCACCTGGTGGCGATCGCCGCGGGCAAGCCGATCGATCCCGCCGCCGAGACGCCGGATTCGTGGCGGCACGAGGTGTACCGGGCGACGCGGGCGGTCGCGCCCGCGCGGATGACGGACGGACGTGATCCGGTCGTCTGGCGGAGTTTCGAGGAGACGGGGTACGACCCCGCCGACCGCCTCGACCAGGCGGTCCTGGCCACCCGGCGCGCGGTGTTCCCGCTGCACGGGCTGCTCCCCTAGATCCGGAACCGGACCGGGAACCGGGTCACGAAGGATTCGGGAGGGGGATGAGTGGGAAAAATCCCCAATCACCCGCATGGGGTGCGTTTTCCGGTTTGGGGTGAATGGCGAAGTCGTAAGCGGCAGTATCGAGGGCGTGCTGAGTGTCGGCGCGCTGCGCGCGCATCTGCTGGCGGCCCGGCTGGCCGGTCCCGTGGCGACTCCCCGGGAGAAAAGTCTGCACAGTTACCGACTGTTCGCGGCGCGGGATCCGCGTCAGACGCTCGGCCTCGACCCCGAAGGGGCGTGGGGGGCAGCGGAGTTGTTACGACTCATGGCCGAAAGATGTGGGGTATCCCCTGACCCCGGGCACACTTCAGGGCAGGATGTGATCGACCCCGACTGCACGGTTGCAGCGCTTGACGCTTTCGCGGAACGACTGGCCCGAGCGGCGGTCGACCGGGTTCCGGTACTGATCGGAACGGGCCACCCGCACCGGCTCCTGGGCTTCTACGCCGCATTGGCCGCGGCTTTGTCGGCGGCGGGATGCCCTGTTCTCACTCCCGCGCATGGTCGACGTATCGACATTCCGACCCGATTCGGTCTACGCCAGCACAACCTTTGGTACGTAGGAGGAGTCGCGATGGTCCGCATCGCGGATGCGCTCCCCACCGCCAGTGAGCCCGGAGCGCACACGCACTCCCCCCTCCCGGTTCGTACCGCGCTGGCTGCCGCGGCCAGGCGTGGCGGGCAGCTGCCGGGGCTGGTGGTCGGTGATCACGGGTGGGTCTGCGGGGCTGGTCAGCTGGGTATTGAGGCGATCGGGCTGGCGGACGCCGATGATCCGGCGGTCTTCGTGGCCGAGGCGGAGGGGCGGGTTTCCGTCGCGGTTCCGCTTGATGACGCTGTGCGGTCCGATTACTACCGGCCGCTTACACGCTATGTACTCAATCGAGCGTGTCTGTCACAGTAGTCAACCGATCGCAACTCCTCTTCCCCACTTGCATCACCCGCACCTAATCTGGGGAGGAGCGCACGTGCCTGCTGGAGTCACCGGAGGGGAAGCCGGTGGCCGTCATGTGCGGAAGGTTCAGGTGTGTCATGGCTGCTAGCGAGAGGCCTCTTAACGAGGTCGTGTTCCTGACTGTGGCGGAGGTCGCCTCAGTAATGCGTGTGTCCAAGATGACCGTGTACCGACTGGTGCACAGCGGTCATCTGCCGGCGATTCGGGTGGGCAGGTCCTTCCGGGTCCCAGAACAAGCCGTCCACGACTATCTGCGTGAGTCCTACGTGGGGGTGGGGGAATCTGCATGACGGCCGCCTCGGTCGCCTCGGTTCTACCCGCCCCCTCAGGGCGGGTAGGCTTGGCCGACGTAGGTCGTGTGGGCTCGGACGCCCCGCACCGAGTGAAAACGAAGCGAGGGTAGTCGTGGGCTCTGTCATCAAGAAGCGGCGCAAGCGTATGGCCAAGAAGAAGCACCGCAAGCTGCTGAAGCGTACGCGTGTGCAGCGTCGCAACAAGAAGTAAGCGAGCCACTCGCTGCACTTCCTGCCCTCCCACTACCGCCCTGTGCGGCGGTGGGAGGGCAGCTGCGTTTCCGGGCCGCGTTTCCGGGCTGCGTGTCTGGGCCGCGTTTCCCTGCCGCGCCAGGTGCCCGGGCCATTCGGGGGTATCCGGGAGTGCGGAGGGTGTCCACCGGACAAACACGGTGGCCGCTGGCTCGAACGCCGTCATCACAGCGCAACAACGAACCGATACGGTGCGTACATCCCTGACGGAAGGCGCTGAATCGTGGGCAAGGTGGTGCTCGTCACCGGAGTCGCGCGGAAGCTCGGCGGTCGGTTCGTCCGCCGGATCCAGCACGATCCCGAGGTGGACCGGGTGATCGGCGTGGACGCCGAGCTGCCGACGCACCAGCTGGGCAACGCGGAATTCGTCCGGGCGGACATCCGGCACCCCATGATCGCCAAGGTGCTGGCCCAGCACTCTGTCGACACCGTCGTCCATATGGACGTCAGCGGCACCCCGCTGGGGTCCGGCGGCCGGGCGCAGGTCAAGGAGACCAACGTCATCGGCACGATGCAGTTGCTCGGCGCGTGCCAGAAGGCGCCGACCGTACGCCGCCTCGTGGTGAAGTCGACGACCAGCGTCTACGGCTCCGCGCCCCGCGACCCGGCGGTGTTCACCGAGACCATGCCGCCGAAATCGCTGCCCAGCGGTGGCTTCGCGAAGGACGCCGTCGAGGTCGAGGGCTATGTGCGCGGCTTCGCGCGCCGCCGGCCGGACGTGGCGGTGGCCGTCCTGCGGTTCGCCAACATCCTCGGCCCGCACGCCGACTCCCCGCTCTCGGAGTACTTCTCGCTGCCCGCGCTGCCGACCGTGTTCGGCTACGACCCGCGGCTGCAGTTCGTGCACGAGGACGATGTGACCGACGTACTGGTCCTCGCCTCGCTCGACGCCCGCCGCGGCACGCTCAACAGCGGCACGTTCAACATCGCGGGCGACGGCGTACTCCTGCTCTCGCAGACCGCGCGGCGGCTCGGCAAGCCCACCGTCCCGGTGCTGCTGCCCGCCGTCACCTGGGTCGGCCAGCTGCTGCGCACGGCGGGAGTCACCGACTTCTCGCCCGAACAGATCCGGCTGCTGACCCACGGCAGGGTGGTGGACACGACCCAGATGCGTGAGACGCTCGGATTCGCCCCGAAGTACACGACGGCCGAGACCTTCTGCGACTTCGCCCGCAGTCGCGGTCCCGGTCTGCTGCCGCCCGACCGGCTCGCCCGCACGGTCGACGCGATCGCCGCCGCGCTTCCCGCGGGCGCCAACCAGACGTGAATGCCCCTACGAGGAGGAGCCGCACCATGGCGGACGCCAAGGTCATCCCGTTCGACGAGGACACGCGTGCCCGTCGGGGGTCGGCCCGGCCACGCGGACGGGCGGGATCCCGCAAGAAGAGCGACGGGTCCGGGGCGACGACCACGCTCTCCGCCGTCCCGGCGGGGGTACCGGACGCGCGGGCCGGCACCCCGGAGCCGGGCGCTCCGGTCGACGCCACCGACCGGTCCGCAGCGGCTCGCGAGGGTGCGCAGGAGGGCCAGGGAAGCCCCGCGGGCGGAGCCGGGGACGCTGAGTCCGGGCGCGGCGGCGCGCCACTCACGGCGCCAACGGCGGCCCTTGCCGACACCCTTTCCGGCGCGCTCGGCGGTGCGGCCGAGCGGCTGCTGGGGGCCCGCTGGGACCGGAAGGTCGCGCACGGCCTGTCGTTCCTGCGGAAGCGCGTCACCGGCGATTACGAGGTCGACGAATTCGGCTACGACGAGCAGCTCACCGACCAGGTGCTCATGTCGGTGCTGCGGCCGTTCTTCGACCAGTACTTCCGGGTCGAGGTCAAGGGCATCGAGAACATCCCGGCCGAGGGCGGCGCCCTGGTGGTCGCGAACCACTCCGGGACGCTGCCGCTCGACGGACTGATGGCACAGGTCGCCGTCCACGACCACCACCCGGCGGGACGCCATCTGCGGCTGCTCGCCGCCGACCTGGTCTTCGCCCTGCCGGTGGTGAACGAGCTGGCGCGCAAGGCCGGCCACACGCTGGCGTGCACGGAGGACGCGCAGCTGCTGCTGGAGCGGGGCGAGGTGGTCGGGGTGATGCCGGAGGGCTTCAAGGGCCTCGGCAAGCCGTTCGCCGACCGCTACAAGCTGCAGCGCTTCGGGCGCGGCGGGTTCGTCGCGACGGCGCTCAAGACCGGGGCGCCGATCATTCCGTGCTCGATCGTGGGCGCGGAGGAGATCTATCCCATGGTCGGCAATTCCAAGACCCTGGCCCGGCTGCTGGGCGTCCCGTACTTCCCGGTCACGCCGACCTTCCCGTGGCTCGGGCCGCTGGGCCTGCTGCCGCTGCCGACGAAGTGGACCATCCAGTTCGGCGAGCCGATCTCGACCGATCACTACCCGCCGGAGGCGGCGGAGGACCCGATGCTGGTCTTCAACCTGACGGATCAGGTGCGCGAGACCATCCAGCACACGCTGTACAAGCTGCTGGTGCAGCGGCGGTCGGTGTTCTTCTGAGGCTGTTCTTCTGAAGCTCCGCGGTCCGGGGTTCCGCTGATCATGCGGCGGGGGGGCGGGGGGGGGGGGGGGGGGGGGGGGG
>NZ_JASISZ010000012.1:7370-131817 GCF_030063355.1 Streptomyces sp. PH10-H1
GTCCTCTGATGAGGGCCGGGCGCCGCCGCACTGCTGGTGGCCAGTCCTTGGTGCTAGTCCTTGGCGTCCTCGGCTCCGAGGCCGAGGCCCGGGAGCAGGCCGGGGAGCAGCGGGGGCAGTTTGACCGACGGCGGAGTGGACTCCGGCTTGGTCGACGGGCCGGTGCTGCCGGTACCCGGTGACGGGGGAAGCAGATGGTCCGTACCGCCCAGGAGGCCGTCCGTGCCGGAGCCGGGAGCGCTCGGGCCGACGGTGGTGCCCGGGTCGCCGCTGCGGGTGCCCGCGCTCGCGGTGGTGTGCGGCGCCGGGGTGCCCGTGCCGTTGCGACCGCTGCCGGCGGAGCCGGGTTTGCCGGCCTGACGGTGTGCGGGAGCTGTGCTGCCCGGGGGTTTCGGGAGCTTGCCGGCCAGCGGCGCGACATCCTGCTCTATGGCATCGAAGACCGAAGAGACCTGGTCGCTCACATCGATGAGCTGGGTGGGCAGCCGGTCGCGCAGCTGGGTCCAGCCGTCGCGGTGCGAGGCGTTGAACGCGTTCAGCAGCTCCATCGGCTGGAGGGAGCCGTCGCGCTGATACGCCTCGGTCAGTAGCCGGTGGCCCTCAGCGGCCTCCTGGTGCATACCGGACAGGGCCTTGCGGACTTCGCCGACCGACTCGCTGTCGAGTACGCCCGAGCGGCCCCGCTCCATGAGGCGCCGGGCCTCCTGCATACGGGTCGCGGCCATGTCCAGATAGACCCCTCCGCGGGAGGAGCCGGTACCGGCCATGTCCAGCTTGAGATCCTCCATGCCCCGCTTGAGGCCGTAGAGGGTATCGCCGGGCAGTGCGTTCGTACTGGCCGCCGCGACGCCGCCGAGGGCTCCGGCCGCGACGCCCACGGAGAGCCCGCCGGCGGCGAGCCGGCGGGACCAGCGGGACCGTGGCCTGAGTTTCCCGAGCCCGGTGGCGCGGTGGGCGCCGCCGGTGCGTTGCTCGGGGACCTTGGGGGAGACCTCAAGGCTGCCGTCGGCAAGCGCGGTCTCCATCGCGGCGATCAGTTGGGCACGTTGCACCGTCTTCGCCTCTGCGCTCAGCATCGGCTGCTGCCGATTGCCGATGGCGCCGACCAGAGCCAGCAGCTGGCCCTGGTAGGGGTCGGCATGCCGGTCAGTGGCATGGGCGCCATGTTCGCCGGCGGGCTCCTGAGGCGCGCTGCTGGAGTCCTGGGGGTCGTGCCCCGGGAAATCCGCGGTCTCAAGGGCCTGGGCGAAGGCGTTCGCCCGACGGTGTGCCGTTGCTTGTCCGATCATGGGCGGCACCTCCTCTCGTCATCCACACTCGACTCCCGAAGCCGCCCGGAAGGTTGCATTCCTTGTTTCTGTCCACCCAATCGAGTGACTGGAAGCGGCCAGAGCGCGGCAGAGAGGTGTCTGCATGTGGTGCAACGAGCGCCGCGCCAGTTGGGTTACGCGGCCATGATGATCGGACCGGAGAGGGTGGGAAATGGGCTGGGAAATAAGGGACAACTCGGTCTCACCGGGCGTCTTCGGGGAGGAGTCTCGCCAAGGTCCGCACGGCGCGGTACTGCAGGGTTTTGATCGCCCCTTCGTTCTTGCCCATGATGCGTGCGGTTTCGGCCACCGACAGGCCCTGCAGGAAGCGCAGGGTCACGCACTCCTGCTGCTGCGGGTTGAGTTTTCGTACCGCGACGAGCAGCGCCTCGTTGGACAGCTGTTCCAGCACCGAGTCCTCGGGGCTGCGCTCGACCTCGTTGGCGTCGAGCATCTCGCCGGTGGTGACTTCGAGGCGGAACCGGCTGGATTTGAAGTGGTCGGCGACCAGGTTGCGGGCGATGGTGACGAGCCAGGCGCCGAAGTCGCGGCCCTGCCAGGTGAAGGTGCTGATCCGGCGCAGTGCGCGCAGGAACGTCTCGCTGGTCAGGTCCTCGGCTGTCGCCTTGCCGCCCACGCGGTAGTAGATGTAGCGGTAGACGGTGTCGGAGTAGTGGTCGTAGAGCCGGCCGAAGGCCTCGGTCTCGCCGGCCTGGGCCCGCTCGACGAGGTCCATCATCCGGCCGCTGTCGCTGTCCGCGGCGGGACGGCGTACCGCGGGTCCGCCGGCGGCGCTGCCGCCGGAGCCGCTCTGAGGATTGTTCCGGGTGCGTCTGCCTGCGGCGGTGCTGACTTCGGCCAGTGCGTACGCGGGGCCGGCGGGAAAGGGCGTGGCGAGGGCGGGCACGGCAGACGCGGGGACAACGCGCAGGCAGTCGTTCACCAATGCGCGCAGCGTTGCCAGGCCGGAGGTGTCAACCCCGTCGTGTGGGTACACGGGACTCCCAGAGGCAGAACTTCCATCACGTGCAGTACGGGACCGTGTACCCGCCGTGTCGACGAGTGGGTTCCGATTGCGTCTGAGGAGAATAACGCTTCGTACAGGCAGCGCTACACCGTGTTGCCTAAATCGCCGGTTACGTCGGATCCTGGATGTATTGGTGATCGATCAATTATCGAACATTGAATAGAAGTTGACCGCTTCTGTTCGTGAAATGCTCGCAGGGAGTGGGTGTTGAGGCTGTGCGGCAGTGCTGCGACTGCCGTGGGTCCAGAGGGGGCAACGCCGCGCGCCCGGGCGGGCCGAAGTCGGCCCGCCCGGTCCCGAACCTGACGGAGTCCGGGCTCGGACAGGCCCTAGCGGCGGCGGCGGTGGATCGCGACCGCGGCGACCGCTCCGCCCGCGACGGCGCCGACACCGGCGGCCGCCGGGATGCCGATCTTCGCGGCCTTGCGGCCGGTGCGGTAGTCGCGCAGCCGCCAGCCCTCGGCGCGGGCGTGCTTGCGCAGCCGGGCGTCCGGATTGATCGCGTAGGGGTGCCCGACCAGCGACAGCATCGGGATGTCGTTCGCCGAGTCGCTGTACGCGGCGCAGCGCGACAGGTGCAGGCCCTCGGCGGCGGCCAGCGCCCGGACCGCTTCGGCCTTCGAGGGGCCGTGCAGCGGTTCGCCGACCAGGCGGCCGGTGTAGATGCCGCCGACGGACTCGGCGACGGTGCCGAGCGCGCCGGTCAGGCCCAGCCGGCGGGCGATGATCGTCGCGGTCTCCACGGGCGCGGCCGTGACGAGCCAGACACGCTGCCCCGCGTCGAGGTGGGCCTGGGCGAGCGCCCGGGTGCCCGGCCAGATCTTCCCGGCCATGTACTCGTCGTAGATCTCCTCGCCGATCGACATGAGCTCCTCGACGCGGTGCCCCTTGACGATCGACAGCGCGCTGTCCCGCGCGTCCTGCATGTGCTCGGGGTCCTCGGAGCCGGCCAGCCGGAACCATGCCTGCTGCCAGGCGAAGCGGGCCAGCTCGCGCTTGTGGAAGAACTTCCGCTTGTACAGACCGCGGCCGAAGTGGAAGATCGCGGCGCCCTGCATGACGGTGTTGTCGAGGTCGAAGAAGGCGGCGGCGTTCGGATCCCCTGCAACGGGGAATTCCGGCGCCGTTCCGTTCTTACCCGGCTTCTCGCTCTTCTCGCGCCGCGTGCCGTCGCCGGGCCTCTCGGGCTCTGCGGCCGGCGCCGCGAGTGCGGCCTCGGCCGCGGCCTCGCCTGCCAGGACGCTGCGTGCGGTCGCGGAGTGTTTACGGGGGGTGAGCCATTGCAAAGCGGCCATACGGCGAGCATAGCCAGTTTGTTCGGCCGGTCCTGGCCGCGTAAGGAGCGATGGCGTGAACTCCTCGCGACGGACGCGTTACCCGGCGCACTGATCCGCTCCGGCCGGGACCGCGGCGGCCTCCCGGGGGCACAATGTCTTGAATGAGCCCTCTCCTGCGCCGTGGCGCCCGCAAGGATCCCGCCGACCGCACCGTGACGCTGATCGGCAAGCCCGGCTGTCATCTGTGCGACGACGCCCGCGCGGTGATCGAAAAGGTCGCGGGGGAGCTCGGCTCCCGGGTCGAAGAGCTGGACATCACGCAGGACGAGGAGGTGTACCGCAAGTTCTGGGAACAGATTCCGGTGGTGCTGGTCGACGGCGAGCAGCACGACTTCTGGCGGGTCGACGAGCAGCGGCTGCGTACCGCCCTCACCGGCTGAACGGCCGCTCCGGGCCCATCGCGCCGGTGGCGGGCGATTTGCACGCGTTACTCGTGGTGCGCGTATTCGATTACCATCGAGTTCGTTTTGTACACCCGGGGGCTTAGGCGTGAGGAGTGTGGACGCGTGCTCTCGGGACGGTTCCAGGGGTCCGGCGGCTATGCCGTCGTGGACCTGGAGGCCACCGGGTCCAGTTCACGGCGGCACCGGATCATCGAGGTGGCGGTCGTGCTGCTCGACCAGGAGTGCGCTCCGCAGGGCGAGTTCAGTACGTTGATCGACCCCGAGGGACCGGTCGGTCCGACCCACATCCATGGCATCGAGGAGAATCACGTCGGCGGGGCGCCGCGGTTCGCCGGGATCGCTCCGAGGCTGCTGGGACTGCTGCGCGGCAGGGTGCTGGTGGGACACAACGTGGGCTGTGACCGGGCGTTCCTCGTCGCGGAGTACGCGCGGCTGGGTGTGACGCTGCCGGCCGTGCCGGAACTGTGCACGATGCGCATGGCCATGTCGCGGGTGCCCGCTCCGCGCGGATTCTCGCTTGGGGCTTGCGTTGCGGACGCGGGACTGGGTGACTGGGCGGCGCACACCGCACTGGGTGACGCGCGGGCGACCGCGCGGCTGTTCGCCCATTACGCGGCCGAAGCGCCGGGCGGAGCCGATGTGCCGGGCACACTGCACACGGCCGGTGCCGCGAACAAGGCGGCCGCGGTGGACGTGGCGGCGGGTGTGGAATGGCCGACGATCGCGAATATGCCGGGGGTCGACGCGCTCTGGAGGGGACGGCGTTCGGCGGACCGTCCGGACGGCTGGTCGGGGGAAATGCCGAGGCGCCCGAAGGGATGGAACGATTCGTCACAGCAAATGGTTCCTAATGTCCGGAATGGGAGCGCGTGATGCCGGTCACTTCCCCCGGACAAACCGGACAGTATCTTTGTGCACGCGTTCACAAAGACATAGCCTGGCATGCACGGGGCGGCCCCAGGGACTGTGGTCGTCCGCAGCCCAGCTCTACCCGCAGGAGCATCGTGGCAACTGGCCGTTCTCACCGACCGGCGACCCGCAGCCGAGGTATCCCCGAGGCCACCGTCGCCAGGCTTCCGCTGTACCTGCGGGCGCTCACAACGCTCTCCGAGCGCTCGGTGCCCACGGTGTCGTCCGAAGAGCTCGCCACCGCCGCGGGGGTCAACTCCGCGAAGCTGCGCAAGGACTTCTCCTACCTCGGCTCCTACGGGACCCGCGGTGTCGGATACGACGTCGAGTACCTCGTCTACCAGATCTCCCGCGAACTGGGCCTCACCCAGGACTGGCCGGTAGTGATCGTCGGTATCGGTAACCTCGGCGCCGCACTGGCCAACTACGGCGGCTTCGCCTCCCGCGGTTTCCGCGTCGCGGCCCTGTTGGACGCCGACGCCGGGCTCGCCGGGAAGCTGGTGGCCGGACTCCCGGTCCGGCACATCGACGAGCTCGAAGCGATCGTCGAGGACAACCAGGTCTCGATCGGCGTCATCGCGACCCCGGCCGGCGCCGCCCAGGAGGTCTGTGACCGCCTCGTCGCCGCGGGCGTCACCTCCATCCTCAACTTCGCGCCGACCGTGCTGCAGGTGCCCGAAGGCGTGGACGTCCGCAAGGTCGACCTCTCCATCGAGCTGCAGATCCTCGCGTTCCACGAGCAGCGCAAGGCCGGCGAGGCCGCCCAGGGCCCGGACGGGGACATGCCCGCCGTGATGCCGGCATGAGTCTTCTCGTTGTTGGCCTGAGCCACCGCAGCGCACCCGTCAGCGTGCTGGAGCGGGCCGCGCTCGCCGATGAGGCCAAGGCCAAGCTGCTGCAGGACGCGCTGGCCGCGGAGCCCGCGACCGAGGCCGCGGTGCTCGCCACGTGCAACCGCATCGAGCTGTACGCGGACGTGGACAAGTTCCACGCGGGCGTCGCCGAGCTGTCGATGCTGCTCTCGCACCACAGCGGCGTCGGCCTCGAAGAGCTCACTCCTTATCTCTATGTGCACTACGAGGACCGGGCCGTCCACCACCTGTTCTCGGTCGCCTGCGGCCTGGACTCCATGGTGGTCGGCGAGGGCCAGATCCTCGGCCAGATCAAGGACGCCCTCGCCCTCGGCCAGGACCTCCACACCGCGGGACGGCTCCTCAACGACCTGTTCCAGCAGGCCCTGCGGGTCGGCAAGCGCGCCCACAGCGAGACCGGCATCGACCGGGCCGGGCAGTCGCTCGTCACCTTCGGCCTCGACCAGCTGGCCGCCACCACCGGCCGGCTGGCGGGCAAGCGCGTCCTGGTGGTCGGCGCGGGCTCCATGTCCTCGCTCGCCGCCGCGACCCTCGCCCGCGCGGGCGTCACCGAACTCGTCATCGCCAACCGCACCGCCGACCGCGCGGAGCGGCTCGCAGCCTCCCTCGGCGGCCGGGCCGCCGACTTCGACGCCGTCGCCGGCGAGCTGGCCTCCGCCGACCTCGTCGTCTCCTGTACGGGGGCCACCGGCCTGGTCCTGGACCACGCCACCGTCGCCGCCGCCGTCGCCACGCGCACCGCGACCGGCGCTGCGGCGAGCCCGCTGGCCCTGCTCGACCTGGCGATGCCGCGTGACATCGACGCCGCGGTGCACGGTCTCGAAGGCGCCCACCTGGTCGACATAGAGTCCCTCGCCGAGGCCTCCGCCGACGCGCCCATGGCCGCCGACGTCGACGAGGTCCGCAAGATCGTCGCCGCCGAGGTCGGTGCCTTCGGCGCCGCCCAGCGCGCCGCCCGCATCACCCCCACCGTCGTAGCGCTGCGCGCGATGGCCGCCGACGTCGTCACCGGTGAACTCACCCGGCTCGACGGCCGGCTTCCCGACCTGGACGACAAGCTGCGCGCGGAGATCACCCAGACCGTGCGCCGTGTCGTCGACAAGCTCCTGCACGCGCCCACCGTGCGGGTCAAGCAGCTCGCGGGCGAACCCGGCGGCGCCGGGTACGCCGACGCGCTGCGTGAACTCTTCGACCTCGACCCGCAGGCGGTCGCCGCCGTCAGCAGGGCCGACGACCCGAATCGAGGGCGGCCATGAACGGCCCCACCGCATTGAAATTGGGCACCCGGCGCAGCAAGCTCGCCATGGCGCAGTCCGGAATGGTGGCGGATCAGGTACGCCGGCTCACCGGCCGTCCGGTCGAGCTCGTCGAGATCACCACGTACGGAGATGTCTCCCGCGAGCACCTCGCGCAGATCGGCGGCACCGGAGTCTTCGTCTCCGCGCTGCGTGACGCGCTGCTCTCCGGCGAGATCGACTTCGCCGTGCACTCGCTCAAGGACCTCCCGACGACCCCCGCCGAAGGGCTCGCGCTCGCCGCGATCCCGGTCCGCGAGGACCCGCGCGACGCACTGGTGGCCCGCGACGGGCTGACGTTCGAGCAGCTCGCGGCCCTGCCGCAGAGCGTTCGGATCGGCACCGGATCGCCGCGCAGGATGGCGCAGTTGAACGCCTGGGCCCGCAGCCTCGGCCGCGAGATCGAGACCGTGCCCATCCGTGGCAACGTCGACACCCGCATCGGCTACGTCACCTCGGGCGAACTCGACGCAGTCGTCCTCGCCGCCGCCGGGCTCAGCCGGCTCGGCCGCCTCGGTGAGGCGACCCAGCTGATCCCCGTCGAAGCCGTCCTGCCCGCCCCCGGACAGGGGGCGCTGGCCATCGAATGTGCCGCCGACCACCCGGCGGGCCTGGCACTGGCCGCACAGCTCGCGGAGCTCGACGACCCGTTCACCCGGGCCGCCGTCACCGCGGAACGATCACTGCTCGCCGCCCTCGAGGCCGGCTGCTCCGCCCCTGTGGGCGCGCTCGCCGACCTTGTGGCCGACGGACAGATTTCCGAGCTGCGCCTGCGCGGCGTCGTCGGTACGACCGACGGCACCCAGCTGGTGCAGATGTCCATCACTGGTGCAACCCCTGAGTCCGCGGATGACGCCGCGGTTCTCGGTCGTGAACTCGCGGCCGAGATGCTCGCCAAGGGCGCAGCCGGTCTTATGGGGGAGCGCGAACTTTGAGCCCCACCGCCGTCAATCACTCCGGCCTCGGCCACGTCACCTTCCTCGGTGCCGGGCCCGGTGATCCCGGGCTGTTGACCTTGCGCGCCGTCGAGGCGCTTGCTCATGCCGACATGCTGGTCGGCGACCCGCACGTACTCGAGGTCGTGCGTGCGCACGCCCGGGCCGATGTGGGCACGGCTGAACCAGCGGCAGGCCAGGGCGCGTTGGACGCTTCCGCTGCCGCCACCCAGCTTGTCATGGCGTCCGCGCGCACCGGCAAGCGGGTCGTCCGTGCGGTAGCGGGTGATCCCGGCATGGACAACTGCGCGGCGGGCGAGATGCTCGCCTGCGCCGCGGCCGGCATCCCCTTCGAGGTCGTGCCGGGCGTCTCCGCGGCCGTGGGCGTACCCGCCTATGCCGGGGTGCCGCTCAGCGCGGACGTCCGTTTCGTCGACGCCGCCACCGCCTCCGACCGGTGCTGGAGCGAGGTCGGCGCGAGCGATGCCACCCTCGTGCTCTCCACCACCTTGCAGACCGTGGTCGCCACCGCCGCCGAACTGATCGCGGCGGGCCGCAAGCCCGACACTCCGCTGTCGGTCACGGTCGCCGGTACGACGACCCGGCAGCGCACCTGGACCGCGACACTGGCCACGATCGCCTCCGAGCTCAAGGCCACCAAGGCGCTGCCGACGCCCGAGGGCCCGATCGCTGCGATAGCCGTGGTCGGCCAGCGCAGTCTCCAGCGCGCCCAGCTGTCCTGGTTCGAGACCAAGCCGCTGTTCGGCTGGCGCGTCCTCGTACCGCGTACGAAGGAACAGGCCGCCTCCCTGTCGGACCAGCTGCGCTCGTACGGCGCGGTCCCGCACGAGGTCCCGACGATCGCCGTCGAGCCGCCGCGCACTCCGCAGCAGATGGAGCGGGCGGTGAAGGGGCTGGTCACCGGGCGCTACGAGTGGATCGCCTTCACATCGGTGAACGCCGTGAAGGCCGTGCGCGAGAAGTTCGAGGAGTACGGGCTCGACGCCCGCGCCTTCGCCGGCATCAAGGTCGCCGCGGTCGGCGAGCAGACGGCGCAGTCGCTGGTCGAGTTCGGCGTCAAGCCGGATCTCGTCCCGAGCGGTGAGCAGTCGGCTGCGGGGTTGTTGGAGGACTGGCCTCCGTACGATCCGGTTTTCGACCCGATCGACCGGGTGTTCCTGCCGCGGGCGGACATCGCCACGGAGACGCTCGTCGCGGGGCTCGTCGAGCTCGGGTGGGAGGTCGACGACGTCACGGCGTACCGGACCGTACGCGCCTCGCCTCCACCTGCCGACACGCGTGAGGCCATCAAGGGCGGCGGGTTCGACGCGGTGCTTTTCACGTCGTCGAGCACGGTGCGTAACCTGGTGGGAATCGCCGGGAAACCGCACAACGTGACCGTTATCGCGTGTATCGGGCCGGCGACGGCGAAGACCGCCGAGGAGCACGGGCTCCGGGTCGACGTCATGTCGCCCGAGCCGTCCGTGCACGCGCTGGCACAGGCGCTGGCGGACTTCGGCACGGCCCGCCGCGCGGCGGCGGAGGACGCGGGCGATCCCGTGACGCGGCCGAGCGAGCGGCGCCCGGGATCGCGGCGGCGGGCTCGGGTCTGAGGCTGGTTCTCTATCCGTTGCGGCCCCGCTCGAAAGGGCGGGGCCGCAACGGGGCGTCTCCCCCCAACCTCCGGCCGGGGGCGGCCCCACACGTTCGAGCGCCCGCCCGCTGGGCCGGTGGCGGGCTGCAGGCCGTCCCTACTTGTGGTCGCGCAGGAACGCGGAGATCTCGCCACGGGTCGGGTAGTCCGGCAGGGGTGCCGGCTTGTCCTGAAGGAATGCACTGACGATGGCGGCGGCTCGGCCGTTGTTGTCGTCGAGGCCGTTCCACATGTGGTGGCCGACACCGGGCAGGTACTGCGCGCGCCGGATGGCGGGATCGTTGGCAAGGACGGCCGTCGCCCATGGACGGACCTGGGAGGAGCACTCCGCGATCATCAGCATCGCGGGGGTCCCGGAGCGCCTCAGTTGCGGGGCGATGGAGGGAGAGTCCTTGATCGTCTGCTGGACGCGGAGGCTGGCGGCGGCGCTGAAGGAGAAGTTCTCTGCCGTGTCCTCGACGGGTATGCGCTGCGCGTCGCGCGCGCAGTAGCCGGATGCGGTGTCGCTGCCGAGATCGGCGGCGGTGAACGCGTTGCCGCCTTCGGCCTGTCCGATCAGCCCGGTGTCCGGGGTGAGGAGCCCGAGGCGCATGAGGCCGAATCCGACGGCGTACCGGGGGGTGTACGTCGACCGCGGTCCGGTCATGGCGGGCGCGAGGCCCCGCGCGGATTTCTGCCCCTTGGGCCCGCTGATCCGCGCGGTGGGGCCGTCCATCGGGCCGGGCTCGGCGATGATCGCCCGGTGCAAGCGGGCGGCGACGAGCGGGTCGGCCAGGGCTCGCGTGAGCACGACCGCGCCGGAGGAGAATCCGAGGATGTCGACCCTGCCGTTGCCCAGGCGATCGACGAAGGCGCCGAGATCGCGGACCGACCTGGAAATCGTGTACTGGCCCATGGGAAGCAGATCGCTTCGTCCCCCGCCGGCCTGCTCGTAGGCGTAGACGTCGTAGCCCTGTCGCGCCAGGAGCTGCAGGAACCGGTGGTCAAGAACCGAGATGCCGCGAACCGGTCCGCCGTTGAGATACACCAGCGGAACGGAGTGTCGGGTGCCGGCGTTCGCGGGCTGGTAGTGATACACCGCGACCCGGCTGCCGGTGGCCAGGCTCCAGTGCTGCGTGGCCACGAAAGGCAGGTCGGGCGGGGACCGTCGTGCCGTGGGCACGGTCGGTACGCAGACCGACGCCGTCAATGCCGCCGCTACGACCATCGGCAGGATCAGCACGAGCCGCGCTGGCCAGGTACGTCGCCGACCCCACCACAGTGCGGCGCCCGTCGCGATTCCAAGGGTCGTCAACCATGCGGGGAGCCCCGAGCCTGCCCCGTCCGTGAGGGCGATGAGCGTCAGAAAGACGACGACTGACCCCACGAAGGCAACCAGGGCCAGCGCCAGGCGGCCGGCCAGGCGGCCGACCAAGCGGACAGGACGTATCACGAACGTCGGCATGAGGGTCTCCAGATGTTTTGGAACGCTGTTTCAAAACGACGTTATCAGAGCCGCTAGGCTGTCCGTCGTGGGTAGGCCGAGAACGAATGACGAGACCGTCAAAGAGCGCCTTGTGACGTGCGCGACCGAGATGCTCGCCACCCGTCCGCGGGAGTCGGTCACCGTCCGCGCTCTGGCCACGGCCGCCGGGACGTCAACGACGGCGGTGTACTCCCTGTTCGGCGGCAAGGACGAGCTGATCGGCGAGGTACGGAACAGGGCCGTCGCCGGCCTGTTCCAGGACATGTCGGCAGTGCCGACCTCCGAAGAAACCCCTGCCGACCTCTACGCACTGGCCGCCGCATACCGTCGATGGGGGCGCGAACACAGCCACCTCTACACGGTGCTGTTCGGCGGTGTGCAATCCTTCGACCCGTCCGGCGCGGTCGGCACCAATGACCCCATCCGGCCGCTCCTCGCGGCGATCGATCGCGCCTTGGCGGAGTCCGCCCTCACCGGCGACGCTACGTGCATCGCCCTCTCGCTCTGGGTGGCCCTGCACGGGCTCGTGACTCTCGAACTGGCCGGAGCTCTCGACGCCGCCACGGCCGAGGCCGCATTCCGATCGACGATCCACGCGCTGCTGCGCGGCTGGACGACCAGCGCGGTGACCTGACGGGGCGACCTGACGGGGCCCGATGCGTTCTCGGTCCTGCGGGGACACCCCGCCACACCCCCTCCTGCCGGTGGGTGCCGGTGCGGCTCCGGCCGACGTCCAGTCGGGAAGAGCATGCTGGGCGCGGGCGTAGCGTGGACGTCTGAACATCTCCGGTGTTGGAGGAAGGCTCGGACATGACTGCCTACGGTGATTTCCCCGGAGTGCGCCCCCGCAGGCTGCGCACCAGCCCTGCCATGCGGCGCTTGGTCGCCGAGACCCGGCTGAACCCCGCAGAGCTGATCCTGCCGATGTTCGTTCGCGAGGGCATCAGCGAGCCGGTGGCCGTCTCCTCCATGCCCGGCGTGTTCCAGCACACCCGCGACACGCTCCGCAAGGCGGCCCTGGAGGCGGCCGGGGCGGGCGTCGGCGGGATCATGCTCTTCGGGGTGCCGGCGGAGAAGGACGCGCTCGGCACGCAGGGCACCGAACCCGACGGCGTTCTGCAGGTCGCCATCCGCGATGTGGTCTCCGAGGTCGGCGACTCCGTGGTCGTCATGTCGGACCTGTGCCTGGACGAGTTCACGGACCACGGCCACTGCGGGGTGCTAGACGCGCAGGGCCGGGTCGACAACGACGCGACGCTGGAGCGCTACGCCGAAATGGCGCAGGTCCAGGCCGACGCGGGCGTCCATGTCGTCGGCCCGTCCGGCATGATGGACGGTCAGGTCGGCATCGTGCGCGACGCGTTGGACGCGGTCGGGTTCGAGGACGTATCCATCCTCGCCTACACGGCGAAGTACGCCTCGGCCTTCTACGGCCCCTTCCGCGAGGCCGTCGACTCCTCGCTCACCGGCGACCGCAAGACCTACCAGCAGGACCCGGCCAACTTCCGCGAGTCCCTGCGCGAGCTGGCACTCGACCTCGCCGAAGGCGCCGACATGGTGATGGTCAAGCCGGCGCTCCCATACCTGGACGTGCTGCGGAAGGTCGCCGACACGGTCGATGTACCGGTGGCCGCGTACCAGGTCAGCGGCGAGTACGCGATGGTCGAGGCCGCCGCCGCGAACGGCTGGATCGACCGCGACCGCACCATCATGGAGACCCTGACCTGCGTCCGCCGCGCGGGCGCGAACATGATCCTCACGTACTGGGCCACCGAGGTCGCCCAGAAGCTTTCCCGCTAGCGCCGGTGCCGCAACCAGCCGCAACCAGCCGCTACGCCCGAGGCGCTCCGTTCGGCTCTGGCGATCCCCGACCGCGCGGCACGGTTGCGCGAACTGGAAGCGCGGGCAGCGACCGTGGAAGATCTTGACGCGGCCCCCGGCGTGGCCGCTGAGGTACGCGCGATCCTTGCCACTGCGGCGATCGAGGCCGGGCTCGACCGGCACCTGTGGTCCGCCGTACGCGGCAGTGCCCGGCCCCTCGCGTGAGGGGCCGGGCACTGCCGCGTTGTGACCAGGGTCAGAGCTGCTCGGGGGTGCGGATGCCCAGCAGGGTCATTCCCTGGCGGAGCGTGCGGCCGGTCAGGGTGCAGAGGAAGAGGCGGTTCTCCCGGACGTCTGCGGGGGTCTCGGGCTTGAGGACCGGGCACTGTTCGTAGAACGTGGCGAAGGCCGAGGCCAACGAGTACAGGTACGAGGCCAGCTTGTGCGGCTCGTAGGTCTCCGCGACGCCCGCGAGGGCGTCACCGAACTCGTCCAGCAGCATGCCGAGCGCGCGCTCGGCCGGGGCCAGCGGCAGTTCCGGGCGCGCGACGGACTTGGCTTCTGCCGCCTTGCGGAGGATCGACTGGGTGCGGGCGAACGCGTACTGCACATACACGCTCGTGTCGCCGGTCAGCGACACCATCCGGTCCAGATCGAAGACGTAGTCCCGGCCCAGCGACGTCGACAGGTCCGCGTACTTGACCGCGCCGATGCCGACCTCGGTGCCGCGCTCCGCGACCTCCTCGTCGGACAGGTCCTCGTTCTTCTCGCGGACCACGGCGGTGGCCCGCTCGACCGCCTCGTCGAGCAGGTCGACCAGCCGGATCGTCTCGCCCTCACGGGTCTTGAACGGCTTGCCGTCCTTGCCCAGCACCGTGCCGAACGGCAGGTGCTTGACGGTGACCTCGTCGGTGAGCCAGCCGGCCCGCCGGGCGGTCTCGAAGACCATCCGGAAGTGCAGGGACTGACGGGCGTCGACGACGTAGAGCAGGGTGTCCGCGTGGAGGCCCTGCGTGCGGTCGCGGATCGCCGAGAGGTCGGTGGCCGCGTAGCCGAAGCCGCCGTCCGCCTTCTGCACGATGAGCGGGACCGGCTCGCCGTCCTTGCCCTTGATGTCGTCGAAGAAGACACAGAGAGCGCCGTTGGAGCGCACCGCGACGCCGGTGTCCTCAAGGATCTTGCAGGTCTCGACGAGCATGTCGTTGTAGCCGCTCTCACCGACGATGTCGGCGTCGCGGATCTCGATGTCCAGCTTCTTGTAGACCGAGTAGAAGTAGATCTTCGATTCGTCGACGAACCGCTGCCAGAGCGCCAGCGTCTCCCGGTCCCCGGCCTGGAGGTCCACGACCCGCTTGCGGGCCCGGTCCTTGAACGCCTCGTCGGCGTCGAACAGCGTGCGGGAGGCCTTGTAGAGGCGGTTGAGGCGGGACATGGACGCCTCGCCGTCGGCGTTGGCGGCGTCGTGGTCCAGCTCGTGCGGGTGCTCGATCAGGTACTGGATGAGCATGCCGAACTGGGTGCCCCAGTCCCCGATGTGGTGCCTGCGGATCACCGTCTCGCCCTCGAACTCGAGGATCTTGGCGATCGCGTCACCGATCACGGACGACCGCAGATGACCGACGTGCATCTCCTTCGCCACGTTCGGCTGGGCGTAGTCGATCACCGTGGTGCCGGGGTTCGCCGCGAACGGCACGCCGAGGCGGTCGTCGGCGGCGCGGGCGGCCAGCGTGGAGGTGATCGCCGCGTCGGAGATCGTGATGTTGAGGAAGCCGGGTCCCGACACCTCGATGTCGGAGATCAGCTCGTCGGTGGGCAGGCCCGCGACGACCTGGGCCGCCAGCTCCCGCGGATTCGTCTTGTTCCTCTTCGCCAGGCCCAGCACACCGTTGGCCTGGAAGTCCGCTCGGTCGCTTCGGCGCAGCAGCGGGTCGGCATCGGCGGCCGACGGAACGGCGGCCGAGAGGGCGGCCGAGACACGCTGCTGGACAGAAGCGGAAAGGGAGGGGACCGAAGCCATGGGGTGGATGCCATTCCTAGAAGGGGGCGATGGAAACCCTTCGAGTATCCCATGGGACCGAAACCCTTTTCCGGATCCCCTATCGGGTCTGTGAGAATGGTCCGACATGCTGTCGAGGAAGGAAGTGCCGATCGTGGCTCAGAGCCCCGAGACCGACTGGGTCTCCCGTTTCGCGGACGAGGTCATTGCCGAGGCGGACCGCCGCGCTCCCGGCAAACCGATCGTCTGTGCATCGGGCCTCAGCCCGTCCGGCCCGATCCACCTCGGCAACCTGCGCGAGGTCATGACCCCGCACCTCGTGGCCGACGAGATCCGCCGCCGCGGGCGCGAATGCGTCCACCTCATCTCGTGGGACGACTACGACCGCTTCCGCAAGGTCCCCAACGGCGTCGACCCGTCCTGGGCCGAGCACATCGGCAAGCCGCTGACCTCCGTGCCCGCGCCTCCCGGCAGCCGGTACGCGTCGTGGGCCGAACACTTCAAGGCACCGATGATCGCCGCGCTCGCCGAGCTGGGCATCGAGTTCCACGGCATCAGCCAGACCGAGCAGTACACGGCCGGCGCCTACCGTGAGCAGATCCTCTTCGCCATGCGCGAGCGCGCCGCCATCGACGCGATCCTCGACCGCTACCGGACGAAGGACAAGCCGGCTGGCGGCAAGAAGCAGCAGCAGAAGCCGCTCGACGAGGCAGAGGTCGAGGCCGCCGCGGGCTCCGGTGCCGCGGACGAGGACGACGGCACCGGCGGCGCGGGCTACTACCCGTACAAGCCGTACTGCTCGGTCTGCGACAAGGACCTCACTACGGTCACGTCCTACGACGACGAGACCACCGAGCTCTCCTACACGTGCGCCTGCGGCCACGCCGAGACGGTCAAGCTCTCCGAGCACAACCGCGGCAAGCTGGTCTGGAAGGTCGACTGGCCGATGCGCTGGGCCTACGAGGGCGTGATCTTCGAGCCCTCGGGCGTCGACCACTCCTCGCCCGGCTCCTCCTTCGTCGTCGGCGGGCAGATCGTCCGCGAGATCTTCGGCGGCGAGCAGCCCATCGGCCCGATGTACGCCTTCGTCGGCATCAGCGGCATGGCCAAGATGAGCAGCTCCGCCGGCGGCGTCCCCACGCCCGCCGACGCGCTGGAGATCATGGAAGCCCCTCTGGTGCGCTGGCTCTACGCCCGCCGCCGCCCCAACCAGTCGTTCAAGATCGCCTTCGACCAGGAGATCCAGCGGACCTACGACGAGTGGGACGCACTGGAACGCAAGATCGCCGACGGCACCGTACAGGCCGCTGACGCCGCCGCGTACGGCCGCGCCATCCGCACCGCGGACGGCGAGCTGCCGACGACGCCGCACCCGCTGCCCTACCGGACGCTCGCCTCCGTCGTCGACATCACCACTGGCCACGACGAGCAGACCCTGCGCATCCTGCGCGACCTCGACCCCAGCAACCCCGTCACGTCCCTGGACGAGACCCGGCCGCGCCTCGACCGCGCACAGGCGTGGATCACCACCCACGTACCGGCCGACCAGCGCACCCGCGTCCGCGCCGAGCCCGACCGCGGGGCCCTCTCCAGCCTCTCCGCGGCCGATCGCGCGGCGCTCGACCTGCTGATCGACGGGCTCGACGACCACTGGTCGCTGGACGGCCTGACGACCCTCGTCTACGCCGTGCCCAAGCTCCAGGCCGGTCTGGCGGCCGACGCCAAGCCCACGCCCGAACTGAAGGTCGCGCAGCGGTCGTTCTTCGCGCTGCTCTACCAGCTGCTCGTCGGCCGGGACACCGGACCGCGGCTGCCCACCCTGCTGCTGGCCGTGGGCGCGGACCGGGTACGCCTGCTGCTCGGCGCGAGCTGACCCGACGGCTGTCCCCTGCCGCACTCGATCCCCTGACGGGCCGGATTCTCCGGACCGCCGGGGGATCGGTCGTTCCGGGGGCTACGGGACGTGCTCGGTGTCCCATTCCGTGCGGTACTGGGACTCGAAATCCGTCAGATACCGCCGCAGCGTCCCCTCGCTGAGCGGGCCGCCGGTACGGCCCGTGATGCCGTGGTTCTCCAGCAGATAACGGCCGAACTGGCGCGGGTTGGGGAACTCGCCGTACTCGATGACATAGCGGCGGAACGCCCCGTAGTACTGCTCCTCGCGCGGGACATCGGGCTCGACGTGCGGCGGGCGGCGCCGTGCGGGTTCCGCTTCCGGCTCGGGTTCGGGCTCCGGCTCGGGTGCGGGCTCGGGTTCGGGTGCGGCGTGCGGTGCCGCGGCGAACGCATAGCCGTTGGCGAGGGTACGGACGCGGCCGGGGGCCACGGGGACCTGCGGCGCCGATATGTGCTCGGGGGCGGGGGCGGGAGCAGGTACGGGCTCAGGTGCGGGCGTGGGTGCCGGTGCGGGCCCCGGTGCGCGATGGCGCGTGGGTGCCGGCTGCGGCCGGCTCTCCTGCGGTGCCTGGGGCTGGGCCGGGGCCTGGGGCTTCGGCTCCAGGGCCAGCGCCGGCGTGGGTGCCGGTACTGGAGCCGGTGCCGGCTCGGCGAGGGTGATGCCGGCGGCGGCGAGGCCGAGGGTGGCGGTTTCGGCGAGGGGGATGCCATAGCGGGCCAGGCGCAGGGGCATGAGGGCTTCGATGGGGGCTTTGCGGCGCCAGGTGCGGCCGTAGCGGGCCTGGAGGCGGGCCTGGTAGACCAGGCGGTCCTGTTCGAGGCGGATGACCTGGTCGTAGGAGCGCAGTTCCCACAGTTTCATCCGGCGCCAGAGCCGGAAGGTGGGGAAGGGGGCCAGCAGCCAGCGGGTGAGGCGGACCGATTCCATGTGCTTGTCGGCCGTCAGGTCCGCGACGCGTCCCACCGCGTGCCGGGCGGCCTCCACGCAGACCACGAAGAGCACGGGGATGATGCCGTGCATGCCGACCCCGACCGGGTCGGGCCAGGCCGCGGCCCCGTTGAAGGCGATGGTGGCGGCCGTCAGCAGCCAGGCGGTCTGGCGCAGCAGCGGGAAGGGGATCCGCAGCCAGGTCAGCAGCAGGTCCAGGGAGAGCAGCACCACGATCCCGGCGTCCACCCCGATCGGGAAGACGTTCGCGAACCAGCCGAAGCCCTTGGCCCGGGCCAGCTCCCGCACCGCGGCGTACGAGCCCGCGAAGCCGATCGCGGCGATCACCACCGCACCGGCGACGACCACACCGATCAGAATCCGGTGTGTCCGGGTCATACGTATCGCGGGCACCCGCGACCCCTCCCACCCTCGACAACTGGCTGGCCCAGACTGTCATATGAGGGATGGGCCAGGTCGTACAAAGGGGTGCGAAACCGGTGCAGACGCGACCGGAGTTGTTACTTGTTCGCCGCCGCGACTGTGGCCACGGCCTCCTTCGCCGCCGCCACGGCGTCCTTCAGCAGCTGATCGGCCGCCGGGCTCTTCGCGTCCTCGAAGCCCGCTCCGTTGTAGGAGAGGATCACGATGACGTTGCCGGTCCGCGCGACGACCGTCTCGTCCTGGTACTGCAGCTTGTCCTTCACGACCGGTGCGCTGACCACCGTGGCCTGGTCACCGACGCCGTCCGCCTTGGCGGACGTGGAACCCTTGATCTGGGCCGCCGCGGCGACCTGCTCCGTGAAGCGCTTCTTCGCCTGGTCCTCGGCGCTGCCGATGCCCTTCGCCGAGTCGAAACGCTGCAGGGCCACGTCCAGCCAGCGGAACTGGTAGCCGTCGAGACCGTTCCACGAGCAGCCGCCGCGCGCGTCCGGGAGCGCCGACTTCGCCGGCGTGCCCGCCGTGTCCTTCACCTTCGGGACGAGCCGCTTCACGGTGTCCTGCGCGATCGCCTTGCAGGGGTCCGGCAGCTTCGTGAACTTCGCCTGGGCCAGGGACGCCGACGCGGACGCGCTGCCGGACGGCGTCTTGTTGGCGGACGTGTCCGATCCCGACGAGCAGCCGGCGATGAGCAGCACCGGCACGGCGGCGCAGGCGAGCAGTCGGGCGATTCGCGGGGCTGAACGGTGCATGGTCCTTCGCTCACTTCGTGGCTCGACTCGACGGGAGACCGGCGGGGATCCGGGAGGATCCCGACGGGAAACGGACAGCCTACGGGGCGTCCGTTATCGGACGATCCGCTGTCACCTGATCGTCTTGACCAGGACGTCCGCCACTTGCTGGGCGCCCTGCTGCAGGTCAGCGCTCTGCGGAATGGTGGCCGCGCTCCCCGCCCACTGCGAGTACGAGACGGTGACGAGGACGTTCGCCGAACGGAAAACGAGAGTGATGTCACGGTGGATCCCCGAGTCGCGGGTCTTCAGCTCGTCATTGAGGAAGGCCGTGTCCGCGAGCTCGGTGAGCAGGCGCGGCGCGAGATCGGGGGAGGCGGAGCCGGGGGCGCCCGACGTCCCCGGCGGGGTCTGGCCCGGGGGGACGGTCGGGGTCGCGGTCGGCGTCCCGGCCGGAGCACCAGTGGGCGTCCCGGTCGGCGTCCCGGTGGGCGTACCCGTCGGGGTGCCGGTCGGGGTCGTCGCGATGCCCGCCCGCAGCGCCTTGGCCTCGTAGTCCGACTCCGCCTGCGCCTCGTCGCTCACTCGCGGGTCGTACGACACGACCCGCTCGAAGTCGATCTGCAGATAGCGGTTCCCCTGTGCCGTCCCACCGGTCCACTTGCAGCCCACCCGCCGGTTGGTGTCGTAGGTGAGCTCGGCCTCGCCCGCGTAGTCCGGCGCGTTCGGCACCAGCTTCTTGAGCGCGTCGGGGTCGAGCGCGCCGCACGGCTCCGGCAGCTTGCGGTACTTGCCAGGCGGTGCGGGAGAGACCTTCTGGTCACCGCTCGCGGACTTGGAGTCCACGGCTCCCGGGTCCGGACCGCCCGAGGCCGTGCAGGCACTCAGCCCCGCGACGGCCAGCGCGGCTGAGCAGACGATGCCCAGCAGTCCTCGCGATGGCTGCACTGACCAGGCTCCTTCCGCCGGGGTACCGCGAAATCCCTTGGCGCGCACGTGCGCACCGTGGACACAATGTCTATCGCACCTGTTGCTGTGGCCGTTGGGCCGCATGCGGTTATCGGACGTTTCGTCCACATTATTGATGTCGCCAGGTCATGTTTCGTTGTGCCAATTTGTCCGTTCGAGAAGGGAATGGAGATGTCCTACACCGAGGTACCCGGCGTCCGGGTACCGATTCGTCTCTGGACCGACCCGGCCTCTGTCGAGGACGGTGCGATGCAGCAGCTCCGGAATGTCTCGTCACTGCCCTGGATCAAGGGCCTCGCCGTCATGCCCGACGTCCACTACGGCAAGGGCGCGACCGTCGGCTCCGTCATCGCCATGCACGGCGCCGTCTGCCCCGCCGCGGTCGGAGTCGACATCGGCTGCGGCATGAGCGCGGTCAAGACCTCGCTCACAGCCAACGACCTGCCCGGGGACCTGTCGCGGCTGCGCTCGAAGATCGAGCAGGCGATCCCGGTCGGACGTGGCATGCACGGCGAGATGGTCGACGTGCGAGGCATCCACGGATTCTCGGCGACGGGCTGGGACGACTTCTGGGCGGGGTTTGATGATCTCGCCGAAGCGGTCAAATTCCGTCGTGAACGTGCCACAAAGCAGATGGGTTCGCTCGGAGCCGGAAACCACTTCTGGGAGCTTTGCCTAGATTTGGACAATTGTGTCTGGATTATGCTGCACTCCGGTTCCCGGAACATCGGCAACGAACTGGCGGATTACCACATCGGTGAGGCCCAGAAGCTGTCGCACAACCAAGGTCTGATCGATCGTGACCTGGCGGTCTTCATCGCGGACACTCCGCAGATGGAGGCCTACCGAAGTGATCTGTTCTGGGCGCAGGAGTACGCCAAGCGCAACCGCGAAGTCATGATGGCGCTGTCCCAGGACGTTGTCCGCCGCGAATTCAAGAAGGCCAAGGTGACCTTCGAATCGGTCATCTCCTGCCATCACAACTACGTGGCGGAGGAGCGGTACGAGGGTATGGACCTGCTGGTCACGCGTAAGGGCGCGATCCGCGCGGGCTCGGGCGAATTCGGCATCATCCCGGGCTCGATGGGCACCGGCTCGTACATTGTGAAGGGCCTCGGGAACGTCGCTTCGTTCAACTCGGCCTCGCACGGCGCCGGCCGCAGGATGAGCCGAGGCGCGGCGAAGAAGCGGTTCACGACGCGTGACCTGGAGGATCAGACGCGGGGCGTGGAGTGCCGCAAGGACTCCGGCGTCGTGGATGAGATCCCGGGCGCGTACAAGCCGATCGAGAAGGTCATCGAGCAGCAGCGTGACCTGGTCGAGGTCGTCGCCAAGCTCAAGCAGGTCATCTGCGTCAAGGGCTGATCCGCGCGAGCGGTGGGAACACAGGTGGGGACGGGCGGCATGCCCGTCCCCACCGGCATGTCCGGCTCAGCTCTCGCGGTGGACCTTGTAGTTGGAGGCCTGGGCGCGGGGGCGGACGACGAGGAGGTCGATGTTGACGTGGGAGGGGCGGGTGACGGCCCATTCGATGGTGTCGGCGACGTCGTCGGCGGAGAGGGGGGCGGAGACGCCCGCGTAGACCTTCGCGGCCTTCTCCGCGTCGCCGTTGAAGCGGGTGACGGCGAACTCGTCGGTCTTGACCATGCCGGGCGCGATCTCGATGACGCGGACCGGCTCGCCGCACAGTTCGAGGCGGAGGGTCTCGGCGATGACGTGCGCGCCGTGCTTGGCGGCCACGTAACCGCCGCCGCCCTCGTAGCTGGCGAGGCCCGCGGTGGAGGAGAGTACGACGACCGTGCCGTCGCCGCTGGAGATGAGGGCGGGGAGCAGGGCCTGGGTGATGTTGAGGACGCCGAGGACGTTGACCTCGTACATCGCGCGCCAGTCGGCGGGGTCGGACGTGGCGATGGTGTCCGCGCCGAGGGCGCCGCCCGCGTTGGCGACGAGGACGTCGCAGCGGTCGAGGGTCGCGGCGAAGGCGTCGACGGCGGCGCGGTCGGTCACGTCGAGGGCTTGGGCGGCGGCGGAGTGGCCGGCCGTGGTGAGCTCCTTGGCGAGCGCTTCGAGGCGGTCGACGCGGCGGGCGGTGAGCACCACGTGGTATCCGGCCCCGGCGAGCTTGCGGGCGGTCGCGGCACCGATGCCGCTGCTCGCTCCGGTGACCACTGCGGTACGGGTGCTCATGTCACGGCGCCTTTCGGATGAAGGATGGCTGCGGATGCAGCATAAGCGGGTGGTCAGCGCTGTACGGCGGAGGCCGAGGAGGCGGCCGCGATCCACCGGGTTCGGCACCGGCTATGCAGCGGCCGCCGCGGACCCGGCCGCGGGTCCGGCCGCGTGGATCAGGCCGCGTGGATCAGGCCGCCGGGATCAGGTTGCCTTGAAGCCCTGCTGGGTGAGCCAGCGGAAGACGTCGGGGATCTGGCCCTTCCAGACGGCGGTGCCGTGGCCGCCGGCGCCGGTCGGGACCAGGACGACGTGAACCTTCGTCGGGGCCTTCGCCGCCTTCTTCAGCGCCAAGCCGTCCTGGTACCCGTCGCCCGAGGCGCCGGAGATGAAGAGGGAGATGCGCGGCGGCTGCGGGGCGTGCTCCAGCATGAACAGCGGGTTGGCCTTCTCCCGCAGCACCGGGTCCTTGCCGGTGATCGAGTCCTTCTCCGCTGCGGGGTTGTTGTAGCCCGACAGGCTCACGCCGGCCGCGTACCGGTCGGGGTGCTCGACGGCCATGCGCATGGCGCAGTGGGCGCCGGCGGAGTATCCGGCGACGGCCCAGCCCTCGGCGTTGTCCTGGACGCGGAAGTTGTCGATCACCATCTGGCGGACGTCAACGCTCAGCCAGGTGTCGGCGTTGACCTTGCCGGGGATGTTGGCGCAGCCGGTGTCCTCGCCGCCGAGCAGCAGGGTGCGCGGTGAGATGAGGATGAACGGGGCGACCTGGCCGCTCTGCATCAGCGGCTTGAGCTGCGTCTGGACCTTGAGGGTGCCGTACCAGGCCTTGGCGGAGCCGGGGTAGCCGGGGAGCATCTCGACGACCGGGAACTTCTTGTCCTTGTAGGCGGGGTCGCTGTACTGCGGCGGGAGCCAGACGTAGACCTCGCCCGCGACGCCGGAGATTCGTCCCTTCAGGTCGGCCTGCTGGACATCGTCCATGTTCGGGCCCTTGGCCTGCTTGAATTTCTGCTCCTGCTTCGGTTCCTTCTTGGCCTGGGCCGCGCCGCCGTCGGGACCGAGGTCCGCGGTGGCCTGGACGTGGGTGCCCGTGCCGAGCAGGTCCTGCCAGTTGTCGTACAGGCTGTTGGAGTTGTTCACGATCACGAAGACCATGAGCACCGACGTGACCTGGCAGAGCAGTAGCATGCCGAAGCGGGCCGCGTACCGTACGGCCTGCGGCCCGCGCAGCCGGCTCCAGAAGGCGAGCGGCAGCGCCAGGGCGACCAGCACGAACAGGATCGTGCAGAGGAAGAACGGGGTCCCCGTCAGGCTCATCAAACTCTCGTTTCCCAATCTTGGGCGCGGCGCCCCGGCGTCGTGGGCGCAGCGCCCCGGCTCCGCATCCCGCACGCGCGTGAGCCTCTCGCCATGACGAGACGGGATTTTGGCTGCCTGGGTTGCCCGGCTTCTCCCGGATCCGCTGGGACGTGCGTCACTCGCGTGGCGGGCAACTCCTCAGGTGTGACCTACGGCACCATGTCCGATCGGAACGTTGGGTAGAGATCCGGTGTCAAAACAGGAGAAAGCAGCACCACGCTCTGTGGGGCCGGATGATTGGGGGAGCAACCCGGTGAAGCGTTGGCCCATGGCAGTGGCTGCCGTTCTGGTGCTGCTCCTCTTCGCCGGTTATGGTTCCCGGCCGATCCTCTTCAACACCAGGGACGGCCCGGACTTCCCGCACGCCGCGTCGGCACCGGTCGCGTCGATACTGGCGCTCGGCGCGCACACGCCGTTCACCGAGCAGCGGACGACGCTGGCGGGCGGCACGAAGGTCGCCATGACCACGTACCGGGGGAAGACGTCCGGCTTCACGGGCAAGGTCTGGGTGTGGGCGCCGCCGCAGTACTACGACCCGAAGTACGCCAAGAGCGCGTTCCCCGTGCTGGTCGCGCTGCCCGGCAGCTACGGCTTTCCGTACAACTACTGGATCCGTGGCGACCTGGGTCTCGAGGAGGACGTGGCCAGATGGTCGGCGCAGGGGACGAGCCTGCCCTTCATCATCGTGATGCCGGTGATGAATCCCGGGAAGAGGTACCACGATTGCAGCGACATTCCGGGCCAGCCGAAGATGGGCAGCTGGCTGACGAGTGATGTCCCCGATCTGGTCCGCGCCAATTTCCGTACGTTCCAGAAGCGTGACGGCTGGGCCTTCATGGGTTCGTCCTCAGGTGGCTTCTGCGCGTTGAAGAGCGTGCTCGAGCACCCCGAGACGTTCAAGGCCGCCATCGCGAGCGGCCCCGACATCGTGCCGGACTCTCCGCTGTGGCGCGGCCACCTCAAGGAGAAGCAGGCGAACAACCCCCAGCGGCTGGCGAAGCGGCTCATCGACAAGGGCGGGCCCGACGTCTATCTCGCCTTCCAGGTCGGAACCGGGGAGAGCCGCGATGAACTGGCCAAGGTCAACCAGTTCATCGCCACTTACGGGCACGGCCCGGTCAATACCCGTCTCCAGGTCATCCAGGGCGGCCGCCACGACGGGCTCTCCTACCTCCGCGGCATGGGGGACGGTTCGATGAAGTGGATCAGCGACCACCTGCAGGGGCCGGTACCGGCGCCCTGACGGGCGGTCGGTTCCCGGCACCGGTCCGCCCGCCGCCTCCGCCCGGCACCGGTCCCCCGGCAGCCGGGTCCGTCTAATGTCGGGGCGTGCTGCTGCGCGGGATCAGTGAGGTGATTCTCCACCACGCGTCGAGGACGAACCCCGCGGCGGCGGCGAGCGCCATTACGGGCGGTGCGAACGTCGTACCGCGGGCCTGCCGCCCGGCGGTCATGTTTTTGGGCGTCTGAAATGTAGCCATATGTCCGTACTCTACGCAGGGTTACCGCGTACGTCGGCATAGGCGCACCCAAACGGGTCCTGGTGTCGCACCGATCCGCAGTCCGGACACGTCCGTGAACGAGAGGAACATCTCGAACGTGTTGAGCGCCTTCTCCGTCCATTCGGGCAGGGGCTCCAGGGGCTCCCGTTCCACGGGAGGCGGAGGCCGACGACCACGGGTGGAGAAGGCCGGCAGGCATCGTCGACTGTTCACGGAGATCGCTGAGGAGTGGCGACGGCTGCTCTTTCCCGAAACGACTGATGAAGAGTTCATTGAGCAGTTCGGCCAGACCGTGCTCTTCGGATTGTTGCTGGCCAGGGTCGAAGGCATCGCCTTCGAGGGTGAATCTGTACACGCCATCGCTTTGAAGCTTGGCAAACGGCATTCCTTGATGGGTAAGGCCCTCGATGTCCTCACCGAGGAGTCTTCGACGGTGGGCTTGTCCACCACGCTCAACACACTATTGCGAGTTGTCGGAGCCGTTGACTGGAGCAGGTTGGATGACGGTTCTGGAGACTCCTATCTTCTCCTCTACGAAGACTTCCTTCAGAGCTACGACCGTGATCTGCGTATGCGTACCGGGTCCTACTACACCCCGCATGGCATCGTCGACGCGATGGTCCGCCTGACCGAAGTCATCCTGAAGCGGTCCTTCGGCATCGAGTCCGGATTCGCGTCACCCGAGGTGGTCGTCGTCGACCCGGGTATGGGAACCGGAACTTTCCTGCTGTCAGTCCTGAAACGGGCGGCCGCCACGATCGCCGAGGACGAGGGCCCCGGAGCGCTCGGCCCTCAGCTACGGAAGATGGTCGGCCAGCGGCTGATCGGCTTCGAGCGGCAGATCGGTCCTTACGCTGTGGCGGATCTGCGGATGCACGCCCTCCTGAGGAACTATCACTCCGCTGCCCCGAAAGAAGGGCTGCGCCTCCTGGTGGCCGACACGCTCGACAACCCGAGGGCTGAGTTCAACTGGATTCCCCATATCTACCGGCCGCTTGCGGAGTCCCGACGTCAGGCCAACAAGGTCAAGCGTGATGAGCGCGTCATGGTGGTTATCGGTAACCCTCCCCATGACGCCGTATCCCGAGGCACGGGTAAATGGATCGAGTCAGGTGATCCAGATGTCGGGGAACCCGCTCCGCTGAATGCCTTCCGCTTGGCTGGCAACGGTACCTACGAGTCGAAGATGTCCAACCTGTACGTCTATTTCTGGCGCTGGGGCACCTGGAAGGTGTTCGACGCGCACGAGGACGCCCCTTTTGGCGTGGTCGCCTACGTCACTCCAAAAGCATGGTTGAAGAGTCGCGCCATTCGCTGGCATGCGTCGCTATTTACGGCGATCCGCAGACGAGGGCTGGATCATTGATCTCTCGCCCGAAGGCCAACGGTCCGAGGCGGCGACCCGCCTTTTCCCTGACGTGGCCCAGGAATTGTGTATCGCGGTATTCGTGCTCGACGTGACAGTCGACGTGACGACATCGCCACCGTGCACCACCTACAAGTGCACGGGCACCGGGACGAGAAGACGCAGCGCCTGCTGAGCCTAACCCTGGACGATCCCGAGTGGCGAGACTGCGCGAATGGATCCACTGATCCCTTTCTCCCCGTAGGAGGCGATCTGTGGCAGAGCGCCCCGCGACTCGCGGCTGCTGGAGCATGTGGGCGGTCCGCCGTCGGCAGCGGGCCGGCTCGGTCATCAGGGTTTCGCGGATTTGTGTGGAGCGGCTGCGTGGCAGGTGCGTGGGGATGGAGAGCCATTGCTGCTGCTTGGGGTCGGACAGGGTCGCCAGCCGCGCGCGGTGCTGGTAGTCGCGGCGGGTGAACTGCACGTCGTCCAGAACGATCCAGTAGTCCGCCGCGAACAGCTTCGCCAGCGTCGAGAGTCGGGGAAACAGGTTGGGCTGATGGATGGCGCACAACCCGCCAGGCTGCGGCAGATCAGGGTGCGACCTGCACGGCATGAGGCGTGGGTCTCGGCTCTCCAGTACCGGGGCCTCCTCCGCGATCGGGTGCGCCGTCAACCCGGAGGCTGTTGCAATGGACCGGCCCCTGGACGGTCCAACGCCATTCCTTGCTCCGCTTTTGGGGTGGCTGGTGTCATCTGCGTGCCGGCGGTGATCCGGGGTGTGGTGGTGCTCGGTCGCGGTGGTGCTTTCTGGGTTAGGGCCGGTGCGCGTTGTCGGTGCGTTGGGCAGGCACCGAACCGTCGGACCGTGGCGGCGCTTTGTGACATGGTGTTGGACTCGTACCACTCGTCCCAGCGCAGGTCAGGGGCGGTACGAGTCGAGAGCTGGGACGGGTTGACTCGTCTTGGCGGCCCTTTTGCATTGCGGTCCGCGTCCGCCCGGTTTCAGGGCTAGCGGGCTGAGCGGCGTGCCTTGGTACGAGTTGACTCTCATCGGCGAAACGACCCGTCCCCGCGCTGACCTGCGCAGGGACGGGTGGGACGAGTGGATGCGGGTTACCGCCCGGGTGCGAGGGGCGCGGCGGGTGCGATGGTCTGGGGGCAGTAGCGGGCCCAGGCGTCAACGAAGTCCCTGCGGTGGAAGCCCTTGAGCTGTAGTCCCCCGTGGAAGCGCACGTTCCGGGAGCTGATGCCGTAGTCCCGCAGCAGGATCTGCAGCCCGCGTGTGCCCGGGCCGCCATTGCCGTATTCGGCCCATGGGGCCTCGGTGTCCGCGCACAGGCGGTCCAGCAGGTCCCTGGTGTGCAGCGCCTCAGGGTTGCCGCAGCCGGCGAACACGGTGCGGATGTCGGCGAGGATGCGGGTCTTCAGACCGTTCTCCTGGTCCTGTCCGGCCTCGTAGGCGGTCATGGTCCGGCAGGCGGCACGGGCCGTGGCGGGCCGGTGGCCTCCGGTGAGGTCGGAGTGGGCGGCTCCGTGGTGATGGAGCGGAAGATCGCCGCCGGGGTGGAGTTGACCGTGATGAAGGGGGCGTGGACGGTGTCGTGCAGGACGTCCAGGAGGCGGGACTTGCCACATCGCTCCGCAACCCCTGCCGGTCCAGCGCGGTGAAGCTGCCGCAGCAGACCAAGAAGAACATCGTGCCGTGGCCGCTCACCTGCGTGCGGGCCGTTCTCGCCGGTCTGCCCAAGCGGTTCCACAATGGCGGGAATCTGGCCTTCGGCTGCGGGCTACGGCAGCGAGCGGCGCACACACCGGCTGCTCTTCACCGACGCGAAGGGGCGGGCGCAACCGCAGTGTCTTCAACGCGGGGGACTGGAAGCGGGCGCTCGTGACGGCCGGGGTGATCCCGCCGCGTACGACGGGTGCCCAGTACTACGGCATGCCTACGCCTCGATGTTGCTCGACGCGGGGGAGACGATCAAGGCGCTGGCCGAGTACCTCGGACACTCCGACCCGGGCTTCACGCTGCGGACGTACAGGCACCTGATGCCGGCGAGCGCCGCGCGGACCCGGAACGCCATCGACCGGGCGATGCTCGTAGTGCCCGAGAGCACATCCGACGCGGAACGATTCCCCATGTGCCCTGAAAGTGCCCTGGCAGCCTGACGGGCGCCATTTCGAGGGCCAATTGATCTTCGTAACAACGATCACTGAACTGGAGAAGTAGCAGGTCAGGGCCAGACCAGGCAGTAGAGCTGGTGGCCGGCCTCGTGGCAGCGGGAGGCGAAGCCCTGCCATTCGTGGAGCATCTGGTAGATGACGAAGGCGTCCCGGGGGCCGCGGCGGTCCGGGACGGTGGACCAGATGAAGGCGGCGGCGCCGAGTTCTTCTTCGCCGGCTTTGCGGAGGGGCTCGACGACGCTCATCGGGAGTTTGACGACGGCGTAGTCGGGGTGGAGTACGACGAGCTCGAGCGGCGGGACCTTGGCCGGGGGTATGCCCTCGATGCCGGTGAGGACCATGGCGGCCATGGTCTCCGGTTTGACCTTGGTGTACATCCCGTTGCCGAGTTCGTCGCCGCCGAGTTCTTCGGGGCGCATGGAGATCGGGACCCGGGCGGCTGTGGCGCCATCGGGTGCCCCGAAGTACTTGTAGGTCACCCCCACTCGGCCACCCCTGCTCCCACTCTCCGCGGCTGCTTTGCGATTGCGATCGCCGGGCCGACGACGTCTGCCGGTCGGCCGGGCGTGTTGGGGCTCGTGGTCGCCAGTCCCCTCGCCCAGTTCGCCACCGCGCTGCATTTGACTACCCGACCATTCACAGACCCAACCGCGCAACCCGATCATCGTCTCAGATGCCGGGTCGAGACCTTCGCGCGCAACGCCCGGCGTTTGAGAGCATGTGTCTGTGAGCTATCCGTACGAAGCCCCAGTTTCGCAGGTTCTGTTCGACCGAGCTGCCGCCGTGACGCCAGGAGGCGTGAACTCTCCGGTGCGCGCGTTCCGCGCCGTGGGTGGTACGCCCCGGTTCATGGTGTCCGGGAAGGGTCCGTACCTCACGGACGCCGACGGCAGGGAGTACGTCGACCTCGTGTGTTCGTGGGGTCCGATGATCCTCGGCCATGCGCACCCCGAGGTGATCGCGGCCGTGCAGGCGGCGGTCATGCGCGGTACGTCCTTCGGCGCGCCCGGTGAGGGGGAGGTGCTGTTGGGCGAGGAGATCGTGGCGCGGATCGGGCCGGTGGAGCAGGTGCGCCTGGTGTCGTCGGGGACCGAGGCGACGATGTCGGCGATCAGGCTGGCGCGCGGCTTCACGGGCCGGGCGAAGGTGGTGAAGTTCGCGGGCTGCTACCACGGTCATGTGGACGCGCTGCTGGCGGCGGCCGGATCCGGGGTCGCCACGTTCGGGTTGCCGGACACGCCCGGAGTGACGGGCGCGCAGGCGGGCGACACGATCGTGCTGCCGTACAACGACCTCGCGGCCGTGCGGGCGGCGTTCGCCGCGCACCCGGGCGAGATCGCGTGCGTGATCACCGAGGCGTCGCCGGGCAACATGGGTGTGGTGCCGCCGGCGGAGGGCTTCAACGCCGGGCTGAAGAGCCTGTGCGCGGACAATGGCGCGCTGTACATCTCCGACGAGGTGATGACGGGCTTCCGCGTCTCGAAGGCCGGCTGGTACGGGCTCGACGGCGTCGAGCCCGATCTGATGACCTTCGGCAAGGTGATGGGCGGCGGCTTCCCGGCCGCCGCTTTCGGTGGCCGCGCGGACGTCATGGGGCATCTGGCGCCGGCCGGTCCGGTGTACCAGGCGGGCACGCTGTCGGGTAACCCGGTGGCGACGGCAGCGGGCCTGGCGCAGCTGCGGCTGTGCGACGACGCGGTGTACGCGACGGTGGACGCGGTGTCCGAGCGGGTGTCCGGGCTGGTGAGCGAGGCGCTCACCACGGAGGGCGTCGCGCACCGGCTGCAGAAGGCCGGGAACATGTTCTCGGTGTTCTTCACCGATGAGCAGGTGACGAACTACGACGAGGCGAAGCGGCAGCAGGCATTCCGATTCACCGGGTTCTTCCATTCGATGCTGGCGCAGGGCGTGTACCTGCCGCCGTCGGCCTACGAGTCCTGGTTCGTCTCGGCGGCGCACGACGACGCGGCCATCGAGCGAATCGCCGCGGCGCTGCCGGCCGCGGCGCGTGCCGCCGCCGAGGCGACGGAATGATGAGCGGCATGACTGAGGACCAAGAGACCGGCGGCAAGGCGATCGGCGGCAAAGCGATCGACAGCAAGGCGATCGACAGCAGAGCGATCGGCGGCGCAGCGATCGGCGACAACGAGATCACCGTTGTCCATCTGATGCGGCACGGTGAGGTGGAGAACCCGACCGGGGTGCTCTACGGCCGGCTGCCCGGCTACCACCTGTCGGAGCTGGGGCGGAAGATGGCCGACCGGGTCGGCGATCATCTGTCGGGCCGCGACATCACCCACGTCGTGTCATCGCCGCTGGAGCGGGCGCAGGAGACGGCGGCGCCGATCGCGGCGCCGCACGGCCTGGAGATCGCTACGGACGCGCGGCTGATCGAGGCGGAGAACGTCTTCCAGGGCAAGACCTTCGGGGTCGGTGACGGCGCGCTGAAGAATCCGTCGAACTGGAAGCACCTCACCAATCCGTTCAAGCCGAGCTGGGGTGAGCCGTATGTCGACCAGGTCGTGCGGATGATGGCGGCGCTCGGGGCGGCGCGGGACGCTGCGCGCGGGCACGAGGCGGTATGCGTCAGCCATCAGCTGCCGATCTGGATCACCCGCAGTTTCGTGGAGCGGCGGCGGCTGTGGCACGACCCGCGCAAGCGGCAGTGCACCCTCGCCAGTGTGACGAGTTTCACATACCAGGGCGACAAGATCGTGTCGGTCGGATACGCCGAGCCGGCCCGCGATCTGGTGCCGTCACATCTGCTGGCGGGTGCCAAGCCGGTGAAGGGCGGATCGAAGGGATTCGGGGCATAGTCAACCCGAAGGGTCAATTCGACGGGTCGCCCCCGCCGACCGGATCGCCCCGCGGGCCTGCGGGGCGAGCCGGTCGGTCCAGGCGGTCCGGACGGTGAGTCCGGCCGGTGGGACCGGCCGATTGGGCTGGCCGACGGGCTGACTGATGGGCCGTCCGGTGGGTTCCGGCGGTGTGTTCCGGCGCGCCGCAGGTGCGCCAATCGAGTTAACCTGTGGGATTTTTCTGACTTTTCGGTAACCGCACAAGCTCCGCAGGCGTCATGGATGGTGACCACCTTTTTCGTGATCGCCATCCATGAGGCCCGAGAAATGGGGATGTACATGCGCGCCATGACTCGCAGGAGTCTGCTCACCGCTACCGCCGGGATCGCGGTGGGTGCGGCTGCTGGTTGCTCCTCGGGGGGCGACAGCCCTGGCGCGGGGGGGACCAAGCCGGGGACGGCGAGTGGTCAGAAGGAGCCCGCCAAAACGGTTCATCTGATCGGTGACGGTTCCACCGCGAACACCGGTCCCCAGCCGAACCAGCCGAAGGCGGAGCGGCTGGAGCCGGGTCAGATGCCGCCGCAGTTCGTGATCTTCTCGTGGGACGGAGCGGGCGAGGTCGGAAACGGCCTGTTCCCGCGCTTCCGCAAGCTCGCCAAGGACCATGGCGCGTCGATGACGTTCTTCCTGTCCGGGCTGTATCTGCTGCCCGAGTCGAAGAAGCGGCTGTACGACCCGCCGAACAACCAGCTGGGCGCGTCCGACATCGGCTACCTCACCGACGAGCACGTCAAGATGACGCTGGACAACATCCGTGAGTCCTGGACCGAGGGCCACGAGATCGGCACCCACTTCAACGGCCACTTCTGTTCGGGCCACGGCACGGTGGGGAACTGGACGCCCTCCCAGTGGCAGAGCGAGATCGACCAGGCCAAGTCGTTCGTCAAGAACTGGAAGACCAACACCGGGCTCAAGGACGAGGCCCCGCTGCCGTTCGACTACGACAAGGAGCTCATCGGCTCCCGCACGCCGTGCCTGCTCGGCCAGGACAACCTGCTGCCGACCGCCCACAAGCTCGGTTGGCGCTACGACGCGAGCTCGCCGGGCGGCCGGCAGGTCTGGCCCGTCAAGCGCGGCGGGTTGTGGGATCTGCCTCTGCAGCTGATCCCGTTCCCCGGCCACTCCTTCGAGGTCCTCTCAATGGACTACAACATGCTCGCGAACCAGTCGAAGAACGCTACGCAGAGCGACCCGGGCAATTACCCGGGCTGGCAGCGGCAGGCCACCGCCTCGTACATCGCCGGCTTCCAGCGGGCCTACGAGACGAACCGCGCGCCCTTCTACGTCGGCAACCACTTCGAGAAGTGGAACGGCGGCATCTACATGAACGCCGTCGAGGAGGCGTTCAAGCACATCGCGGGCGAGGACAAGAAGGACGTCCGGCTGGTGTCCTTCCGGCAGTACGTGGACTGGCTCGACGCGCAGGACCCGAAGGTGCTCGGGAAGCTGCGCCAGCTCGACGTCGGACAGAAGCCGGCCGGCGGCTGGAAGTCGTATCTGGCCGCCGCGGGTGCCGCCGGTTCGCCCGCGTCCGGTTCGCCGGCGTCCATGACGTCGTCCGCTGCCACGACCTGACCACGACCTGACCCCGACCTGACCCCGACCTGATGATCTGACCCTTCCCCACCTGATCCTTACTTGGGGCAATTGCCGCTTTTGGCGTCGGTGTCGGGGGCGCGAAAGATCGCCGGACGACGCATGCGAAACTTTTCACATGAGTCCTACCCGCGCTCTCCGACGCCGCCCGCTCCGCAGTGCCGCGGCACTGGCAGGAGCCGCCGCGCTGGCGCTGGCGCTCTCGGCCTGCTCCAGCGGGGCCAAGGCCTCCGGTGGCAGCGGTACCAACTTCGTCGGCGGCTCGGGCAAGATCTCCAGGGTGGCCAAGGGCGACCGGCTCGCCGCGCCCGGCCTCTCCGGCGAGACCGTCGACGGCAAGCAGCTGAACCTCGCCGACTACAAGGGCAAGGTCGTCGTCCTCAATGTCTGGGGCTCGTGGTGCCCGCCGTGCCGTGCCGAGACGCCGCACCTGGTCAAGGTGGCGAACGACACCAAGAGCAAGGGCGTCGAATTTGTCGGGATCAACATGCGCGACCCCACGCGGGTCAACGCGACCGGGTTCGAGACGGAGTTCGGGGTACCGTACCCGAGCTTCTACGACCCCAATGGGCGGCTCGCGCTGAAGTTCCCCAAGGGCAGCCTCAACCCGCAGGGCATTCCGAACACCCTGATCCTCGACCGGGACGGCAGGATCGCCGTACGCATCCTCCAGGCGGTCGGCGAGGACAGCCTCCACGAGGCGCTCGACCCGATCATCGCGGAGAAGTGACGTGACCGAAACGGTCTCCTCCGGCGCGCTGCTCCTCGCGATCCCGATCGCGGTGCTCGGCGGCCTGGTCTCCTTCTTCTCCCCGTGCGTACTGCCGCTTGTGCCTGGTTACCTCTCCTACGTGACCGGTACCTCGGGCGCGGACCTGGCAGAGGCCAAGCGCGGCCGGATGGTCGCGGGCGCGTCGCTGTTCGTGCTCGGCTTCACCGCCGTCTTCGTCTCCGGCGGGGCGATGTTCGGCTACTTCGGGCTCACCCTGCAGGAGCACAAGCAGATCATCTCGCAGGTGCTCGGCGTCGCCACGATCGTCATGGGCCTGGCCTTCATGGGGATACTGGGCGGCCTGACGCAGCGCGAGTTCCGCTTCCACCGCAAGCCCGCGATGGGGCTGGTCGGCGCGCCGCTGCTCGGCGTGCTCTTCGGCGTCGGCTGGGCGCCGTGCGTCGGCCCGACGCTGGGCGCCGTCCAGGCACTGGCGTTCAACGAGGCGAGCGCGGGGCGTGGCGCGCTGCTCACCGTCTTCTACTGCGTGGGCCTCGGCCTGCCGTTCATCGTGGCCGCGGTGGCGTTCCGCCGCGTGCTCGGTGCGTTCGGCTGGGTCAAGCGTCACTATGTGTGGGTCATGCGGATCGGCGGCGGGATGCTGGTCGCGGTCGGCGTGCTGCTGCTCACCGGCGTATGGGACGACATGGTCGTCTCCATGCAGAGCTGGTCCAACAACTTCACCCCTGGGGTCTGATTCATGAGTACGGAATCCGGGCCGAAGGCCGCCCGCGGCGCCGAGGAACGCGCCGCGGACGAGCGGGCCGCGGACGAGCGCGAGACCGGCGGCGGTACCGACGGCGACCTCGGTTCGGCGGGCGCGCAGCTGTCGACGGCGCCGGTCGAGGAACTCGGCCAGGTGGTGCCGGGATCCTTCGGCGGTGTACGGGCCCCCGGCTGGCGCGGAACGGTCGGCTGGACGCTGCGTGAGTGCTCCGGCTGGGTGCGCTGGATGTGGCGCCAGCTGACGTCGATGCGGATCGCGCTGATCCTGCTCTTCCTGCTGTCCCTGGCCGCGATTCCCGGCTCGCTGGTCCCGCAGACCAGCGTCGACGAGGTCAAGGCGCAGGCGTGGCAGGACGCCCACCCCACCGTCACACCGCTCTACCGGTCGCTCGGGCTGTTCCACGTCTACAGCTCGCCGTGGTTCTCGGCGATCTACATCCTGCTGTTCATCTCGCTGGCGGGCTGCATCCTGCCGCGCAGCTGGCAGTTCGTCGGCCAGCTGCGCTCCCGGCCGCCGGCCGCGCCGCGCAATCTGACCCGGCTGCCGGCGTACGCGACCTGGCGCACCGGGGCCGGTCAGGAGCAGGTGCTGGGCGCCGCGGAGAAGCTGATGCGCGGGCGCCGGTTCCGTATTCACCGGGTCGGTTCGGCGGTCGCGTCGGAGAAGGGCTTCCTGCGCGAGGCCGGGAACCTGATGTTCCACCTGGCGCTGTTCGGGCTGCTGATCTCCTTCGCGGTCGGTTCGCTGTGGAAGGGCGAGGGCGGCAAGCTGATCGTCGAGGGCGGCGGCTTCTCCAACAGCCTGACGCAGTACGACGACTTCAAGCCCGGCACGTTCTACACCGCCGACGACCTGGACCCCTTCGGCTTCTCGCTCGACAGCTTCGAGGCCACGTACGCTCGTAGCGGTCCGCAGAAGGGCACCCCGCGTACGTTCCGCGCCAACATCCACTACTGGCTGGGCGCGGACGGCAAGGAGACCAAGTCCTCGATCGAGGTGAACCAGCCGCTGGAGATCGGCGGCGAGACGGTCTATCTGATCGGGCACGGTTACGCGCCGGTCGTCACGGTGAGGGACGCGCGCGGCAAGGTCGTCTACCAGGGGCCGACGCCGTTCCTGCCGAGCGACGGAAGCCTCACCTCGCGCGGCGTCGTGAAGGTCGCCGACAACTACCGCAACAGGGCGGGCGGCAAGGACCAGCTGGCCTTCAGCGGGATCTTCGCCCCGACGATGGTGATCGACAATGTGCAGGGGCCGCACTCGGTCTTCCCCGCGCTCGACCGCCCCGCGCTGGTCCTGACCGCGTACCACGGCGACCTCGGGGTGGACAGTGGGCTGCCGCAGAACGTGTACCAGCTCAATGACAAGAAGATGAAGCAGTTCAGGGGCACGAACGGCCAGCCGCTCAAGGCGGCGCTGGCCGTCGGGGACGTCCTGCAGCTGCCGGACGGCGGCGGCTCCATCACCTTCGACGGCGTGAAGACCTGGGCCAGCTTCCAGGTCTCCCACCAGGTCGGCAACGGATGGGCGCTCGGCAGCGCGGTCGCCGCGATCCTGGGGCTGATCGGCTCGCTGTTCATCCAGCGCCGCCGGGTGTGGATCCGGGCCACCGCGGGCGTCGACGGCGTGACCGTCGTGGAACTGGCCGGGCTCGGCCGCAGCGAGTCCGCGAAGATCGCCGACGAACTCGGGGACCTCGCCCACAGGCTCCTGCCGGACGCGCCCGCGCTGCCGGACCGGGACCCGGACGCCGGCCGTGCGGGCCCGGACCCGGACGCCGATCCTGACCCGGGTGCCGTCAGAGACGCGGGCACCACCACAGACCCCTCGGAAGAACCTCTCCTGCCAGACGAAGGAGCGCGCGCGTGACTATCGCGGCCGCGGTCAATGAGAACTTCGCGAACTACAGCAACTACCTGATTTACTCGGCCATGGCGGTCTACACGTTCGCGTTCCTCGCGCACATGGCCGAGTGGGTCTTCGGCAGCCGCAGCCGGGTCGCCATCACCTCGGCGGCGCTCACCGCGCCCGCGAACGCCCCGGCGATCAAGGTCGTGCAGCGCACCGGTGGCACCGTCACCCTGGAGCGCCCCAAGGTCATCACCCGCTCCTCGACGAGCGACCGCGGCATCGCGGACGGTCCCGGCGCCGCCGGTACGGACGAGGACGGCGACCGGTACGGGCGGATCGCGGTCTCGCTGACCGTCCTCGCCTTCGCGCTCCACCTGGGCGCCGTCGTGTGCCGCGGCGCCTCGGTGCAGCGGGTGCCGTGGGGCAACATGTACGAGTTCTCGACGACCTTCGGCATGGTCGCGGTCGGCCTGTACCTGGGCCTGCTGGCGGCGAAGAAGAAGGTCCGCTGGATCGGGCTCTTCCTGGTCACCTCGGTCCTGCTGGACCTGGGCCTGGCCGTCGCGGTGCTCTACACCGACAGCGACCAGCTGGTCCCGGCGCTGCACTCGTACTGGCTGTGGATCCACGTCTCGTGCGCGATCATCTCCGGCGCGGTCTTCTACCTCGCGGCGGTCGGAACGTTCCTGTTCCTCTTCCGCGACTACTACGAGGCGGCCCTCACCGCCGGCCGCGCGACCAACCCGACCTGGGCCAACATCATGGACCGGCTGCCGTCCGCGGCGACGCTCGACAAGTTCGCGTACCGGATGAACGCCCTGGTCTTCCCGCTCTACACCTTCACCGTCATCGCGGGCTCGATCTGGGCCCAGGCCGCCTGGGGCCGGTACTGGGGCTGGGACGCCAAGGAGACCTGGTCGTTCATCACCTGGGTCGCCTACGCCTGCTACCTCCACGCCCGGGCGACCGCCGGATGGAAGGGCCGCAAGGCCGCCGCCGTGGCGCTGGTCGCCTTCGCGTGCTTCATCTTCAACTACTACGGCGTGAACATCTTCATCACCGGCAAGCACTCCTACGCCGGAGTCTGAGCCGGAGTTCGAGCCGACGTCGGAGCTGGCGTCGGAGCCGGGGATCGGAGGGCGGCCGCCGGGCCTCAGCTGCCGGACGGCGGTACGTCGTCCGGCCCGGTGGCCTCGCGGCGGCGCAGTTCCTCCTCGCGGCGCCGGAGGTCGGCCTCCCAGTCCTTGAGGACCGCCTCGTCCTTCTTGTTCTCTTCCTTCAGGCCCTTGAGGAACTCGGGATTGTCGTCCGGTGCGACCCACTGCTGGGACCGGTTCCCGGATGAGGACGTGCCGCCCGCCACGGCGGCCCGCCGGCGGTTGCGGCCCGCGACGAGCCAGGCGACGGGACCGACGAGGACCTCGCCGAAGAGCAGGATGATGATCACCCACACCACCTTGGGCAGCCCTCTGACCTCCTCCTCCGGGGTGTTGAGGCAGTCGATGAACGCATAGATCCACAGCGCCAGCACCAGCAGGAACGGTAGATACCTGACCATGTCGGAAGAGCCCCCCTGCACCTGATGACGGGCCGCGAAGGGGCCCAGTGACGGGTACAGGGTAGTGCGTACCGGATACTGGGACGTATGGCTTACGACGATCTTCGATCCTTCCTGAGGGCCCTGGAGAAGGACGGCGACCTCCAGCGCATCAAGGCCGAGGTCGACCCGTATCTCGAAGTCGGCGAGATCACCGACCGGGTGAACAAGGCGGGCGGTCCCGCGCTGCTCTTCGAGAATGTGCGCGGGTCGTCCATGCCGCTCGCGATGAACGTGTTCGGGACCGACCGGCGGATGCTGAAGTCGCTCGGGCTGCAGGCGTACAGCGATATCAGCGACAAGATCGCCGGGCTGCTGAAGCCGGAGCTCCCGCACGGCTTCACCGGGATGCGCGAGGCGTTCGGCAAGCTAGCCGGGATGACGCATGTGCCGCCGAAAAAGGTGAAGTCCGGGGACGCGCCCGTGCAGGAGGTCGTGCTGCACGGCGACGACGTGGACCTGGACGCGCTGCCCGCGCTGTTCACCTGGCCGGAGGACGGCGGATCGTTCTTCAACCTCGGGCTGACGCACACCAAGGACCCGGAGTCCGGGGTGCGCAACCTCGGGCTGTACCGGCTGCAGCGGCACGACCGGAACACCATCGGCATGCACTGGCAGATCCACAAGGACAGCCGCAACCACTACAAGGTGGCGGAGCGGCGCGGTGAGCGGCTGCCGGTCGCCATCGCGTTCGGCTGCCCGCCGGCCGTGACGTACGCGTCGACCGCGCCGCTGCCCGGCGACATCGACGAGTACCTGTTCGCGGGCTTCGTGCAGGGCAAGCGGGTGGAGATGGTGGACTGCAAGACCGTCCCGCTCCAGGTCCCGGCCAATGCCGAGGTCGTGCTGGAGGGCTGGCTGGAGCCCGGGAAGACGCTTCCCGAGGGCCCGTTCGGCGACCACACCGGCTTCTACACGCCGCAGGAGCCGTTCCCGGCACTGACGATCGACTGCGTCACGATGCGGAAGCGCCCGCTGCTCCAGTCCATCGTGGTGGGCCGGCCGCCGACGGAGGACGGGCCGCTGGGCCGGGCCACCGAGCGGTTCTTCCTGCCGCTGCTGAAGATCATCGTGCCGGACATCGTTGACTACCACCTGCCGGAGGCGGGCGGCTTCCACAACTGCGCGATCGTCTCGATCGACAAGAAGTACCCGAAGCACGCCCAGAAGACCATGCACGCCATCTGGGGCGCGCACATGATGTCGCTGACCAAGCTGATCATCGTCGTGGACTCCGACTGCGATGTGCACGACCTCCACGAGGTCGCCTGGCGCGCGCTCGGCAACACCGACTACGCCCGCGACCTCACCGTCGTCGAAGGGCCGGTCGACCACCTCGACCATGCCTCCTACCAGCAGTTCTGGGGTGGCAAGGCGGGTATCGACGCGACCCGCAAGCTCCCCGAGGAGGGGTACACACGCGACGGCGGCTGGCCTGAGATGGTGGTCTCCGACCCGGAGACGGCCGCGAAGGTCGACCGGCGCTGGAAGGAGTACGGCCTCTCGTGACCACCGATTCCGCAACCCCGGACCTCTTCGGGCCGGAGCCCGCTCCGCCCGGCAGGATCAGGGCGTTCCTGCGGCTCGTGATGATCGAGCACTCGGTCTTCGCCCTGCCCTTCGCCTATATCGCCGCGCTCAGCGCGATGTTCACGCTCGACGCCTCCATCCACTGGTGGCGGCTCTTCCTCATCACGGTGGCGATGGTCGGGCTGCGGACCTTCGCGATGGCGTGCAACCGGATCATCGACCGCGAGATCGACGCCCGCAATCCGCGGACCGCCGGGCGGGAACTGGTCACCGGGGCGGTGTCGGTGCGCTCCGCGTGGACCGGTGCGCTGGTGGCCGTGGTCGTCTTCCTGGGCGCGGCGGCGCTGCTCAACCCGCTCTGCCTGGCGCTGGCGCCGATCGCCGTCATCCCGATGGTGGTCTATCCGTACGGGAAGCGGTTCACGAACTTCCCGCACGCGATCCTCGGCCTCGCGCAGGCGATGGGCCCGGTCGGCGCGTGGATCGCGGTGACCGGCCAGTGGTCGTGGGACGCGGTGATCCTCGGGCTGGCCGTGGGTGTGTGGATCGGCGGCTTCGACCTGATCTTCGGCAGCCAGGATGTCGCCGCCGACCGCGCGGAGGGCATCAAGTCCGTCCCGGCCCGTTACGGCATCGCCGCCGCGCTGTACGGCGCGCGCTCCTGCCATGTCGTCACGACGGTCCTGCTGGCCTGGTACGGGGCCGCCACCGGCGCGGGCGCGTTCTGGTGGATGGGCCTGACGATCGTCGCGTGCGCGTTCCTGTACGAGCACTCGCTCGTGAAGCCGACCGATCTGAGCAGGCTCAACCGGGCGTTCTTCACGGTGAACGGCTTCATCGGCATCGCGCTCTTCCTGTGCGCGCTGCTCGACCTGGCGGTACGCGGCCTCGGCGTCTGACAGCAGACGCCGGGGCCGCGCCCCGCACGCGGCGTGTGCCGCGTTACGGGTCAAGAGTCACCCGTTGCGTGCTTATGCGCCGCGGTTGTTCATGGCAACGAACATGAACAGGCCCATGATGTCCTGCGGGTTGAGCGCCTTCGCGCCGTCGGGGGCCGCGACCGGGTCGCTGCCGCCTTTGAGGCCGATGACCAGCGGAAGCTTGCCGGCCGGCTTCTTCGCGAGCTGGGCTGCGTCCAGGCTGATGCCGGACAGCATGCCGTCCTTGATCGACAGGTCCACGGTGAGGTTCCTCGCCGGGGTGTCGTTGAGGCCGGATGCCTTGAAGTTCGGGATCTGCTTCTCCAGCGGGGCGAGGCCCTTGGCGAGCTCCTTGGCCACCTGACCCGCGGGCACGGTCATCGTGACGTGGTCCACGCCGTCCTTGCTGCCCGCGTCGGTGAACTTCGCGTTGTGCGCGACCGCGTTCTTGACGGCGTCGGTCAGCTGCCGCTGGGTCTTGGCGTCGAAGGACGACGAGTCCGGGATCGCCGGAAGCGGCGACTTGCCCAGGCCCTTGGGCCCGCCGAGCGTCTTGGCGAAGTCGGTGAACGCCTGCGGGTCGACCGAGATCCACTTGCCCTGCAGTGCGTCCTTCACGACGCCGAGCGAGGACGGCAGTTTGTCCGCCGTGGCGAGGAACCGGTCGAGCTCCGCGCGGTTGCCCTTGGCTTTGCTGCCCAGCGCCGAGAGCGCTTTGACGTCGGCCCGGATGTAGAGCTTCTTGCCGATGGACCGGACCTCGACCAGGTTCTGCTTCCCGGCGGCGTCCGACGACAGCTGGAAGGCGAAGGAGGACGCGCTGTCCTTGGCGCCCTTGCCGTCCTTGCCGGCGGGGGAATCCGCGGCGTCCTTGAGCGGCTTGTCGGAGCTCAGCCCGAAGGTCGCGTGGAGGCCCGCGAGCATCTTCGCGTCGTCCTTGGTGAAGTTCTTCTCGCCCTTCATCGCGTTCCAGATCTGGTCCGCGGTGGCGTCGAAGGCGACGGTCGTGGTGACCGCCTTCTGCTCGCCGAGCTTGTCCACGGCGTTCTTGACCTTCGCCCCCGTGCCGGCCTGCTCGACGGTGCCACAGGCGGCGGAGGCGCTGGCTATGAGGGCGGCGCAGCCGATGGCGGCCAGCCCCTTGCGTGCGGTGGTGATGAGGTGACTCCCATAGAACAAGCGGCCTTCGGCCGGTGGCCTCAGCTCTGAGTGAGGGCTAAAGGTTAGCTGTGGGTACTGATCCGGCCGAATGCACTATTCGGCCGCCGGCGCAGGGGACTGCCGGCGCATGGGCCCGTCAGCGTATGAGCCCGTCGGCGGTGCGCGCGCGGAAGAAGAACGCCGAGGCCACGCCGCCGAGGAGCCCGAAGAGGTGGCCCTGCCAGGAGACGCCCTGGGCGCTGGGGAGTACGCCCCACAGGATCGAGCCGTAGAGCACCGCGACGCCGAGGCCGACGGCTATGTCGAGCAGCCGCCGGTCGACGAAGCCGCGCACCAGCAGATAGCCGAAGAGACCGAAGACGACCCCGGACGCGCCCGCCGTGTTGGTGTGGGCGGGGGCGACCAGCCAGACACCGAGGCCACTGGCCAGGATGATGACGAACGCGACGCTGAGGAAGCGGCGGATGCCGCGCAGCGCGGCGAGGAACCCCAGGACGAGCAGCGGCAGACTGTTGGCCGCGACATGGGCGAAGCCGAAGTGTATGAACGCGGCGGGGATGATGTCGCGCAGCTCGCCGGGCTCGCGCGGCACGATGCCGAAGGTGTCGAGCGAGCGGTTCGTCGCCACATCGATGGCTTCGAGCAGCCACAGCAACCCCACCCACGTCAGCATCAGCGCGGCGGCGGCCGTGACCCTGGCGCCGCTGCGCAGCGGCGCCAGCCCCACACTCGCGTGCGCGGAACGGTCCGCGATCGGTTCGTAGCTCACCGAGGCCCCCCTCAGATCCATGTGCCCCTACGGTAGACAACGCCACCGACATCCGGGGTGGTTCCCGTGACCAACCGTCTCCGGGCGCCGGCCGCCCAGGATGGCCGGATAGGCTCGGAGGGTGGACGAGAGCATGCGCAAGCCCTGGGTCGTCGGGGTCTCCGGAGCATCCGGGACGCCGTACGCCGCCGCCGTGCTCCGAGGGTTGCTGCGGGCGGGCGAGGCGGTGGACCTGGTGGTCAGCCGGGCCGCGCGGCTGACGCTCCTCGACGAGACGGGACACGCGTTCCGGGACGCGCACTGGCGCGCGGACCTGCGGACCTGGCTGGCGCGCGGCGCCGACGGGTCGGACGAATACTTCGCGTCGGAGCTGACCAGCCTGGCGGATGTGCGGTTCTGGCCGGCCGGTGATCTCGCGGCCGGTCCGTCCTCCGGTTCGTACCCGGTCAAGGGGATGCTCATCGTGCCGGCCAGTACCGCCTGTGTGGCGGGGGTCGCGCTCGGCTTGTCGAAGGATCTGCTGCAGCGGGCGGCGAGCGTCACCCTCAAGGAACGCCGGCCCCTGGTGGTCGCGGTCCGGGAGACGCCGCTGAGCGGCCAGACCCTCAAGCACCTGGTGGCGCTCGACGATGCGGGCGCGGTCGTGCTGCCCGCGTCACCCGCCTTCTACGCGGGCGCCCGGCACATCCAGGACCTGGTGGACTTCGTGGCCGGACGCGTGCTGGATGCGGCGGGCGTGCCGCACAAGCTGTACCGCAGGTGGGAAGGCGAACTGGGCGCGGCCGGAACCGACTGACCGGCGACCGGTCCGCGTTTGGTTCTCGGCTGATCCGCTGCGGAATCCGAGCCGGTTCGCCACGGATTCACAGGTGATGCGCAGGCCGGGGGGTCGCGGATGCCTTAGATTCTTGTTCGCACAGCGCAATCGATGCATGAACGGGAGGGTCCAGGCATATGGACGCGGTGGACAGGCAGCTCATCCAGGCGCTGCGCGAGAACGGTCGGGCCTCGTACGCGGAGCTGGGCCGGCTGGTGGGGCTCTCCGGGCCCAGCGTCACGGACCGGATCAACCGGCTGGAACAGGCCGGGGTGATCACCGGCTACCGGGCCACCGTCGCACCCGTGGCGCTCGGCCTGGGGGTGACCGCCCTGGTGGGACTGCAGCTCAGCGACGCCGCCGACCATGAGGACGTGGCGCACCGGCTGCGTGACCTCGACGAGATCGAGGACTGCTGGTTCATCGCCGGAGACGACTCGTACATGCTCAAGGTCCGGGTCGGCGACGTGGACGGCCTGGAGCGCACGATCCGGCGGCTGTCCGGCACCAAGGGCGTGGCCCGCACCCGCACCACCATCGTTCTCTCCACGAAGTGGGAGAACCGGGTCGGATCGTTGCCCGAAGAGGTCTAGGGATACGCTCGATCGGGTCGAATCGGCAAAGTAGGAGGCGGCAGCATGGACGCTGGACTCAAGCGTGAGCTGGAGGAGAAGGTCTACGCGGGTGAGCGGCTGACCCGTGAGGACGGAATCGCCCTCTACGAGTCCGACGACCTCGCGTGGCTGGGTGGTCTCGCGCACCACGTACGGATGAAGAAGAACGGCGATGTTGTTCACTTCAACGTCAACCGCCACCTCAATATGACCAATGTGTGCACCGCTTCGTGCGCCTACTGCTCGTTCCAGCGCAAGCCGGGCGAGAAGGACGCGTACACGATGCGCATCGAGGAGGCCGTCCGTCTCGCGAAGACGATGGAGGGCGAGAACCTCACCGAGCTGCACATCGTCAACGGTCTGCACCCGACGCTGCCGTGGCGCTACTACCCGCGCTCGCTGAAGGCCCTCAAGGAGGCGCTGCCGGACGTCTCGCTGAAGGCGTTCACGGCGACCGAGATCCACCACTTCGAGACGATCTCCGGCCTGTCGGCCTCCGACATCCTGGACGAGCTGATCGACGCGGGCCTGGAGTCGCTGACCGGCGGCGGCGCCGAGATCTTCGACTGGGAGGTCCGGCAGCACATCGTGGACCACCGCACCCACTGGGAGGACTGGTCCCGGATCCACCGCCTCGCGCACTCCAAGGGGCTCAAGACCCCCTCGACGATGCTCTACGGGCACATCGAGGAGCCGAAGCACCGCGTGGACCACGTGCTGCGGCTGCGTGAGCTGCAGGACGAGACCGGCGGTTTCCAGGTCTTCATCCCGCTGCGGTACCAGCACGACTTCGTGGACATGAAGGACGGCAAGGTCCGCAACACGCTGCAGGCCCGCACCACCATGGCCAGCGGCGCCGACGCGCTCAAGACCTTCGCCGTCTCGCGGCTGCTCTTCGACAACGTGCCGCATGTGAAGGTCTTCTGGGTGATGCACGGTCTGGCCACCGCGCAGCTGGCGCTCAACCACGGTGCGGACGACATGGACGGCTCGGTCGTCGAGTACAAGATCACCCATGACGCGGACGACTACGGGACGCCGAACAAGCTGACCCGCGACGACATCCTCGACCTGATCCGTGACGCCGGATTCCGGCCGGTCGAGCGCAACACGCGCTACGAGATCATCCGCGAGTACCCGGGACCGAACGCCGACCGGCGCGAGTCCCCGCAGCCGATGCGCCTCTGACCCCGTCGTCCGACCCCGCTCCACCGCTTAGATCGAAGGCCCCGGCACCGTGTGGGTACGTGCCGGGGCCTTCGCGATTCTGCCGAATACCGTTGCCGGATCGGCGGGGTAATGGTTACCCTCGACCTATGACCCTTACCTTCGCACATGACCCCGAGCTCTCCACCGGCCTTCGCGAGGAGATCCTCCGGATCTGGACCGACGCCTCCAACGCCGGCGGCGCGGTCGGCTTCGTCCCTCCCGTCACGGCCGAGGACGTACGCCCGGTCGCCGACGGACAGTTCGACGCGGTCGGCGCGGGGTCCCAGCGGCTGCTCGTCGCGTACGAGGACGGCCGGGCGGTCGGCACGGTCTTCCTCAAGCTCAACACCCACCGGCTGATGCGGCACTGGTGCACCCTCGTCACCGTCATGGTCGACCCGGTCCTGCAGGGCGGCGGACGCGGTCGGCGGATGATGAACGAGGCCGTCGAATTCGCCCGCGACCTGGGGTTCGACGCGATCCGGCTCGGTGTGCGCGGCGGCACCGGCGTGGACGGCTTCTACGCGACCTGCGGCTTCAAGGAAGTCGGCCGGGTACCCGACGCGATCCGCGTCGCTGCCGACGACTTCCGCGATGACATCGCTATGTGGCTCCCCCTGCACTGATCATCGACCGGCCGTGCTTCACTGGAAGCATGTTCCGTTACACTGCCATGCGTTTTGGCCTCTTCGTCGGCTGCTTCGCGGTCATCTGGGGTCTGGTCTCCCTGCGGATCCTGCCGGCCGGTCTCGGTGGCTCCAACCTCCTGTGGGTCGCGCTGCTCGCGCTCGTCATCTCCGCGCCGCTGAGCTTCGTGCTGCTGCGCGGTGTCCGCGACGCCGCGTCCGCCCAGGTCTCCGAGCGTGTCCAGCGCAGCCGGGAGAACTTCGCCAAGAACAAGAGCGCGGAGGACGCGGCGGACGACGCCACGCGCACCGCGTAGCACCTGCTGCGCGCGTCAGCCGGAGGCCAGGCGGAAGCTGAGGCGGCCGAAGGCGACGTGGTCGCCGGGCTGGACGCGGACGGTTCCCGTGATGCGCAGGCCGTTCACCTGGGTGCCGTTGAGGGAGCCGAGATCGGAGAGGAGCCAGGCGTCGTCCTGGTAGCGGAGCTCGGCGTGGTGGCGGGAGACGGAGTCGTCGCCGAGGCGGAGATCGGACATGGGCGCGCGGCCGATGCGCAGTGGCTGCGGTCCCGGCTCGGGGAGCCGCAGGCCGGGGAGTTGCGGGGTACGCCAACTGCCGCGCAGCCGTACGGACAGCGCTGAGATCCTCGCGACGGTACGCAGTAGCAGCTGGGGGGCGCGGCCGCGGCTGGGGAGGTCGGCCAGCGCCTGATCGACCTCGAAGCGGCTGGGGGCGGTGAGCACGACATGCATGCGGTGCATGAAGGTGTCGTGGGAGATCCGGCCGTCACCGGTCCCGGCGCGCAGCACCTCGAGTGCCCGGTCCCGCTCGGCCTCTGAGGGCCGGGTGCCCTGCGTGCGGAACTCGGGAGACGTCATGTGGGGATTGTCGGCCTGCCGGGACTGTGCTGTCCAGAATCGCGGGCTGCGATTGGTTGTCCGGGCGTTGTCCGGGCGTTGTCCGGGCGTTGTCCAGGCGGTGTTCGAGGCCCGGTTGCGGGTCCCGTCGTGGTCCGGCCACGGGGTCCGGCCACGGGGTCCGGTTCGCACGGTTGTGCAGCGACCCGCCCGTACGCTTACTTACGGGTAGCGCTACGGGAGGGGTGGCACGGGGTGAGCGGGAGGACCAAGCGGGTGCCGCGGGAGGTGCGTGAGCAGCAGATGCTCGACGCGGCGGTGGCGACGTTCGCGCGGCGGGGGTACCGGGCGGCATCGATGGATGAGATCGCCGAGTCGGCAGGGGTGTCAAAACCGCTCGTCTATCTGTATCTGAACTCGAAGGAAGAGCTGTTCACCGCGTGCATCCGCCGGGAGGCGGCGGCGCTCACTGAGGCGGTGCGGGCCGGAGTGGAGCCGGGGGCGGCGCCGGACCGTCAACTGTGGTGCGGGCTACGGGCGTTCTTCACACATACGACGGAGCGGCCCGACGGATGGACCGTGCTCTATCAGCAGGCGCGCACCCACGGGGAGCCGTTCGCGAACGAGGTCGCGCTGATGCGAGCGGAGATCGTGGAGTTCGTACGGGAGCTGATCGCGGCGGCCGCCCGGGAGGTGGACTGCGAGGGCGAGCTGGCCGAGCGGGAGGTCGCGGCGCTGGCGCACGCGCTGGTGGGTGCGGCGGAGTCGCTGGCGGGATGGGGCCGCGCGCAGCCCGGCCAGTCGGGCAAGGACACCGCGGCGACGTTGATGAACTTCGCCTGGGCCGGGTTGGACAACCTCATGAACGGGCGGCGCTGGGAACCATCTCGCCCGTGAGGTGCACCGGTCGGAGCCGCGGAGTTCGAAGCGGCGGCAATCCGTAGCCGATCGGCCCGCTGCGCCCGCGGCGGGCGCCCTCAAACGCCGGGCGGGCTGATTTTGGCTGGGTTCAGCCTATTCAGCCCGCCCGGCGATTGAGGGCAGTTGTTCAGCAGTTGGGAGTGGTGGGGTGGTTGGCGAAGCGGGCGCTGAGCCAGGTCATGGCCAGGGGGGATCCCGCGATGGCTCCGGTGATGTGGGCGAGTGGCAGGGACTGCCACTGGACGTCGGTGCCCTTCGCGCACCAGTCGGTGCGCAGCTGCTGGCCCACGGCATACGGGATCAGCTCGTCGAGGCTGCCGTGGTAGAGGAAGACCGGGGCGTCGGGCGCGTGGGTGCCCAGGGTGTCGGCGCGCAGCAGGCGCTGCCAGTCGGGATGGTAGAGCGGGTTGCTGACCGTGACCTGGTCGATGCGCTGGAAGAGACCGGCGAGGGCGTCTATGGCGATGCACTGGGTCTTGACGGTGTTGACCGTTGAACGGCCTCGGTCGTTGAGGTACTTGGCGAGGTCGAGTTCCGGGTACGCGGCGTCGTGGCCGACGGCGGCGGCGAGGATCAGGCCCGCGCCGACGCCGCCGTTGTTGAAGTCGGCGACCTTGAGCAGATCGGCGGGGACGCCGCCGGTGGCGGTGCCCTTGACGTTCAGGTCGGGGGCGTAGGAGTCGTGGAGCTCAGCGGCCCAGCTGGAGGCCTGGCCGCCCTGGGAGTAACCCATGATGCCGACGGGAGAGTCGGCGTTCAGGCCCGTTCCGGGCAGCCGTTCGGCGGCGCGGGCGGCGTCGAGGACGGCCTGCCCCTCGGCGCGGCCGACGGTGTAGGTGTGGGTGCCGGGGGTACCGAGCCCCTCGTAGTCCGTGACGGCGACGGCCCAGCCACGCAGCAGCGCCTGCCAGATGAGGCTGCCTTCCGCGGTGGTCCCGGTGGCGAAGCCGCGGGAGGGCGCGCAGCTGTCCGCGAGGCCGACGGTGCCGACGGCGTACGTGACGAGGGGGCGCTGCCCGGTCCGGCCGTCGTTGGGGACCAGCACGGTGCCGGAGACGGTGGTGGGCGCGCCGGTGGCGGTGGTGGAGCGGTAGAGGATCTTCCAGGCCTTGGTGGAGGTGAGGACGAGGGGGTTGGGCATGAAGCGGGTCGGCTGGGCGCTGACGATGTCGCCGGGCATGTCGCCGGGCATGTCGCCGGGCATGGCGGCGGATGGGGCCGGCGTCGCTGTCGAGGGCGCGGCGGCCGCCGTCAGCGCGGTGGTCAGCGCCAGGGCGGCAAGGGCCGCCGGAATGGTGTGCCGGATACGTCGTACGGTGCTCTGCACTGCGGCTCTCCCAACAACACGATGGAAGGTGCGGGGTACAGGGACCGTAGTGACTCGCGGGTAGCCCCGGCGTTGACCACGCCGCTCAGTTTTGCTGACCCGGAACCGCATTCACTCCGAGGGAGGCATTCACCCCGAGGGCCGCACTGCGGTACGCGCCCGGTGTCGTCCCCGTCCAGCGGCGGAACGCCCGGTGGAAGGCGGTGTCCTCGGAGAAGCCGAGCCGCGCCGCGAGTTGGGCGATCGGTTCGTGCCCCTCGCGGAGCCCGGCGATGGCCGCGTCCTTGCGCACCGAGTCCTTGAGCCGCTGGAAGGACGTGCCTTCGGCCGTCAGCCGCCGCCGGAGCGTCGCGGGGCTGACCGCGAGCCGGGCCGCGATCTCGGGGGCCTCAGGCAACCGGGTGCGGGTGGTCAGGGAGCGGGCCAGGGTGCGGCGGATCTGTTCGGTGACCGTTGTGCCGTAGTCGCGCCGGCTGAGGAGGTCGGCAGGGGCCCGGCGCAGCAGGTCGCCGAGTGTCGACTCGTTCTGGATGAGCGGGGCGCTGAGCCAGTGAGCGTCGAAGGCGGCGCCGGTGCGCTCCGCGCCGAAGCGGACCGGGCAGCCGAAGAGCAGGTCGTACTCGCCCTTGTTGGGCGGCGGCGGATAGGCGAAGTCGGCGCGCAGGAGCGGGATGCGGCTGCCGACGAGCCAGCTGGAGAGCCGGTGCCAGATGACGAGCAGGCACTCGGCGAGGAAGTGGTCCGGATCGTCGGCAAGCTCGCCGCAGACGGTGAAGGTGGCGGTGCCGTCCGATGTGCCGACGGCGAGGGCCGGACCGCTGGGGAACAGCCGGTAGAAGCGCACCGCCCGGTCCAGCGCGGCTCCCAGGTCGCGGCCGCCCAGCGCGGTGCAGCACATCATGGCGAAGGTGCCCCGGCGGCTGGGCGCGGGGCCGAGGCCGAGGAACTCGTCGTTCGTGGCCCGGTGCAGTTCCTTGATGAGACTGGTGAACTGGGCGTCCGTCACCCGGGCTTGGTCGTCGCCGAGCAGCAGGGGCGCGATCTGGGCCCGCTGGAGCAGCGGGGCGGTGTCGATTCCGAGCCGCTGAGCACCGCGCAGCGCCGCGCGGACCCGGTGCACCGTGATCGTATGCGTGCCCATGACACTCAACGGTGCCCCCGCTGAGCAGGAGGGTCAACCCGCGTGACGGTTCGTGTCATCTTCGTGGGGCCCGGTGCTTCATAGCGTCATTGCTACACGACCAAGGGAGGCGCGCGATGGGCGACATGGCACCGCAGACCGATCGGCCGGGGACGCCGGCGCTGACGGCGGAATGGCTCGCGGAACGGTACGGCGACGAGCCCGCACTGCGCTTCCGCGCCGACGGCGGATGGCGCGAGATCACGTATTCCGAGCTGCGCGAGACCGTCCGCCGTGTCGGGTGCGGGCTCATCGCACTCGGTGTCGAGCCCGGCGACCGGGTGGCGATCCTGTCCGAGACCCGGCCCGAGTGGACCTACGCACACCTCGCCGCCCTCGCGGCGGGCGCCGTTGTCGTGCCCGTCTATCCGACGGCAGGTGCCGAGGAGGTCGCCTGGGTGCTCGGCGACTCCGCGGCGACGGTGATCATCTGCGAGGACGCCCGCCAGCAGGCCAGGGTCGAAGCGCTGGCGGGCGAACTGCCGGACCTCCGGCATGTGCTGCTCCTCAACGCGCTCGACGGACTGGCCGACGCCTCCCCGCCGCCGGACGCCGCCGCGCTCGGCGAACTCCTCGCCCGCGCCGAGGCGCGCAAGCCGGAGGATCTGGCCTCCATCGTTTACACCTCGGGCACCACCGGCATGCCGAAGGGGTGCCGGCTCACCCATGGCAACTTCGGCGCCGTCCAGGACGCGACCGTGCCGAACATCGAGGGCGGCCCCGGCGACACCACCTATCTCTATCTGCCGCTCGCCCATCTCCTCGCCCAGCTCATCCAGTTCACGACCCTGCTGGTCGGCGCGGCCCTGTGTTACTTCGGCGGCCGGATCGAGAACATCGTCGCCGAACTCGCGGAGGTCCGGCCCACCCATCTGCCGTCCGTACCGCGGCTGTTCGAGAAGGTGCACGCCCAAGTGCTGTCGCTCGCGGAGTCGCAGGAGGGCGGCCGGGAGCGTTTCGAGGCGGCCATCGCCCTCGGCCTGCGGGCGGCCGAGCTGCGCGACCGGGGCGAGGAGCTGCCGCCGGAGCTGCGCGAGGCCTACGAGGCCGCGGACGCTGCCCTCTTCGGCCTGGTCCGCGCCGCCTTCGGCGGCAGGCTGCGCTGGGCGACCACCGGAGCCGCGCCGATAGCCCCGCAGACCATGGACTTCATGCGCGCCTGCGGGCTCGCCGTCCTGGAGGGGTACGGCATGACGGAGTCCGGTGGCGTCATCGCCGTCAACCGGGCCAACGACAACCGCTACGGCACGGTCGGCCGGCCCATCGACGGCTGTGAGGTGCGGATCGCGGACGACGGAGAGGTGCTGGCCAGGGGCGCGAACGTTTTCCCCGGCTACCACGGCAACGAGCCGGCGACGGCGGAGACGCTGGACGCCGACGGCTGGCTGCACACCGGGGACCTCGGCGCGCTCGACGCCGACGGCTATCTCACGATCACCGGCCGCAAGAAGGACATCGTCATCACCTCCGCCGGCAAGAACCTCACCCCGACGCCGATCGAGTTCGCCATCCAGCAGTCCCGCTATGTGTCCCGCGCGGTGATGATCGGCGACCACAGGCCGTACCCCGTCGCGGTGCTCACCCTCGACCCGGACGAGATCATCGGCTGGGCATCGCGCGAGCGCAAGGTGCTGGGCGCCCGGCCGACCCGGCACGCGGCGGTGCGGGAGCTGGTGCAGGAAGCCGTCGACGCGGCCAACGAGCAGGTCGCCCGGCCGGCGCGGATCCGCGCGTTCCTGATCCTCGACGAGGACCTGTCGGTGGAGGCCGGCGAGCTCACCCCGACCCTCAAGATCCGCCGCTCGGTCGTCGCCGAGCGGTACCGCGACCGGATCGACGCGCTCTACGCGGAGCTCGCGGAGCGCCCGGAGTAGCGCCCGCACGCCGCACCCGGAGCGGCTCCGGGAAAGGCAGGAGCCCCGCACCACTGGTGCGGGGCTCCTTGGCGTTACGTTTCGGCGATCAGACCGGTGATCAGACCGGGGTGACGTTCTCCGCCTGAGGACCCTTCGGGCCCTGAGTGACGTCGAAATTCACCTGCTGGTTCTCCTCGAGGGAGCGGAACCCAGCAGCGTTGATCGCTGAGTAGTGAACGAAGACGTCGGGGCCCCCGCCGTCCTGGGCGATAAAGCCGAAGCCCTTTTCAGCGTTGAACCACTTCACGGTTCCGGTAGCCATAAAGCCCTCCTTGGGCCCAAAGGGTTGCCCTGCTCCAGAACCTGCAACTGCGAAGTCTGAAAACTACAAAAGCCTACGGGGTCACATGCTCCGCAGGCTCTGTACTGCAAGGGAAACCAAACTGCAACTTGCGAGGAGAGTAGCACGCAGGTTCAGGGGTGGGGAAGGGTCTCAAGATCGGCCTTTTGAGGCCCCTGCAGGGGCGGTTCCGCCGCCCGCCCGCAAGATCCGCGGGGACCAGGACTAGCCTCCTGATGTGGACAAATCTGCACCTCATGCCGAAAGCGGCCGGACCCGTCCGAGGGTCGGCCACATCCAGTTCCTGAACTGTGTGCCCCTGTACTGGGGGCTTGCCAGAACAGGGGCTCTCCTCGACCTGGAGCTCACCAAGGACACCCCCGAGAAGCTCAGCGCCCAGCTGGTCCGCGGGGAACTGGATGTGGCCCCCGTCACGCTCATGGAATACCTGCGGCACGCCGACGAGCTGGTGGCGCTCCCCGACATCGCGGTGGGCTGTGACGGGCCCGTCATGTCCTGCGTCATCGTGAGCCAGCTGCCGCTCGACCAGCTCGACGGACAGCGGGTGGCCCTCGGTTCCACCAGCCGGACCTCCGTGCGGCTCGCCGAGCTGCTGCTCACCGAGCGGTACGGGGTGAGCCCCGACTACTACAGCTGCCCGCCGGACCTCGCCCTGATGATGCAGGAGGCCCAGGCCGCCGTTCTCATCGGCGACGCGGCCCTGCGGGCGTCCCTGCACGACGCGCCCCGGCTCGGCCTGCAGGTGCACGACCTGGGCCAGATGTGGAAGGACTGGACGGGCCTGCCGTTCGTCTTCGCCATCTGGGCCGTGCGCCGTGACTACCTCGCCCGCGAGCCCGAGGCCGTCCGCGAGGTGCACCGGGCATTTCTCGCCTCCCGCGACCTCTCCCTGGAGGAGGTCGAGAAGGTCGCCGAGCAGGCCGCCCGCTGGGAGTCCTTCGACGCCGAGCTGCTCCGCAAGTACTTCACCACGCTCGACTTCTCGCTCGGCGCCGAGCAGCTCGCCGGTATCGCCGAGTTCGCGCGCCGCGTCGGCTTCCCCAAGGAGGCGCGCGTCGAACTCCTCTGACGGCGCCCCCGGCAGGGCGGCCCCTACAGGGCGGTCAGCGGCACCTGGACGGTGCGCACCTCGCCGTCTCCCAGGTGCAGCAGGCCGCGGCCGGGCTGGATGGCCTGGCCGATGGAGCCGCGCTGGAGCCGGACGCCGACAAGGTCGCCGTCGGACATGTTCTGCGGGGACAGGAGAAGGCCGCGGCGGGCCTTCTTCATCTCGACCTGCCAGCCGTTGAACCCGCCGCAGATGTCGTCGGCGTCGCCCGCGATGACGAGGCCGATGTCCTTGCCGGTCGCATTGCGCACCACGGACTGGAAGACGTCCCCCGCCTCGCAGTTACGGAGCAGCTCGGCGTCGTCCACGATGATCACGCCCGGGCCGCTGAAGCGGGACAGGGCGTCCTCGAGCTCCGCGGTGGTGATCTCGTCGGTGCCGAAGAAGCCGACGACGCCCGGGGCGTGCTTGAGGCGGCGCAGCGGCGACTGGCGGCGCGGGGTGGCCAGGATGATCTGGGTGCCGGCGGTGAGGAACGACCGGGTCATGGTGAGCAGCGCGGTGCTGCGTCCGGAGCGGGCGGGACCGGCGATGACGAAGGCGGGGGTGCCCTCGGCGAGGTTCGGGCCGAGCACCGTCAGCTGGTCGCCGCCGATGGCCGCCATGGACCACAGCCGGCCGCCGCCGCGCATGGCCTGCACCTCCTGGGGGTCGCGCATCTCCCACGCCTCCTCGAACCCGATCCGCGAGGGCAGCACATCGACGCGGAAGGGCCGGCGGGAGCGCGGTACGGCGGTGTCCCGTTCCTTGGCGGCCGCGCCGATGGCGTGCAGGGCCGCGGACTGGGCCTGGCCGCTGGGGTCCTCGGTGAGCAGCGCCACATGGGTCTCGGTGGCGCCCTGGGCGCGGAACGCCCGGCCCGGCGGGATCTTCGCCGGGATCTTGCGCGGGTTGAGGCCGATCAGCGACAGGTCGCCCGAGTCGCTGAGCTGCAGTGCGATCTTGTTCTCGGTGAGAGTGGAGATCCGGCCGAGCAGCAGCGAGCGGTCACCCGTCATGATCACGTGAATGCCGACGGACGCGCCCTCGCGCATCAGCTGGAAGATCGTGTCCGTCAGGGAGCCGTTGTTCAGGTCGCCGAGTGAGGGGGTGAAGCCCTCCCAGCGGTCCAGCAGCAGCACGATGTGCGGCAGCCGGTCCGCTGCGGCGACGCCCGTGCGCTGCTCGTTGATGTCGGTGAAGCCGCCCTCGCCGAGCAGCGCCATCCGGCGCTGCACCTCGGTGGCGAGCTTGCCGATCAGCCGGACCGCGCGGTCCGCCTCGTTGGAGCGGACCACGGCGCCGCAGTGCGGCAGCGCGGACAGCGCGAGGAGCGCGCCATTACCGCAGTCCAGCGCGTACAGATGCACATCGGCGCAGGAGTTGGAGCGGGCCAGCGAGCCTGCGATGGTGCGGAGCGTCTGGGAGCGGCCCATGCGCGGTGCGCCCGCGATCATCAGATGCCCGAAGGTGGTCAGATCGATGGTGGCGGTGCGCCGCGCCTGCTCGCTCGGCAGGTCGTCGACCGCGTACGGGGCGGGCAGCAGCCCGTCGCGGGAGACGGTGGTGGGTGCGTCCAGCTCGTCGATCACCATGCGCTCGGTGAGCGCGGGCAGCCACGGGCTGTGCTGCGGTGGCAGCCCCAGCTGCTCGTTGGCGCCCTGGATGGCCTCGACGAGGACGGCGAGGTCGGTCAGCAGGTCGTCGTCATTGGTGCGGGGTCCCGCCGGGCGCTCGGGGACCGGGCGGCCGAGGCCGTCCCAGCCGATCTGCACGGTCCACGGCGCGGGGGCCTTGGTGGCGAGCTGACCCGGCCGCCGCCCGCCGACGCGTCCCGACTGGAACGGCAGGAGCGAGGACGCGCCGAGCCGCACATACGCCCGGCCGGGCGTGGACTTGGCGATGTATCCGGCGTCCGGGGCGTCGATGACGTCGGACGATTCGCTGGCGTCGGTGACGCGCAGGGCGATGCGGAGGTTGGTGTTGGCGCGGATCTCGGGGGAGACGACGCCGGAGGGGCGCTGGGTGGCGAGGATGAGGTGGATGCCGAGCGACCGTCCTCGCTGGGCGATGTTCACCAGCCCCGTGACGAAGTCGGGCAGTTCACGGGCCATGGACGCGAACTCGTCGATGACGATGAGCAGCCGGGGCATCGCCGCGAGCCCGGGGTTGGTGCGCATCGCGATGATGTAGTCCTCGAGGTCCTTGGCGCCCGCGGCCGCCAGGGTGTGCTCGCGGCGCCGCAGCTCTGCGCCGAGCGACTCCAGCGCGCGCTCCACCAGGTGGGTGTCGAGGTCGGTGACCATGCCGACGGTGTGCGGCAGCTTCACACAGTCCTTGAAGGCCGCGCCGCCCTTGTAGTCGACGAGGACGAACGTCATCGCGTCCGGCCGGTTGGCGACCGCGAGAGACGCCACGATGGTCTGCAGCAGCTCGGACTTGCCGGAGCCGGTCGTGCCCGCGACCAGGCCGTGCGGCCCGTCGCGGACCAGGTCGATGGCGAACGCGCCGTCGAAGGACGAGCCGACCACGGCCTGGGTGGAGCGGCCGCCCATGCTCCAGCGGGCGGCGATCCCGCCGACGGTGGGCGGCTCCAGCTCGATCACGTCGAGCAGCCGGCAGGAGTCCGGCAGGGCCGAACCCTCATCGCCGCTGACGTCCCGGATCGGCGCCATCGCGCGGGCCAGCTGCTCGCCCCACGCGGCGGTCACGCAGTCGGGCCGCACGCCGGAGACCGGCTCGACGCCGGCCATCGAGACCTGCAGCAGCCCGTAATAGTCCTCCTCGACGAGCGCGCGGCACTCCTCGGGGAGCAGCCGGCGGTCGGCGTCGAGGCAGATGAGGTGGATGCCGACGCGCGGTCCGTCGCGCAGCACCTGGGTGAGGCCGGGCAGCGCGCGCAGCCGCCGGGAGCCGTCGAGGACGACGAGGATCGTGGAGCCGCCCCAGGCCTGGTTGGGCTGCGAGCCGGCCTCGCGCGCCGCGTCCTGGCGGGAGGTGACCTGGGCGAGCAGCTCGCTGATCCGGCGGGCGACGCTGTCGGCGTCGGTGCCGATCAGCGCCAGCGCGGACTGGCCCTCGCGGGCCCCGGCGTGCGGCAGCCAGCGCACCCACTCCCAGCCCTCGCGGCCGCTGGGGTCGGTGAGGACGCAGATCTGCAGATCGGCGGGGGAGTGCAGGGCGGCGGCCTGCGCCACCAGCCAGCGGCCGATGGCGCGCGGCAGTTCACCGCGCCCCGCGACACCCAGCACGCCGTGCTGCTGCATGGGGACGGCCACCGGAACGTCGGACAGCTTCCGGGCCTCGTTGCGCTTGTGCTCCTCCTGGGCGGGGTCGGAGACCTCGACCTCGGTGGGGAGGGTCCCGGTGCCGACGCGCAGCATCCCGTAATCGGGGTCGGAACGCCGCCGCTCCCACAGCCGCTGGCTGGGCCCGGTCGCGGCGACCAGCACCTCGGCCGGATCCGGTGCCTGGGTGCGGCGGGCGGCGGTGTCGGCGGCCATGGCCTTGCGGGCCTGCCGCTCGATGGATTCCCTGTGCGTCTCGTAGTCGGCGTTGGTCTGGCGGAACGACTTCTTGCCGTTCTTCTTGTCGTTCATGTAGTTGCCGACCATGGCGACCGGGCTGAGGACCGCCATGAAGAGGAAGCGCGGCTGGTGCATCATCATCGCCATCACGACCGCGCCGAACAGCGGCACGACCGCCATCAGCCAGGGCATGGGCCGGTTCTCGGACTGCTTGGGCTTGCTCGGCAGCTGGAACTTGGTCGGCCGGGGCGGCGGGGTGATGCGCGGCGGCCGGTTGTAGTCGAGACCGGTGCCGTCCTCCGACGGCTTGAGGGCGGTGTCGGGGAAGCTCGGCAGGCTCAGTTCCAGCAGGGTCTGTCCTGCGGCGACGACACTGCGCGGCCGCCAGGGGCTCGCGTCGGTGAGCGGATTCCCGTCGATGGTGGCGGAGCTGCCGAAGGACGGGTGAACGGTCACCGTCCCGTCGACCGCGACATCCACCTCGACCGCGGAGTGCGGCAGCGCCGGGTCGTTCAGCCGGATCCAGGCTTCCGGTCCGCTGCCGACGACGGCGACGCCGGGGCCGAGCCGGTGCACGCCGCCCGCATCGGGACCGCCCACGATCCGGACTTCCACGGTGCCCTGGGCGTCGGGCGCCGGGCAGGCGTCGGGCGCGGCGACGCTGACCACCGCGCCGTCGCGCACGGGCGAGGCGTCCAGACTCAGTTCGGGGTCGATCTGGAATCCGTTGATGTGCAGGCTGGGCGGACCCTGGCCGTCGTCCGGCCGTCCGAGCATCCGGCCGATCTCCGCCGCGAGCGCCCCGACGGGCGCTGCGGGGTCGGCATCGACCAGCATGTCCGCACGGTCGTCTCGGACCGGGTCGATCACGCTGAGCTGGAGTTCCACTGCCGTCCCCCTGCACCACTGAGCATCACTGGTATTTGCTGTTGACCATCATGCAACAGACATCCGACATCGCACCGGCGGCACTGGCCGGAACCGGGTCCGGGGCATCCGGTGTCCCTGACCATGAGCGGGTCAAGAGTGAGACAATTGCCGGGGACTTGACGCAGAGACCGGGCGCGCGAGCGGCTGGAGGACCGACGGGGGAAGAATGGGCAATCCTGACCGGTTGAAGGTGGATCTTGGCGGTTTGGAGGATTTCGCCTCCAACCTCGATGGCGTACGCACCACGATGAACGGCACCCGGAAGCTCTTCGAGTCGTACGAGGCGAAACTCGGCTCCGGGAAGGTCGCCGACGCGCTGAACAGCTTCGAGCACAACTGGAAGGACGGCCGGAAGGAGATCGACGGGCACCTGGAGGGGCTGGCCAAGATGGCCAACACCGCGGTGCGCGAGATCCGGAAGGCTGACAAACAACTCGCCGACGACCTGGCGAAGGCGGCGAAGGGCGAGGGCGGCAAGTAGTGAGTACGACAGTGCGGGTGATGCCGGTCGAGCGGGAGGGTTTCTCGATCACCGTGCCGATGACGTGGTGGGAGTTCGACCTGCACCCGGCCAGCCGTGACGAGAGCATCCGCCGGCTGATGGCCCAGCGCGTCCAGGAGAACCCGGCGATCGGCGAGCACCGCGATGTCCTGGCCAAGTTCCTGCGCAGGGCGGCCCGTGAGGCGTACGACAGCGGGGCGGTGTACGTCGGCTGCATGGCGCAGAACTTCGGCGGGATACCGCTGACCGCGTCCGTCACCGTGTCGCTGGTCGGGGCGCGGACGGCCGACGGCCAGCTGCTGGCCACGGATCCCGCGTCGATCGTGGCGGGGCTGCGGGAGAAGCCGGCCCGGCGCGAGGGCGACCCGTGGCGGAAGGTGACCGCGGTGGAGATCCCGGAGACCGGGACCGCCGCTCGGACGTACGGCGTTGAGGACATCGAGATACCCGGCGACACCAGAACGGTGCGCAGCGTGCTGATGCAGACCTTCATCCCGCTGCCGGGTGGCGGGGACCGGGTCGCGCTGGTCGCCGGCAGCAGTCCCATCGTCGATCTCGCGGACTCGTTCTTCGATGTATTCGACGCTGTGACCTCGACGTTCCGCTTCAGGGAACCGGGGGCTGCACCCGCATCGTCCTCCCCCGTAAGCTGAGGCGTCTGCAGACCGTCACATGAATCTGCAACCCACAGGCCACGGGGGTCGGCCCTGCGGCACGGCCAATGGAGAGGTATTCCTGAATGTCTAATGTGAACGTTACATACCAGGACATGCGTGACGCGGCCACCAAGCTCAAGACCGGCCAGCACGAGATCACCGAGAAGCTCAACGCCCTGCACAAGTTCGTTCAGGGTCTGGTGAACGGCGGCTATGTGACGGACCGCTCCTCGAAGCAGTTCGACCAGTCGTACACCGAGTTCAACACGGGTGCCACCAAGACGATCGAGGGTCTTGAGGGCATGGGCAAGTTCCTTGAGAGCGCCGCCCACGCGTTCCAGTCCGCGGACGAAGAGCTCGCCAAGGGTCTCGGTCACTGATCCGGAGCCGCGATACCGCGTGGTACGTGCCGCACGCACCGTACGCGCACTGGCAGTAACGGATGCGCCGCAGCGGACCACCGCTGCGGCGCATCGTGCGCTACCTCAAGGGTTGTTACGGGTGCGCGGTCGGCGCGCACGTGCGGTCGTGCGTCGCGGGCGGGGCCCGGGGGCACACTCCGCTCAGAGGAGGCGCAGATGCAGCCGTTGACTACGACAGATCCGTCGTCGATCGGCCCGTACCGTCTGCTCGGACGGCTCGGGGCCGGCGGGATGGGCCGGGTCTTCCTCGGCCGCAGCCCCGGCGGGCGCACGGTCGCGGTCAAAGTGGTGCGCTCAGAATTGGCCGAGGACACCGAGTTCCGCACCCGGTTCCGCCGCGAGGTCGACGCGGCCCGGCTGGTGGGCGCCGCCTGGAGCGCGCCCGTGCTCGATGCGGACACCGAATCGCCGGTCCCCTGGATCGCCACCGGATACATCGCGGGACCCACACTCGCCGACGCCGTCAGCGAGTTCGGGCCGCTGCCGGCGAGCAGCGTACGGACGCTGGGCGCCGGGCTCGCCGAGGCGCTCGACGCCGTGCACCGCCTCGGCCTCCTGCACCGTGACATCAAACCGTCCAACGTCATGCTGTCGCTCGACGGGCCGGTACTGATCGACTTCGGTGTCGCCCGCGCCATGGACGCCTCCGGCGCGTCCGTCACCGGCAGTGGCGTGGTCGTCGGCTCGCCCGGCTACATGTCGCCCGAGCAGGTGCTCGCCCGCCCGCTCGGCGCAGCCTCCGACGTCTTCGCGCTCGGCGCGGTGCTCGCCTTCGCGGCGACCGGACACGGCCCGTTCAGCGGCGACAGCGCCGCCTCGCTGCTCTACAAGGTCGCGCACGAGGAGCCGGAACTCGACGGCCTGCCGGAGGAGTTGCGCGATGTGGTCGAGTCCTGCCTCGCCAAGGCCCCGGCCGTCCGCCCCACTCCCGCCCGGCTCGCGGCCCGGCTCGCGCCCGACGGCGCCGCCGCGCTCGTCCGCCAGGGCTGGCTCTCGACGCCGCTGATGGCGCAGCTCGGCCGCCGGGTGGTCGAGCTGCTGGACCTGGAGGCGGGACCGTTGCCGGCGTTGCCGACGGGTTCCGCGTCCTATTCCGCGCCGGGCTCCGGTTCCGCGACCGGTTCCGCCTCCGGATACGTGGCGACGGCCGCGGGAGCGCTCTCCGGGAAGGCCCGTGGCCTGTTCGGTCCACCGCCCGCGCCGCTGGCGTCAGCCGGGGCGGAACGATCCGCCGGGCCGCACGACGCCGTACCGGAGTCGGGGCCCGGGTCCGCGCCGGGGTCCGCGCCGGAATCCGTGCCGGAGCCTCCCGTACGGCGCGGGCGCCGCCGGCTGCTGGCCGGCGTGGTCGTGCTGATCGCCGCCGTCGCCGCGACGCTCGTGGTGGTGCTGCAGCCGCACGACAAGCCGGACGGCACGACGGCCGGCAAAGCGACCGTGAGCCCGACCGGGAGTGCGACGGTGAGCCCGACCGGCCGGCCGACCGGCGCCGTTCCGGCGGCCTTCATCGGCACCTGGCAGGGCAACACCGTCTCCACGAACGGCGTCCCCAACGGCCTCCTGACGGTCATCATCAAGGCGGGCCGGGTCGGCGAGAACGTCGGCGAGAGCAATGTGAATCTGCTGGGCGTGCTCAACTGCGGCGGCACATGGAAGCTGGTGACCGCGACCACCGATGTGCTGGTCTTCGACTCGACGGCCGGTGACCCGGGCGCGACCAGCGGCTGCTCCAAGGGCGCCACGGCGGAACGGCTGACCCTCAAGGACGCCGCGACGGTGACGTACACCACCAACGACTCCGCGGCCGGCCGTCCCAGCGGCGACCTGAAGAAGATCAAGTAACGCGGCTACTGGAAGGTGCACGCCGGCCGACGGGTCAACCGGTGGTCTTGCACAGCTCCTTGGACGGCGCGAACTGGATCTTCCCGTTCACCGAGATCACCGAGTTGACGGTGTAGCACGTGTCGGCCGTCACTGAGCCGGCCGTGAACACCACTGCGGGCTCATTGCCGTTCGGGGTCTTCTGCAGCGGCTCGCCGCCGCCCGGGACCACGGCCCGTACGACATAACCGGCGACCGAAGACGCCTTGGTCGGCATCTTCCACGTGATCTGCACATTCCCGTTGGACTTCACCGCCTGCACGTCCTGCGGCATCAGCCCGGCCAGTTCGGACGCCGGCACCTGCTCGGGGGCGGCGCTCGACGTCGGCCCCGGGCCCGTGGACGCGGTCGGTGACGGCTTCGGCTTGGGCTTCGAGCCGTTGCCGCGCATGACGAGCGTGACCGTGGTCGCCGCCGCCGCGAACACCACCAGCGCGGTGGCCGCCGCGATGAGCCGCTTGCGCGACTGCCGCTTGGCCTCGTCCTGCGCCCGCTCGCCCGCCTGCTCGACGGCCGCCTGCTCCTCCGGCGTCAGATCGTCCGCCGGGTCCCAGCCCGGCAGCGGCGACTCCATCGCCGGTTCCGGCTCCAGCGAGGGCACCTTCGTCGCGGACGACGGGGACAGCAGCGCCCGCAGGGTGCGGTGCACCTCCGTCAGCGGAGGGCGCCCCTCCGGGTTCGCCGACATCATCCTGCGGACGAGGGTGAGGAGCGGATCCGGTATGTCGTGGCGGTGCGCCGGGTACGGCAGTTCACCGCGCAGCACCTCCGCGTACAGCGCCGACCAGGAGGTACGGCCGGCGTCCGCGTACGCGGGCTCGCCGTTCAGCAGCGCGTACAGCGTCGCGCCGAGGCTGTACACATCCGCCGCCGGGCCCGGCTTCTCCCAGCCGAACAGCTCGCGCGGCACGTACATCGGGTCGAAGACCGCGCCCAGTCGCGGCGCGGAGCGCTGCAGCACCCGCGCGAGGCCGTGGTCGGCGAGCAGCGCGTCGCCGTTCTCGTCGAAGAGGATGTTCGCCGGGCGGACGTCCAGGTGGAGGACCCCGCGGCGGTGCGCCGAGTGCAGCGCCAGCGCCAGGCGGGTGCCGATGACGATCGTCTCGTCGACCGGGAACGGGCCCGAGTTGGCCAGCTTCGCGTGCGCGTTCCCGCCGCGGCAGAACTGCTCCACCAGATACGGGCGGTGGTCGGCGGTGAAGCCGGCGTCCTCCACGGTCACCGAACACGGATGCCGGGCGGCCGCGCCGGCCGACAGCAGTTCGGAGTGCGCGGCCAGCCGCGTGCTCTCGTCGTCGACCGTGGGCGAGAGCAGCTTGACCGCCACTTCCGCGCCGGTCGCCTCCTCGGCGCACAGCAATACGGTGCTGTGGCGGCCGGTGCCGGCCTGCCGGAGCAGTTTGTAGCCCGGCGGGAGGAGATGCCCCTCCGGCGACGTCTGCTGGGGTACGGCGACAGAGCCCTCTTTGCTTTCCTGGCTCCCTGTCGCGCTTTGCCCGCGCCTTCCCGGCGTCCGGTCCACCGATGCCCTCCCGTGCCTCACGCGTCTCACGACAACCTACCGCCTCCGACCCCCCGTCGGGGTCGGCGCCCACGTCCTGCGGCCTGCGGGTGGGGTCAACCGCGCCGGAGGCGCAGCGCGCGGCGGATGCGGTCGCGCCGCGGGATGGTGCTCAGCACGACCCCTTCGATGGCGTCGCAGTGCGCCCAGGCGGCGTCGGCCGACGCGGGGTCGGGGGTGCGGCCGGCGTAGCCGACCTCGTTCACGAGCCGGGCGAGATCGGGAAGGTGCTCCCCGGCGGCGCCGCCGACGCGGGAGGCGCCGAAGGCGGCGACCTCTTCCGCGGTGTGCGCACCGGTGGCGGGCAGTCCGATCTCGGTCAGCCGGTCGACGATCTGCTGCCAGGCGCCCAGCACCCGCTGCCGTACGTCGGCGGCGCCGCGCCGCCGCGCGCGCCGCCGCCAGGGGAGCCAGGCGGCGTAGAGCAGATAGCCGAGGAGGAGGAAGAACACGCCGGCCGGGGCGTAGATCCACCATCGCGGCCCGGCGGCCGGGGCGGCGACGGTCCGCGGTGTGGCGGCCGCCTTCGGCGGGGCGGTCGGGCGCGGCTGGTCGGTGATCTGCTGGTCGACCGACTTGCGGTCCTTGGGCTGGCCGGCCGGGGCGACGGAGCTGCCGTCCTTCGACGTGGTGCCCGGCGTGGGATAGAAGGGGACCCAGCCGATGCCCTTGAACTCGACCTCGGGCCAGGCGAGCACGTCCTTGCCCGCCACCTGCCAGGTGTCGTCGCCGGTCTTCGTGCCGGGGCGGAAGCCGACCACGACCCGGGAGGGCAGCCCGAGAGTGCGGGCGAGTACGGCGAAGGAGGCGGCGAACTGCTCGGAGGTGCCGCGCTTGCCCTCGGTGAGGAAGAACTCCAGGCCGCGGTAGGTGTGCCCGGGGATGGCCCGGGGGTCGAACTCGTAGGAGCCGCGCAGCCAGTCGGCGAGCTTCACGGCCTGCTGGAAGGGGAAGGTACTGCCTTCCGTGGCCTTCGCGGCGATCTTCGTGAAGGAGGCGACGGACGGGATCGGCTGGTCGGCGGCGTCGGTGCGCGGCAGTTCGACGAGCGCCGGGTCATTGGCGGCGGGCGCGTACTGGAGCCGCTGGACGTCGTAGACCGGGAGCTGGGACTCGGCGGTGTAGCTGAAGCCGCTCGGCGCCGTCCGGTCGGTGGCGAGGACGCCGCTGGCCGGGTCCACCGAGAGAACGGTGTGGTCCGGGAGCGTCACGGCCGAGGGCCGGTCGGCGGCGGGCAGCCAGATGCCGGGCAGCGCCTGGACGGTGAAGCGCTGGGTGAGCGTCTGCCGCTTGCCCGGGTCGACGCCCGGTTCCGCGGGGACACGGCCACCGGTGCGGCTCAACTTGGCGGTGCTGGACCAGGTGGTGCCGTTGTACGTGTCCAGTACGGCCAGCCGGTAGTTGGTCTCGGCCGTGGAGTGGACGGTGAAGACCTTCGCGTCACCACTGCGCATCAGGGCCGCGACCTGGTCGAGCGGACTGATGGATTCCGGGTGGACGGTGGGCGGGGTGATCGCGTCACGGGGGTCGTACGAGGCGCCGATCCCGGGCAGGTTGGGCCCGGTCAGCGCGGCGACGAGGGTGAGGCCGAGGACGATCGGCAGTCCGAGCGCCAGGCCGCGCGGCGAGAGACGTACCCGCGAGCGGATCAGCGCCAGCAGCGCGGTGAGCGCGGCCAGCGCGGCGGCGGCGGCGTAGTTGGAGCCGGGGCCGTCCACCCCGAGTACCAGCGGGAAGCCGAAGGCGAGCACCGCGGGCAGTGCGGGGAGCAGCGGGGTGCGGGTGCGCAGGGCGAGTTCGGCGCTGGCGAAGGCGGCGAGCCACAGCACGGCGTGCGGCAGGACGAGCAGCCGGGCCTCGCCGGGGACGGGAAGGATCGTGGTCAGGATGGCGTGCGGGGCGTCGAGGAGTGCGGGCCAGATGGCGCGCGGACCGCCCGCCCGGAACATCGTCAGCCAGACCGTGCCCACCCAGGCGGCGGTGGTCAGGACGAGCGACGGCCAGAGCGGTGAGATACGGCCCTTGCGGGACAGCACACCCGACAGCGCGGCGGACAGCGCCACCGGCGCGAGGACGGAGACCGTGAGGACCGGCAGCAGGTCCCGGGTGGTGAACACCCGGTGGAAGCCGAACCCGGAGGCGGCGAGCAGCGCGGCCACGGGCAGCAGCGACCACAGCCGGCGGGCGCGGCCGAGGCCGTCGCCGCCGGACGCGGCCGGGGTCTTCGGGCGTTCCGCGCTCGGGCCGGTGGGCGCGGGCGCGGCCCAGTCCCAGTTCGGGCCGCCGCCCTGCGGTGGCAGCGGCGCGGTGCGCGCGGGGCGCGTGGTGGCACTCAACGGACGGCCTCCCAGCGCCAGCCGGCCAGCAGGGCGTCCAGGGACGCGATGTGCAGTTGAGGTACGTCGACGGTGGCGCTCGAAACACCCTGCGCGTCGGGCGCGGTCCTGTCCTCGCCGGCCCGGATCATCGTCACCCGGTCGAAGCGCCGCCGGACCCGGCCGAGCGCCGTCAGGCCGTCGGTGTCGCCGGTGCCGGTGATGACGACGAGCGATCCGCCGCCCCGGTGGTGCTCCAGGCCGTCGAAGGCCGGGGCCGCCGACTTCCGGTCGGAGCGGCCGATGAGGGCGAGCCGGTCGAGCAGCGCGTCGGCGTCGTTGCCCGAGCCGTCGGTGTGCAGGACCGGGCCCGCCTCGCTGACCACGTGCACCGGGAAGTTGGAGCGGGCGGCGGCGTACGCGATGGATGCCGCCGCGTCGACGGCCAGCTCGAAGTCGTCCTCCGAGGCGTACGCTCCGGGCCGGGTGTCTAGGACCAGCGTGGTGTGGGGCAGCGATACGTCGACCATCTGCCGGACCATGAGGGTGCCGGTACGGGCGGTGGAGCGCCAGTGCACCCGGCGCAGGTCGTCGCCCAGTACGTATTCGCGCAGCGCGTGGAAGGTCAGCGATCCGTCGTCGGCGGTGTCGGAGGTCGGGCCCTCGACATGGTGTGCCTTGCCGGACGGCAGCACCGGCAGCAGGCAGATGCGGGGGCGTACGACGAGGGTGTCGGCGGTTCCGTAGGAACGGATCCGGCGCGCGAGTCCGAGCGGGTCGGTACGTTCCAGCCGCAGCGGTCCGACCGTGATCCGGCCCCGCCGGGAGGTCGGCAGCGCGTAGTGCAATTCCTGTGCGTCACCCGCGCGCAGCACCGGCACGTCCATGGTGAGCGGCTCGTCGCCGCACATGTCCGTGGCGCGCAGGCCGCGCCGGGTGCGGGTGCCGGTGTTGGTGAGCGTGACGATGCCGTCGGCGGAGTCGCCCCGGCCGACCTTGCGCGGCGCGATCCGGCGTTCCGCGGCCAGTTGCGGCCTGGGCAGCGTCCAGACGACGGCCGCGACGACCGCGGCCAGGCACGTCAGCCCGAGCGCGGCTGCCTCTCCGTACCCGTACCCGTACCCGGCGGCCAGCAGGGCGGCGCCGGCCAGCAGCGTGCCCCAGCCGGTGGCGGACAGCGGGCCGGCGCTCGTCCGGCGGACGACAGCGGCCTCGCGCATCAGACGCGCGCCCCGCCGGCCGCCTGCGGAACCGGCACCGTCGCCAGGACCTCGGCGATGACGTCCGCGCCCGTCCGGCCGCTCAACTCGGCCTCCGGGGTGAGGATCAGCCGGTGCGCGAGCACGTGCACCGCGAGCGCCTTGACGTCCTCGGGCAGCGCGTAGCCGCGCGACAGCGAGGCGGCCCGCACCCGGATGGCGCGCAGCAGTGCCACGGATCCGCGCGGGGACGCGCCCAGCCGGACGTCGGGCAGCGAACGGGTCGCAGCGACGATCCGCACGATGTAGTCGTAGAGCTGCTCGGCGACCTGCACCTGCGTCGCCACCTGGATGAACTCGGCGATGTGGTGCGAGGAGGCGATCGTGGAGAGCGCGTCGGGCGTCGCGTTGGCGGCGGAGCCCGTGAGGACCGCGACCTCGGAGGCGTGGTCCGGGTAGCCGACCGTGACGCGCATCAGGAAGCGGTCGAGCTGTGCTTCCGGCAGCGCGTAGGTGCCGCCCATGTCCACCGAGTTCTGCGTGGCGAGCACCATGAAGGGGCGCGGCACCGGATGGGTCTTGCCGTCGGCGGTGACCCGGCGCTCCTCCATGACCTCCAGCATCGCCGACTGCGTCTTCGGCGAGGCACGGTTGATCTCGTCGCCGAGCACGATGTTCGCGAAGACCGGTCCCGGCAGGAAGTCGAAGGTGCCGGTGTTCTGCCGGTAGATCGTCACGCCGGTGATGTCGGACGGCAGCAGGTCGGGGGTGAACTGCACCCGCGCGAAGTTCGCCTCGATGGAAGCGGCCAGGCAGCGTGCCAGCGTCGTCTTACCGGTGCCGGGAACGTCCTCGATCAGCAGGTGCCCTTCGGCGAACAGGCAGGTCAGCGCCAGCTCGACGGTGCTGCGCTTGCCCTTGACGACGCGCTCGATGTTGTCCCCGAGGGCGTGGAAACACTGGGCGAAGAGCGCGACGGCGTCGTTCTGCTGGTACTGGGGAGGAACGCTCATGACTCGCTCGCACTTCGGTCGTTGGTGGTGGGGAGGGGGGTCACGAGCAATCCCAGACGTTGGAGTTGTTGCGCGAGTCCAGGTAGACGTCGGCTACGTAGCCGTTGCCGTAACTGGAGGAGATCTTGCCCCAGATGTTGCTGGTGACGCCGCTGACGTCGTGGCTCACCGATTCGCCCGCGATCTTGCAGTGGACGGTGACCGCGCTCTGGTAGTACGCCGGGAACAGGCCGGCCCTCCCGCCGGTGGAGGTGCTGGGATCCGTACGGATGGCGAGCTGGGACGCGCTGTTGTTGTTGTGGGTGATGTTCATCGTCTGGTTCGGCGGCGTCAGGTCGATCGTGCCGCTCGTCGAGGCGCCCGAGCCCGCCGCGTTCTTGGTGCTCACCGAGACGTTGTACTGCTGGCTGTTCTGCAGTCCGGTGACCGAGTGGCTGGTGCTCTGGGTGCTCGAACTGCCGCCCGGCCACGTCACCGTGTAGGTGACGCCGGACGAGCCCGAGGGCGCCGTCCAGCTGACTGTCGCGCCGTGCCCGCCGGTGTGGTTGCTGACGTCGAGGCTCTGCGGGGCGCCCGGGGCGACGCACGGGCGGACGGGCGCCGAGGCCTGGGACTCCTTGCTCGCCGCACCGGCCGCGTACTCCGCGACGACCGTGTAGCTGTACTGCGTGCCGCAGGAACCGCCGTTGACCTGGAAGGTGAACGGGCCGTTCGGGCCTGCCTCGGAGGGGGTCGCGGTCTGGCCGCCGGCCAGTCCCTTGAGGACGTACCGCTTGGGGGTGAGCCCGGAGGCCGGCTGGAAGGTCAGCGTGATGGTGCCGGCGCCGGACTGGGCCTGCGGGGTGCCGGGGGTCTGCGGTTCCGGGCAGCCCGCTTGCCAGTTGATGGCGCAGTTCTTGCCCGGGGAGGGCGGCGGCGCCTTCGTCGGAGTGGGGGTCGGCGTCGGAGTGGGTGTGTGGGTGGGTCCGTGGCTGTTGCCAGGATCTTGGCGGGCCGGCGGCCGCGACTGGCCGGTCGGGTGCGCCGAGGGCACGTTGTCCTCGACGGGCTTGTCGTTCTTCTTCCGGGCCGTCGGCACGTTGTCCGTGTACTTGCCGATGGTGTGGACGTCGCCGCCCGCGTTGATGACGGCGGCGGAGCGGTTGTTCTGGTCGTTGACCCACAGCAGGCCGTTGCGGACGAAGAGTTCGAGGTCGCCGGCCTTCTTCGTCACGCTCACCGAGTCCTGGAACGCCGAGGACTCGGTGTCGTAGACGAGCAGGCTGCCGGTGGTCCCGTCCGGGATGTACACCTTCTTGCCCAGCACCTGCGGTGCGCCCAGCGCGTGCCCCTGGATCGGCACCTTCGCGTTGATCGACTGGCCGCTCTTGACGTCGACGAGCGCGAGCGCGCCGCTGTCGGACGCGAGGACCGGCACCATGGGGCTGTCGGTCGCGGCGGGCACCAGGATCTTCACCGGGGCGGAGTCGTTGATCCCGCCCTGCAGGTTGAAGGTCTGCTGGGTGCCCGCGACGGAGAGCACCTTGGTGACGGCATCGGTGCGGTCGGTCACGACCGGCTGACCCTGCGCCAGGGTGAGGACGAGATCGTGGTCCGGGGCGGCGACCTTCACCTCGGCGCTCTTCGCCCCGTTCACGAACGGTACGACGGTGCCCTTGCCGGGCAGCGGCACCCACAGGGTGCCCTGGGCGTCGACGGCGGCGGCGCCCAGCCCCGGGCCGAGTTCGACCTTGTCGCCTGTGGGGGTCGTCAGCGCCGGGTCGATCCGCTGGACCGTGCCCTTCGCCGCGTCGACGATGTACGCGTACGTGCCGCCGGAGACGAGCTGCAGGCCACTGGTCCCGTAGCTCGTCGACTGCTCGGCGGTGAGCTGCGAGGGGTCGACCCTGACGACCTTGCCGGTCTTCTTGTCGAGGACGAGAACGGTCTTGCCGTCCTGCGCGATCGTCACCGCGTGGCCGTTCATGCCCGGCAGCTTGACCTTGCCGTCCACATCGCCCGTCAGGCCGTTGGCGTGGGTGGCCTCGCCCGTGCCGCTGCTGCCCAGCCAGGCACCGATGTCGGAGAGCTGCGGGATCGAGCCGGAGGCGCCGACGCCGACCGCGACCGAGGTGGCGATGAGGGCGCCGACCGCGCCGATCGCCAGATAGCCGGTGCTGCGGTTCCGCGTGGGGCGCATCGTCGCCCAGACCGCTGAGGCGGCGGTGCCCGCGCGCTGCTTCAGCACAGCCCCGCGAGCCGGTGCCGGCGCCGCGGCAGATGTCTCTTCGCTGAGCCTGCGCGGGCGCAGCCCCCTCGTCGATCCGGCCCCCGACATATCCAACCCCGTCCCGCAATACAAGCTGTCGTTCGAGCATTTCTCGTGAGACTGCAGATTATCGCTCGCGCAAGTGATGTGTCAGGGGCGCCGGGCACGCCGTGACAAGCATGTGACGCGACACACGGCGGCTGTTCATGTGCTGCCCAGGCCCGGCCGTGGCTTGTCGGGAGCCTGGCGTACGCTGAGCGGGTCCGTCTTGTACCCCTTCGGAAGGGACAGCCCCGGTGAGCGATTACGCAGCCGTCCTCGATCGCGCCGCCGCCGGCGGCCGTATCACCCCGGAGGAGGCGCTGGACCTGTATCGCTCTGCCCCGCTGCACGCCCTCGGGTCGGCCGCCGACACCGCGCGCCGCCGCCGGTACGCGGGTACCGAGCACATCGCGACGTACATCATCGAGCGGAACATCAACTACACGAACTCGTGCGTCACCGCGTGCAAGTTCTGTGCCTTCTACGCCGCGCCGCAGAGCGACAAGGTCTGGACCCGGGACATCGCGGACATCCTGCGCCGCTGCGCGGAGACCGTCGAGCTGGGCGGCACCCAGATCATGTTCCAGGGCGGCCACCACCCGGACTACGGCGTCGAGTACTACGAGGAGCACTTCGCCGCGATCAAGAAGGCGTACCCGCAGCTGGTCATCCACTCGCTGGGCGCCTCCGAGGTCGAGCACATGTCCCGGATCTCCGGGGTCTCGGCGGAGGAAGCGATCCGGCGGATCCACGCCGCGGGTCTCGACTCCTTCGCGGGCGCGGGCGCCGAGCTGCTGCCGGCCCGGCCGCGTACCGCCATCGCGCCGCTCAAGGAGTCGGGCGAGCGGTGGCTGGAGATCATGGAGATCGCGCACAACCTGGGCGTCGAATCCACCTCCACGATGCTGATGGGCACCGGCGAGACGAACGCCGAGCGCATCGAGCACCTGCGCATGATCCGTGATGTGCAGGACCGTACGGGCGGCTTCCGCGCCTTCATCCCGTACACCTACCAGCCGGAGAACAACAAGCTGAAGGGCCAGACGCAGGCCACCGTCTTCGAGTACCTGCGGCTGATCGCCGTCTCCCGGCTCTTCCTGGACAACGTCGCCCACATCCAGGGCTCCTGGCTCACCGTGGGCAAGGAGGCCGGCCAGCTCTCCCTGCACTACGGGGCGGACGACCTCGGGTCGATCATGCTGGAGGAGAACGTGGTCTCCATGGCCGGTGCCAAGCACCGTTCCAACCGTATGGAGATCATCCACCTGATCCGCTCGGCGGGCCGGGTGCCCGCGCAGCGCGCGACCACCTACGAGCACCTGCTCGTCCACGACGACCCGGCGAACGACCCGGTCAACGACCACGTCGTCTCGCACCTGTCGTCCACGGCGATCGAGGGCGGCACGGCGCACCCCGAGCTGAAGCTGCTCGCCTCCAGCTGAATGCTCACGATCCACGCCTCCGACAGCGGTGAGCGCGCCGTCGCCGTTTCCGGGGACCGGATCGTGGCGGTCGGCACGCTCGGTGAACTGCGCGCGGCACATCCGCTCGCGCGGGTGCGCGCTTGGCGCGGGACCGTGGGCCCCGGGCTGGTGCACGCGGCTCCGGTGCCGGACGCGCCGAGTCCGCGCGAGCGGATTCACGCTCTCTTGCGGTTCGGGGCGACGGCCGTGGTGGACGGGTATCTGACCGATCCCGGGCTGCGGGCCGCCGCGGCCCGGGGTGGTCTGGCCCGGGTGCCGGCCGGATCGGTGCCGCCCGCGCTCGTGCCGGGCGGCCGGGCGGATCTCGCGGTCTTCGACGCCGACGGCGTCTGTGTGGCCACCGTGCTCGGCGGACGGCTCGTGCACCGGCGCGCGTAACCGCCGCGGGCGTGGTGGACCAGCGCGATGAGGCTGAGCTGGAGCCGGGAGATACCGCCGAGCTTGAAGCGCAGGCTCGCCACGTGGAGCTTCACCGTGCGTTCCGTGATGCCGAGTTCGCCGGCGAGCTCGCGGTTGGAGGCGCCGTCCCTGAGGCTCAGCAGGACCTCACGCTCACGGCTCGTCAGATCACTGATGAGGCGCAGCCCGCCGCTGATGGGACCGAGCGGACCGAGCGGGCTTCCGTGCGGATCGTCCCGAAGTCCGGCACCGCAGACATGGCAGACCGGACAGAGCTGATGCACGGTTTCCCCCCGGAAGCCAGGACGTGAGCAAAACGGAAGGCTATAGCAGCCGGACTCAGCCGGACAGCGAATCGGCCAGCCGCATCCTGGCCTGCTGCTGATCCTTGAAGTTCTTCAGCGTCTCGGCGTTCTGCTCGATCAGCGCCTTCTGGTATGCGGATTCGACGGCGAACCAGATGCCGACGAGGTTCACCTTCTTCTTGCAGGCGACATCGGCGGTGGCGGTGGTGACCGCCCGCGGGCCCGTCAGGTCGGTGAGGCCCAGGGCCGCCGGCACCCCGAGCGGTGAGGACACCCGGTAGCCGTGTCCTGCCATGCAGCCGGCCCAGTCCCGGACGGCGCGCACCACACGGGAGTCCTGCCGCGACCGCTGATGGGCCTCGGCATTGAGGTTCTGCGGGAAGGCGATGTCCACGGCGGCGGCGTTCGGCGCGTAGAGCTTGAGGCCCGCCTCGCCCGAGCAGCCCGCGACGGGGACTTTGAGGCCGTTGACGACGCCGGTGTTCGTGTCGGATGTCCTGGCGCTCTCCGCTTCCTCCAGATTGGCGGGGAGGGATTTCGGATCCAGGCCGGGCGGGCCGTCGAGGACGAGCGATTCATTGGTCCCGCGGGCGGGGCGCGGAGCGCGGGCCGGGGACTCCTCCGGCGGGTCGCCGTAGCCGTACCGGGCGGCCAGCGCGGGGCTGGACAGGCCGTAGCGGCGGCCGTTCTCGCCGTAGACCCCCGCGGAGACACGGGAGTCGGGGGCGGTGTAACGGAATCCGTAGCGCCGCATGCACTGGTCGATGAGGACGTCCTGTGCGCTCTGCAACCGCTGCCGCTGCTCGGCGGTGACGAGGTAGTCGTCCATCGGGAACGTCAGCCCGTTGCTGTCGAGGAGCACGGGCGTCGCGACGGCCGGCTCCGCCCGGTCGTCGGACGCGCCGGAGCCGCCACCGGAAGCGGAGCCGGAACCGGAACCGGAGCCGGAACCGGAACCGGAGCCGGAACCGGAACCGGAATCGGAGCCGGCGCCACAGCCGGTGAGGAGGAGCACGAGGAGGGCGAGGCAGGCACCGGGGACGGCGGTGTGACGGCTGGGCATCGGCGGACTCCGTGGGACGGCTGGGGTGCGGGGTGTCGCGGGCTCCGCCGCTCCGCTCCGCTCCGTGGCGCGGCCGGAGCGGAGCGGCGGCGGGGGTGACCCCACGGATCAGCCGGGGTTCGCGGACGAGATCTTGTTCTTGAAGTTGGTGCTGGCGTTGCTCCAGGTGTACGCCGGGATCCAGCCATGAACTCCCTCGCGGTAGGCCCCGCGGACTTCCTGGAGGAGATGCGGGAGGAGACGAGGTGCATGCGCGAGCACGGGATCACGGACTATCCGGATCCCAGCCCGGCGACCGGCGAGTTCCAGTACCCCGACGATCTGGGGAAGCGGCTGAAGCAGGACCCGTCGACCGCCGCCATCTGGCACACCTGCCAGGCGAAGTCCGGCGGTGACGGGATCCAGGGTGGCTGACGCTCCGGTCCTGGCCAGGCGTCGCGTATGGGTGATCGCCGTCGCGTTGGGGGCGTTGGTGCTCTCGGGCGTGGGCGTCGGGGCGTCGCTGGTCATCAGGTCACCCGCCCAGGCCGCCGCGGAACGTACGGCACCGCCGCCCGACCTCCTGACCGCGCCGGTGGAGCGGCGGGTCCTCAAGGACTCGGTCATCCTGCGCGGCACGGTGCGGGCCGGGCAGTCGGTGGACGTCTCCCCCTCCGTCGCCGCGGGGGAGGGCTCCGGCACGCCGGTCGTGACGAAACTGCTGGTGGTGCCCCGGGGAACCGTCGCCGACGGCAAGGTGCTGCTGGAGGTGTCCGGGCGGCCGGTGTTCGCGCTGAAGGGCACGCTGCCGGTGTACCGGGACCTGAAGCCGGGCGCGACCGGCGACGACGTCGCCCAGCTGCAGCGGGCGCTCGGCGAACTGGGCCATGGATCCGGAGGCGACCCGTGCGGGACGTTCGGGTCCGGGACGAAGGAGGCGCTGCGGGGCTTCTACGCCGCGATCGGCTACGACCCGCTTCCGGCCCACGCGGACGGCGGGGCGGCGCTGAAGTCGGCGCAGGACGCCGTGACCTCGGCGGAACGCGCCCTCGAGGACGCGCAGGACGCTCAGGCCGCGGTGAGTACGACGGGCGCGACAGGTGCGACGGGCGCCCCGAACGCGTCCGCCACCGGGAAGCCCGGCATCAGCAGAGCGAGCAGGCGCGCCGTGGAGCGGGCCCGGGAGGATCTCGCCGCCGCGCGGACGGCCCTCACCGCGGCCCTCGCCACCGACGGCCCGATGCTGCCCGCAGGTGAAGTGGTCTATCTGGAGGGCTTTCCGGCCCGGGTGGACTCCATCCCCGCGCATGTGGGATCGAAGGTGTCCGGTGCGGCGGTCATGACCGTGTCGGCCGGTGCGCTGGTGGTGCGGGGCTCGCTGCAGGAGTACCAGAAGGGTCCCAGCAGTGACCGCTGACGTTCCCGCGGTCATCGAACTGCGGCAGGCGGGTCTCACCTACCCCGGCCCGCCGCCGGTCGCCGCCCTCGCCGGCTGCGAACTGACGGTCCGGCCGGGCGAGTTCGTCACGGTCGTCGGCCCCTCGGGATCCGGTAAGTCCACCTTCCTGAACATCGTGGGACTGCTGGACGTGCCCACCTCCGGCAGCTACCTGCTGGACGGCATCGACACGGGCTCGCTCAAGGACGCCGACCGCACCGCCCTGCGCGGCCGGCGCATCGGATTCGTCTTCCAGTCGTTCCACCTCCTCCCGTACCGCAGCGCGGAGGACAACGTCCGCGTCGCCCTGCTGTACGGCCGCGTGCCGCGTGCCGAGCGCCGCGAGCGGGCCCGCGAGGCCCTGGTCAGAGTGGGACTCGGGCACCGGATGGACTCGGTGCCCACCCGGCTGTCCGGCGGCGAGCGGCAGCGGGTGGCGATCCCCCGCGCCCTGGTCGCGGGGCCGTCGCTGCTGCTGTGCGACGAGCCGACCGGCAACCTCGACACCGCCACCGCCGGCCCGATCCTGGGCCTGCTCGACGAACTGCACGCGGACGGCATGACGGTCGTCGTCATCACCCACGATCCGCTGGTCGCCGAACGCGGCGCGCGCACCGTCTCGATCCGCGACGGCGTCCTGACCGAGCGGGCGCCGGTATGAGGCTGCGTATAAGGCCGCATATCAGGACCAGAGCCACGATCCGGGTAGAGAGGCAGAAGCAGAGGCAGAAGCAGCGCCTCGTCGAGCCCTCCGTCCTCCCGCTGCGCGACCTCCTCTCCGAGTCGCTCGCCGGGATGCTCCAGCGCCCCGCCCGCTCCGTGCTCACCGCGCTCGGCACCGTCCTCGGCGTCGGTACGTTCGTGGCGATCCTCGGGCTGACCGCCACAACGTCCTCGCGGATCGACTCCCGCTTCGACCTGCTCACCGCGACCGAAGTGACGGTCGAGGACATCAGCGTCCAGCAGAACGCCTTCGCGGGTCCCGCCTTCCCCGCCGACGCCGACGGGCGGATCGAACGGCTCGGCGGTGTCGAGAACGCCGGGGTGTACTGGACGGTGCACCCGGCCGGCGACGCCACCGTCCGCTCCTCCCCGGTGGGCGGCGCCTCCGGCGGCGAGGAGACCGGCATCGTCGCCGCGTCCCCCGGCGCCATCCTGGCCGCGGACCCGCACCTCGCGCAGGGCAGGCTGTACGACGGCTGGATGCTGATCTCCACCCGGATCGGCGCCGCCGGGCAGATCGCCCATGAGGCCCCGACCGCACTGCGCCCGGACCACCCCGAATATCTCAAGGCCGTCCCCCCGCCCGACCCCCGCACACTGCGCGGCTCGGTCACCGGGGACCTCAACCAGCTGTTCCTGCTCCTCGCGGCGATCTGCCTGGTCATCGGTGCGGTCGGGATCGCCAACACCACCCTGGTCGCCGTCCTGGAACGCACCGGGGAGATCGGTCTGCGCCGCGCCCTGGGCGCCAGGGGGCGGCACATCACCGCCCAGTTCCTGGCCGAGTCCGGGGCCCTGGGGGCGCTGGGCGGGCTGGTGGGCACCAGCCTCGGCAGCATCACCGTGGTGATCGTGGCCGTGATCAGGGACTGGACGCCGGTCCTCCACCCGGCCACGGTCGCCGCCGCCCCGGCGATCGGCCTGCTCACGGGGCTGCTCGCCGGCCTCTACCCGGCCCTGCGCGCCGCGCACATCCAGCCCGCCGAGGCACTCCGCCGCTGACCCCGGGCCGCGGCGGCGGGCGCGGGGTGGAGAATGGGCCCGTGACCCGAGCCTCCCTGGAAAAGCAGCCGCACGAAGTCGCCGCGATGTTCGACGACGTAGCCGCCAAGTACGACCTGACGAACGACGTGCTGTCACTCGGCCAGGCCCGGCTGTGGCGCAAGGCCGTCGCGCAGGCCCTCGACGTCCGGCCCGGCGAGCGGGTGCTCGACCTCGGTGCCGGTACCGGCACCTCCTCGCTGCCCTTCGTGGCGGCGGGCGCCCAGGTCGTGCCGTGCGACTTCTCGGTCGGGATGCTGCGCGAGGGCAAGAAGCGCCACCCGGCCCTGCCGCTCACGGCGGGCGACGCGACGAAGCTGCCGTTCGCCGATGGCGTCTTCGACGCGGTCACCATCTCCTTCGCGCTGCGCAATGTGCACGACACGGACGCCGCGCTGCGCGAGATGCTCCGCGTCACCAAGCCGGGCGGCCGCGTCGTGATCTGCGAATTCAGCAGCCCGACGTTCAAGCCGTTCCGCACCGTCTACACCGAGTACCTGATGCGGGCCCTGCCGCCGGTCGCGACCGCGGTGAGCAGCAACCCGGACGCGTACGTCTATCTCGCCGAGTCCATCCGCGCCTGGCCCGATCAGGCGGCGCTCGCCGGCCGGCTCCAGGGCGCAGGCTGGTCCAAGGTCGCCTGGCGGAACCTCACCGGCGGTGTCGTCGCGCTGCACAGAGGCGCCAAGATCGGCGAATAGCGGGGCAGTTGCGCGAACCATGCCATAAATTCCGGTGTCTGATGTGAGGACAGCCGTCCCCCCGACACGCGGAGTGACCCATGCCGTTCTGCCCCGCCTGTGGTAACGCGTCGTCGGACGAGGCGCGTTTCTGCATGAAATGCGGCCGCGAACTGGGGCAGCCTCCGATACCCGGCCAGGGCCAGCCACCGCCGGTCCCGGGGCAGCCACCCGCCCCGGGACAGCCGCCGCTCCCACCGGGCACGCCGCCCGCGTATCCGCCGCCCGCGTACCCACCGCCGCCGTACGCCCCCACCGCGTACGCCCCGACCGCTTACGTCGCGGTCCCGCAGCAGCCCTCGCCCGCGGGGCTGTTCATCCGCCGGACCGTCTCCGGCGACTGGACAGGGCCGCTGAAGGCGGGACTGTGGCCGACCGCCCTGCTGCTCGCCATCGCCGGACTTCTGGCGAGTGTGTCCACCACCTCGTTCGACGGGCTCGACGTCGGCTACGGGGACCGGCTGCGCTTCTTCCTCGCCATGATCCTCCAGGGGATCGGCGGCACCGTCGGCTACACCTTGGGCTCAGACAGCGGCCGTTCGACGTACGGCGACGGATCCGGCTACCCCGATCCGTACAGCCCCTCCCTGACGACATCGTCCCAAGCCGGCAGCACGCTCTCCGTCGTGCCGCTGGTGATCACCGTCCTGTGGGGGCTCGCCCTGGTGCTGGCGCTCCGCCATCTGCGCCGCACCCAGACCGGCGCCGAGGCGGCCGTGCGGGTCGCGGTGGTGTGCACGGCGGGCGCCGTCATCCTGGCGCTGATCGGGCAGCCGAGCGTCACGCAGTCGAACGGACGGAAGACCGACATCACGTCGGGTCCGCTCACGGTGCTCCTGTGGACCTTCGTGCTCAGCCTGGTGACAGCCCTCTTCGTGCTGTGCCGCGACCGGCTGGACGGCCCGCTCTCCACCAGTCCGGGACTGGCCTCCGCCGTCCGTGCGCTGCGGGCGGCGCTGCTGGCTCTCGGTATCGGCGTGGCCGTGTGTGCGGTCATCCTCCTGGTCGTCCTGGCCGACCACTCCGGGGAGATGAACAGCTCGGCCTGGTTCGCCTCGGTGCTCCTGCTGGGCAACGCGGGGGTCTCGGCCCTGGGGGTGGCCTGGGGGGTGCCGGTCGAGGCGAACCGGGTGGGATCGAGCTACACCGTCGAGTCGTTCGGGCTCTCCGACCTGTCGCAGTTCGGCGACGGGTGGGCGGTGCCCGGCGCCCTCGCCGCAGGCGTGGTGTGCGCGCTGGTGCTCGGCGTCGTGGCCGTCCGCCGCTTCGCCGAGCGGCGCGACCAGTGGCTCACGGCTGGCTTCTACGTCGCGCTCTTCGTCCTGCTGATCGCGATCGGCGGCGTGACGGCGGAGTTCTCGGGGTACTCGGGTGGCTCCAGGTATTCCAGCCCCATTGCCACGGGCACCGGAGTCTCCTCCAGCGTGCCGGAGGCGCTTCTCTTCGGGCTGCTGTGGGCTTTCGGCGGCGTCCTCGCTGTGACGTTCATCCGCATTGTGCGCGCGGGCGGCCAGGGCGGCGCGCCCGGCTACCCGCCGGGTTACGCGGCTCCGTACGTACCGCCGTACGGGGGTCCGTACGGACCGGCTTCCGGCCTGCCGGTCCAGCCCGTTCAGCCGGGTCAGCCCGTTCAGCCCCTTGAACAGGGCCGGCCAGGTCAACCTGCCGCTTTCTCCAGTGAGCCGATCGTGGGGGACACGACCGCGCAGGCCGTCCTGCCCGCCCCGCCGGCCTACGGCCCGACCGAGCCGGATCTCCTGCTGCACCTGCAGGCCGGGCCCGAGGATCCCGTCCCCGGCGGCCGCCGCAAGCGTCTGCTTCTCATCGGGCTGATCATGCTGGGCGCGTTCGCCATCGGGGGCGCGGCCACCGCCGCCGTCATCGTGGTCAAGCGCCACGACGACAAACCGGCGGAGCCCACCCCGTCCTCGTCGGCGTCCGTCACCCCCGGTGACGACACCGCGCCGTCCGGTGAGGCGAGCCCGTCGGACGCTCCGACCGATGACGTGACGCCGACCGGTGATGCGACCCCGACGGGCAATCCGGAACCGTCCGTCACCCCCGTGTCAGCGAGTACGGAGGTGAGCAAGGACGCGAGCCCGCGCCCGGCGAGCGGTCTTCCGACGCGCGGATACACCCACCGCGTCGTACTCCCGAGGTAGGGCGCAACCAGAGCCGCCGCTCGGAGCCGGGCGGCGGCCTCATAGACTCGGTCGCAGCCAAGACCCCTCGCCGAAACCGGAGAGCCCACCGTGACCGACACCGCCCTGTCCGAGAACAGCGCCGATGTGATCGTCGTCGGGGCCGGGCCAGCCGGTTCGACGACCGCGTACTACCTGGCCAAGGCAGGACTCGACGTCCTTCTCCTCGAGAAGACCGCCTTCCCGCGCGAGAAGGTCTGCGGCGACGGGCTCACCCCGCGCGCCACCAAGCAGCTCGTCGGGATGGGCATCGACATCTCCGAAGAGGCCGGCTGGCTCCGCAACAAGGGCCTGCGCATCATCGGCGGCGGTGTCCGCCTCCAGCTCGACTGGCCGGACCTCGCCACGTACCCGGACTACGGACTCGTCCGCAGGCGCGAGGACTTCGACGAGCTGCTCGCCCGCCAGGCCCAGAAGGCCGGCGCCCGGCTCCACGAGCGCTGCAACGTCGGCGCCCCGATCCGTGACGAGCGCACCGGCCACATCATCGGCGTCGAGGCCAAACTCGGCGAGGAGAAGACCCCGGTCACCTTCCACGCGCCCCTCGTGGTCGCGGCCGACGGCAACTCCACCCGGCTGTCGCTCGCCATGGGCCTGCACCGGCGCGAGGACCGCCCGATGGGCGTCGCCGTCCGTACGTACTTCACCTCGCCCCGCCATGACGACGACTACCTGGAGTCCTGGCTCGAACTCTGGGACAAGCGCGGCGCCGAGGACCGTCTTCTCCCCGGCTACGGCTGGATCTTCGGCATGGGCGACGGCACGAGCAACGTCGGCCTCGGCATCCTCAACTCGTCGAGCGCCTTCAAGGAGCTGGACTGGCGCGAGGTCCTCAAGGCGTGGTGCGCCTCCATGCCGGCCGACTGGGGCTACACCGAAGAGAACCAGATCGGCCCCATCCGCGGTGCCGCCCTCCCGATGGCCTTCAACCGCCAGCCGCACTACACCAAGGGACTGCTGCTCGTCGGCGACGCCGGCGGCCTCGTCAACCCGTTCAACGGCGAGGGCATCGCCTACGCGATGGAGTCCGGCCAGACCGCGGCCGACGTCATCGTCCAGGCCCACGCCCGCCAGACCCCCGCCCAGCGCGAACTGGCCCTCCTCAACTATCCGCGCATCCTCAAGGACACCTACGGCGGCTATTACACGCTGGGCCGCGCCTTCGTGAAGCTCATCGGCAACCCCAGGGTCATGAAGATCGCCACCCAGCGCGGCCTCACCCACCCCGTTCTGATGCGCTTCACACTCAAGATGCTCGCCAACCTCACCGACCCCACGGGCGGCGACGCGATGGACCGCATCATCAACGGCCTGAGCAAGGTCGCCCCCAACTCCTAGGGCGTGTTTCGAAAGTCCCGCCTGGCTCACGACGCCTGGCACGCACGCTCGCTGCGTTGTCGGGCTCGTCCAAGTACGTCCAGTACGAGGACGACCCTCCGCCTTGCGAGCGCACCCACCAGACGCCGTGGGCCCCGCCCTCCGGGCGGACGGCGCTACTTTCGAAACATGCCCTAGCCCCGTGGCGCGGTGGCGTACCTCGCGGGCGTGGTGCCGACATGCCGCCGGAAGTGCCGGTTCAGGTGCGCCTGGTCGTAGAACCCCACCTCCGTGGCGACGTCGGCCGGGCGCCCGCCCGCGAGCAGCAGCCGCCGCGCCCGGTCGATCCGCAGCCCGGTCAGATAGACGTGCGGCGGCAGCCCGTACGTCCGCTTGAAGCAGCGGATCAGATGGGTGGGGTGCGCCCGCAGCACCGTGCCCGCCTCCTGCAGCGTCATTCCGTCGGCGACCCGGGCATCCAGCAGCTCGCGCAGCGCCACGGCCAGCCGGCCGGCCTCCCGGCCCGGTTGGCGGGAGCGGGTCCCGGCCAGATGGAATTGCAGCCGTTCCCGTACGAACGCCAGCCGGGCTTCGCCCTCGAACGCGTCTCCCGCGTGGCCGAGAGCGTCGTGCAGTTGATGAACGCGGTGCCGCAGCAGCGCATCGGCGAGGATCGGGCTGTCGACGGCGGTTCCGGCCAACCGCTCGGGAAGCACGGACGTGTCCAGGTACAGCACCCGCTTGCGAAACCCGGCGGGCGTGGCCGTCCTGCCGTCATGGGTGACCCCGGGAGGCAGCAGAGCGACGATGCCCTTGCCGGTGGCCCCGTGGCGATGGCGGTCGAGGCCGAAGTCGACCGAACCGTCATCGACGATCATCAGCGTCCAGCTGTCATGGGTGTGGGCCGGGTAGGCGTGGTCGGTGAAGTGCGCGTGGAAGACCTCGGCGATGCCCGGAACCTTCGGCTGCCAGGCGGTAATCCGCGAATTCGCGGAGTTCGTACGATCTCCGGCCATGTGAAGAACGTACAAGACCGCCGGCCGCGGGCTGCGGCACCCTCAGGGGGACCAGCCACCCCACTCCCCGGAAGGCCTCCTCCTCATGACCTCTCCCATGCCCGCTCCCGTGAACATCGCTGCCGCGCTCGCCCAGTTCAGCGACCAGTGGGCACAGCGCAAGATCGCCGACGTCAACGACTACGAGGTCAAGATCGCCAAGTTGCAGGGCGAGTTCGTCTGGCACACCCACGAGGACACCGACGAACTCTTCCTCGTCATCAGCGGCCGGCTCACCATCCAGCTGAGGGATGGTGACGTCGTCCTCGAACCTGGCGAACTGTTCGTGGTCCCCCGCGGCGTGGAGCACTGCCCGCTGGCCGCCGAGGAGACGGCCATCCTGCTGATGGAACCGGCGGGAGTCCCCAACACCGGTGACGCGGGCGGCGCCCGGACGACGGCCGTCCGCGCCCTGAACTAGGCCGCGCCCGTGCCCGGCCCGCCGACGAGCCGGTCATCGACGCCATCCGGCACTCGCTGACCGACTCGCCGGCTGCGGGTTTCGCCGCTACCCGGTGCTACCCGGTGCTACCCAGTGCTACCCGGTGCTACCCGGTGGCTCCGTTAGCTGCCGACGACGCCACTGTCAGAGATGGTGATCTTGGCCGTGGGCTTCCCGCCGCGGGTGCCGTACCCCTCGATCTTCGTGACCAGGTCCAGGCTCGCCTGGTCGGCGACCTCGCCGAACACGACGTGCTTGCCGTCCAGGTGGGGCGTCGCCACGGTGGTGACGAAGAACTGGGAGCCGTTGGTGTTCGGCCCGGCGTTCGCCATCGACAGCAGGCCCGGCTTGGTGTGCTTGCGGGTGAAGTTCTCGTCGGGGAACTTCGCTCCGTAGATGCTCTTGCCGCCCGTGCCGTCGCCCCTGGTGAAGTCGCCACCCTGGAGCATGAACCCGGGAATGATCCGGTGGAAGGAGGACTCCTTGTACCCGAAGCCCAGCTCGCCGGTAGCCAGCGCGCGGAAGTTCTCCGCCGTCTTGGGGGTCACCTCGTCGTCGAGGTTGAAGGTGAGGCGCCCAGCGGGCGCGCCGTCGATGGCGATGTCGAAGAACACGTTGATCGTCATGGCTCCATCCTGACACTCCCAGCTGAGCCTCAAGCGCAGCCCCGGCCGGTCAGAGCTCGAACCACACGGCCTTCCCGGGCCCGGCGTCATGCGGCCGCACCCCCCAGTCCGTGGCACAGTCCCCGATGAGCGCCAGCCCCCGCCCCGACTCGTCGCCCCCCTCGGCGCCCCGTCCGGCGGGCAGCCCGGGCGCCGCGTCGTGCACCAGCACCCGCAGGGTCTCGCTCGCGTCGACGCCGGTCCACTCGGCCGACAGCGTGACCGGTATCGAACAGCCACTGCTGTGACACGCGTTGACCGCGTTGGTCACCGCCTCGGACGTCAACAGCAGCGCCGTATCAGTGAGATCGTCCCGCCGCGCACTCATCAACAGCGCACGCACGGCTTCACGGGCGGACCGCACCCAGACGGGGTGGGGCGGGAAGACTAAGGAGAAGTCGGGTCCTGGCATGACGTGATGCCTCCGGGTGTCCGGTTGCCTTCAATGTATTGACGCAGAGTCAATTCACCCTGGAGAAGCGGTACTTCCGTTTCGCAAGGGCCCGATGCCACTCCTGCCGAGCTGGAGCGGGGTGTCGAGTTCAGGCAGCGACGACAGAGCATCCTCGTGGGCGATGCGCCTCCGATCTACCACGCGGTGATCCACGAGGCCGCTCTGCACATGCAGTTTGTCGGCGCGGAGGTCATGCGTCGGCAGATCGAGCATCTCGTTGAGATGGCCCGACACCCACATGTCCGGATTCAGATCCTGCCTTTCGCGGCACCGGCGTATCCAGCCAGGTTCGGCACACCCTTCGTCTACTTCGAGTCGCCCGTCCCCGCACTGGGCACCGTCTACGTTGAACACCCGGTCTCGTCGCCGTTTCTGTCGGACCAGGAGCACCTGACCCGGTTCGCCGAGGCCCTCGACCGGCTGAGTACCGTGGCGCTACCCCCGCCGGCTGAGTACCGTGGCGCTGCCCCCAGCGCCTGAACGCCGGCCACGTACCGCCCGCACTTCACAGCGCCTGAACGCCGGCCACGTACCGCCCGCGCTGCGAAACGCCTGAACGCCAGCTACGAACCCACCCACCACCCCGAAGAACCGTCGTCCCGAGCGGGGGGACGGCGGCCCTTCGTGGGGTGGTGCTGGGACCGTTGCCGGAACGGTTTGTGCAGACGGACGGATCAGGCCACGCGCGTGGCGAAGTCCGGGGTGGACCAGCTCATGTCGTGGATGCCGATGCCCGTGCTGGGGTTCGCCGCGTCCAGGTACTGGTTGCCGCCTATGTAGACGCCGACGTGGTACGCGCCGCCCTGGCCGCCCCAGAAGACGAGGTCGCCGACCTGGAGGGAGCTGATGGACACCGGGGTGCCGGTGTTCGACTGCTCCTGGGAGGTGCGGGGGAGGTCCACGCCGATCGTCTTGAAGGCCGCCTGGGTCAGGCCCGAGCAGTCGTACGAGGACGGGCCGGAGCCGCCCATGACGTACGGCTTGCCGATCTGGGCCTTCAGGAAGCTGATGACGCTCGCGATGCTGCCGCTCGCCGTGGTGGGCGAGGAGGAGGACGCGGAGGACGTCGAGGAGGACGAGGAGCTCACGGAGAGCTTCGCCCGGTCCGAGGAGCGGGAGGCGGCCTGGGAGGCGGCCGCTCGCTCGTCTGCGGCCTTGGCGGCGGCGGCCTTCGCGTCGGCCGCCTTCTTCTGCTCGGCCTTCCTGGTCTCGGCGGCGGCCTTCTTGGCCACAGCGGTCGCGCGGTCCTCGGCGGCGTCGAGCTTCAGCTGAACGACCGTCTGGTCGAGAGCTGCGGCGGCCTGCGCGGCGGAGGCGCTAGTGCTGAGGGCGGGCGTCTGCTCGGCGGTCGTCGCGGTTTCGACCGGAGCGGGGGAGCCGGTCACGTGATCGGCCATGGCCGGAGCGGCAGCGCCACTGAGGGCGAGGGCACTGATGACGCCGCCGACGATTCCGGCACGGCGGGCCCAGTTCGGGTTACCAGGCGCGGCGTGCCGTCGGCGGCCTGTATGCGATTCGGACTTGGTCGTCCGGTTCAGGTTTGGGGACATGGGGTCCTGGCTATCAGGATGCTCTGGTTCCGTTCAACAAAGGTGGGATGCGACACAGTTGTCGTGGACACGGCCTAATGTCCTTATTTGGATCTTGCTGACGAGGACCTTATGTCTGGATCGTTCCGCGGCCGCCGTCGCCCGCTCGTGCGCCGGTTCACGTGCGTCAGCGGGACCTTCGTCCCGTTCACCCCTAGGGGGATGACCGGCGCTATCACGCCATTCGGGCCAGGGCGAATTTGCCTCTGCCGCGGGGCGCTTGATAATGCGCGCGCAGCTGTGACCAGGGGTAACGCGAGTGAATGTCACGTCAAGTGATTGTTTGTGCCGCATGCGGTGCAAGATCACCGCTCATCAGCCTTCATGATCATTCACCGGGTGGTGGAGATCACAAAGCTGTTGACCCACCCCGTGTCGCAGATCACAGACTCGCAGGCATAAGATGCAGGCGGCTTGGGCTTGTGAACTGCCTCACATAGACGTGATCTTCGTGAGCCGGACACGGTCCGAGCGCACGGTCCCTCCCCCCGCGGGGGGACCCCCACGCAGTCATCGACGACTGGAAGGAGCGGGGGACGGTGAACGCCTATGCGCCCATCCTCGTCTTGGGCGGCCTCGGGGCCGGCTTCGCGATCTTCTCCGTGATCACGGCCTCGATTGTCGGACCAAAACGGTATAATCGGGCTAAATTGGAAGCCTATGAGTGTGGCATCGAGCCCACTCCGCAGCCGATCGGCGGCGGGCGCTTCCCCATCAAGTACTACCTGACGGCGATGCTCTTCATCGTCTTCGACATCGAGATCGTCTTCCTCTATCCCTGGGCCGTCACCTTCGACTCCCTGGGGATTTTCGGGCTCGTGGAGATGCTCCTCTTCGTGCTCACCGTCTTCGTCGCCTACGCATACGTGTGGCGGCGCGGCGGCCTGGAATGGGACTAGGGGACAAGGGGCCAACGCATGGGTATCGAAGAAAAACTGCCGAGTGGATTTCTGCTGACCACGGTGGAGTCCGCCGCGGGCTGGGTGCGTAAGGCGTCGGTCTTCCCGGCCACCTTCGGCCTTGCCTGCTGTGCCATCGAGATGATGACGACCGGGGCCGGGCGCTACGACCTGGCCCGTTTCGGTATGGAGGTCTTCCGCGGTTCGCCGCGGCAGGCGGATCTGATGATCGTGGCCGGGCGGGTCAGCCAGAAGATGGCCCCGGTGCTGCGGCAGGTCTATGACCAGATGCCGAATCCCAAGTGGGTCATCTCCATGGGGGTTTGTGCTTCTTCGGGTGGAATGTTCAACAATTATGCCATTGTGCAGGGTGTTGATCATATTGTCCCCGTTGATATCTATTTGCCCGGCTGTCCGCCCCGGCCCGAGATGCTCATGGACGCGATCATCAAGCTCCACCACAAGATCCAGGGCGAGAAGCTCGGCGTGAACCGTGAGGAGGCGGCCCGCGAAGCGGAGACCGCCGCTCTCAACGCGCTCCCGCTGATCGAGATGAAGGGGCTGCTGCGGTGACAGACGCCAACGGCACCAACCCCGAGCGCGACCTGCAGGCCGACAACCTTCCCGGCCAGCGCGGCGCGGCCGGCGAGGTCATCGGTACCCGCAAGGGGATGTTCGGCGCTGACAGGAGCGGCGACACCTCCGGCTACGGCGGCCTGGTCAGGACCGTCCGGCTGCCCGGCGCGTCCCACCGCCCCTACGGCGGCTGGTTCGACGAAGTGGCCGACGAGCTGGAGGGCGCGCTGGAGGAGCAGGGACTCGCCCCCTCCACCGCGATCGACCGGACCGTCGTCGACCGGGACGAGCTGACGTTCCACATCGCCCGCGAGCACCTCGTGCGGGTCGTCACGGTCTGCCGCGACGATCCGGCGCTGCGCTTCGAGCTCTGTACGGGCGTCAGCGGGGTGCACTACCCCGAGGACACGGGCCGCGAGCTGCACGCCGTCTACCACCTGCGCTCGATCACCCACAACCGGCTGATCCGGCTGGAGGTGAGCGCCCCCGACAGTGATCCGCACATCCCGTCGATCGTCCCGGTGTACCCGACGAACGACTGGCACGAGCGCGAGGCGTACGACTTCTTCGGCATCGTCTTCGACGGCCACCCGGCCCTCACGCGGATCATGATGCCGGACGACTGGCCCGGCCACCCGCAGCGCAAGGACTATCCGCTCGGCGGCATCCCCGTCGAGTACAAGGGCGCCGAGATCCCGGCTCCCGACCAGCGGAGGTCGTACTCCTGATGAGCACTCACCACGCACCCGCTCAGGCGGAAGAACGCGAGACCACCGAAGGCCGGGTCTTCACCGTCACCGGGGGTGACTGGGACGAGCTGGTGGAGACCGTCGCCAAGGCCGACGACGAGCGCATCATCGTCAACATGGGCCCGCAGCACCCGTCCACCCACGGCGTGCTCCGGCTGATCCTGGAGATCGACGGCGAGACGGTCACCGAGGCCCGGTCGGGGATCGGCTACCTCCACACCGGCATCGAGAAGAACATGGAGTACCGGACGTGGACCCAGGGGTCCACCTTCGTGACCCGCATGGACTACCTCACGCCGTTCTTCAACGAGACGGCGTACTGCCTCGCGGTCGAGAAGCTGCTCGGTGTCACCGAGCAGATCCCGGACCGGGCGACCGTCATCCGGGTGCTGCTGATGGAGCTGAACCGGCTCTCCTCGCACCTGGTGTGCATCGCCACCGGCGGCATGGAACTCGGCGCCACCACGATCATGATCTACGGGTTCCGCGACCGTGAACTGATCCTGGACGTCTTCGAGCTGATCACCGGGCTGCGCATGAACCACGCGTACGTCCGGCCGGGCGGCCTCGCCCAGGATCTGCCGCCGGGCGCGGTGGACCAGATCCGCGAGCTCGTGAAGAAGATGCGCAAGAACCTTCCCGAGTACGACAAGCTCGCCACCGGCAACCCGATCTTCAAGGCCCGGATGGAAGAGGTCGGCTACCTGGACCTGGCCGGCTGCATGGCGCTGGGCGCCACCGGACCGATCCTGCGCGCCGCCGGCCTGCCGCACGATCTGCGCAAGGCGCAGCCGTACTGCGGCTACGAGAACTACGACTTCGAGATCCCGACCGCCGACACCTGCGATTCGTACGGCCGGTTCCTTGTGCGGCTGGAAGAGATGCGGCAGTCGCTGCGGATCGTCGAGCAGTGCCTGGACAAGCTGGCTCCCGGGCCGGTGATGGTCGAGGACAAGAAGATCGCCTGGCCCGCGCAGCTCGCGCTCGGTCCTGACGGACTGGGCAACTCCCTCGACCACATCAAGAAGATCATGGGCACCTCGATGGAGTCCCTGATCCACCACTTCAAGCTGGTGACCGAGGGCTTCCGGGTGCCGGCGGGCCAGGCGTACACCGCCGTGGAGTCCCCCAAGGGCGAGCTGGGTGTCCATGTCGTCAGCGACGGCGGCACCCGCCCCTTCCGGGTCCACTTCCGCGACCCGTCCTTCACCAACCTGCAGTCCATGGCGGCGATGTGCGAGGGCGGCCAGGTCGCCGACGTCATCGTGGCCGTGGCGTCCATCGACCCCGTGATGGGAGGCGTCGACCGATGACAGACATCAGTTTGGGGATGCCGCAGCTCCCCGCTGCCGACTATCCGGCCGATGTGCGCGCCAGGCTGGACGCGGACGCGAAGGAGATCATCGCCCGCTACCCCGACAGCCGCAGCGCGCTCCTCCCGCTGCTGCACCTCACGCAGGCCGAGGAGGGGTACGTCACCCGCACCGGCGTGCGGTTCTGCGCGGAGCAGCTCGGCCTCACCACCGCGGAGGTCACCGCGGTCTCGACCTTCTACTCCATGTACCGGCGCAAGCCGAGCGGCGACTACCAGGTCGGGGTCTGCACCAACACGCTGTGCGCGGTGATGGGCGGCGACGCCATCTTCGACGAGCTGAAGCAGCACCTCGGGGTCGGCAACAACGAGACCACCGACGACGGCAAGGTCACGCTGGAGCACATCGAGTGCAACGCGGCCTGCGACTTCGCGCCCGTGGTGATGGTGAACTGGGAGTTCTTCGACAACCAGACGCCGGACTCCGCCAAGCAGCTGGTGGACGACCTCATCGAGGGCCGCGAAGTGCGGCCGACGCGCGGCGCGCCCCTGTGCACCTACAAGGAGACCGCCCGCATCCTCGCCGGCTTCCCCGACGAGCGCCCGGGCGCCGTCGAGGCGACCGGCGGAGCCGGACCCGCCTCGCTGGCGGGACTGCGGCTGTCGCGCGGCGAGGCGCTGCCCGCCGCCGGCGCGAGCCGGGCCGCCCGCCGTCTTTCCGTACCGCCGCAGGGCGAGACACCGACCGGGCAGTCGGGCCCCACCACCGGGCAACCCGGCCCCGCCGAGCCCGCCGGCTCGCACGACGCACCGCAGGAGACCGACGTGCCGGACGCAGCCAAATCGGCAGGACCTGAGAGCGAGGAGGGCAAGTGATGACCGTGGAATCGCCCGAGAAGCTGCTCACACCCGTCCTGTCGGCCTTCTGGGACGACCCCCAGTCGTGGACGCTCGACACCTACCGCCGTCACGAGGGCTACGAGGGGCTGCGCAAGGCCCTCGCGATGCCGCCGGACGACGTCATCGCGTATGTGAAGGACTCGGGGCTGCGCGGCCGCGGCGGCGCCGGCTTCCCGACCGGCATGAAGTGGCAGTTCATCCCGCAGGGTGACGGCAAGCCGCACTACCTGGTCGTCAACGCGGACGAGTCCGAGCCGGGCACCTGCAAGGACATCCCGCTGCTGTTCGCGAACCCGCACTCGCTCATCGAGGGCATGGTGATCGCCTGCCACGCGATCCGCTCCCGCCACGCCTTCATCTATCTGCGCGGCGAGGTCGTCCCTGTACTGCGGCGGCTGCACGAGGCCGTGCGCGAGGCGTACGCGGCCGGATACCTCGGCACCAACATCATGGGCAGCGGCTTCGACCTGGAACTGACCGTCCACGCCGGGGCGGGCGCGTACATCTGCGGCGAGGAGACCGCGCTGCTGGACTCGCTCGAGGGGCGCCGCGGCCAGCCCCGGCTGCGCCCGCCGTTCCCGGCGGTCGAGGGCCTCTACGCCTGCCCGACCGTCGTCAACAACGTCGAGTCCATCGCCTCGGTGCCCGCGATCATGCAGCGCGGCAAGGACTGGTTCAAGTCGATGGGCACCGAGAAGTCCCCGGGCTTCACGCTCTACTCGCTGTCCGGGCATGTGGTCAGCCCCGGCCAGTACGAGGCCCCGCTCGGCGTCACGCTGCGCCAGCTGCTCGACATGAGCGGCGGCATCCGGCCGGGACACCGCCTCAAGTTCTGGACCCCGGGCGGCTCGTCGACCCCGATGTTCACCGACGAGCACCTGGACGTACCGCTCGACTACGAGGGCGTCGGCGCCGCCGGCTCCATGCTCGGCACCAAGGCGCTGCAGTGCTTCGACGAGACGACGTGCGTGGTGCGGGCGGTGACCCGCTGGACGGAGTTCTACGCCCACGAGTCCTGCGGCAAGTGCACACCGTGCCGTGAGGGCACGTACTGGCTGGTCCAGTTGCTGCGCGATATCGAGGCGGGCAAGGGCAAGCTCTCCGACCTCGACAAGCTCAACGACATCGCCGACAACATCAACGGCAAGTCCTTCTGCGCGCTCGGCGACGGCGCCGCCAGCCCGATCTTCTCCTCTCTCAAGTACTTCCGCGCGGAGTACGAGGACCACATCGAGCGCAAGGGCTGCCCCTTCGACCCGGCCGCCTCGACCGTATGGGCCGACGCCGGCACGTCTCACCTGGAGGTGAACGCATGACAGTCACCACGTCTGCCCCCTCCGGAGGGGGAGAGGCGGCGGTTCCGCCGGAGGATCTCGTCGCCGTCACGATCGACGGCATCGCGCTCTCGGTCCCCAAGGGGACCCTGGTGATCCGTGCCGCGGAGCTGCTGGGCATCGAGATCCCGCGGTTCTGCGACCACCCGCTCCTCGACCCGGCCGGCGCCTGCCGGCAGTGCATCGTCGAGATCGAGGGCCAGCGCAAGCCGATGGCGTCGTGCACGATCACCTGCACCGACGGCATGGTCGTCAAGACCCACCTCACCTCGCCGGCCGCCGAGAAGGCGCAGCGCGGTGTGATGGAACTGCTGCTCATCAACCACCCGCTGGACTGCCCGGTCTGCGACAAGGGCGGCGAGTGCCCGCTGCAGAACCAGGCGATGAGCACCGGCCAGGCCGACACCCGCTTCGAAGGCAGGAAGCGCACGTACGAGAAGCCGGTGCCGATCTCCACACAGGTGCTGCTGGACCGGGAGCGGTGCGTGCTGTGCGCGCGCTGTACCCGCTTCTCGGAGCAGATCGCGGGCGACCCGTTCATCGAGATGGTCGAGCGCGGCGCCCTCCAGCAGATCGGCATCGGGGAGGGCGACCCGTTCGCCTCGTACTTCTCCGGCAACACGATCCAGATCTGCCCGGTGGGCGCGCTGACATCCGCGGCGTACCGCTTCCGGTCCCGGCCGTTCGACCTGGTGTCGTCGCCGTCCGTCTGCGAGCACTGCGCGGGCGGCTGCGCGACGCGCACCGATCACCGGCGCGGCAAGGTCATGCGGCGGCTGGCGGCGGACGACCCCGAGGTCAATGAGGAGTGGGTGTGCGACAAGGGGCGCTTCGGCTTCCGTTACGCACAGCGCCCCGACCGACTCAAGCACCCGCTGCTCCGTAACAAGGAGAGCGGCGAGCTCGAGACCGCGAGCTGGCCCGAGGCGCTGGCGGCCGCGGCCGCCGGGATCGCGGCGGCCGGCGGACGCACCGCGGTGCTGGCCGGTGGCCGGCTGACCGTCGAGGACGCCTACGCCTACGCCAAGTTCGCGCGGGTCGCCCTCTCCACCAACGACGTCGACTTCCGGGCCCGGACGCACAGCGCCGAGGAGGCCGACTTCCTGGCCTCGCAGGTGGCGGGACGCGGCCGGGACCTGGACGGCGAAGGCATCACGTACACATCGCTGGAGAAGGCGCCGGCCGTGCTGCTCGTCGGACTCGAGGCCGAGGAGGAGGCTCCGGGCATTTTCCTCCGGCTTCGCAAAGCGAACCAGAAGCGGCGCCAGCGGACCTACGCACTGGCGCCGTTCGCGAGCCGTGGCCTGACGAAGGCGGGCGGCACCCTGCTGCCGGCCGCGCCCGGCACCGAGCCCGAGTGGCTGGACGCGCTCGCCGGCGGTGTCGGACTGGACGAGGCGGGCGAGAAGGCCGCCGAGGCGCTGCGCGCCGAGGGTTCGGTGATCCTGGTCGGCGAACGGCTGGCCGCCGTACCGGGCGCGCTGACCGCCGCGATCCGCTTCGCCGCGGCGAGCGGCGCGCGGCTCGCCTGGATCCCGCGCCGGGCGGGCGAACGCGGAGCGGTCGAGGCGGGCGCGCTGCCCGGTCTGCTGCCCGGTGGCCGTCCGGTCACCGATCCGCGGGCCCGCGACGAGGTCGCCCGGGTCTGGGGCCTGGCCGAACTCCCGCACCGCTTCGGCCGCGACACCGGCCAGATCGTCGAGGCCGCCGCGAGCGGTGAGCTGGCGGCACTGGTCGTCGGCGGCGTCGAGGTCGCGGACCTGCCCGACCCGGCACGCGCCCGGCTCGCGCTGGACGCGGTCGGCTTCGTGGTCAGCCTGGAACTGCGGCCGTCCGAGGTCACCGACCGGGCCGATGTCGTCCTGCCGGTGGCCGCGGTCGCCGAGAAGGCCGGCACCTTCCTCAACTGGGAGGGCAGGGCCCGGCTCTTCGACGCGGCCATCAAGCCGGACCAGGTCGTCAACCGGCACCAGCTGCCCGACGCCCGGGTGCTGACGATGCTCGCCGACGCGCTCGGCGTGAGCCTCGGACTGGGCGACGTACGCGCCGCCCGCGCCGAGCTGGACCGGCTCTCCCCCTGGGACGGGCCGCATGCCTCGCAACCGCTGGAGACGTCCAAGCCGCTGCCCCAGCCCGCTGCGGGCGAGGCGGTGCTCGCCGGCCACCGGCTGCTGCTCGACCAGGGCAAGCTCCAGGAGGGCGACGATGCGCTGGCCGGGATCGCCGACGGCGCGCTCGCCGAGGTCTCCGGCCCCGCCGGACCGGTACGGCTGCCGCTGCGCATCACGCCGATGCCCGACCGGGTGGTGTGGCTGCCGCTGAACTCCACGGGCGGGGGCGTCGCCAGTGATACCGGCGCACTCCCCGGCCAGGTCGTCAAGGTCGGCGCCGCTGCCACGGAGGTGGCCCTGTGAACAACCTCTCCGCCGTGACCCTGGCCGCCGAGGATCTGTCGATGTTCGGCACCGATCCCTGGTGGCTGGTCCTCCTCAAGGCGGTCTTCTGCTTCGCGTTCGTGATGCTGACCGTGCTGTTCTCGATCGTCTGGGAACGCAAGGTCGTCGCATGGATGCAGCTGCGCATCGGCCCCAACCGGCACGGCCCGTGGGGCATGCTCCAGTCGCTGGCCGACGGCATCAAACTGATGCTGAAGGAAGACATCATCGTCAAGCGCGCGGACAAGGTGGTCTACGTCCTCGCGCCGATCGTCGCGGCGGTCCCCGCCTTCATGTCCATCGCGGTGATCCCGTTCGGCCCGGCGGACAACGAAGTCTCGATCTTCGGTACCCGTACCGCGCTGCAACTCACCGATCTCCCGATCGGCGCCCTGTACCTCCTGGCGACCGCATCCGTCGGCATCTACGGCATCGTGCTCGCGGGCTGGTCCTCCGGCTCGACGTATCCGCTGCTCGGCGGCTTGCGGGCGTCCGCACAGATGATCAGCTACGAGATCGCGATGGGCGTGGCCTTCGCGTCGGTCTTCCTCTACTCGGGGTCGATGTCCACCTCGGCGATCGTCGATGCGCAGCACGACCGCTGGTTCGCGATCCTGCTGCCCGTCTCGCTGCTGGTCTACATCGCGACGATGGTCGGCGAGACGAACCGCGCCCCGTTCGACATGCCGGAGTCCGAGGGCGACCTCGTCGGCGGCTTCAACACCGAGTACTCGTCGATCAAGTTCGCACTCTTCATGCTCGCCGAGTACGTGAACATGGTGACCGTCTCGGCGGTGGCGACCACCCTCTTCCTGGGCGGCTGGCGGGCCCCGTGGCCGATCAGTTCCTTCTGGGTGGGCGCGAACCACGGCTGGTGGCCGATGCTCTGGTTCACGATCAAGGTCCAGCTGCTGCTGTTCTTCTTCATCTGGCTGCGCGGCACGCTCCCGCGGGTGCGCTACGACCAGCTCATGAAGCTCGGCTGGAAGGTCCTCATCCCGGTCTCGGTGGTCTGGCTGATGCTGGTCGCGACCGTCCGGGCGATGCGGAACGAGAACTACGGCCTGCGCGACATCGTGCTGTACGTCGGCGGGGCGGTCATCTCGCTGCTGCTCATCTCGCTCGTGGTCGATGTGTTCCGTGACCGCGAACGGAAGAAGGAGGAGGCGGCGGCACAGCTCGCGCCGCCGGAACCGTTCGATCCGATGGCGGGCGGCTTCCCCGTACCGCCGTTGCCGGGGCAGACCCTGCCACCGGTGCCGCGCCGTCGCAGCCGCAGCGGCGGCGAGCCCCAGCTCGTCGGCGCCCCGGACGCCCCGGTCAATGACAAGGAGGCCGACGATGCCTGAGTTCCTGGGCCCGGTCGCGGGCTTCGGCGTGACCTTCAAGGCCATGTTCAAGAAGCGGCTGACCGAGCAGTACCCCGAGTACAAGAAGCCGACCGCGCCGCGCTTCCACGGCCGGCACCAGCTCAACCGGCATCCGGACGGGCTGGAGAAGTGCATCGGCTGTGAGCTGTGCGCGTGGGCCTGCCCGGCCGACGCGATCTATGTGGAGGGCGCGGAGAACACCGAGGAGGAGCGCTACTCCCCGGGTGAGCGCTACGGCCGCGTCTACCAGATCAACTACGCCCGCTGCATCCTGTGCGGCCTGTGCATCGAGGCGTGCCCCACCCGGGCGCTGACGATGACGAACGAGTACGAACTCGCCGACAGCAGCCGCGAATCGCTGATCTTCACCAAGGAGCAGCTCCTCGCCGGTCTGGAGGAGGGCATGGTCGAGGCGCCGCACTCCATTTTCCCCGGAATGGATGAAGGGGATTACTACCGTGGCGTGGTGACGGAGGCTGCGCCTGGCACGGAGCGCCAGGTGGCGGTCTCCAAGGGCGAGAAGCCGGCGGAAGCGGCGGGGTTGTCGGCGCCCGTGCCCGCCCCCGGCGGCGGCACGCCCGCGGGAACGGGGGCGGAGGCATGATGTCCACTTTCGCAGCGGCCACGGTGGGCGGCACTTCCACAGGGGAAGCCGTCCAGTTCTGGGTGCTCGCGGTCGTCGCCGTCCTGGGGGCGCTGGGCACGGTACTGAGCAAGAAGACGGTGCACAGCGCGCTGTGTCTGGCCGGGACGATGATCGTCCTGGCGATCTTCTACATGGCGCAGGGCGCGTACTTCCTCGGCGTCGTGCAGATCGTCGTCTACACCGGCGCGATCATGATGCTCTTCCTCTTCGTCGTCATGCTGGTCGGCATCACCGCCGCCGACTCGCTCAAGGAGACGCTGAAGGGCCAGCGCTGGCTGGCCGCGGGGTGCGGCCTCGGCTTCGGGATCCTGCTGATCGCGGGCATCGGCAACGCCTCGCTCGACACTTTCGCCGGCCTCGGCCAGGCGAACGCGGGCGGCAATGTCCAGGGCCTCGCGCGCCTCATCTTCACCAAGTACGTGTGGGCGTTCGAGATCACCGGCGCGCTGCTGATCACGGCGGCCGTCGGCGCGATGGTCCTCACTCACCGCGAGCGGACCGAGGAGCGCAGCACCCAGCGAGAGCTGTCGGTGGCGCGGGTCCGCGCGGGCACCCAGGTTCCGCCGCTGCCCGCGCCCGGCGTGTACGCCCGGCACAACGCGGTGGACGTCCCCGGCCTGCTGCCGGACGGCACCACCTCGGACCTGTCGGTCAGCGCCACGCTGCGCGAGCGCGGCCAGATCCGTGATGTATCGAACGAGGCCCTGGCCGATCTCGCCGAGCTGGACCAGCGCTCGGAGACCTGGCTGGAACGGTCGGCGCCACAGGTCGCGGCGCCCCAGAGCCCGGCGCCAGAGGAGGCGAGCAAGTGAATCCGGTCAACTACCTGTACCTGGCCGCGCTGCTGTTCACCATCGGCGCCGCCGGGGTGCTGATCCGGCGGAACGCGATCATCGTCTTCATGTGCATCGAGCTGATGCTGAACGCCTGCAACCTGGCGTTCGTCACCTTCTCCCGGATGCACGGCAACCTCGACGGCCAGATCATCGCCTTCTTCACGATGGTGGTCGCCGCCGCCGAGGTCGTGGTCGGGCTCGCGATCATCGTGACGATGTTCCGCTCCCGGCACTCGGCCTCGGTCGACGACGCCAGCCTGATGAAGCTGTAAGGGGTAGCGACAGTGGAGAACCTCATCGGACTGCTCGTACTGGCGCCACTGCTGGGCGCGGGCATCCTGCTGACCGGCGGCCGCCGGCTGGACCGTACCGGCCACTGGCTCGGCACGCTCCTCTCGGCGGTGTCCTTCGTCATCGGCGCCGTGCTCTTCTTCGACATGCTCGGCAAGAGCGGCGAGCACCGCACCATGTACTCGCACCTGTTCAGCTGGGTGCCGGTCGGCGGCTTCCAGGCCGACATCGGCTTCCAGCTCGACCAGTTGTCGATGACCTTCGTGCTGCTGATCAGCGGTGTGGGCACCTTGATCCACGTCTACTCGATCGGCTACATGGAGCACGACGAGCGGCGCCGCCGCTTCTTCGGCTATCTGAACCTGTTCGTGGCGGCGATGCTGCTGCTGGTCATCGCCGACAACTACTTCCTGCTGTACGTCGGCTGGGAGGGCGTCGGCCTCGCCTCGTATCTGCTGATCGGCTTCTGGCAGCACAAGCCGAGCGCGGCCACGGCGGCGAAGAAGGCGTTCCTCGTCAACCGCGTCGGTGACATGGGTCTGTCCATCGCGATCATGCTGATGTTCACGACCTTCGGGACGTTCACCTTCCAGCCGGTGCTGGCGCACGCGGGCGACGCGGGGGAGGGCAAGCTGACGGCCATCGGCCTGATGCTGCTGCTCGCCGCGTGCGGCAAGTCCGCCCAGGTGCCGCTGCAGTCCTGGCTCGGTGACGCGATGGAGGGCCCGACCCCGGTCTCGGCCCTCATCCACGCGGCGACGATGGTGACGGCGGGTGTGTATCTGATCACCCGGTCCGGCGCGATCTTCAACGGCGCCCCGGACGCGCAGGTCGCGGTGGTCACGGTCGGCGCGGTCACGCTGCTGTTCGGTGCGATCGTCGGTTGCGCGAAGGACGACATCAAGAAGGCCCTGGCGGGCTCGACGATGTCGCAGATCGGCTACATGATCATGGCCGCCGGGCTCGGCCCGATCGGCTATGTCTTCGCGATCATGCACCTGGTCACCCACGGCTTCTTCAAGGCCGGGCTCTTCCTCGGCGCAGGTTCCGTCATGCACGGCATGAACGACGAGGTCGACATGCGGAAGTACGGGGGCCTGCGCAAGTACATGCCGGTCACGTTCATCACGTTCGGCCTCGGCTATCTGGCGATCATCGGCTTCCCCGGCCTGTCCGGCTTCTTCTCCAAGGACAAGATCATCGAGGCGGCCTTCGCGAAGGGCGGCACCGAGGGCTGGATCCTCGGCGGCGCGGCCCTGCTGGGCGCGGCCATCACGGCGTTCTACATGACGCGCGTGATGCTGATGACGTTCTTCGGCGAGAAGCGCTGGGTCCCGGACGCGGACGGCCACGAGCCGCACCCGCACGAGTCGCCCAAGTCGATGACCATCCCGATGGTCGTCCTCGCCTTCGGATCGGTCTTCGCGGGCGGGCTGTTCAGCCTGAACAGCTCCTTCCTGAAGTGGCTGGAACCGGTCACCGGTCATGCGGAGGGGAACTCGCCCATCAGCGCCACGACCGTGACGGGCGGCACGATGGTCGTCCTCCTCCTCGGCGTCGGCCTGGCCTGGCTGGTCTACGGGCGCAGGCCCGTGCCGGCCACCGCCCCGCGCGGCTCGCTGCTGACCCGCGCCGCCCGGCGCGACCTGCTGCAGGACGACCTCAACCACGTGGTGCTGGTCCGCGGTGGCGAGCACCTCACGCGCAGCCTGGTCTATCTGGACCACTCCCTGGTGGACGGCGCGGTCAACGGCACCGCCGCCGCCGTGGGCGGCCTCTCCGGCCGGATGCGCAAGCTGCAGAACGGCTACGTCCGCTCGTACGCGGTCTCGATGTTGGGTGGCACGGCGGTCCTGGTCGCCGCGACTCTCCTGATGAGGGCGGTCTGATAACTCATGTCCTTTCCCCTCCTTACCGTGACGGCCGCCCTCCCGGCGGTCGGCGCGATCGCCACCGCCGCCGTACCGGCCGCCAAGCGCACCGCCGCCAAGTGGTCGGCGCTGGGCTTCTCGGCCGCGACGCTCGTGCTGGCCGCGATCGTCCTCGTCCGGTTCGAACCGGGCGGTGACCGCTACCAGCTCACCGAATCCCGGCCGTGGATCAAGAGCTTCGGGGTCCGCTTCGAACTCGGCGTGGACGGCATCGGCGTCTCGCTGATCGCACTGACCGCGCTCCTGATCCCGTTCGTCATCCTCGCGGGCTGGCACGACGCCGACCCTCCCTCCTCGCCCCCCCTCGGGGAGGAGGGGCCCGATCAGGTTGAGTCCAATTCACGTTGGCGGCCGACCCAGGGCTTCTTCGCGCTGATCCTGATGGTCGAGGCGATGGTGCTGGTCTCCTTCGAGGCCACCGACGTCTTCCTCTTCTATATCTTCTTCGAAGCCATGCTCATCCCGATGTACTTCCTCATCGGCGGCTTCGGGGACCGGGCCCATGCTGCGCAGTACAGCGACTCCGTCGCGGGCGGCGAGGACGAGGCGGCCAAGCAGCGCTCGTACGCGGCCGTGAAGTTCCTGCTCTACAACCTGGTCGGCGGGCTCGTCATGCTGGCCGCCGTCATCGGGCTGTACGCGGCCACCGCCCACCAGCTCGGTCACGGCACGTTCTCCCTCCAGGAGATCCTGCAGGCCCGCGCGGACGGCAAGTTCGAGCTGGGCACCTCCACCGAGCGGTGGATCTTCCTCGGCTTCTTCTTCGCCTTCGCGGTGAAGGCGCCGCTGTGGCCGCTGCACACCTGGCTGCCGAACGCGATGGGCGAGTCGACCGCGCCGGTCGCGGTGCTCATCACCGCGGTCGTCGACAAGGTCGGCACCTTCGCGATGCTGCGCTACTGCCTCCAGCTCTTCCCGGAGGCCAGCAAGTGGGCGACGCCGGTGATCCTGGTGCTCGCGGTGATCGGCATCATCTACGGCGCCCTGCTCGCCGTCGGCCAGCGCGACATCAAGCGGCTGATCGCCTACGCGTCCATCTCGCACTTCGGCTTCATCATCCTGGGCATCTTCGCGATGACCACCCAGGGGCAGAGCGGCGCCGCGCTCTACATGGTCAACCACGGGATCTCGACCGCCGCGCTGATGCTGGTGGCCGGCTTCCTGATCAGCCGGCGCGGCTCGCGGCTCATCGCCGACTTCGGCGGTGTGCAGAAGGTGGCGCCGGTGCTCGCCGGCACCTTCCTGATCGGCGGACTGGCGACGCTGTCGCTGCCGGGGCTGGCCCCGTTCGTCTCCGAATTCCTGGTGCTCGTCGGCACGTTCAGCCGCTATCCGGCGCTCGGCATCATCGCGACCGCCGGCATCGTGCTCGCCGCGCTCTACGTCCTCGTCCTCTACCAGCGGACGATGACCGGGCCGGTCAAGGCGGGCATCGAGGGGATGGCGGACCTCAAGGTCCGCGAGATCGCCGTGGTGGCCCCGCTGATCGCGCTGCTCCTCTTCCTCGGCGTGTACCCGAAGCCGCTCACGGACATCGTCAATCCGGCGGTCGGTCAGACGCTCTCCGACGTGCACAAGACCGACCCCAAGCCCGCGCTGGAGGCGACCAAGTGAGCGGAACAGCCGTCCACAGCCTGTGGACAATGGCGGCGCCCGCCGCAGACAAGATCCCCGCCCCGAAGATCGAGTACACCCAGCTGTCGCCCGTCCTGATCGTCTTCGGGGCAGCGGTCATCGGGATCCTCGTCGAGGCGTTCCTGCCCCGCAGGTCCCGCTACCTGGGCCAGATCGCGGTGAGCGTCGTCGGCCTCGCCGCCGCCTTCGCCGCGGTCGTGGCCCTGGCGGCCAAGGGCTACGGCACCACCAAGGCGCATGTCGCCGCCATGGGGGCGGTGGCCATTGACGGCCCCGCACTCTTCCTGCAGGGCACGATCCTGCTGGTCGGGCTGGTCGCGGTGTTCACCTTCGCCGAACGCCGACTCGACCCCAAGGCGCACGGCCGGCACGTCGATTCCTTCGCCGCTCAGGGATCCGCGATCCCCGGCGGCGACGCCGAGAAAGCCGCTGTCAAGGCCGGATTCACCACCACCGAGGTCTTCCCGCTGCTGCTCTTCGCGGTCGGCGGCATGCTGATCTTCCCGGCCGCGTCCGACCTGCTGACGCTCTTCGTGGCGCTGGAGGTCTTCTCGCTGCCGCTGTACCTGCTGTGCGCGCTGGCCCGCCGCCGCCGCGCCATGTCGCAGGAAGCCGCGATGAAGTACTTCCTGCTGGGGGCCTTCTCCTCGGCGTTCCTGCTGTTCGGCATCGCGCTGCTCTACGGTTACGCGGGCACCGTCTCGTACTCCGGGATCGCCGCCGTCGTCGACGGCACCGCCAAGATGACCCCGGCGCTCGCCGCCACCACCGGCAATGACGCGCTGCTGCTCATCGGCACGGCGATGGTCGCGATGGGGCTGCTGTTCAAGGTCGGCGCCGTGCCGTTCCACATGTGGACCCCGGACGTCTACCAGGGCGCCCCGACCCCCGTGACCGGCTTCATGGCCGCCGCCACCAAGGTCGCCGCCTTCGGCGCGCTGCTGCGGCTGCTGTACGTGGTCCTGCCGGGCATGCGCTGGGACTGGCGCCCGGTCATGTGGGGCGTCGCCATCCTGACGATGCTGGTCGGCGCGATCGTCGCCGTCACCCAGACCGATGTGAAGCGGCTGCTGGCGTATTCGTCCATCGCGCACGCCGGGTTCATCCTCGCGGGTGTCATCGCCACCACGCCCGACGGCGTCTCGTCCGTGCTCTTCTACCTCGCGGCGTACTCCTTCGTGACGCTCGGCGCCTTCGCCGTCGTCACCCTGGTCCGCGACGCGGGCGGCGAGGCCACCCACCTCTCGCACTGGGCCGGCCTCGGACGGCGCTCGCCGCTCGTCGCGGCGGTCTTCGCGGTCTTCCTGCTGGCGTTCGCGGGCATCCCGCTGACGTCCGGCTTCGCGGGGAAGTTCGCGGTCTTCAAGGCGGCGGCCCAGGGCGGCGCGATGCCGCTGGTCATCGTGGGTGTGCTCTCCTCGGCCATCGCCGCGTTCTTCTACATCCGGGTCATCGTGCTGATGTTCTTCAGCGAGCCGAAGCCGGACGGCCCCACGGTCGCCGTCCCGAGCGCGCTGACGTCCACGGCCATCGGGATCGGCGTGGCGGTGACGCTCGTACTGGGTGTCATGCCGCAGTACTTCCTTGATCTCGCCGACAAGGCGGGCGTCTTCGTCCGCTGACCGCACCGAAAACGAGAACGGCCGTCGACGCGCGAGCGCACGACGGCCGTTCTCGTTTCTCGTTCCCGTTTCCCGTTCTTTCCGTTCAACCGGCGGTGCGGGGGATGCGGCGGGTCCAGGTCTGGTGGAAGACGGGCTCAGCGCCGGAGTGGCAGGTCACCTCGTTGAAGGTGATGAAGTGCGTCGCGTCGGCCTGGATCTCCGACCTGGTCTCGATGCGGACGTCCCAGCCGAGGTCGGGGCGGCGCAGCCGGACGTGCCATTGGGAGCGGGTGGCGGCGGAGAGCGGGTCGGCCGACTCGATGCGGTACGTCTCCTGGGCGTCCTCGGTGAATTCGAGGCCGTCGGGATAGATGCGGGTGCCGCCGTAGCGGGGGTCGACGTCCAGCTGCCAGGCGTTCATGGCGACATCGCGGGTGACGACGCGTTCGGGGCGCGGCGCGGCGGCGCCGGGGAAGACGACGGGGAGCGGAGCGGACTGTTCCGCTTCCTCGAAGCGGAGGGGGATCGCGGAGGGAGAGAGGGCGCGGACCGGCAGGTCCAGGGCGCTTTCCGCGGCGTCGATGATGAAACCGGAGGCGTTCTCGGGCTGTGGATGGGGCCAGATCCAGGGCCAGTAGGCGGACGACAGGGCGAGCCGGATCCGGTGACCGTGGGGGAAGGCGTGGCCGATGCCGTTGAGGTCGAAGGTGATGTCCTCGGTGGCGCCGGGGATCCACTCCACGGCCCGGTCGCGGCCGTGCCGGGCCAGGAGGTTGAGGACGCCCCGGGTGATGAGGGTGGAGGAGCCGTCCGGGGCCACGTCGCAGACGCGGGCGACGACCTGGCCGCGCGGCGCGTCGCAGCGCAGCCGCAGCCGGACCCGGGGGCGGCCGAGGATCTCCACCCGGTCGTCGAGCGGCGCGGAGTCGAAACAGACCGAGCGGCCGTCCTCCTCGCGCTGGTCCGGCGGCAGGTCGGCGTCGTTGCCGAAGGGGAAGAAACGGCCGGCGTCGACCCCGGTGTGCTGCGGGGAGTCGACCCGTACGGGGCCGCCGGGCAGCGCGTACGGCGTGTAGGTGACGGCGGGCGACGGCCAGGTGTCCTCGGCGACCCAGCGGCCCGGCAGCTCGGCGTAGACCGTGGCCGGCGGGTGCGACTCGCTGATCCAGCTGCGCAGCAGGGGGTCGTCCATGACCCCGGTCGGCTTGTCCTTGAGCCAGTGGTCCCACCAGCGCAGCGTCTCCTGGAGGAAGCCGATGGCCGGGCCGGGCGGCAGGCCCCGGTCGGGGTACTGGTGGGACCAGGGGCCGATCAACCCCCGGACGGGGGCGTCGAGATGCTCGATGAGGCGCAGCACCGTGTCGCGGTACGGGTCGTGCCAGCCGCCGACCGTGAGGACGGCGGCCTTGATGGCGGAGTAGTCCTCGCACACGCTGCCGTGCCGCCAGTACGCGTCACGCGTCTGGTGGCTGAGCCAGGTGTGGATGAAGGGATCGACGGCTGCGAGCCGTTCGAGCCACATCTCCTTCCACCGGTCGCCCACCGCCGTGGGATCCGGCGGCCGGCAGACGAAGGCGAGCAGGGTGGCGGCCCAGGCGTGCATGTCGACGGCGAGCACCGAACCGCCCATGTAGTGGACGTCGTTGTCGTAGCGGTCGTCGGTGGAGCAGACGGTGACGACGGCCTTGAGGGCGTCCGGCGCGAGCGCCGCGATCTGCAGGCTGTTGAAGCCGCCCCAGGAGATGCCGAACATCCCGACCCGGCCGGTGCACCACGGCCGCGCGGCGAGCCATTCGACGACCGTGACGCCGTCCGCCAGCTCGGTGGCGTCGTACTCGTCGCCGGGCAGCCCCTCGGAGTTGCCGTGGCCGCGTACGTCCACCCGCACCGAGGCGTAGCCGTGGCCCGCGTACCAGGGGTGCCGCTGGGAGTCGCGCGGCGCCGTCCAGTCGTACAGCCGGTACGGGAGGTACTCCAGGAGCGCGGGTACCGGCTCGTCGGCGTAGGGCCGCCAGATACGGGCGTAGAGCCGGGTGCCGTCCGGCAGCGGGATGCGGACGTCCTCGACGAAGGTCGTGTACGGGAATTCGGTACGAATGCGCATCGGCGGAGCGCCTCCCTCCCGGTCGTCGGAATAAATAGCATCAATACGGATCATATGAGACAAGATCGCGAACGGCTCGGCGTACCTGACCTGTCGCGGCCATATAGGGGCGATGCCCCGGCAAAGATCGAGAGGGGACCGGCTACGCTGCCCGTGTAAGCAGTGCCACCCCTCAGACGCCATCTCAGCGAATGGAGTACCCCTCGTGAACGTCGTCGGGCCGTTCGGGTTGAGCGTGAGGGACGAGGCCCTGGAGGCCGACGTCCGGGCCGGGCTGTTTGCCGTGGAAGAGGGCCTCCTGGAGGCCACCAAGAGCGATGTCCCCTTCATCACCGGCGCCGCCCGCCATCTGGCGCGGGCCGGCGGCAAGCGGTTCCGGCCGCTGCTGGTCATGCTGGGCGCCCAGTTCGGCGACCCGCACGCGCCCGGCATCGTCCCGTCCGCCGTGGTCGTGGAGCTGACGCATCTCGCCACGCTCTACCACGACGACGTCATGGACGAGGCCGACGTACGCCGCGGCGTGCCCAGCGCCAACGCCCGCTGGGACAACTCGGTAGCCGTCCTCACCGGCGACTTCCTCTTCGCCCGCGCCTCGCACATACTGGCCGACCTGGGCCCCGAGGCCGTCCGCGTCCAGGCCGAGGCCTTCGAGCGGCTGGTCACCGGCCAGATCCTGGAGACCGCGGGCCCCGCCGACGGCCGTGACCCCATCGACCACTACCTCGACGTCATCGGCGGCAAGACCGGCTCGCTCATCGCCGTCTCCGGCCGCTTCGGGGCCATGATGTCCGGCGCCGACGAATCCGTCGTCGACATCCTCACCCAGTACGGCGAGCGCATCGGCACCGCCTTCCAGCTCGCCGACGACGTCCTCGACATCGCCAGCGACAGCCACGAGTCGGGCAAGACCCCCGGCACCGATCTGCGCGAAGGCATCGCCACGCTCCCGGTGCTCCACCTGCGCACCCGGGTCGCGCAGGCCAACGGGTCCGCCTCGGCGGCCGACCGTCACCTCAACGACCTGCTCGCGGGCGACCTCACCGACGACCACCGCCACGCCGAGGCGCTGCGCTTGCTGCGCGCCCACCCCGCGCTGGAACAAGCCCGCCGCGACACCGTCCGCTACGCGGACGAAGCGCGCGCCACGCTGGCTCCGCTCCCCGACTGCGCCGCGAAGCAGGCCCTTGAGGGCCTGTGCGACGCGGTGGTCCACCGCGCGGGCTGATTCCGCTTCAAGCGCCGGCGGGACTGTTCGCCTCGAACGCCGGCGGGGCTGAGAGTTACGCCTTCACGGCAACGAGTGGCTTGCCGTCCAGCGTCCGTACCTCGTAGTGGTCCACTTCCCCCGGCTGCATCGCCGCACCCCCGTGCATATAGAGCGGCGCACGAGCCGAGTCGTGAGGGCTGTCCGCGATTCCGTAGCCCCAGGCCGGCACCGCCCACGTGGTGACGGTCTGTTCCTCGCCATTCCTGCCGACGGCAATGAGGCGGCAGCGCAGCGGGCCCTTCACATTGCCCAACTGGAGCACCACATGGCTGCCCCAGTCCTTCTTCTCCACGCCGATGGTCGCGGTGACCTTGGTCGTCGGGTCGGTCGCGGAGACCTTGTCGGCGGCCGGTATCAGGTGAAAGGCCGCCTCGGCGGGGCCGCCGTGGACGTGCTCGGCGACCGCCGGGGTGCTGTCGTGGCCCGAGGTGGCCTGGAGGGTGATGAGCGGTCCGCCGATGATGAGGACGGCGGCCGCGGCTATCAGGGAGAAGCGGCGGCGCCGGGTCCTGGCCCGGGCGTCGGCGATGTCGTCGAGCAGCCGGTCGAGGAGGTCCTCGCCGGGGCCCTCGTCGAGCAGGACCGAGGGATCGGGGGTGGCTGCCGCGAATTCGGCGAGCAGCGGCTCCAGGCCCGCGAGAGCGTCGAACTCGGTGGCGCAGAGCTCGCAGTCGGCGAGATGCGTCTCGAACCGGGTGGCGTCGGCGTCGTCGAGGAGGCCGAGGACGTAGGCCCCGACGTCGGCGTGCTGCTCCTTCGGCGACGTCATGATGTCGTCACTCCTCGTTCCTCGAGTGCGAGCTTCAGCGAGCGGAGCGCGTAGAAGATCCGCGACCGCACGGTTCCGGCGGGTATGCCGAGCACGGCGGCGGCGTCCTCGACCGTACGTCCGCGCAGATAGGTCTCCGCGAGCACCTGCCGGTGGGCGGCGGTCAGATCGGTCATCGCGTCGGAGATGGTCATGAGCCGGAGCACCTTGTCCAGCTCGTCGTCGGCGGGCAGCAGCTCCAGGGGCGCCGGATCGACTTCCTTGGGGCGGGCCTGCCGACTGCGGTGCCCGTCGATGACCAGCCGGCGCGCCACCGTCACCAGCCAGGGGCGGACGGATCCGGTGGCGCGCTCCAACTGGTCGCTGCTGCGCCAGGCGCGCAGCAGCGTTTCCTGCACGATGTCCTCGGCCCGGTGCCGGTCGCCCGCGACCAGCCGGAGCACGTACGCGAGCAGTGGTCCCGCATGCTCCTTGTACAGAGTGCGCATCAACTCATCGCTCGGTTCCGTGGCCACGGCCGAATCCTTCCGCACTCCAACCCTCCAGGTCGAGACCGTCTGTCTGTCGGACAGATCGCAGGACTGGATCAGTAGCCGGAGCCCGCGCCGGAGCCGGAGTAGTTTCCGACGCTGTTCGGGTCCGCCGAGGCCGCCTTCTCCTGCGCCTTCCTGCCCTGCGGGCTGCTCACGAACCAGGTGCCGCCGACGCCCTGGCCCTTGGTGTCGCCGGGCTTGGTGTCCTTGGCGAACCGGTAGAGCGGCCAGCCGGCCAGGGTCAGCTGCTTGCTGCCGTCGGCGCGGGTGATGGTGGAGACCAGGCTCTTGTCGATGCCGCGCAGCGAGACGCTGTCCCCGGCGGTTGCCGCAGGCCACTTGACGGCGCAATCGCCCGCGCAGTTCGACACGGAGGGGTGCGCGGTGTCCTTGTCGAAGCGGTAGAGGGTGCGGCCCTGGCCGTCGGTGACGTACGCGTCGAAGGACGGGGACTTGGCGGCGACCAGGGCGCTCCCGGACGCCGGCTGCGACGACTGCTGCGCCGCGGGCTGCTGCGAGGACGGCTGTGACGACGGCGTGTTGTCCTGCGCGTCGGTGCCGGTCGGGCCGCAGGCCGTAACGGCGAATGCGAAGGCGGCAATTCCGGATGCGGCGAGTACCCGGGTGCGAATGGACTTGGGCATGGTTGTTCCCCCCATGGGATGTACGTGGATTGTGCGACGTTCGCATCCATACATACGGAGGTCGTCCCGCGGCACGCTCAACCCGATTCGAAGAATCTTGAGAAATTCCCCGACGCACCGTCGATGCACCGCCAACGAACCATCCTGACCTGGCGCTTGTCCGCGCGATACGGAAAGGGGAAGCATTCGACTCAATGCCGGAGCCGTGATTCTCGCCGCAATTCCGCGTTGAGTGGCGGCCCGAGATCATTGCGTATGAATCCCCGACAGCCGGCGCAGTGGGGTACCGGCCACAGGGGAGGAATCTCGTCATGAACCGCATCAGGAACCGTCGCAACGTGATCGCGCTCGCCGTCACCGCCGCCGCCGTCGCGGGCGGAGTGACGCTGGCTGTGCTGCCCGCTTCCGCGGACGGAAACCGCGCCGGCAGCGCGACCATGGGGCACGACATGAGCAGCATGACGTCGACGAAGGACGCACCCGGGGCGGCCGGCATCGAGGCCGACGACAGCGTCGGCACGCAGAGCGGCGGTGGAAACGACGGACGCGGCAAGGCCGTCTACTTCGTGGCCGGTCTCAAGGGCGCCAACGAGGTGCCGGTGGCGAACGGTCCCGCGGTCGGCGACAAGGACGGCAAGGCCGTGGAGTTCCTCAAGATCCAGGGCAACCAGGTCTCGTTCGCCATGAAGTGGAAGGGCATCGCCCCGCCCACGGCCGCACACATCCACCAGGGCGCGAGCGGCAGCAACGGCGGCGTGAAGATCCCGTTCTTCGCCGAGAAGCTGCCCGACAGCGTGTACTCCGTCACCGGCTCGGTCACCGTCAACGACGCCAAGCTCCTCGACGACCTGCGCGCCAACCCGGCCGGCTTCTACGCCAACCTGCACACCGCCGAATTCCCCGGTGGCGCGGTCCGCGGCCAGCTGCACCAGCTCAGCTCTCCGATCGACTTCACCAAGGCGCTCTCCGATCGGTAGGCGTCCGTCATCCAGGGCAAGCAGATCTACGCGTGCACGAAGCAGCCGGGCGGCGGCTACGCGTTCACCCAGGACAATGTGCGGGCCCGGCTCGGCTCCGGTATCGACCACTCCTTCGTGCGGCCCGCGGCGGGCCCGCCGCAGTGGGTCGCCCCCGACGGCAGCGCCGTCACCGGCACGGTGCTCACCAAGACGCCGAACGGCCAGGGCAACATCCCCGAGCTGGACCTGCGCGCCACCCAGTCGGGCCGGCACGACGGGCTGCTGTCGGATACCCAGGAGATCCTGCGGCTGAACACCGTCGGCGGTGTGGCCGCGGCCGGCAGCTGCGACCCGTACAAGACCCCCAAGGCCGGCGTGGACTACCGGGCGGACTATCTCTTCATCAACCGGTGACGTAACAGGGGGGCGTCGCAGGTGTCACCGACCCGTGCACGTCCTCAGGGTTCGTCATCCCCGGGGTGTACACAGGGTTGCACCCGGCGGCTGATGTGCGGAGCCCTCCGGTTTGGTGGGATTGGTATCACCACCTCAGAGGCGGATCGGGTGACAATGGACCCGAGAGGTGGACGAGTGCACGGCATCGTGGCCGCCGCTGACGACGGAGGTAGGAACGCAATGGCACGGATCCAACCGACGCAGGTCCCGGAAGCGGGAGACACCGGAGACACCGGGGGAGAGGGACGCGGGCCCGGTCGCCGCAAGGCGATGCGGTACGCCGTCCCCGTCGCGGTGGCGGGGGTGGCGGCGGCGACCATCAGCCTCGTCCCAGCGCTCGCCGACTCCGGCAATCCCAATCTGCCGAAGATCACGGCAGAGCAGTTGCTGACGAAGATAGCCGCATCCGATACCCAGACGCTCTCGGGCTCGGTGAAGATCACTACCGACCTCGGACTGCCGTCCTTCCTCGGTGGCGTCACCGGTGGTGGGAGCCCCTTCGCCGGAGGCGGCGGGGGCGACAGCGGCAAGGGGCAGAAGGGCGGCGGTTCGGCCGCCGACCCCAAGGCGCAACTCACCCAGCTGCTGGCCGGTTCCCACACGCTGCATGTCGCCGCCGACGGGCCGGACAAGCAGCGCGTCTCGATCGTCGAGAAGGCCGCCGAGTACAGCCTGATCCACAACGCGGACCAGGTCTGGGCCTACGACAGCCAGTCCAACCAGGCGTACCACTCCACTGTGCCGAAGTCCGACGGCACGGACCACGCCAAGCAGCTGCCCAAGGGTTTCCCGGCCACCCCGCAGGCAGCGGCGCAGCAGGCGCTCAAGGCGATGGGCACCAGCACCAACGTCTCCGTCGACGGCACGGCGAAGGTCGCCGGACGCGATGCCTATCAGCTTCTCGTGCAGCCCAAGGGCGGTGATTCCACGGTCGGCGCGATCCGCGTCGCAGTGGACTCGTCCACCGGTGTGCCGCTGAAGTTCACGCTGACGCCCAAGAGCGGCGGCAAGGCCGCGATCGACATCGGCTTCACGAAGGTGGACTTCGGAAAGCCCTCGGCCGGAACCTTCGAGTTCACCCCGCCCAAGGGCGCCAAGGTGACGGAGGACACGGCAGCCGGCAAGGCGGGTGACAAGGCCGGTGCCAAGGCCGCGCCGGGGGACAAGGCAGCGGGTCATGACGGGCTGAACAGCCTCGAAGGCCTGAACGTCCTCGGCACGGACTGGAATTCGGTCGCCGAGATCAAGGCGCCCAAGGGTGCCCTGCCCGGTTCCGGGTCCGGTTCGCAGTCCGAGCCGGGTGGCCGGATGAACAAGAACGTCCAGGGCCTGATCGACAGTTTCGGCCACAAGGTCACCGGCAAGTTCGGTTCCGGCACTGTCTTCTCCACCCGCCTCGTCAACGCCCTGGTCACCGACAACGGCACCGTGTACGTCGGCGCCGTCAACCAGGACGCCCTCATCAAGGCCGCCAACGCGGCTGCCAAGTAGGCCTCCGGCCCGCCCGGCCGTTCACCGGCCGGGCGGGCTCGTTCCTTTCAGAGGGAGTGCGATGGAAGAGCCGCCCGCCGCGGCTGAGGCCACGGCCCGGGTCGGAACCCAGGCCGGGATCGAGGCCGTGATCGAGACCCATGGTCTGGCGAAGCAGTACCGGGGAACGCTCGCCGTGGACGACCTGGACCTCAGGGTGGAGCGCGGCAGCGTATTCGGCTTTCTCGGGCCCAAGGGCTCGGGCAAGACCACCACGATCCGCATGCTGATGGGCCTGATCGAGCCGACCGCCGGGACAGCCCGGGTGCTGGGCCGCCCGATGCCGCGGTCGGCGCGTATGGTGCTGCCGAAGGTGGGCGCGCTGATCGAAGGACCGGCGCTCTACGGGTTTCTGTCCGGCCGGGACAATCTGGTGCGCTACGACTCCGCCGATCCGACGGCGGATCCCCGAACCCGCGCCGCCCGCGTCGGGGAGGCGCTCGACCGGGTCGGCCTGGCCGCGGCCGCGGGCAAGAAGGCGCGGGCGTACTCGCTGGGGATGAAGCAGCGGCTCGGCCTCGCGTCCGCGCTGCTCCAGCCGCGTGAGCTGCTGGTGCTGGACGAGCCGACGAATGGCCTCGACCCGCAGGGCATGCGCGAGATCCGCTCCCTGATCAGGGAGTTGGCGGCCGACGGCACGACCGTATTCCTCTCGTCGCACCTGCTCGACGAGATCGAGCAGGTGTGCACGCATGTCGCCGTGATGGCGCGCGGCCGGCTCATCACCCAGGGGACCGTCGCGGAAATGGCGGCGGGCGCGCGCGGCCGGATCGCCGTGACGACCCCCGATCCGGCGGACGCCGTACGGATTCTCAAGGAGCACGGCGTGACGGATCTGATCACCCTCGACGACAAGGTCACCGGCGAACTGCCGGCCGACCCCGCGGATCCGGCCGACTCCGCGAGCCCCGTCGACCTCGCCGATCTCAACGCGGCGCTGGTGACGGCCGGGGTCCGGGTGCGCGGCTTCGGCGTCGAACGGGCCTCGCTGGAGGACGCGTTCGTGGCACTGACCGGGGAGGGCTTCGATGTCGCGGGCTGAAGCCGAAGTCGAATCGGTCTCCGTGGTGCCTCTCCGGAGCGTCAGTCCCCTCTGGTCGCTGGGGCTGTTCCGCAGCGAGCTGACGATCGTGTTCCGCCGCTTGCGGACCGTGGCGCTGCTGGCAGTGCTCGCCGCCGTGCCCGTCCTCGTCGGTATCGCGGTCAGGATCGAGACGCGGGGCGGCGGTTCGGCCGGCGGCGGTCCCGGCGGAGACGGCGGGGGCCCGGCCTTCATGTCGCAGATCAGCAACAACGGCCTGTTCCTGACCTTCGCCGCGCTCGCCGTGACCCTCCCGGTCTTCCTCCCCCTGGCCGTCGGTGTGATCGCCGGAGACTCGGTCGCGGGCGAGGCGAGCTCCGGCACACTGCGCTATCTGCTGGTGGCTCCGGCCGGAAGGACCCGGCTGCTGCTCGCCAAGTTCACCGCCGTGGCTGTCTTCTGCGCGGTGGCGACCCTCGTCGTGGCGGCTTCGGCGCTGGCGGTGGGCGCGGCGCTCTTCCCGCTGGGGGACGTGACCCTGCTGTCGGGCACCACGATCTCGCTCTCCGACGGCCTGGTGCGCGCCCTGTTGATCGCCGGTCTGGTCGCGCTCTCGCTGATGAGTGTGGCCGCGATCGGGCTGTTCGTCTCGACGCTCACCAACAGCGGTATCGGCGCTATGGCGGCGACCGTGGGCCTGGTCATCACCGTGCAGATCGTGGACACGATCCCCCAGTTGCACGCCATCCAGCCGTATCTCTTCCCGCACCACTGGCTGAGCTTCGCGGACATCCTGCGCGCCCCCGTCTACTGGGACGACATCACGAAGAATCTCGGCCTGCAGGCCCTGTACGTGGCCGTGTTCGGCTCCGCCGCCTGGGCGCGCTTCACGTCCCGGGACATCAGCGCGTGAAGAACTCCTTCGCGCGGACCAGCGCGGCGGAGTCGTTCAGTACGTCGCCGGGGCGGGTGCCGTTGCCCAGCAACACGCCGCCCCACTCCATCCGCAGGTAGTCCGCCGTCTTGTGCAGCGTGCCCGCCAGCGCGTCGGCGTCGGCGGGGTTGCGGCCCGACAGGGCGGTGACGCCCCAGAGCCTGCGCCCGGCCATCCGGGGCTTGAAGTCGGTGCCCGGTACGCGCATCCAGCCGGACCAGTGGTCGAGATACCGCTTGGTGGCGGTCGAGACGCTGTACCAGTAGAGCGGTGAGGCGATGACGAGGTCGGTCGCGTCGAGCGTGGCGTCCAGCAGCAGCTTGGCGTGGCCGGTGACGGCGGGATAGCTGCCGTCACCCTCGTGGCGCAGATCCTCGAAGTCCGGGAGCGGCAGGTCCGTCAGTCGCAGCCACTGCTGCTCGGTGCCGGCGGGCAGCTGTTCGGCGGCCTGGCGCGCCAGGATCTCGGTGTTGCCGCCGGTGCGGGCGCTTCCGAGCAGGAAGAGGAACTTCCGTTCAGTGCGTTGGGTGTGCATACGCATTTATTGCACGTGCATGCATTTTCCGTCAAGGCCGGACGGGAAACGTCAGGGGTCCACCGGTGCGAGCACTGGTGGACCCCTGTGGCGAAGGCGCGGCCGGGGAACTGAACGTGACCTTGCCGCTGATCGCGGTGGTCTTCGTGGGACCCACGCCTGCTAGTGGGGGACGCCGGTCCGTGCCTGGACCGGTGTGTCGCGCGAGCTGCCGTACTCGGCACCGAACGGCGTGCTCACGTCCAGGTAGGCGGAGTTACCGGAATGGCTGCGGTTGCCGGTCCGCGGACCGGCCAGGTTCTGATCAATCGCACGAGAAGCGCATCCATTCCTTCGCATGCTAGTGGGATGTACCAGACATAAGTAATCAATCGCCGTGTCCTTGGCGACGGTATTCGATGGGGGACCACCCGGCTGGCTCAGCACGCCGGGGTTTCGGCCGCGGCTTCCGTCAGCGGGCCTTGCGCGCTTCGATCAGGAAGCGGGCCGTGTGGGCGACGAAGGGGCCGTCCGCCCGGATCCGGTCGTGGAGGGCCTTCAGTTCGGTGCGGTACTGGTCGACGGTGAAGCCGGGGACCATCCAGATCACCTTCCGCAGGAAATAGATCACCGCGCCGATGTCGTGGAACTCGGTGCGAAGCCGCTCCGACCGCAGGTCGACGATCTCCAGGCCGGCTGCCTCGGCCGCCGCGCGCGCGTCGTCGGAGTGGCGGCCGCGCCGTACTTCGGGCGGCTGGGGGCCGAGGAAGTACTCGACGAGCTCGAAGACGCTCGCGGGGCCGACCTGTTGCGAGAAGTACGTCCCACCGGGCCGCAGCACGCGCGCGATCTCGTCCCACCAGGTGGTCACCGGGTGGCGGCTGACCACCAGGTCGAAGGCCGCGTCGGCGAACGGCAGCGGCGGCTCGTCCTCGTCGGCGACGACGGCCGCCCCGAGCGGGTGCAGCAGCGCGGTGGCCTTGGCGATGTTCGGAGGCCAGGACTCGGTGGCGACCGTCAGAACCGGAAGCCTCGGCACCCCGGCGAGTACTTCCCCGCCGCCGGTCTGGATGTCCAGGGCGGCGGAGGCGTGCGCCATCCGTTCGCCCATGGCCCGGGCATAGCCCCACGAGGGCCGTTCCTCACTGGCCCGGCCGTCCAGCCAGGAGAAGTCCCAGCCGTCCACGGAGACGGACTCGGCCTCGGCCACCAGTTCCTCGTATGTGCGCGTCATGCTGCGACCCTGGCACCGCACCCATACCCGGGCCGGCGAATATCCCCACACCGGCGCGCCGGTCGGTGGCCTCAGCTGTCGCTGTACAAGCGGCGTGCGTCGACGAGAATCACTTCGCCATGGCACAACCGTCTCCGCACCGGCTCGTTTACGCCGGGGTGGAGGCCTTCGCGGCCAGTTCCAAGGCGGCGTCGCGTGCCGCGGTGCGGGTGCGGTGGGCGTTGTGGAGGGCGTCCCAGGTGAGAAGGGCGAGGGCGGCCCAGACGAGGGTGAAGCCGGCCCAGCGCTCGGGCGGCATGGCCTCGTGGAAGTAGACCAGTCCGAGGAGGAACTGGAAGACGGGGGCGAGGTACTGGAGGAGCCCGATGGTGCTGAGCGGGAGGCGGATGGCGGCGGCGCCGAAGGCGACGAGGGGGGCGGCCGTGACCAGGCCGCAGGCGATGAGGAGGGCGGTATGGCCGGGGCCCTCGCTGGTGAAGGTGGCGTGGCCCTGGCTGCCGAGGAAGATCAGATAGCCGAGCGCCGGGAGGAACTGGATCGAGGTCTCGGCGGCCAGCGATTCCAGGCCGCCCATGCCGACCTTCTTCTTGATGAAGCCGTAGGTGGCGAAGGAGAAGGCGAGGGTCAGCGCGATCCACGGCAGCCGGCCGTAGCCGATGGCGAGGACGAGGACGGCGGCGACGCCGATGCCGACCGCCGTCCACTGCAGGGGCCGCAGCCGTTCGTGCAGTACCAGGACGCCGATGGCGATGGTGACCAGCGGGTTGATGAAGTAGCCGAGTGAAGTCTCGACGACATGGCCGGAGTTGACACCCCAGATGTACAGGCCCCAGTTGACGGAGACGACCGTGGCGGCGAGCGCGAGCAGGCCGAGCCGTTCGGGCTGTCGCAGCAGCTCCGGTATCCAGGCCCAGCGGCGCATGACCAGCAGGATCAGGGAGACGATCGCGAGCGACCAGACCATCCGGTGGGCGAGGATCTCCAGCGCTCCGGCGGGTTCGAGGAGCGGCCAGAAGAGCGGGAAGAGGCCCCAGAGGCCGTAGGCGCCGAATCCGTAGGCAAGGCCGGCGCGATGCTCGTTCACTGGTGGCGGCAACGGGTGCTCCTCGGGCTGGTGCCAATCCGTCGAAGGTAACGCCGAGAGGCCCTGCCTGTCATGGCCGTCTTGCTTAACGGTCATGACAGGCAGGGCTTAACAGACGCCGGGCAGGAACACGCAGGTCAGACGCGCGGGTCAGGTGTGCGGGTCGGACGCGCACGCCGTCGCGTACGCCCATCGCGCGGGTCAGGACTTCAGGGCCTCGGCGACCGTCACCGCGAGCGTCGTCGTCGGGCGGCCGATCAGCCGGGCCAGGTCGCCGGTGGTGATGGCGAGGCGGCCGCGCGAAATCGCGACGTCCACGTCGGTGAAGACCGCGGCGACCGCCTCGGGCATCCCCGAGCCGGTCAGTACCTGGTGGAAGGCGTCGACGGGCAGGTCGGTGTAGACGACGTCCTTGCCGGCCTGCTTCGTCACCTCGGCGGCGTACTCGGTCAGGCTCCAGGCGACGTCACCGCTCAGCTCGTACGCGGTGTTCTCGTGGCCCTCGCCGGCCAGCACGACGGCGGCCGCGGCGGCGTAGTCCCGGCGGGACGCGGTGGCGACCCTGCCCTCGCCCGCGCTGCCGACGACCGCGCCGTGCTCCAGCACCTGGGGGAGCTGGCGGGTGTAGTTCTCGGTGTACCAGCCATTGCGCAGGAAGGTGTACGGCAGGCCGGAGGCGAGGATCAGCTTCTCGGTCTCACGGTGTGCGGAGGCGAGCTCGAAGTCGGCTTCGGGGCCGCCGAGCACGCCGGTATAGGCGAGCAGCGCCACTCCGGCCTCCTTGGCGGCGTCGATCACGGCGGTGTGCTGCGGCAGCCGGCCTTCGAGGTCGTTGCTGGAGATCAGCAGCACCGTGTCACCCGGGTGGAAGGCGTCCTTGAGCGTCTCCGGCGCGCTGTAGTCGGCTATGCGCAGCTCGACGCCGCGTGCCGCGAAGTCGGCGGCCTTGTCCGCGTCGCGGACAGCGGCGGCGATCCGGTCGGCCGGGACGCGCTCCAGCAGCTCGTCGATGACGAGACGGCCGAGCTGTCCGGTGGCTCCGGTGACAACGATGCTCATGGTGAGTGCTCCTGTGTACGGCGTCGATGTTGGGCTTCTGCACTCACCATAGACCCTGCGCTAACTATTCGTAAGTACCTACCTTGAGGTAAGGTACTGGTATGAGCGTAAGTGTTGATCGCCCTGGTGCGCTGGAGCAGCTGATCGCCGGCGAGCCGACTGGGCCGGGCGTGGGCAAGCGTGCGGGCAGGGGCGCGGGCAAGCGCGCGGCCGGGGCCGACGTGCCCGACGTCTTCTCGGCGGACTGCCCCTCGCGCCTCGTTCTGGAGCACGTCACCAGCCGCTGGGGCGTGCTCGTCCTCGCCGCGCTGCTCGACGGGACCCGCCGGTTCAGCGAGCTGCGCCGCCAGGTCGGCGGAGTGAGCGAGAAGATGCTCGCCCAGACCCTCCAGGCGCTGGAACGTGACGGCTTCGTGCACCGTGAGGCGTACCCCGTGATCCCGCCGCGCGTGGAGTACTCCCTCACCCCGCTCGGCCGGGGCGCGGCCCAGCGGGTCTGGGAGCTGGCCCGCTGGATCGGCGGCTCGCTGCCGGACGTGTTCGAGGCGCGCGACGCCTACGACGCCGGTCGCTGACCTTTCGGCGCCGGCCGGCCGCTGAACGGCGATGCCCGTCGGGGGAGTCCAGAGGGTCGGGGGCCGGGCCCTCCGGGGCGGCGGTTCGAAATCGCCTCTTTACGTTCCAGGCGCCCCATCAAATAGCTCGGCAGCATTTCGAACCCCCACCCCTCCGGCCCTGGAAAGGGCGTGACGCCGTCACCGACGGCGTCACGCAAGGCGTCAGCCGACGACCGTCCAGGTGTCGTTGCCGGTGAGTAGTGCGGCGAGGTCGCCTTTGCCGTGTTGTTCGACGGCTTGCTCGAGTTGGTCGGCCATGTCGGCGTCGTAGACCGGCCGGTCGACGCTGCGCAGTACTCCGATGGGGGTGTGGTGCAGGGTGTGGGGGTCGGCGAGGCGGGACAGGGCGAAGGCGGTGGTGGGTGAGGTGGTGTGGGAGTCGTGGACGAGCACCCCTGCCGTCCCTTCCACGGTCACGTCGATCACCTTGAGGTCGCCGGTGGCCGCGTCCCGGACGACGCCCTTGGAGCCCAGGCCGTCCGTGGTGGGGGCGCCGAAGCGGATCGGCTGCCCGTGTTCGAGGCGGATCAGGGCGTCCTGTGCGGTCTGCTGGTCCTTGAGGGCGTCGAAGGCCCCGTCGTTGAAGATGTTGCAGTTCTGGTAGATCTCCACCAGGGCGGTGCCCGGGTGGGCGGCGGCCTCGCGCAGTACCGACTGCAGGTGTTTGCGGTCGGAGTCGATGGTGCGGGCCACGAAGCTGGCTTCGGCGCCGAGGGCGAGCGAGACGGGGTTGAAGGGCGCGTCCAGGGAGCCCATCGGGGTCGATTTGGTGATCTTGCCGACTTCGGAGGTGGGCGAGTACTGGCCCTTCGTCAGGCCGTAGATCCGGTTGTTGAACAGCAGGATCTTGAGGTTGACGTTGCGGCGCAGGGCGTGGATGAGGTGGTTGCCGCCGATGGACAGCGCGTCGCCGTCACCGGTGACGACCCAGACGCTCAAGTCCCGGCGGGAGGAGGCCAGTCCGGTCGCGATGGCCGGGGCGCGGCCGTGGATGGAGTGCATCCCGTAGGTGTTCATGTAGTAGGGGAACCTCGACGAGCAGCCGATGCCCGATACGAAGACCACGTTCTCGCGGGCCAGGCCCAGTTCGGGCATGAAGGACTGGACGGCGGCCAGGACCGCGTAGTCCCCGCAGCCGGGGCACCAGCGCACCTCCTGGTCGGTCTTGAAGTCCTTCATCGACTGCTTCGCGTCGGCTTTGGGGACCAGCGACAGCGCCGGGAGCCCCGGCGTGGGGTGGTCGACGATGGTTGCCTCAGACATCCGCGCTCTCCTCCATGATGGCGTGAGCGAGCTGTTCGGCCTTGAAGGGAAGGCCGGTGACTTGGTTGTAGGATCGGGCGTCCACCAGGTACTTCGCCCGCAGCAGGTGGGCGAGTTGACCGAGGTTCATCTCGGGCACCACCACCTTGTCGTAACGCTGCAAAACCTCGCCGAGATTCCTCGGGAAGGGGTTGAGGTGGCGCAGGTGGGCTTGTGCGACCTGGCCGCCGCCGGCCCGGATCCGCCGGACGGCCGCGGTGATGGGTCCGTAGGTGGAGCCCCAGCCGATCACCAGGGTTTCGGCCTGCCCTGACGGGTCGTCGACGTCCACGTCGGGGACGTCGATGCCGTCGATCTTGGCCTGGCGGGTGCGGACCATGAATTCGTGATTGGCCGGGTCGTAGGAGATGTTGCCCGTGCCGTCCTGCTTCTCGATACCGCCGATCCGGTGCTCGAGCCCGGGTGTGCCCGGTACCGCCCAGGGGCGGGCCAGCGTGCGCGGGTCGCGCTTGTAGGGCCAGAACGCTTCCTCGCCGCTGTCCAGGGTGTGGTTGGGCCCGGTGGCGAACTGCACCCGCAGGTCGGGGAGTTCATCCAGGTCCGGGATCCGCCAGGGTTCGCTGCCGTTGGCGAGATAGCCGTCGGACAGCAAGAAGACCGGGGTGCGGTAGGTCAGGGCGATCCGGGCCGCCTCGATCGCGGCGTTGAAGCAGTCCGCGGCGGTGGCCGGAGCCACGATCGGTACCGGCGCCTCCCCGTTGCGCCCGTACATCGCCTGCAGCAGATCGGCCTGCTCGGTCTTGGTCGGCAGCCCCGTGGAGGGGCCGCCGCGCTGGATCGCCACCACCAACAACGGCAGTTCCAGCGACACCGCCAGCCCGATCGTCTCCGACTTCAGCGCCACCCCCGGACCCGAGGTGGTCGTGACCGCCAGCGACCCGCCGAACGCCGCACCCAGCGCCGCCCCGATGGCCGCGATCTCATCCTCGGCCTGGAAGGTGCGCACACCGAAGTTCTTGTGCTTGCTCAGCTCGTGCAGGATGTCGGAGGCCGGGGTGATGGGGTAGGAGCCCAGATACAGCGGCAGATCGGCCTGCTTGCCCGCCGCCACCAGACCGTAGGACAGCGCGAGGTTTCCTGAGATGTTGCGGTAGGTGCCGGCCGGGAACGCCGCGGTGGCCGGGGCGATCTCGTAGGAGACCGCGAAGTCCTCGGTGGTCTCCCCGAAGTTCCAGCCCGCCCGGAACGCCACCACGTTCGCCTCGGCGATATCGGGCTTGGACGCGAACTTCTTCCGCAGGAACCGCTCGGTGCCCTCCGTCGGCCGGTGATACATCCACGACAGCAGACCCAGCGCGAACATGTTCTTCGCCCGCTCAGCGTCCTTTCGCGCCAGCCCCGAATCCTTCAGCGCCTCCACCGTCAAACTCGTCAGCGGCACCGGATGCACCGCATAGGCCTGAAGCGAGCCGTCCTCCAGCGGGCTGGCCGCATACCCGACCTTGGCCATCGCCCGCTTGGTGAACTCATCCGTATTGACGATGATCTGAGCGCCGCGCGGAAGATCGGCCATATTCGCCTTCAGCGCCGCGGGATTCATCGCGACGAGCACGTTGGGCGCGTCGCCCGGCGTCAGGATGTCGTGATCCGCGAAATGCAGCTGAAAACTCGAAACACCCGGCAGGGTTCCCGCCGGCGCCCGGATCTCGGCGGGGAAGTTCGGCAACGTGGAAAGGTCGTTCCCGAACGACGCGGTCTCCGAGGTGAACCGGTCACCCGTGAGCTGCATCCCATCACCCGAGTCCCCCGCGAACCGGATGATGACCCGGTCCAACTGCTGGATCTCCTTGGCCGGTCTGCGCTGCTCACCGAGCAGGGCCTGTTCTACGGCTGGGCTGCTGACCTGGCTGGTCACTGAATCGGACCTCCTTCGAGGCGACGGCTCACGGACACGGTCATGACCGTTGATCCCACGTCACATCGTACGTGGGTAAGGGTCACCTTCCTGGGGTGTACCGCATCATTGACGCCGCGCTGAGCTTCCTGTTTGCCGTGCTTTGTCACGGTTCATTCGCCCCCGGAGCCCTCACTCGTAAGACGCTGTCGCGTGGTCATTCAGTTCTACGACGGTTCACATGAGCGGGACTCAATGCCAGCACCTGACACCTTGTCGGATGATCATGAATTGAGATAGGTGAGAACGGCCAGCACCCGTCGGTGATCCCCATCACTCGGCGCCAGCCCCAGTTTCAGGAAGATATTGCTCACGTGCTTCTCCACCGCGCCGTCGCTCACCACGAGCTGACGGGCCACCGCGGAGTTCGTCCGTCCCTCCGCCATCAGGCCGAGCACCTCGCGCTCGCGCGGTGTGAGCCCCGCCAGGACGTCCTGCTTCCGGCTCCGGCCCAGCAGCTGTGCCACGACCTCGGGGTCCAGGGCGGTACCGCCCTGGGCCACCCGGACGACGGCGTCCACGAATTCGCGAACCTCCGCCACCCGGTCCTTGAGCAGATATCCGACGCCACGGCTGCTGCCGGCCAGCAGTTCTGTCGCGTACTGCTCCTCGACGTACTGCGAAAGGACCAGTACACCCACTCCGGGGTGCTCCCGGCGCAGCTGCACGGCCGCCCGCACGCCCTCATCCGTATGCGTCGGCGGCATCCGGACGTCCGCCACCACCACATCGGGGAGGTTGCCCTCGTCCGCCATCTCCCCGATGACCTTGATCAGCGCCACCGCGTCGCCCACACCTGCGACGACATCGTGACCCCGGTCGGTCAGCAGCCGGGTCAGGCCCTCCCGAAGCAATACCGAATCCTCGGCGATGACGACCCGCACCCTGTCCTCCACGGTTTCCAGCCCCCCACATTCGACGTGACCACCCCAGCATTCCAGTATCCGGACCCGGGGTGGGCAGCATGATGCCCCTCAATCGCCGGGCAGACCCGTTTTTCGGGTCTGCCCGGCGATTGACCGGCGATTGAGGGGCAAGGGCTGGAAGCAAGGAGTGGAGGGCTATACCCGCCAGGGGAGTTCGGCGGTGATGCGGGTCGGGCCGCCGGCCGGGGAATCGACGGCCAGCACACCGTCGACGGCGTCCAGCCGCTCCATCAGTCCCGCGAGCCCCGAACCGGCCGCGCCATCGGCGCCGCCGCGGCCGTTGTCGGATACGTACAGCATCATCCGGTCCTCGGACCGCCAGACGTCGACCGTGGCGCGCGACGCCCCGCTGTGCTTGCTGATGTTCTGCAGCAGCTCGGAGACGGTGAAGTACGCGATGCCCTCGATCGCGGGCACCGGCCGCGCCGGCAGGTCCACGGTCACGCTGACCGGCACGGTGCAGCGCGCAGCGACCGACGACAGTGCGGCGTCGAGGCCGCGGTCGGTGAGGATCGCGGGGTGGATGCCGCGGGCGAGGTCGCGCAGTTCCTGGAGGGCGATCTTCACTTCGCCGTGGGCTTCGCCGACCATCTTGGCGGCTGCTTCGGGGTCCTCGAGCAGTTTCTCCTTGGCCAGGCCGAGGTCCATCGCGAGGGCGACGAGGCGGGCCTGAGCTCCGTCGTGCAGATCGCGTTCGATGCGGCGCAGGTCGGCCGCCGCGTGGTCCACGACCACCCCGCGGTCGGACTCCAGCTCCGTGACCCGGGTGGCCAGCTTCGACGGGCCGAGCAGCCCCGACACCATCAGCCGGTCCACATGCGCCATACCGCGGATCGTCCACGGGGTGACGAGGACGAAGCCCAGTCCCACGCCGGAGGCGAGCGCCATGTCACCGGCGGTGTGCAGGTACCAGCCGTTGCCGGCCTCGTCGCCGTACATCTGCAGACCGGACTGGCCGATGTACGCGGGGAAGACCCAGCGCCACAGCGGGTAGGTCAGGAAGCCCCAGCCGTAGACGAAGAACGTCAGCGAGACGCTGAAGGTGAAGACCGCCCAGGGGAAGTGCAGGAAGCAGTAGAGGGCGTGGCGCCAGGAGACGCCGCTCTTCAGCTGGGCGCCCAGCCACGACATGAAGCCGCTCTTGCGGGCGCGGACCGGGCCCGGCTCGGGCACATCGTGCCGCAGCAGCCCGCGCGCCCGGGCCCGCTCGATCACCCCGATGCCCCGGCAGCCGGCCAGGCCCCCCGCGAGCACCGGCAGACCGAGGAAGGTGACGAGCAGCCCGGCACCGAGGGACAGCATCGTCACCACATACGTGAAGCCGAGGATGCCCATCGGCAGGTTCAGCAGCAGATAGCCGAACTCACGCCAGGTCCTCGCCTCGAACGGCGCACGAAGCACCGCGGGGACGCGGTGGTCGCCCTCATCCGGCGAAAAATCGTAGGCCATGGTCTCGTCCGTCCTCTGGTTGCCGCTCCCTTATGACATACAGCCTGGTCGAACGGCTCTTTCCCGCCCATGGTGCGGATCGGCGTGTTCGGGAGGGGGATATCCCCACCCCGGAGCGGGACTCTGGGCCACCAGGGGGGTGGATGGGGGTGCGGACGCGCGGAAGGACCGCTCCCGGGGGTGCCGGAGTGGTCCTTCCATGAGCCGGGCCGGTCCCGGTGCCGCTTCACCGCTGCTTCGGTTTATCCCTGGTTCGGTTCACCGGTGGTTCGGCGCCGGGTGCAGCTCGCGGTCGCGCCAGGGCAGTTCGGCGGTGATCATCGTCGGTCCGCCGACGGGGGAGTCGACCACGAGCAGACCGTCGACGGAGTCGAGCCGCTCGGTCAGCCCGGCCAGCCCCGTACCGCCGGTGGTGCCAGCGCCGCCGTTCCCGTCGTCCCGCACCTGGATCATCAGCCGCTGTTCCGAGCGCCACAGATCGACACTCGCGGTGCGCGCGCCGCTGTGCTTGCTGATGTTCTGCAGCAGCTCGGAGACGGTGAAGTACGCGATGCCCTCGATCGCCGCCGCGGGCCGGGCCGAGAGGTCCACACCGAACTGGACCGGCACGGTGCAGCGCGCAGCGACCGACGACAGTGCGGCGTCGAGGCCGCGGTCGGTGAGGATCGCGGGGTGGATGCCGCGGGCGAGGTCGCGCAGTTCCTGGAGGGCGATCTTCACTTCGCCGTGGGCTTCGCCGACCATCTTGGCGGCTGCTTCGGGGTCCTCGAGCAGTTTCTCCTTGGCCAGGCCGAGGTCCATCGCGAGGGCGACGAGGCGGGCCTGAGCTCCGTCGTGCAGATCGCGTTCGATGCGGCGCAGGTCGGCCGCCGCGTGGTCCACGACCACCCCGCGGTCGGACTCCAGCTCGGCGATCCGCTGCTCCAACTCGTCCGACGGCTGCAACAGCCCGCGCACCATCGCCCGGTCCACAGTGCTCAGCCCGCGCGCGATGAAGCCGAGCGCGGGCCAGGCGACGAAGAGCGAGACGAGGGTGAGGGTGAAGGTGAGAATGCCCCAGGGCAGCCGGACGGCGAAGTACAGCGCGTGCCGCCAGGCGACCGGGTCCTTCAATGTCGCCCACAGCCACGGCAGGAAGCCGAAGGTGCCCGCCCGCATCGGCCGCGGCTCGTCGATCACCACGTCCAGCAGCCCCCGGGCCCGCGACCGCTCAAGTCTGCCGAGTAGCCGGCACCCGATCAGCCCGCCCGCCAGCAGCGGCAGCCCGATCACCGTCACCGACAGTCCGATGCCGATGGACAGCATCAGGACGACGAACACGAAGCCGATGATCACGATCGGCAGATTCAGCAGGAGGTAGCCGACTTCCTTCCAGGTCACCGCACCGAACGCGAGCCGCGGTGGCGGCAGCGGGGCGGGTTCTGCGGAGGTCGGGACAGCAGGACTCGGGCTCATGGCCCCAGCCTGCCGGTGCGGGGGGCGGAAGCGCCATGGGGTTCATAGGGCGGGACAAGGTGGGGTTAACCCCCCTGGCGTGTGCACGGCCGCTTCCCGCGCTCAAGCCAGGGCCTAGACTCCCTCCGTATAGATCGTCTAAAGATCCACTGGGATAGCTGGACAACGAGGGAACGAGGGGCGGACGGACGTGGACTACTTCCACGGCTACTCGGTCGTCGGCCTGGTCGCGGTGGTCGGGGTGCTCTTCGTGGCCGTGGCCTTCGGCGCCGGGCGGCTTTTGCGGCCGGTCGTGCCGACACAGGAAAAGATGCTCACGTATGAGTGCGGGGTCGATCCCGTCGGCGAGGGCTGGGCCCACACCCAGATCCGCTACTACGTGTACTCCTTCCTCTACGTGATCTTCGCCGTGGACTCGATCTTCCTTTTCCCGTGGGCGACGGTTTTCGCCGCACCCGGATTCGGTGGCACCACGCTGGTGGAGATGTTCGTCTTCATCGGCTTCCTCGCCGTCGGCCTGCTCTACGCCTGGAAGAAGGGCGTCCTCGAATGGACGTGACCCCCGTGACGTCTGCGAACTCCGAGACACCTGCGCTCTCAGCGACGCCTGCCTCCGAGCCCGCGGAGAGCGAGATCCAGTACCTGCCGGAACCGCGCCGCCTGGGCACTCTCGCCCGGCTCGCGCCGGAACCGATGAAGGTGATCCTGAACTGGGGCCGCCGCTACAGCCTGTGGGTCTTCAACTTCGGGCTCGCCTGCTGCGCGATCGAGTTCATCGCCGCGTCCATGGCGCGGCACGACTTCATCCGCCTCGGCGTCATCCCCTTCGCCCCCGGCCCGCGGCAGGCCGACCTGATGATCGTCTCCGGCACCGTCACGGACAAGATGGCCCCGGCCGTCAGGCGGCTCTACGAGCAGATGCCCGAGCCGAAGTACGTCATCTCCTTCGGCGCCTGCTCCAACTGCGGCGGCCCCTACTGGGACTCCTACTCCGTCACCAAGGGCGTCGACCAGATCATCCCCGTGGACGTCTACGTCCCCGGCTGCCCGCCCCGGCCCGAGGCGCTCCTCCAGGGCATCCTCAAACTCCAGGAGAAGATCGCCCGCGAGTCCCTCGCCGAGCGCTACGCCCCCGCCGCGGTGGTGGGGAACGCCGCCGCCCGGCCGTCCGTCGCGTCCCTGACCAGCAACCTGATCCCCGCCCCGCCGACCCCGGGGGAGGACCCACGATGACGACCCCAGAAGAGGGCACCGAGCCGGGCGCCGAGCCGGCGGCTGAGCGGGATGCCGGGCCTGCGGCGGCGCCGGGCGCCGAACCAGCGGGGGCGCCGGGCGCTGGGCCGGCCGCAGCACGTGGTGCTGCACCGGTCACGGGATCCGATGCCGACCCGACCGAGCCGACCGGAGCGCCGGGCGCTGGGCCGGCCGGAGCGGCTGCGACGACGCCGGGTGCCGAGCCGGCTGCGGAGCCGGCTGCGGAGCCGGCTGCGGAGCCGGGCGCCGAACCGGGTGCTGGAGCAGCCGTAACGCCGAGCGCAGCGTCCGGTGCTCGACCGGCTGCCGTGGAGCCGGTGGTCGGGTGGTTGCCGGGTGGGGCGGGGGAGATCTTCGGGGCGGAGGCCACGGCGGCGGAGGCGTTCGGGCTGCTGACCGTCGACGTTCCTGTCGGCTCGTGGATCGCCTCGTTGGAGATCGCCCGGGACAAACTCGGCTGCACGTACTTCGACTGGCTGAGCGCCGTGGATGAGCCCGGTACGGGCTTCCGGGTGTGCGCACAC
>NZ_JASISZ010000130.1 GCF_030063355.1 Streptomyces sp. PH10-H1
CACCCAAGAACAAGTTCGCGATCAAGCGCCGAGACCGGCCCCGCACCCCCAGTAACGTCCACTACACGATCAACGTCACCAGACAGCGGCCCTCACCTGCGGAAACGGCTTAACTCACCGGCATTGCTGTGAGCAGTGCAATTCTGCTCCGAAATAGGGGGTCAATTCGCGCAACGCCTGAGCCCGTTCGACGGCGGATCTCCGGTGGAAGTCCTGGACTGAATCAGTACGCCGTGGTCGTACCCGGCTCAGCGGGGATCGACCGGCGGCCAGGGCGAACATCTGATGGCCTGGCGTGAGCTTTCCTGGATGCCCTCTGCCTTGCGCTCCCCGCGTGATGGCAGGGCATCCTCATGATGCAAGGTCCCCGCAAAGCCCATCCGTGCCCACGTAAAGAATTACATGATCGGCCGGACACGGGTCAGCTGGTCACCACGTTGGTGGCCTGATACACCTGTGGCTCGGTGTCCGGGACTCCGGCCTCTCGCAACAACGGCGCGAGCTTCTCGCCGAACCGCTGGAACGCCTGCTCGGATTCCCAGACATCCACCACGAACCACCCATGGGGGCTGGGCCCGGCGGCGTGCGAGATCAGGCCGGGCTCCGGAAAGTCGGAGAGCGACCTGACCCCGCCCTGCCCACCGCTCAGCTTCTCCGTCACCTGCTCGTACTGGGCCTGGGTGCCACCAATGATGTCGAACACCGTGATGATCGCCATAGTGTGCTCGCTTTCGGTCGACTGTTGCCCCCTCCACCAGTCGACCAGCCTGCGGAACGGCACGCGCGGGGAGCACCGCCATACGGAGGAGCGCCGGACGAGCCCGTCACTCCCGGCTCAGCATGGCGGGCTGCCTCAGGGAGCGCGGCCGCAGTACGGCCCAGCCGAGCTGACGACGGTGGGGTAGGAGCCGGCCAGCAGGGGAGTGAACAAGCCGGTTCCTGAGCCGAGTTCCGGGACGCTGCGCGTCGTTTCAGTGATGGTGTTCGTTGTGGCCGTCGGTTCCGCCCGGAGCCTGGTGCTTGCTGTGGCCGGACGCCCGCTGCCCGTGGTCGGCATCCTGGCCGGTGTGCTCCCCGTCGTGCCCGCTGTGATCGGTGTCGGGTGCGCCGCCCATCATGCGCAGCATCTCCATGCCGCCGGTGCGCCAAAATCGTACGAGGAGGGCTGCGGCGAGGAGGAGGAAGGCGATGTTGAGCCAGGTGGTGTAGTTCCAGGTGACGCCTTCCATGGGGATCGTCGCGTCGGCCTGGTCGGGGATGAGGCCGAGGCCGCCGAAGGCGAATTCGACGATGTATCCGGCGGTGACCATGGCCGCATAGAAGGTGCCGAGCAGGAAGAGGGTCATCCTCGCGCCGTAGTACTTCCGGTAGATGTTGAGGATCGGGAGGATCAGCAGGTCGGCGAAGATGAACGCCGCGACGCCGCCGAAGCTGATGCCGCCCTTCCACAGCACCACCGCCAGCGGGACGTTGCCGATGGAGCAGACGAACGAGGCGATGGCGACCAGCGGACCGACCAGCGGTCCCCAGAGCTTGGACGCCAGCGGGTGGCCGTCGAAGAAGAACGTGCGCCAGAAGGAGTCCGGCACCCAGGCCGCGATGGCACCGGCGATCAGCAGGCCGATCACCAGGTCCTTCAGGATCGCCGCCCACTCCATGGCGAAGACATGCGCGACCGAGGTGAAGCCCTCGCGCGAGAACAGCCGACGCGCGAAGGAGCCTTGGCGCTGGACGGACATGTCCATCGCCGCGTGGCCCTCCATGGATCCGGCCAGCCCGTGCTCGGCCTGCTCCCGCGCCTGCCGCAGGAGTGTGTCGCGCAGGAAGATGCGGAAGAGCACCGCCAACACCACGATCATGATGGGGCCGCCGACGAATTCCGCCGCCGTGAACTGCCAGCCCATCAACAGAGCCAGGATCACGCCCAGTTCGACGACCAGGTTGGTCGAGGCGATCTCGAAAGCCATCGCCGCGGTGAAGTTCGCACCTTTGCGGAACAGTGAGCGGGCCAGCGCCACCGCCGCGTAGGAGCAGGACGAGGAGGCCGCGCCCAGGCCGGCGGCGAGCGTCAGCGTACGGGGCCGGTCGTCCCCGAGCAGGCGGACGATCGTGGACTTGCGCACCACCGCCTGCACGACGGCGGACAGCGCGAAGCCCAGGATCAGGGCCCAGGTGATCTCCCAGGTCATCGACCCGGCAATGGACAGGGCGTGGGTGATCGCGTGCATGGGGACGCTCCGTTCGCCGCGGGGGATTCAGCGGGACGATGTGGGGCCGGGCAGCGGGTCGATCAGCCGGGCTGCACGCCAGGTGGCAGGCGGTGGGGTGATCAACGCGGTGGCCATGGCCAACTCCCGGGGAATGACGCGCGTGCAGATACTCGGAAGTCAGGAACTTATACCCCGCCGGGGTATATGTACAAGGCGTACAGTGCGCGTGGCGGGTGGCCGGGCGCTGTTCCCCGCTCGGCTTCCGGCCCTACTCCGCCGCGGCGTCGCCGACGGGCCTGCTCCACTTCTCCTCGATCCGCGCCAGCCGCCACACCAGCAGGGCCACGGTCCAGGTGAGAGCGAACAGGCCTACCACGACGTACCCCACCAGATTCAGGTCCAGGCCGGAGGCCCAGTCCCAGAAGGCGCCGTGCAGCCCGAACTTCTCGGCCGCGATGGACAGCAGTTCGACCGTGCCGATGAGCAGGGCGGCGGCCACCGACAGGCCGGTGATCGTGATGTTGTAGTAGACCTTGCGCACCGGGTTGGAGAACGCCCAGGCGTAGGCGAAGTTCATGAATGTGCCGTCGATGGTGTCGAGCAGGCTCATGCCGGCGGCGAAGAGCACCGGCAGGCACAAGATCGCATACCAGGGCAGCCCGGCGCCCGCGGCGCCTGCGGCCAGGAAGAGCAGGGACACCTCGGTGGCGGTGTCGAAGCCGAGCCCGAACAGGAAACCCAGCGGGTACATGTGCCAGGACTTGCTGACCGCACGCGTCGCCCGCCCCAGGATCCGGCTCATGAATCCGCGGTTGTTGAGCTGCTGTTCCATCGCGGCCTCGTCGTAGGAGCCGGACCGCATCCTCGCGAAGACCTTGACGATGCCGACGAGGATCACCAGGTTGAAGGCGGCGATCAGATAGAGGAAGACGCCCGAGACGGAGGTCCCCACCAGCCCCAGCGTCGAATGCAGGCCGGAGCCGTCGTCCTGCACCGGCCCGGCCAGGGAGCGTACCCCGAACGCGAAGAGCAGTGCCAGGCCGAAGACGACCGAGGAATGGCCCAGGGAGAAGAAGAACCCGACGCCCAACGGGCGCTGGCCCTCGGCGAGCAGCTTGCGGGTCGTATTGTCGATCGCCGCGATGTGGTCGGCGTCGAAAGCGTGCCGCATGCCCAGGGTGTACGCCGTCACGCCGATCCCGATGCCGAACGTGCCCTGCGCCCCCATGCTGTAGCCCTGGCGGGACGCGTACAGCAGCACTCCCCAGCCCACCACGTGCAGCGCCAGCACGGCGCCGGCCAGGCCGCCCAGGCTCAGCCACTCCCGGCGGCTGAGCATGTCGCGTATCCGGCGCGACGGCGCAGGAGCGGGGGTGAGGGTCTGAGCAGTCATACGTGGTCCTTGGTGCAGGCGGTCGGACGCTGACAGGCGCCTGGGCCATCTGACCATGGCCGCGTGGGCTGTGTAACTGCGAGAGGTGTGCAGCAGCAAGCCTTTCCCCAGTCTTTGCGATCGCGCAGCAGGCTTTGCGATCGCGCAGCGTGTCGCGGCCCGGCTGGACGGAGGGGGCGGAGGGGGCAGGTGTGAGAGGCCGGCTGTCGCCGTACCTCTCACACCTGTGCGCTCAGCTCTTGCCGAGCAGCTTGTTCATCTGGGCGATCTCGGCGGTCTGGGACGTCACGATGCCCGATGCCAGCTGCGTGGCGGGGGCGTAGGCGCCGGCCTGCTTCTCGGTGCCGGCCATGGTCAGGGCGCCTTGGTGGTGTCCGATCATCATGGTCAGGAACGCCGTGTCGAAGGCCTTGCCGGACGCCTTCTTGAGCTCGTCCATCTGCGCGGTGCCCATCATCCCGGGCATGGCCCCGGAGTGGTCCATGCCAGGCATCTCCATCGGGACATCCTCACCCCACGCGGTGAGCCACCCGGACATGCTCGTGATCTCCGGACCCTGCGCTTTCTTGATCTTCTCGGCAAGATCCTTGACATCGGGGGACGAGGCGCGCGAGGGGGCCAGGCCGGCCATCTCCACCGCCTGGCGGTGGTGCTGGATCATGTCCTTGGCGAACGTGGCATCGGCGGCGTTGTGTGCCGCGGACGTCGCGGATGCGGAGGCCGAGGGGGTGGAGGAGGTGGACGGCGACGGCATGTTCATGCCGTTGTGGCCGCTGTTTCCGCCGCAGGCGGCAAGCAGCAGCGCGCCGCTGGTCACAGCAGTCGCGATGACGACACGACGAGTCAGGGAACGGTGCGAACGCATAGGTGAACTCCTGGAATGGCAGAGATGAGGGCATGCCCGTATGCGATGCGGGGCCCGTCGGGCTCACATCGCCGGAGCGCGTCCTACACCCGCAGAATCTGGAGCTCGGCCAGTGAGGGTGGTGCCCGTCCCCCGGCCGCGTCGGCCGCTGCCACCGGGCACACCTGCGCGAGGAGCGCGACCTGCACCGGTGCGGGCGCCGGCGCGGGCAGGGCGGGCGTATCCGGCAAGGCGTTGGAGACGCACAGTTCGTCCGCGTGAGCGTGTCCCCCGGCGCCCTGCCCGCAGGAACCGCACATGATCGGCGCCGCGGCACCGGACGGGGCGCCGGCCTGCCGCATGTGGGCGGCCATGGGATGTTCGGCCGTAGCGGCCATCGCGGTGTGGGAGCCCATGCCGTGCATCGCCAGAATCCCGGCCAGCACGACGAGTACGAGCAGCGTGCGAGCGCGCACCAGGCGCTGCACCCGCGCCCCGTGCCCGACTCCGCTCATGGTCCTCATCGTAGGCACAGCTGCCCAGAACGCTCGACGCGGCTGCCACCGCAGAAGAGGGCGTCGTCGCAGCCGCGGGCCGCGGCGCAAGCAGGGCTGACGCAACCGCTGCTCATCTTGTCCGGATTTCTGCCTTCGGCAGGAACCCGTGCGCGCCGGGCCGCGGACCGCGCATCAGATCTCGCGCGGGTGCTCCACCGGCACGTTGGGGACGAGCAGTGGTCGCAAGGGGGTGCTGGTCAGTGCTGCCACGAGCCGCAGCAGCACCGGGCGGAGCGCGGCGTAGCCGGCCAGGGCGATACCCGCGCCGACGGCAAGGCCGACCAGGACGTCGTGCGGGTAGTGCACGCCGACCCAGACCCGGGAGGCGGCCATGAGCAGCGCGGCGACGGAGGTGAGTACTCCCAGGCGCCAGTTGACCAGGAAGACGGCGGCCGCGACCGCGCCTGCCATGGCGGCGTGGTTGCTGGGGAAGGAGTAGTCGGCCGCGCCCGGGCACGGTTCGACGGTGAACGAGCCCGCGATGGCGCGGCACGGGCGTTGCTCGGACACCAGGGTTTTGAGGGTGGCGTTGACGGCCATGGCCAGGGCGGTGGTGATCGGCGCTCCCAGTGCGGCGGCCAGTACCCGGGGGTCCGTTGCGCGCCGGGCAACCAGGCAGGCGGCCACGAGGGCGAGCCCGAACAGGACCACGCCGTAGGTGGTGTAAGCGTCGACCGCGCCGTTGAGCCAGGTCGTGTGACGGGCCAGGTGGGTGATGCGGGTGTACCAGTCGCCGTCGACGGAAGGGCCGTCGAGGGCGAGCACGCTGGTGGCGGCCAGAGCGGGGGTCATGCGCTGGGGGTCTCTTCTCAGATCGGTGCGACGGGTCGAAGGTGAGGCGGTGCGGGGATGCCGGTGCGCATGGCACACTCGGGGACGCAGGAGCTTCTACAGGGACGTAGAATCTCTACAGGACTGTAGATGATCCGTGAGGAGACGCCAACCGCCATGACCGACCGGGCAGACACCGATACCGAAACCCCGGCGGGGCGGCGGGCCAACGGCGCGCTGGAGGCAGAGATACTCGGCCTGCTCCAGACCGCGGACGCACCCCTCACCGCCGGCGAGGTCCTCGACCGCTTCGGCAGCGAGCTGGCCTACAGCACCGTGGTGACGATCTTGTCACGGCTGCACGCCAAGGAGGTCCTCACCCGCACCGCACGGGGGCGGGCCTTCGCCTACAGACCGGTCACGGACGTGCCGGGACTCGCCGCCCGGCGGATGCGCCGGACCCTGGAGGGCGAACCCGACCGCGAGGCCGTCCTCACCCGGTTCGTCGACGATCTGTCCAGCCACGACGAGCAGCTCCTGCGCCGCCTGCTGGGCCCCGACGCCGGTCCCGCCCGGTAGACGGGCCGTACCGATGCGCCTCGCTGTCTACTTCCCCCTGATCTTCCCGCTGCTGGCCGCGCTCGCGGCCCGGCCGGTGGCCGACCGGCTGCACCCACGCCCGGCCACCTGGCTGCTGACCACCTCCGCGGTGGTGCTGGCCGCCGGCAGCAGTACCGTGCTGGGGCTGCTCGCCCTGTCCGGGCTGGTCCGTATCCCGCTGGTGGCCTCGCTCGGCCACTGGCCGGCGCACTCGGTGCAACGCGACCATCCGGCATCCCTGCCCGTCGCCCTCGTCGCCGGGGTACTCCTGGCAGCCGCGGCCGCCGGGGCGGTCCGGATGGTCTGGCGCCGTGCCCGCGCCCTGTTCGCCGCGGCTCTGGAGGCCGGCTGCCTGCCGGGCCCGGACCCGCTGGTGGTCGTCGAGGACCCGGCCGCCGATGCCTACGCCATCCCCGGGCTGCCCGGCCGCATCGTGGTCTCCACCGGCATGCTCAACGCCCTCGACCCCACCGAACGTGAGGTCCTGCTCGCCCACGAACGCGCCCATCTGCGCGCCCGCCACCACCTGTTCGCGGCCGCTGCCCATCTGGCCGCCGCCACGAACCCGCTGCTGCGCCCGGTGGCCAGGGCCGTCGGCTACACGGTGGAACGCTGGGCCGACGAAGAAGCCGCCGCCGCCACCGGCGACCGCCGCCGGGTCGCCCGTACCGTCGGCAAAGCGGCTCTGGCCGCCAAACACACCACCCCCCGCCGCAGACTGCCCGCGGCCGCGCTGGGCCTCCTGGGCATCGGCCGGGGCGGTCCCCTGGCCGGAGCCGGGCCCGTGCCCCGCCGGGTCGCCGCCCTCCTCGCCCCACCGCCCCGGCTCCTGCGGCCCCTGCCGCTCCTGGCCGCAGCCGCGCTGCTGGCCGCCACCAGCCTGTGCACCCTGGAAGCCGCCCACGACCTGCACGTCCTGCTCCGCACCGACTCCACCGACTCCGCCCACTGAACCGCATCGGCGATGTCCACGGCACGGGCGGCGTCTCCGACGTCCGCGAGGCCGCCCGCCGGACGATTCCCTCATGCTCAGCCCGCCCGGGAGGACCTTCCTCATGGCCGCCGCCCCGTCCGCTCCCGCCACCGCGCGATGGCGCATCCGGCCGCTGTACGCGGCAGGGTTCACCACGGCGTTCGGCGCGCACGGCATCGCCGCCAACCTCGGCGCGTACACGCAGGACCGCATGTCGTCCCTGCTGGTGCTGGGCGCGCTGCTGGCCCTCTACGACGGTGCGGAGGTACTGCTCAAGCCGCTGTTCGGCACCCTGGCCGACAGGATCGGCGCCCGGCCGGTACTGCTCGGCGGACTGATCGGCTTCGCCGCGGCCTCAGCGGCGTTCGCCCTCTCCGACAACACCGGCCTGCTGTGGCTGGCCCGCCTCGGCCAGGGCGCCGCGGCATCGGCGTTCTCCCCTGCCGCGAGCACACTGGTGGCCCGGCTGCATCCCACCGCCAAGCGCGGCCGGGCGTTCGGGTCCTACGGCTTCTACAAGAGCATCGGCTACACCGCCGGCCCACTGCTCGGCGGCGCCCTGGTGGCCGTGGGCGGAAGTGACCTGCTGTTCGCGGTGATGGCCGGGCTCGCCCTGGCCGTCGCCGCCTGGGCCGCCCTCGCGGTCCCGGCCGTTCCCGCGCTGCCGCGCGCCCGGCAGACCGTCGTGGACCTGGCCCGGCGGCTGAGCGAGGGGTCCTTCCTGCGTCCGACGGCCGCCCTGGCCGCCGCCACCGCCGCACTGTCGGTCGGCGTCGGGTTCCTGCCGGTCTCCGGCGCGGCCGCCGGCCTCGGCCCGGTAGCCACAGGAGCCGCCGTCTCCGTGCTGGCGGCCTGCGCCGCGATCGTTCAGCCCCTGGCGGGCCGCGCCCTGGACGCCGGGCGGATCACCGCCGCCACCGGCATCGCGGCGGGCCTGATCCTTAGCGCGGCCGGCCTGGCCGCCGCGATGCTCCCGGGCCTGGCCGGTGTGCTGATCGCCGCCCCGGCCATCGGCGCCGGCACCGGGCTCATCACCCCGGTGGCCTTCACCTCACTGGCGGCCACCACCCCCGAGGAACGTCTCGGCCAGACCATGGGCGCGGCCGAACTCGGCCGCGAACTCGGTGACGCCGGCGGCCCCCTCCTGGTCGCCGCCGTCGCCACCGCCACCACCCTCACCGGCGGCTTCGCCGCCCTGGCCCTGCTCCTCGGCGCTGCCCCGCTCGCCCTTACCCGGCGGCGCCCGAAACCCTCCGCCCGGCAAGACATCTGAATGGGGTGCCGAGCGGACGGAGTTGCGCAGATCACGACACTCCCGCCCGTGCGGACTCCCGGGGCGACCATCCGGTCCGGCACTACTGGTCCGGGTTGAGCGATCCGTCGAATTCGAATACGGGGTTGGGGACGTCCTTGCCCGACTTGTCGGTGATGGTCACCAGGCCGATGAGTTTGGAGGGTCCACCGGCGACGTAGGCGGCTTCCGCCTTGACCTGCAGTTCGAACGTGCCGGTCTGTACCGTGCCGTGGTGATCGTGGAAGGTGACCATGCAGATCCAGTCGGCGCCGGATCCGACGTCGGCGACCTTCGGACCGCCGCGGTCACACGCAGCGGAGGCGGCGGTGCCCTCGACGGTGATGCCCGGTACACCGAGGATCGCGGCCTGCTGGACGTAGAGGTTCGCGAAGGTCGGTGCGAGAGCGTGTTCCACGCGGACCTTGGTGACGTCGGGAGTGCCGAGGGCGGTCGTCGTGGCCACGGCGGCGGCCACGATGCCCAGGCCCAGGCCGCGGGTGAGCAGACGGGTGCGGTTCATTGGGTCAGCCTCCGGTGATGTCGCGACGGCGCAGCGAGAAGTAGGCGTAGGCCAGGCACACGACGGTCCATGCGGCGCTGACCGCCAGGCCGAAGGTCACCGGACCGTAGAAGCGGTGCTCGGTGAGCAGGCCGTGCCAGGAATCCAGCGGTGTGGTCAGCAGGAACCGGCGGGTCAGGTCGATCCCGCCGATGCTGCCGAGCAGACTCATGACCAGGCCGAGGACGACGGGTGCGGCGACCCCCGCGGACGGGTTGCGTGTCACGACCGAGAGCAGAAGGGCCAGGGCGGTGAACCCGATCAGCGGTGCCAGGGCGGTCGCCCAGCTGGCGAGGACCAGCTGGAGTGCCGCACCGGGTGCGATCAGCTGACCGCTCAGGCCGGTCAGCGGCTGGGTGCCGATGAGCAGCACACTGGTGACGATGGTGCCGGCGGCGAGCACGATCACCGCTGTCACGGTGAACAAGGTCGCGGTCAGTGTCTTGGCCCAGAAGACCTGGCTGCGGCTGACCGACCGGGTCAGGATCGTCTTCCAGGTCCCGTGCTGGTCCTCGTTGGCGAAGATGTCACCGGCGACGAGAGACGCGAGCACGGGGAAGATCCACTGGGAGGCGAAGGCGAGGATGAACAGCGGCATCGCGTATCCGCTGGTGTGGATCTGCCAGCCGTAGATCGTGTCCTTCGGCGTCTGCTGCTGCCCGTTGAACACCGGCACGATGGCGATCGGCGCGAGGCAGCACCCTGCCCGGGGCAGTGGAAGTGGCAGTGCCGGTGGCCGTGGCGGCGGCACGGTAGCGGTCGACGATCCCGCTCACGAGCCGGCCGAGGTCCACCTCGGCGGACCCGTGGCCGGTGAACGGTTGCACGCCGACCGTGAGGAGGGTGTCGGCGAGGTCGGGGGTGTCGGCGGCTGCGGCGCGCAGCGTCTGTTCCAGCTCCGCAGCGGTTCGGGGCCGGCGCGGCGCGAGTTCCAGTTCGGTGGAGAGCAGGGTCAGCGGGGTGCGCCCGGCGACCGCGATGTCCGCGCCCAGGTGCAGGTCCTTGTCGTGCGAGCGGGTGTAGCGGGTGACCGGCATGCCGTCGGGGCCGGTGATGCGGAAGCGGAAGTCCGTCGCGGTGCCGACCGGCAGCGGTCCGGCGGGCGGGACGAGGGTGTAACCCCGCTCGGAAATCTGCAGGCCGCCCGGAGCCGTGTCGCTCTTCGTCGCGGTGTGGTCGGTGCCGTTCATGTCGTTCGCGTCCTTCGGTGTCTGTTCCGCGGTATCGCTGTGTCCGTGGGCCGGTGCGGGCTTCGATCCGGTGGGGCCGACGACGTGGCCGATCCCGAAGGAGGCGCCGAAGGTCAGCGCGAGGCCCGCTCCGAACGCGCCCACTTTGGTGACGGCCGGTGACGGTGTAGACGGCGGGGGTGTTGGACGTGGTCGTGGTCATGGCGAAGCCTCCTGATCCTCAAGGAGTCGCCGGGCTGTTCGCCGGTCGGCCGATGGAGAACAGCATACCCCTAGGGGGTATCAAGTCAAAGGGGTGTTCCGCTGGGCACTCAGGCGGCCGGGGGTCACGAGCGCACCAATCGGGCGATGGCGTCGGCCGCTTCCTGTTCAGGCGGGCGAGGTAGGCGTCCTTGTCGCTGGTGCATCCGTTCATCGCCGGGTTCTCCGATCCTTCAGGGCTAGCCGGGAATACCCCAAGGGGGTATGTTGCTCTCTCCGCCTCAATGATACCCCCCTCCGGTATAGGAGTCTGAAATGTCAACCCCAACGAACCCGGCCGATCCGCGGCGCTGGACGGCGCTCGTGCTGATCGCGCTCGCCCAGTTCATGGTGATCATGGACACGTCGATCATCGGCGTGGCCCTGCCCGACATGCAGACCGACCTGGGCTTCTCCCAGGAGAATCTGTCGTGGGTCTTCAACGCCTACGTCGTCGCCTTCGGCGGACTCCTGCTGCTGGGCGGGCGCCTCTCCGACCTGTTCGGCGCGAAGCGGCTGTTCACCGCAGGCTGGGCCGTGCTGGCCGCAGGTTCCCTGACCGCCGGACTGGCCGGCGAAGTCTGGGTCGAACTGGCCGGACGAGCGGCGCAGGGCATCGGCGCCGCGCTCATCGCTCCGTCAGCCCTGACCCTGTTGATGATGCTGTTCGGCGCCCGCCCCAAGGAACTCACCAAGGCGTTCGCGCTCTACGGCGCCGCGGCTCCGGCCGGCGGCACCGCCGGTGTCTTCCTCGGCGGGGTCATCACCCAGTACGCCAGCTGGCCGTGGGTGTTCTACATCAACATCCCCATCGCCCTCGTCGTTCTGATCGCCACACCCAGCGTCATGCCGTCCGCCACCGCCCGCCGCGGATCCATCGACTGGACGGGCGCGGTCACCGTCACCGCAGGACTCGCCACCGTCGTCTACGCCATCGTCCGCGCACCCGAGACCGGCTGGGCCTCCGCCCGGACCTGGCTCGTACTGGCCGCCGGGATCCTGCTCATCGCCACCTTCGTCGCCGTCCAGTCCAAGCGCCGCGAACCGCTGATGCGGCTGGCCATCTGGTGGGCCCCCAACCTGGCCGGCGCCAACATCGCCCAACTGCTGATGGCCGCCGCCTGGATCCCCATGTGGTTCTTCCTCAACCTCTACCTCCAGCAGGTCCTGGGCCTGGGTGCGTTCGCCTCCGGCTCCGCGCTGCTGCCCATGACGGTCGCCATCATGGTCATGATGATCGTGCTGGCGCCGCGGCTGATCGCCCGCTTCGGTCCGAAGCCGCTGATCGTCACCGGGCTGCTCGCCCTCGCCGGGGGCATGCTGTGGCTGTCCTTCGCCCGCGCCGACGGAAGCTTCTGGGTCGACGTTCTGCCCGCCTCACTGCTGGCCGCGGCCGGCATGTCACTGGCGTTCATCCCCTCCCTCGGCACCGCCCTGTCCAGCGCCCGCCCCGAGGAAGGCGGCCTCGCCGCCGGAATCGTCAACACCAGCTACCAGGTCGGTTCCGCGCTCGGACTGGCCGCCATGACCGCCGTCGCCGCCGCCCACGGCGCCCGCGAACTCGGCAACCCCACCGCCCTCACGAACGGGTTCTCCGCCGCATTCCTCGGCGCCGCCGTCCTCGCCGCCGCAGGCGCCCTCGCCTCGGCCCTCACCCTGCGCACCGCCCCCGCATCCGCCCCGGCACCCGCCGAATCGGAAACGGGTCAAAGCCAGCCGGCCGAGGCCCTCTGAGGCTCACGGCGTCAACTGCCCTTCCAAGCAGCCCGATTCACGGCCACCCGCCGGACGCGGACCCCACGTCTCCGTCCGGCGGCCCGGGCCGCACGGGCTGTCAGGTGCGGCGCAGGGCTGCCCAGGTGCCCCATCCAGCGTCGGCTTCGATGGCCTGCCAGGTGCCGGGGAGGGCGTCGGCGACCTCGTCGGCGGGCAGATGGAGAGGTCCGTCGGGACCGAGTTGGTTGATCCACAACAGAACGCCGTCGTGGTGCAGCACGCGGGCGGTTTCCTGCGGGAACAGCAGCATGTCGATGGCGACGACGGCGAGGACCCCCGCGTCGGGCAGTGGCAATCCGGCGGCGTCGGCGTGGACGCGGGCGGGGGAGCGGCCGGCGGCCTGCTGCAGTATCCGGTGGGAGATGTCGATGCTGATGACGGTGTCGAAGGCGTGGGTCAGCAGGGGAGTTTGACATCCTCTCCGCCCTAAAGGGCGGTGATTCCCTCCGTGCTGCGCAGGGATGGCGCGGTGTTTGGGTGGGTTCGTGCTTCATCGCGCTGTGTCGGAACAGGTTCCGGTCTTACCTGTGCTCCACGGGCGTTTTGGGTCTCC
>NZ_JASISZ010000131.1 GCF_030063355.1 Streptomyces sp. PH10-H1
TGAATGCGGGTTGCCGGTGGTGGCGCCGCCCGTGTCGTGGACCGGCAGTGGCTCGTTCATGGGGTGCGACATCGAGATCCGGTCGGGCCTGGCGGTTTCGCCCTTTCCTGCCAGACCCGACCGCATCGCGCTGCAGGCCAGCCTCGCCGAGGCCAAGAAGAACCGCGGCCAGGACGCCACCGTCCACGACAGTCGAGGTGCGGTCCGGTGCCCAACGGGCGGCGGTGAACAGTCACCTGCGCAGTCTCCCCCCGTACTGTGCTGCGCATCGACCACTGCGCAGCACGGTGCGCAGCCGCGGCTCAACTTGCGCAGTCGTCGCCGACCGTTACGCATCATCGCCGCGGGCGACGGGTGTTGAAGACGCAGCGACGGGTGAGTGCGGCTGGACGAACACGGTGAGCCTGCGGTGAGTTCGGGGCGTCGGCGCAGATCAGGGCCTGTGCGCAGCACGCTGCGCAATGCCGGATGCGCTGCGCAGCGTGGATGGAAGGGCGCTGTCGGATGCCTCGGAGGCAGGCGCACCCGGCCACCCACACGAGTGGCCGGGTGTTTGCGGATCATCGATTCGGTCAGGTGCATGGTCACGGACGGATGAAAGTGAGGTGCACGATGGGACTCCTGGTCCTGCTGACCGCTCCGATGCTCCTGGCACTGATCCTGGTCTGGAACAACCCCCCGCAGAACGCCCGCCACCGCTCCAGCGACCGCGAACCCGCCGCTTCGCCGACCCGCCACGGTCACCGGCGCACCACCCACGCCTGACCCGCCCCGGCCCCCCGGCCGGCCCGTCCCCTTACGGAGTAGCGCCCTCGGGCACAGCCAGTTCATGACCGCAGGCGAAGCGCATCACGCGTTCCGCCGGCTTGAGGACTGCAACTCCGCCGCGAGCGCACTGCGGGCACACCGCGACGGTCCCCTGGCAGTACGCGGACCGCACGGCCGTCCATTCCGCGTCCGTCAATTCCCGCATCGGTCACTACCGTCCGTTTCCCCGTAGAGGTCCATGCGCGGCAGCGTAGCCACCAGCGCGCCCTCCCTCACAGTCCTCTTGCGCCTGGCTCCCCCATGTGCCACCAGTTGTTAGCTCATACGCCGTAGCGCTGAGCGGGTGGCCCAAGCCGGCGAGGGCAGTGGACAGCGCCGTCAGGAAGTCGTGCGGCGCGATGCGCTCCCCCGCTGAGGTAGCGCGAAAGGGTGGCCGGCGCGAGATGGCACACCCCGCTGGGTACCGCCAGCGTTCGCGGCAAGGGGACGAGCCCGGTTTGCGAGGAAAAAGACGGGAACACGTACCTCATGACGAAATCTAATGACGAAACGACGACGTCCCACGTGCCCGGAACCCAGCCGAGTACCCGCCCGGGCTCCGATGAACCGCAGACGATCACGGCACCGACGCCACCCGTCGCGTGGACGAGTGACCCTCCGGACCAGGCCGAACTCGCGGACGAGAGCAACATGACAGAACGACCCCGTACCGGCGAAGAACCGAAGCGGCGTCGGACGACTGAGCCTGAGCTGGGAACGCGCTGGCAGCAGCACGCGGCGAAGGGCCTGGGCGGGGTGCCGACGGCTGGGGCGGACATGCTGGTCGCGCAGCTGGAAGCCGGCGCGGTCGCCGGGGCACACCTGGGTCTCTGAGAGCAGCCCCCACCACGACGCGGCGCAGCGGCATAGGGGTCGTGCCATCCATGGCGTGGCGGCGAGCAGCATCGCGGCCCCCGCCACCACCTGGGAGGTCGAGATCGCGCTGTTCGGCTCGGGGCGCAGCGCGGCGCATCGGTGCAGATAGCAGAATCCGGCGGCGTAGCAGCACGCAGCTGTCAGGCACTGTGTGAGGGCGGACCAGTCGTGGGCCACGCCTGCCAGCCGCCAGGGCGCGGCGATGACGACCACACCGACGAAGCCGATGGCCAATCCCGCGAATTTCGGCTGGGCGGTGTGCCCGGGGGGCCTCGTCACTGACACGAACAGCGTGGTGATCAGGGGGGTGGGGGCGTTGAGAATGATTGCCACATGGGAGGGAATCCGCACCCTCAACTTCCCCTGCAGTCATGGTCTCCACACCACGAGGGGAGGGACGCACGATCGTGGTCGCCACCCACCAGTGACCGAGGAGTTCCTGCACGGCCACGAGGTCCATGCCGTTCCGGTAGAGCTGCGAGGCGCAGTAGTGCCGCAGGACATGCGGCGTGAGCCGATCCGACCATCCGGGAAGGTGGGCGCCGAGGCTTGCTTGAGGCCGCGGCGCAGCTGCAGCACTGCGACCTCGTGTCGCAGGACCAAGAGTTCGACGTTCTTGGATGCCGAGGACCGGGCGAGCAGCGCGAGCCATCCGACGACGCGGACGAAGACGAGGTACAGGAGTCGAAACCACATGACCAGAGATCATCCCGGCGATATCGCCGGCCATGGTCGCGATGAACATTCGCAGCTCCCGAGGTGAGGTTCCGATCTTGCCAACGGGCGCCTCGGGCCGGGCATTCCAACGACGGGGACGCACTTGCAAGTGCGTACTTTCCAACGGTTTGCCACTCTCCGATAGTTAGTCATGAGCGGCAGGGCCTCCCGACCGCTCCGAGCATGACAGCCTATTGAGGAGAGTTCCATGGTTCAGCCCGCACTTCGCGCCCAGATCGCCATCGGCGAGACGACCGTGACCTACCTGCCCGACGGAGAGGGGTGGCTGAATCCGGCCGCCTTCTTCCCGTCCAGCGTGCCGGACGGCTGGGCGACTCATTCGGAATTCCTCGACGAGCACGGCCGGTTCCCGGTCAGCATCGGTTCGTTCCTGATCCGCTCCGGCGAACGGTCTATCCTGGTCGACCTCGGATTGGGCACCGTCGACTACACGATTCCCGACGTGGCGTACTTCAAAGCCGGCACGCTGCTGAAGAGCCTGACCGCCGAAGGCATCTCGCCCGCCGACGTGGACACCGTCGTCTACACCCACCTGCACCACGACCATGTCGGCTGGACCAGTGACGTCGCTCCGGCTCCGTACTTCCCCGACGGCCGTGACGTCGGCGGATTGACGTTTCCTGAGGCACGGTACCTGGTGAGCGAGGCGGAGTGGCGGCATTGGGAGACCAGCGGGGCGTTCCCCGGGCCGGACGCGAAAGCCGTGCAGGCCCCGCTCGACGGGCTGATTGAGTTCGTCGCCGACGGCGAGGAGATCGCGCCTGGTGTGCGGATCTTGTCCACACCCGGGCACACGCCGGGTCACAGCAGCCTGATCGTCACCGATCCGTCCGGCGCGGACCAGCGGCGCCTGATCATCCTGGGCGACATCATGCACTGCCAGGTGCAGATCACCCAGAATCAGTGGACGTGCGTGTTCGACGATGACCCGGAGCAGGGTCTGCGTACTCGCGCGCAGCTCCTCAAGGAACTTGAGGACGGGAACACGCTCCTGGCCGGCGGGCACTTCGCAGGACACGTCTTCGGACGGGTGGTCCCGCCGGCGCCGCGGCGAGCCTGGGCCAGCGGCCCCAACGTCATCGAAGCAAGCACACCGGTCGAGCGCAGGGAAGAGAAGGAGTCGGCTCGGTGACCCGTCAACCATCGGCGAGGTTCGTGGCCGCGCCGCCCGAACGGATCCGTCAGTTCTTACGCACGCCCCTTCAGATGCCGGAGTGGAATCCCGCGTTCCTGTCCATCGGGGGTCCTGCCTCGGCGCGCGTCGGCGACCGGCACACGCTCACCGTGCACGGCGGGCTCCGCGGCACCTGGGAATACACGCGCATCGAGCAACAGCGGATCGACGCGACCTGGCAGGTTCCCGGGCTTGTCGAGGATGCCGTCTGGCAACTGCGGTCGGTGGGGAGAGGAACCATCGTCACCCACGAGTTCCGGCAACGCGGGTCCCTGGCCCGGCTCTTGGCGGGAGCCTTCCGCGGCGTCGTCGAGCTGCGCCTCGACCGGCTGGCGGACCTAGCCGGCCACGCCGATCAGACAGGGCAAGCCGACAAGGACGACGCGCCGGCACCCCGCGCGGCATCGGCAGTGGGCTAGCGTACGAATCATGCCCACCCCCCGTGCCAGCCGTCCCCGGCCGGGAAGCCCCGGCCGGGTTCTGGCCTGGCTGCCGGACGGCAAGCCGGCCGACGCATACAGCGCGCCCTGCCCGTCACGGGCGGCACTTGACCGCATCGCCGACAAATGGACCGCGCTGATCATCGGCGCCCTGGCGGAGGAGACGATGCGGTTCAGCGAGCTGCGCGAGGTCATCGGCGGCATCAGCGAGAAGATGCTCACGCAGACGTTGCGGAGCCTGGAGCGCGACGGACTCGTCAGGCGGACCGTCTATCCGACCGTCCCGCCGAAGGTCGAGTACCGCCTCACCGACCTCGGGCGGACGCTGGAGGCCCCGCTCGGCGCCATCCGGGACTGGGCCGAGCGGCACATCAACGAGGTGAACACGGCCCGGGCCGATTACGAGCGCCGGGCGTCGGGCGCCGGGAACTGAACTCAGGGCCGACTCACGCTGGCGGTCCGTGGCTCGGCATCCGCAAGTCTTGACTGTTGCTCGCCTTCGAGTCCGTTTCAGGAGAGGGCTGATGTGTCGGCTGGTTCGAGGTGATGCCCTTCTGGGCTGGCCTGTCTCCGCACGTCAGTGACGCCTGCGGGCTCGGCCAGAGCGAATCGCTGGCGGTAGGCCGTCGGGCTGAGCCCGGTTCGACGGCGCAACGGGGCCCGCAGGTTCGAGGCGGTTCCGAGCCCGCTGAGCCGGGCGACGACGTCCAGGCGCAGTTCGCCGCGCTCGATCAGCCGGCAGGCCAATGCCACTCGTTCACCTGTGAGCCAGACCAGGGGGGTGGTGCCGAGCTGGGCTTCGAACCTGTGGGGCTCGGAAATTCGTCGCTGCAGGTCAGGCCGCATATCTGTACTCGTTGATGACGCCGCCAAGGACGCGCGTGCGCACGGGCTTGCGCGTGTCGAGGTTGTGTAACGGTGGCGGGTTGCTCGTGGGCGCCGGGCGGTAGTTGGTTCCGGGCCCGGTGGGGGCGGTGCTCGTTGTAGTGCTGCTCGTAGGCGGCCAGGATCTGCCGGGCGTGGTCTTCGTCATGATGAGGACGTGGTCGAGGACCTCGCGCCGAATGCTGCCAATGATCCTTTCGCAGTGGGCGTTCATCCGGGGAGCTCGCGGCGCGCTCTTGAGGATTTCCATCTCCTCGGCCTGGAAGATGGCGTCGAAGGAGGGGCCGTACTTGTCGTCCCGGTCGCGTAGCAGGAAGCGCAGGGACTCCATGCGCGTGCCCAGGTCGGTTGTCACGTTCCGTGCTTGCTGCACTGCCCACTCCCGGGTGGGGTGGGCGGTGACGCCGGTGATGTGCAGGCGCCGGGTGCCGTGTTCGAGGAACGCCAGCGCGTACAGCCGCCGGCCGAGCACGGTGTCGAGGTGGAAGAAGTCGACCGCGACGATGCCTTCGGCCTGGTTCGTGAGGAACTCCCGCCACGTCGGGCCGGTGCGGCGCGGGGCTGGGTCGATGCCCGCGGCGTGGAGGATCTGCCATACCGTGGATGCGGCGATGGGGTGTCCGAGTCGGGCCAGCTCGCCCTGGATTCGCCGGTGGCCCCACCTTGCGTTTTCCCGGGCCAGTTGCAGGATCAGCTTCTTGAGTGCCGCCCTGGTCGGCGGTCGCCCGGTACGAGCACGCCGGCTGTAGTCCCACTTCGCGGCGATGAACCGGCGGTGCCAGGCCAGCAGCGTGCCGGGCGTGACCGGAAAGACCTCGCGCCAGCGGTGACGGGGTATCAGTCTGGACAGCGCCGCCAGCCAGAACCGGTCCTCCGGCTCGTAGCGGACCGGGCCGGCGAGCTGGCGGCGCAGGACCGCGTTCTCGTGCCGCAGCACGACCAGCTCGGCGTCCTTCGCGGTGTCGCGGCGCAGCAGCACCCCGGGGACGGACAGCAGCTTGCGGGCCACCTTGTACAGCAGCGAAATGATCACGTCGGCATGGTGTCAGCCGAGCTTCCCCCACCGCTGCCAGCAGCAGCGATGACTTTCCGAGCCCGACAGGTTCTGGGACCTCTACATCGGTCTGCTGCGACGTCCCTGACGGCCGTCCGGACCGATCTGCCGTGATCCGGAGCGATCCGGTGCGATCCGGCGTGTCCGGCCTCTTGCGGTTGCGTGAGTTGCTTCTCATAATCCCGTAACCCCGCCGCAACACGAGTTGCCAATTCGTGTTGCGGCGGCCGGACCCCTATTCCGCGACCGTTCCAGGAGCCGCACCATGGCAACACGGCAGGACGTGGCCCAGCTCGCGGGCACCTCGCCCTCGGTCGTCAGCTACGTACTCAACAACGGACCCCGATCGGTCGCTCCGGCGACCAGGGAACGGGTACTGGCGGCGGTGCAGCAGCTCGGCTACCGGCCGAACGCCGTAGCCAGGTCGCTGCGCATGAGCCACACCATGACGCTCGGCCTGGTCGTTCCCGACGCCGCGAACCCCTTCTTCGCGGAGCTGGCCCGCGCTCTGGAGGACCACGCCTGGGCAGCCGGATACACGCTCCTGGTCGGCAACAGCGTGGACGATCCACAGCGCGAGGCGGGGTACATCAGGACCTTCGTCGACCGGCAGGTGGACGGACTCGTCCTCATCCCCTCGCAGGGTGACCAGCCCTGGCGGGCCGAGCTGGCCCGTTCCGGGGTGCCCAGTCTGGTCTTCGACCGTGAACTCGACGGTGTGGAGACCTCGTACGTACTGGTCGACAACGTGCGCGGCGCCCAGGAGGCGACCGAGCACCTGCTGGCCCACGGGCGGCGCCGGGTCGGCTGCATCGCCGGGCCGCTCGGCATCCATCCCACCGTTGACCGTGTGGTGGGCTGGCGCAGGGCCCTGGAGCAGGCCGGGCTCAAGGCCGGGTCTGGTTCCGGCGGCCGCACCGGCTGGGAGGCCTGCCCGGACGCCGCGCCACTGCTGCACGGTTCCTTCGGCCGCCTGGACGGCTACCGGTCGGGTCGCGCCCTGCTCTCACGCGACCGCTCCGTCGACGCCCTGTTCGTCACCTCCGACGAACAGGCCGCCGGAGTACTGCGGGCCGCGACCGAACTGGGTCTGTCGGTCCCCGATGACGTGGCCGTGGTCTCCTTCGACGGGATAGCGGCCGGCGCCTACACCTGCCCGGCGCTGTCCACCATGCGCCAGCCCTTCGAAGCCCTCGGACGCACCGCCGTCCAGCGGCTGCTCGACCGGATGAAGGACCCGGACCTGGCGCTCAGCCGGGATGTCCTGCCCGTGACCCTGCTGGCCCGCGGCTCCTGCGGTTGCCCCGATCCGGCAGGCGGAGAACACAGCGATGAAAACGGCGGAGCGCAGCGATGAATGAACGACTGATCGTGGTCGGCAGCCTCAACATGGACCTGTCGGTCACCGTCCCCCGACTCCCCCGGCCGGGCGAGACGGTCTCCGGCGCCGATGTGGTGCGCGGCCCCGGCGGCAAGGGCGGCAACCAGGCGGTGGCCGCGGCACGGCTCGGCGCGGCGGTCCTGATGGTCGGACTGCTGGGCGACGACGCCCACGGCGCGGAACTCCGGGCCGCCCTGGTCGCCGAGGGCATCGACGACCGGGCGGTGGCCGCGGTCCCGGACACGTCCTCCGGGCTGGCACTGATCGTGGTCCAGCACGACGGGGAGAACACCGTCACCCTGTCCCCCGGCGCCAACCGGCACCTCGACGAGGCCACCTTGCGCACGCTCACCGGCGGGAGGGCCGCAGAACGCTCCGACACCGTGCTGCTCCAGCTCGAAGTGCCGTTGCCGTCCGTTTTGGCCGCGGCCCGCGCGGCGCGAGCCGCCGGAGCGCTGACCGTGCTCAACGCCGCTCCGCTGCCCGAGCCCGGCCCGCTGCTCTCCGAACTGCTGCGGGAGGCCGATGTCCTCGTCGTCAACGAGACGGAGGCGGCCGGCCTGCTCGGCCCTCCCGGCACGGCTGCCGGAGCGGTCCCGGACGGGGAGTGGACGGCCCGAGCGCAGAAGCTCCGGCTGCTGGGGCCCGCGACCGTCGTGATCACCCTCGGCGCGGCCGGCGCGGTCGCCGCCGACGCGGCAGGTCACCACACGGAACCGGGCTTCAAGGTCGACGCGGTGGACACCGTCGGCGCGGGCGACGCCTTCTGCGCGCAACTCGCCATCGCACTGGGCCTCGGCCGCCCGCTGCCCGGGGCCGTGCGTCTGGCCTGCGCGGCGGGCTCCCTGGCGGCCACCCGGCACGGCGCCCAGCAGGCGCTCCCCTCCCGGGCCGAGGTCGACGCGCTGGTGGCGGACGCGGACCCGGATACTGGTACCGATACGGGTACAGGTACGGAGGCGCGCCATGCGTCCTGACGGGCTGTGGCACCCCCGGCTGCTGCATCTGATCACCTCGCTCGGCCACGGCGACCTCCTCGTGGTCGCCGACGCCGGACTTCCCGTCCCGCCGGGAACCGAGACCGTGGACCTGCTGTGGCAGCGCGGCGATCCGCCGTTCCTCCCGGTTCTGGCCGCTGTGCTCCATGAGCTTGTGGTCGAGCACGCCACCGTCGCCCAGGAGGCTCGGGACCTGGCACTCCTGGACGGTCTCGACCGGCAATTCGCCAGCATCACCGTCGACCGGGTACCGCACGACCGGCTGAAGGAACTCACCCTCGGTGCCCGTGCGGTCGTCAGGACCGGCGAGGCCACCCCCTACGCCAACGCGGTACTCCGCGCCGGCGTCCCGTTCTGACCCGGGCGCCCGACCCGGGCGCCCGACCCGACGCCAGACCTCGACGCCCGGCCCTGACCCTGTTCCGTTCCCGCAGGTCCTGCGGCGGCCACCCCGCCGCACCCTCGGCACACCCTCAGCGCACCTCCAACGGAAGGCAGTCCACGATGAACCGCAAGCCTGTTGTCCTGTCCGCCACCGCCGCACTCCTGCTCGCGACGGCCCTCACCGGCTGCGGCCAGGAGGGCGACGGAGCCAAGAGCGACGGCGCCTCGAAGGGCGGAAAGCCCACCGTCTGCCTGGTGATGAAGTCGCTCGGCAACGAGTACTTCCAGACCATGCAGAAGGGGGCGGAGGACCACGCGAGACAGCGCGGCGACCTGACCCTCACCGCCAGCGGAATCCAGAACGAGACCGACATCGACGGCCAGGTCGCCGCGATCAACCGGTGCATCACCGACAAGGCCGCCGCCCTCGTGCTGGCTCCCGCCGACTCCCAGGCACTCGTCGCCCCGCTCAAGCGCGCCGTGAAGGCCGGCATCAAGGTCGTGAACATCGACGTCAAGCTCGACGACGCCGCGCTGAAGGCCGCCGGTCTCGACGTCCCGTTCGTCGGACCCGACAACACCGAGGGCGCGCGGCTGTCGGGGGCGGTGCTCGCCAAGGCGCTCGGCAAGGACGGCAGGGTCGTCATCCTGGAGGGCAACCCCGGCGCCGCCAACGCCCAGCAGCGCAAGGCCGGTTTCGTCGCGGCGGCCGCCGCGGGCGGTCTGCGGGTGCTCGACTCCAAGACCGCGCACTGGGAGACCGACGAGGCCTACACCGTCGTGAGCAACATGCTGACCGCGCACCCGGACATTCAGGGCGTCCTCGCCTCGAACGACTCGATGGCGCTCGGCGCGGTCAAGGCCGTGGCCGCCGAGGGCAGGAAGAGCCAGGTCAAGGTCGCCTCCTTCGACAACATCGAGGCGATCCGGCCGTACGTCAAGGACGGCAGCGTCGTCGCGACTGTCGACCAGTTCGCCGCGAAGCAGGCCGGTGACGGCATCGACCAGGCCATGAAGCTCATCGCCGGCGACAAGGTCCAGGGCTGGGTGAAGACCGACGTCAAGGTCATCACCGCGTCCGACCTCGGCTGACCAGGACCGGAAGGCGCAATCCCATGCCGGAAGGCAGAACCTCATGACCGCACAACCCCCGAGCCCCCCGGCCCCCGTGCTGGAGGCGAGCGGGATCCGCAAGCAGTTCCCCGGCGTACTGGCCCTCGACGACGTGCGGCTCGAACTGCTCCCCGGGGAGGTGCACGCCCTGCTGGGCGAGAACGGCGCGGGCAAGTCGACCCTGGTCCGTATTCTCGCCGGCATCCAGCAGCCGGATGCCGGCGGCATGACGCTGGGCGGGAAGCCCTACCAGCCCGCCGACCCGGCGGCGGCCATGCGGGCCGGCGTCCAGGTCGTGCACCAGGAACTGAACCTGCTGCCCAACCTGACCGTGGCCGAGAACCTGTTCTTCCAGAACCTCCCGCGCCGCTACGGGCTGGTCAACCGCAAGGAACTGCACCGCAGGGCCGAGGAGCTGCTCGCCGAGGTCGGGCTCGAGGTCCGGCCGCAGACGAAGGTGGAACGGCTCGGCATCGCCCAGATGCAGTTGCTGGAGATCGCCAGGACCCTGTGGCAGGACTGCCGGGTCCTGGTGATGGACGAGCCCACCGCGACCCTCACCCCCCGGGAGACCTCTCGCCTGTTCACCCTGCTGCGTGCGATCACCGCCCGCGGCACCGCCGTCCTCTACATCTCCCACCACCTGGAAGAGGTCTTCGAGCTCGGCGACCGTATGACGGTCTTCCGCAACGGCCGCCATGTGGCCACCCAGGAACTGGCCGGGACGAGCACCGCCGACGTCATCCGCCTCATGGTCGGCCGCGACATGGAGCACGAGTACCCGCCGCACGTACCGCGCGAGCCGGGTCCTGAACTGCTACGGGCCGACGCGCTGCACCCACGCGGCGGGGAGCCGGTCTCCTTCGCCCTGCACGCGGGTGAGGTCGTGGGCATGGCGGGGCTCGTCGGCTCGGGGCGCACCGAAACCGTGCGGGCCCTGTTCGGCGCGGATCCGCGCGACGGCGGAACCGTCCTGGTCAAGGGCCACCCGGTCCGCATCGCCTCCCCCAAGGACGCGGTCCGGCACGGCATCAGCCTGCTGACCGAGGACCGCAAGAGCCAGGGTCTGGTCCTCGACATGCCACTCGCCGCGAACATCACCCTGGCCGCCATCGGCAAGATCTCACGCGGCGGCGTCCTGCGGCGCGCCGAGGAGAACCGGCTGGCCCGCCAGGCGGTCGACCGGCTCGCGGTGCGCACCCCGGGGGTGCGCCATCCCGTCAGGACGCTGTCGGGCGGCAATCAGCAGAAGGTGGTCCTGGGCCGCTGGCTGCTGGCCGGCGCCGATGTCCTGGTGGTCGACGAGCCCACGCGCGGCATCGACGTCGGCGCCCGCTACGAGATCCACCAGCAACTCGTCGACCTCGCGGCCGACGGCAAAGCGCTCCTGGTCGTCTCCTCCGACCTGCCGGAGCTCATGGGGATCTGTGACCGCATCCTCGTGTTCTCCCGCGGCCGCGTCGCCGGAGAAGTGCGGCGGAAGGACTTCGACAGCTCACGGATCCTCGCCCTGGCCTACTCCGGTTACACCTCCGCCGACGCTCCGGCACCCACGAACGGTGGCACCCCATGACTTCCGTAACGCTCGGCCGCAAACCGCACCCGGCCTCCTCGCTGGCCCGGCAGGTGATGGGCGAGGCCGGTATCGGTATCGCTCTGCTCGCTCTGGTGGCCGTCTTCACGCTGTCCGCACCGAAGTTCGCCACCTCGGACAACATCACGCACATCGCCACCGAGATCACCCTCAACACGATGCTCGCGGTCGGCATGACCTTCGTCATCCTCGTCGGCGGCATCGATCTGTCGGTCGGGTCGGTCATGGCGCTGTCGGCCGTCGTCTCCGGCGACGTTCTGACCGCCGGCGGACTGTCCACGCCCGTCGCGGTACTGCTCGCCGTGCTGGTCTCCGCACTGGTGGGCATGGGCTGCGGGCTGGTCAACGGGCTGGTCTCGGAACGCTGGCGCGTGCCGTCCTTCATCGTCACCCTGGGCATGCTCAACGTGGCGCGGGGCGCGGCACTGCAGTACACCGACGCCAAGACGCTGTACGACTTCCCCGAGGGCTTCAACCGCTTCGGCACCTCGACGCTGCTGGGGATCCCCACTCTCTTCTGGATAGCCCTGCTGATGGTCGCGGTCGGACATCTGGTGCTCACCCGGACGGTCTTCGGCAGGCTCGTCTTCGCGATCGGCAGCAACGAGGAAGCGGTCCGGCTCTCCGGGCACCGCACCGGCGTGGTGAAGGTCGCCGCTTTCGTGATCGCCGGCTTCGCCGTCGGCATCGCCGCCGTGACGTACATGGCCCGCCTCAACATCGCCAGCCCGATCCTGGGCAGCGGCTACGAGCTCAACGCGATCGCCGCCGTGGTGATCGGCGGCGCCTCGCTGTCCGGCGGCAAGGGCTCGATGGTCGGCACGCTGCTGGGCGCCTGTCTGCTGGGCGTACTGACCAACGGCCTGCTGCTGATGGGCGTATCGGACTTCCAGCGTCAGATGATCACCGGCGCGGTCATCATGGTCGCCGTGGTGGTCGACCACTACCGCGGCCGGCTCGCCTCCCGCCTCGTCGCACGGCCCTGAGTCCCGCCGCCGGCGGCTCATCGGCGCGCGCGGCGCCGGTGGGCCGCCGCCGCGCGTCAGGACGTCGAGGCCCGCCACTCCGCGTGGTAGTCGTTGAGGACGGTACGGAGCCGGTGGCCGATCTTGAGGTAGTCCAGGTTGGCCAGTGATACCCGGACCGACCACTCGGGCCCGTCGAAGCCGCCGCCCGGCAGCAGCGCCACCGAGGTCTGCTCGGCGAGTGGGGGAGCGGTGGGCGCCGGGCTGTGCGCCGGGGAATCATCGCGTTGGCCCACGGTTCCGCCCGGCTTCACCGGTCGTATATCCCTCCTCTGATATCGGAGGAGGGTTTGACTGTTGTGCCATCGGCCTCCAGTAGTGCTTGGTCAGGTTGGTGCCGGTATGGGGATGTTGCGGTGGCAGGTGGGGCAGGCGCCGGTCCAGGTGGCGAGGAGGGTCTGCAACTCGCGGACGATTTGGTAGAGGCTCAGGCTGGCGCCG
>NZ_JASISZ010000132.1 GCF_030063355.1 Streptomyces sp. PH10-H1
TCCACGAGAGCCTCCCGGGGCCAGAACACCCCGACCTCGGCCGACCGGCACAGACCAGGCGGCCGCCACCGATCCCGCTGACCACCATCACCCCGGACGACTACCCGATACCGACCCACGCTCCTAGTGCTGGATTCCGCATTCCGTGGGTATAACGCTTGGTGGCGGGGGGTTCGGGTGCTCGGGGCGGGTGCTGGGCGATGGTGTTACGTGCGCGGGAGAGCCGCGACGAGGCCGAGCGGGCCATGATCGAGAGGTTCGCTGGAGCACGGAAGGCACCGCAGGACCTGGTGATGCGCGCCCGGATGGTCCAGCTGGGCCGGGACGCTGCCGGCGATCGCCGCTGAGCTGGGGTGCAGTGAAAAGACGGTGCGGTGCTGGCTGCACCGCTTCAACCGGTGCGGCCTGGAGGGGCTGGAGGACCTGGGCGGGCAGGGCCGCAAGCGAAGGATCACCGAGGCCGAGCGGTCCCAGATCATCGCGCTGGTCAAAACAGTGCCGCCGGGCCGACTGGAGGTGCAGCCCTATGGGGACCTATGGGCGGCCGACGAGAGCGGACCGCCCGAGTGGACCCTTGACGCGCTGACCACCATCGCGCGGGCGCGCGGCATTTCGAGGTGCACCGCTCCCAGCTGCGACGGATCCTGCTGGCCGAGGGCGTGCGTTGGCGGCGCACCCGGTCCTGGATGCGTTCGAAGGACCCCGACTTCGTCCCAAAAGGACGCGGATCGTCGGCCTCTACGCCCAGCCGCCCGACGACGCGACGGTGGTCTGCGTCGACGAACTGGGGCCGGTGATGCGGTGGTGTGGGCGGTGGCGGTGGCGCCGCGTGGCGCTGCGGGGTTGGTGGGCACGCTCAGCGCGAGCAGGGCCACATCGTCGCCGGGCCCGTCGGGCATCGCGTCCAGGAGGGCGGCGGTGTCTTTCACCAGGTCGGCGGCGGACAGCGGTGTGGGGCGCTGGGCCAGGAACGCGGTCAGGCCGTCCTCACCGAGCATGCCGCCCTCTTGGGTACGGGCCTCGGTCAGGCCGTCGGTGTACAGCAACAGTGCCTGACCGGGGGCCAAGCGCATGGTGGTGGTGGCGAAGTGGGCCTGGGCGAAGGCTCCGATGAGCATGCCGCCCTTGGGTTGCACCGGCTCCACCCGGGTGCCGTGCGCCTGTTCGCCGGGGCTGAGGTGGTAGGCCGGGGGGTGGCCGCCGGTGGCGAGGGTGACGGTGAAGGCGGCGCCTTGTTCTTCGGGGGCCAGGACGCCGAACACCGCGGTGCAAAACCGGCTGCCGATGGAGGGATCCATCAGCAGTGCGGTGTTCAACGTGGTCAGGACCGCTTCGGGGTCGGGGTCGATATGGGCGGCGGCGCGCAGCGTGTAGCGGGTCAGGGAGGTCACGGCGGCGGCTTCGGCGCCTTTGCCGCACACGTCGCCGAGGAAGAACGCCCACTGCCCCGAGCCGAGCGGGAAGACGTCGTAGAAGTCGCCGCCCACGTCCCGGGTGGAGGCGGTGTGGTAGTGGCAGGCCAGTTCGAGCCCGGGAACCGTCGGCAGGGCCGGCGGCAGCAGGGTGCGCTGGAGGGTGGCGGCGAACGTGGCGATGGCGGTCTTGTCCCGCTCGGCCTGTTCGCGCGCCACGCGTTCGCTTTCGGCCCGCTGGTGCTCGGCCTCCCGCTGGGCCTGTTCGGCCCGAACCGTGCCCAGGGCGGACAGCCGCAGTTCCAGCTCGTCCATCACGACCGCGGCCAGGTCTGCCAGTGTCGCGGTGTGGGCGGAGGTGATCAGCCGCGGGTGGGTGTCCAGGACGTTCACGGTGCCCAGCCGGTACCCATCAGCAGTAATGATCGGGGCGGCGGCGTAGAAACGCACTCCCATGGGCCCGGCCACCAGCGGGTTGGAGCAGGCCACCGCGTCGGCGAGAGCATCGGAGATCACCAGGGCATCGTCGCGCAGGATCGCCGAGGCACACAGGCCCGGATCCCGGCCGATCTCGCTGACCCCCTCCAGGCCATGCGCGGCCTTGAACCAGATCCGGTCGCTGTCCACGATCGTCACCGACGCCATCGGCACATCCAGCAGCCGCGCCGCCATCGTGTGAGCGATCACGTAATTCGGCTCTGGCGACGATCACGTGATGTTGCCTGTTCAGCGTGACCTGGCGCGGTGGGTGTTAACTTCTTTCCCGTGGCGGAGCACCAGGATGAGACCAGGGCGGCCTACGACGGGATCGTCGAGCTGTATGCGTCGATGTTCGCCGATCGACTGGAGGCGCGGCCGTTCGCGCGGGCCATGGTCGGCACCTTCGCCGAGTTGGTGCGCGGGACGGGGAACCCGCGGGTGGCCGACCTCGGTTGCGGGCCCGGACATCTGACGGCCTTGCTGCACGACCTGGGGCTGGATGCCTTCGGGCTCGACCTCTCCCCAGCCATGGTCGACCACGCTCGGCGGGCCCATCCGGCGCTGCAGTTCGACGAGGCGCGAATGGAGGCCCTTCCAGTTCAGGACGGCGCGCTCGGCGGCGCGCTGGCCCACTACTCGATGATCCACACCCCTCCTGGGGAGCTACCCGCGCTGCTCGCCGAGCAGGCGCGTGTCCTGGCACCAGGTGGCCTGCTCCTGGTCTCGTTCTTCGCGACCGACGCACCCGAGCCGGTCCGCTTCGACCATAAGGTGACGCCCGCCTATAGCTGGCCGGCGGACCGATTCGCCGAGCTGCTGACCGGGGCCGGGCTCGTTACGTTCGCCCGTCTGCTCCACGACCCGGCCTCTGAGCGGGGTTTCCTTGATGCCCACTTGCTGGCCCGCCTCCCCTAGGGCATGGCCTTGTCAGCTCACGTAGTAGTTCGGCTCTGGCGACGACCAGGTGGCGGGTCAGGGTGTCAGGAGTATCCGTAGCCTGAGGAGATCGAAGTTGGCTCTCCCGTAGCACTGGCGTTTGAGGGCTTTTGCTCGTGTGACTGCTCCTTCGACGGCGCCGGAGTTGTGTTCCAGGCTCAGGCCGTTGGTGACTGCGGCCAGGTCGCGGCGTAGTCCGGTGGCGAAGGTGTGGAGTGTGGGCAGGTCGTCAGCCTCGACGCGTTCGATCCAGTCGGTGATTTCGGCACCGCGTCTGCCGGTCATGATGGCGGCGAAGGACCGCACGTGCCCGTCCAGGCGGTGCAGGTGCTCGCACCGTGTGAGGAGGTCTTTGATCTCCAGGGTCTCCTCGTCGTCCAGGTGGTCGGGGTGGCTGAGGATCCAGCGGCTGATCTTCCGGGGCTTGGGAAGCACCGGGCCTGACGGGGCCGGCCGCCTTCGGACCGGGTCGGGACGACTGCGGCTGGTTCCGGGTACTCGGAATTCGCGCAGGTAGCGGCGCACGATCTGCACGCTGCCGGTGAACCCCAGCGGCCTGATTCGCTCGGTGATCACCGTGGCGTCGGTGACGCCGGAGTTCCACAACTCGTGGACCTGCTCGCGGTAGCTGTCGAGTTTCGTCACTCGGTTCTCGCACTTCACCAGCAGCTCCGCCAGCGTGGTGGCGTCGGCGAACCGGCGGACGGTCTGGAGGTCCAGGTTCAGCTCACGGCCGACCGCCGCCCGCGACATGCCGGCCGCCAAGCGGCTCTGGACCGCCTCGAAACGTTCGCGGGTTCGGATGACCAGTCGCCGCTCCGGGCGCGGGGGCAGCGCGGGCTCCGGCGCGACGACCGTCGGCGGCGCGGGTTCCGGGGTCGGCTCCGGTTCTGGTGCGACCGGCTCGGCCTGGACGCGCAGGCAGTGGTAGTGGGAGTTCACGGTCTTACCGACCGCTTCGCACAGGTTTTGCCACAAATGAAAGCGATCTGCCACCTGGATGGCGTCCGGGGCGCCGGTGCGAGCGCCCTCGGCATACGCGCCTCCGCGATCACGACACACGACCTCGACACCCGGGTGCTCGACCAGCCATGCAGCCAGCGTGGCAGCCTCGCAATCCGGCAGGACGTCGATCGGCCGGTGCGTGGCCAAGTCGATCAGGATCGTGTTGTAGGAGTGACGGCGACGGATCGCGAAGTCGTCGACCCCCAGTACCGTCACCGCCGGGACCTCGGGTGCCGGCTGCGCGCGGATCATCTTGACAAGCAGGTCCCGGCCGCACGGCATGCCCAGCGTCGTGGCCAGTCGCGCACCGGCCCGGCCGGCCAGCGCGAGCGCGATCGGGACCAGGGCGTCGGTCAGTACCGGTGTCCGCCGCGCGAACGGCGTTGTCAGGCCCGGGACCTGCTCGCTGAACGTCGACAGCACGCACGCGTGGTTGTCGCACTTGAAGCGGCGCACCGTCACCACGACCTTCGTCCAGCGACCGGCCGACGGCGCGTCCGCCAGCGTCCGACGGTAGCGCCCGTGAACCCGGGACGATCGCGCCCCGCACCCCGAACACCCTGCGACCTGTGCGGACGACCGCACGAAGAGCGTCACCGACAACCCATCGGACTCGACCCGGTCGACGCAGACCGCTCTCAGATGGGGTAACAGCACGTCAATACTCGGAGATAGGCACGCCGGTCATCCTCCCGGACCCCGCGCAGCGCACCGCGCCAGGTCACGCTGAACAGGCAACATCACGTGATCGTCGCCAGAGCCGAATTACGTGATCGTTCACACATCGCCGCTACCCGGTCGAACGCCCCGTCCGGCGGGGTATCCAGGATGTCGTAGCGGCGCACCGCCGCGATCCGCCCCACCTCGTCCGACGGTATGAGCTGTGGTCGCGCCCGCTCAGGTTCCCGGGACGCCGAAGCCTGCTGCGCCATGACTCCGCCTTCCCTCCATGTGGCCGCAGCTCCTGGTCGGCCCGACTCGACCGCGCGAGCTATCCGAGGCACCTTATGCCTCCAGAGCGGCCCACGTCGCGCCTATGCGGGTCAGTGGTGACAGCGGGCGTCGCAGAACGGTACGGAGGGGCGGGGAACCGTGGTTATAGGCAGGGAATCGGGCAAACCGTCTGGTCTTCAGGGGCCGTTCCGCCGCAGGGTGGGGCGTGCCCCTGCTGATCAAGTAGCCGTTGCCGCAGTCGACGCAAAGGCGATCGCGGTGTCGATGGTGAAGTGCCTGTCGAGCTCGGTCAGGCGCATCAGACGGGCAACGCAGGGTGAGGGGTCAGCGATCCTGAGGCGCTCTGGGCCCAGGAGGGTGCGGGCGCGCAGCAGGACGTTGATCAGGGAAGTGCCGGCGAACGTCACCGCGGACAGGTCCAGGACGATGGTGCGAGCCTGGTCGGGGCCGGTATGTGCGTTGCTCAGGGCGTACTGCAGCGGTTCGACGGTGTCCAGGTCGACGTCGCCGCTGACGGTGATGATCAGGGTGTGGTCGGTGCGACGGCTGGTGAGCCGTAGGTCGTATCCAGGGGTGCCGGTGGAGTGCACGGGTCGGCCTCTCATGGCGGTGGCGCCGGTGGTGGCCTGGGGCCGAACCGGCTGCGGGTCCTGTGATGCCGGCGGCGTTTTCCTCAGGTCGCCGGCGCGCAGGTGCCGACCGTGGATGCGGTCAGGGCTGTCACGCTAGCCATTTAGTTTCCATATGGCAACATTCGCTGGTGGGGGTACCGACGGGGAGCCGAGTTGCCGGGTTCGCGGTGTCGGATGGTGGGTCCCCTGGAGACACCGGCACAGTGTCAAAAATTGGAGCGGGGATGCGGCAGTTGCTAAGCGGTGTCCGCTGCGCCGTGGGGGATCGTGGCAGAGGGTTGGTCAAGGCCGATGCGGGAGCGCGCGGCGTCCTGAAAGGCTTCCAGTCCCTCGGCAAGAGCCGCGAGTTGGGCCGTTGGCATCGTCTGCAGGACCGCGGTGACTTCGTGCCGACGCGTCGCGCGTATGTCGGCCAGTGCGGTGCGGCCGCGGTTGGTCAGACGAAGTTGCACCTCGCGCCCGCTGGTCGTGCTGGGGGTGCGTTCAAGGAGACCGGCGGCTACCAGGCGGTCGCACAGCCGGCTCACCGCGGGGGGGCGCGAGCCGAGAGCCTCGCTCAGGGTCCGCAGGTTGGCTCCTTCGCGCTCTTCGATCACGATCAGGGCCCGCAGCTGCGAGGGTGGGAGCGAGCCCAGTATCGTGCCATCCTGGCCGCGTCCCCAGAGCACTTCCAGCAACTCCGCCACCGTCCCAGCGGCATGTGCCGCCCGTGCGGCACCGGACGAGGGGGGAGTGGGGGGCATCACCCCACTGTGTCACCCGATGCGCCTTCTTTCCACCCCGCCACCGGGCCCTTGCCCGCTGAGATCACGAAGAACCGTGCTTCCCGCACTGTCACTGTCGAGAAAGTCTGACCCGGCCCATGACGAATTTCCTGTCCGTTGAGCGTGCACTGCGCACCGCTGCTCCGCACGCCCTGCTGGACGCGGTGCGCTCCGCACTGGCCGCCCACTACGGTGCGCACGCGGTGGATCTGCTGATGGCCGACTACAGCCAGAGAGTGCTGCAGCCGGTGACAGCCCTGCCGCACACCGCCACCGCGGTCTCGGTGCACTCAAGTGCACAGGGCCGGGCCTTCGGCAGTCAGGAACCGACCGAGGAACGGTCCGCGGACAGCGACATGATCGACCTGCACCTGCCGGTGACCGTGCGTGGCGACCGGCAGGGCGTCCTCACCGTCCGACTGCCGTCGGCGGACTGCACCCCGGTGGCCATCCGCGACCTGGCCGACATCGCCGGGCTCCTGGGCCACGAGATCCTGGTCGCGGAGCGCGACACCGATGTGTACCTGCAAGCCCGGCGGATCAGCCGACTCACGCTCGCCGCCGAGATGCAGTGGCAGCTGCTGCCGGCCCGCTCCTGTGCCCACACCGAGTACTCCATCGGCGCCCAGCTGGAGCCCGCCTATGCGATCCACGGCGACAATTTCGACTGGGCCGGCACCGCGCAGAGTCTCACCTTGACCATCACCAACGGCATGGGCGAAGGCATCGAAGCCTCCCTCCTGACGAACCTCGCGGTCAACGCGCTGCGCAACGCCCGCCGTGCCGGTATCGGTATCGCCGACCAGGCCGCTCTCGCCGACCAGGCCCTGTACGCCGAACACGGCGGCAACGCGCACGTGTCCACTTTGCTGCTCTGCTTCGACCTGGCCACCGGCCAGGTGCAGGTGGTGGACGCGGGCTCGCCCCAGCTGTGGCGCCAGCGGGACAAGACCGTGGAACGCATTCCGTTCGAGGCACAGCTGCCCCTGGGGATGTTCGACCAGACCGACTACGTCCTGCAGGAGTTCCGGGTCCTGCCCGGCGATCGGCTGGTTTTCGTCAGCGACGGCGTCTACGCCGCCACCTCACCGGCCGGCGTGGCGTACGAGGATCAGGCACTGGCCCGTGCCATCGGCGCGGCCAGCCTGCTGCCCGCCGCTGACGTTCCCAGTGCCGTCCTGCGGGAACTCGCCGACTACCGCGATGCGGACGCAGACGACGACGCCCTGGTGGTCTGCCTCGATTGGCACGGGCGCAGCAACCCCGTCTGACACCGCCTGGTCAATGCCTCCGGATGCCGGGGTGGGGGCGCGCCTTCCACCCCGGCGCCCTGTTTTCAAGCAGAGGCGGTCAGGTGGTTGCGCAGGTGGCCCAGGGTGCGGTTCAGCAGCCGGGAGACGTGCATCTGACTGACACCGAGTTCGGCGCCGATCTGGGGCTGGGTCATCTCCTGGCCGAAGCGCATGTTCAGAATCCGGCGGTCGCGTTCGGGCAGGGCGGCGATCAGCGGCTTGAGAGCGAGGAGATTCTCGACCCCCGCCAGAGCCGGGTCCACCTCGCCGATCCGGTCGGCCAGAGCCCGGTCGTTGTCGCCGCTCTCGTCCCCACCGGGCAGGTCCAGGGTGCCGGCGGTGTAGCCGTTGGAAGCGACCGAGCCCTCGGTGACCTCTTCTGGAGTGATCTCCAGGAACGCCGCGAGCTCCGCGGTGGTGGGGTCGCGCTCCAGCCGCTCCGACAGGGTGTCGGCGGCCTTGGCCAGTTCGAGGCGCAGTTCCTGCAGCCGCCGGGGGACGTGCACCGACCAGCTGGTGTCGCGGAAGAACCGCTTGATCTCGCCGGAGATGTAGGGGATGGCGAAGGTCGTGAACTCGACCTCGCGGGAGAGCTCGAACCGGTCGATGGCCTTGATCAGGCCGATCGTGCCGACCTGGATGATGTCCTCACGGGGATCGGGGCCGGTTGCGGAAGCGTCGTGCGACGAACGTGACCACGGCCATATTCAGCTCGCTCAGGGTGTTGCGGGCGTACTGGTACTCCCGCGTGCCCTCTTTTACTTTCTGCGCCCGCCTTCCGCCGGGCCACTCTGCCCTGGTCCGGTGGGGGAAGACCATCAGCCCCGCCCGTGGCACTTGCGTCCTCCACTATGCACGGATCAAAACTGTTCTCATGATGCGCGAAAAACTGTTGTGGCCACAATTGATAATCGCGAATCCCGCGTCTACCGTTCTGTGCCAGAGACCGCAGTCCGGAGGGCTGAATGTTGCCCTGCGAGCGGGGTAGTCGCGATGTGGGAGATATGCGCTCATGGGAACCGTCAGCCGGGGTTGTCACGTAACGGCCGAGCCGTGGCGCCTCGGTCTCCCACCCGATGAGTGAAGAATTCGGCGCTGAAGGAGACACCGTCATGCTGATGCCTCACCCCGCCACGCTGCAGCGGCTGATCGACCGCTATGAGGAACTACAGGAACAGGAAATCGCTGGGGCCGCGACGTCCGAAGAGAGCCGCCGGCTGGAAGACACCGCATACACGCTGTGCGTCTCCACCGGCACCCGGAACATCACCGACGCGCTGCGCATCGCGCGCCGTCACTGCGGTCCGTCCGCACAGCGGATGAATACCGCGGCCTGACGCGCGCCGTCGGTGGTGCGGTCCATGCGTCGCAGGCATGCCATCGATTCCTCATACGACTTGTCAAGCCGTATGAGGAATCGATCGCAACCGCGGGTTGCGTGCCTAGCGGGCCTGAGCCGTCTGAGAGCCATCAAGCTCCGAGATTCGGCCGTTGTACTGCTTCTCGCCTGATCACCGCCGAATGGTAAGCCGGAGTCGGGCCGGAGGATGCGTGCCCCGATACGGCCGTCCGGGACGTCGGCGGGGGTGAGCTACCTGTTCATCGAGGACGCACGTGAGCGAGCTCCCGGGGGCACCTCTTCGGCCGGGCCATCGGTGCCAGAAAAGTGATCGTGTGTGGCTGCGGTTCGGGCGGGTAGCTGTCCGTTCAGGGAGCGTTGGATGCTTTCTGGCGATTGGCCCGTTTTTGGGTTTTCCATTACGGCGAGGGAAGGACGCGCACGATGAGCGACAACATCTGGGGTTACGGGGCCGCTTCCGGCTATCAGGCGGAAGCGGACGTGACGGGGTACAAGGTCGAGGCGACTGATGGGCACATCGGCAAGGTCGACAAGCACTCCGACGAGGTCGGCGCCGCGTACCTGGTGGTCGATACCGGTGTGTGGATCTTCGGCAAGTCCGTCCTACTCCCGGCGGGCACCATTTCGAGGGTCGACCACGAGAACAAGACCGTGTTCGTGGCGCGCTCCAAGGACGAGATCAAGGACGCTCCGGAGTTCGACAAGGACAAGCACGTCGGTGACGCCGGCTACCACCAGCAGGTCGGTGGCTACTACGACACCCCCCGCGGCTGACACCACACCGCACGCTGCGCAGCGGTCCACCGGATTCCCCTTCCCGGTGACCGCTGCCGTGCGTTCTCGCCACGTGCTGAAGGCTTACGACGGGCCTGGCCTTCGGGCATGTAGCGCGGTCAGTGGTGGAACTTGGCCCGAGTCGACCGCGAATGCGTCGCGTCGACGCGGCGCCCTTTCGCAAAGCCTGCCGCTCGTCGCGCTGAGGTGTGGAGCAATGGATCACTGGCATCCGGGAAGGCGTCCGCCAGGACATGGTGGCCGGTCGCCCGCTTCCGAGAAAGAGGCGGGTCGGAACCAGATTCTCGAATCCCGGGGTGGCCCAGTCCACCCCGCGCACATCACACCACGTCAGATAGAGCGCCACCCGCCCCGCGTACACTCGTTCGGTATTTGGCGACCCGTCCCGCCCGCGGACTCCTGCGATGAACGCAGTTGCCTCCGGGTGCAAGTTGTACTGGTCATCCACCACGAGCCAGACGACTGCACCATCTCCAGGAGACACGCCCGCTCAGCTTGAAAACTCACAAGATGACTAACGACGCCAACGTCTCTGGGGCATCGCAGACACTTAGCTTGACTCTGTCGGTGATCTTGGTGGGGTCGGTCTGAACGGCGGGGTGAGTGGGCATGCTCGGGCTGCTTCGTTGACCGATACAGCTGCTGAGGTGTGTATTGTCGCTCCGTCCGCGTTCGGGTGAG
>NZ_JASISZ010000133.1 GCF_030063355.1 Streptomyces sp. PH10-H1
TCACCGAGCCCGAGCCCGGCTTGTTCACCCAGCCCCGCCCCTGAACACCAGCCCACCCCACCGAGCAGGGCACCTCACCCAGACCTCATCGCGAATCGGGCATCACGGCGCGAACCGCACTCTCAGTTCAGTAGGAGGGCCCGCAGGCCTCTTGTTCGGCCGGCGCACAGTCGGAGCCGTCCTGGTCCGGGCCACAGGCCGTGACCGTGTAGGCGAGTTCGCCGAAAGGGATGTTGCCGGGAGAGGGCTGGCACGAATCCTCATTCGGGGTGCAGGAGTCGGGCGTGCACGCGTCGTGGGCGCCTGCGAGCGGCTGCGGGATGGCTGCGGTGAGGGCGGCCCATTGCGGGCTGGTGACGATCTGTGCGAGCGGCGTGGTGCGGGCGTTGCCGGCGGTCAGCATGCTGCCGGACATCACGCATCCGGCTACTTCGCCGTTGGGGAGTACTGCGGCGCGTCCGCGGGCGCATTGTCCGCACAGCTCGGTGAGCTGGTGGGTGTCGTCGGTGTCGGCGCCACGGCCGATCTCGCGGAGTCGATCGGTGCGGATGTTCGTCACGCCCATTTCGCGCAACTGGGCGGCGGCCTCGTCGGCGTGCTGCCCTTCGCGGACGTGGACGATCGCGGCGCGTACGGGGATGCGGTAGAGGAGTGCTCTGGCGATGTTGGCCTTGGTGCGGCGGTAGGAACCGCGCTGCTGGGTGATCGCTTCGTGCTCTTCGGGCTGGTCGCTGTAGTAGGAGGTGGCCAGGGTGACGCCGCGCTGCCGCAGCACCGGCCACAGCGCTGCCCTCACGTGGATCAGGTTGGTGAAGACCTCGACGGCGATCCCGTGGTCGACGGCGCGCGTGATCAGGTCGGACAGGTCCGGGTGCAGTGTCGGCTCTCCGCCGATGAGCTGCACCTGCCGCACGCCGAGAGCGGCGGCCTGGTCCAGGAGGGACAGCCAGTCCTCGCGGGTCATCTCCCCCGCCGTGCCCTGGGGACCGGACTGGTTGTAGCAGTGGGTGCACTGGGCTTGGCAGGCTCGGGTGATGTCTAGCGCGAGCCGCTGTAGGGGGCGAGTTGTGGCGGGAGATTCGAGTGTCACGGACATGTCGTGCTCCTTTTCTGACGGGGCGGGTGGATGTGGAGGTACGGGCTGCCGCCGCCCGTCCCTGACGGGGGTCTTGGGACGGGCGGCGGCTCGGAAGGGGACGCCGCGAGCTCGGCGGGGAGGCGTTGTCGACACGGACGGCCCCGGCTCATTGGGCGGCGCTGGTACTGCTGGGCGTCGGTGTCCAGCGCACGCGGGGGACGAGGGTCGGATCCAGGGCGACGGCCAGGGCGTAGACCTCGAAGAGAGCGGCGGCCACCGTGTCGATACTCCACTCGAACCGGGTCAGAACCTGCGCTGAGCTGGCACCTTCGGCCGGCTCACTGTCCGGCGGTGGTGCCACAACGTGTGCGGTCCGCTCCAGCACGCGGGCGAACTCCTGGGCGGCACGCCGCACGGTGGCGAGCTGGGCGGTGGTGAGTTCCGGCGCGAGGCTCGGAGGTTCGGGCACGGACATTACGACGCGCTCCTGTCCTGATCGTCGAAGTCTGGGGGTTGTCTCAGCTGGAAGTGGTGACGGGTTCCGTCGCCGTCCGGCGGGAGGGACAGGCTGTACGTCTCGCCGTTGGCCAGGGCCCGCAGCGCGTTGCCGTGCTCGGGGATGTCACGCCGCAGGAGACGCACGGGGCCGATTGCGTCCGTCTCGACCTGATCGGCGAGTTGGTCGAGCCGCGTCAAGAGCCAGCACAGCGCGGCGTATGGGGTGTCCATGGGCTGACGTGCGCACTTGATGCGTTGTCCGTCCGATGTCAGGGCGTCGTGCGCGCACCGGTAGGCGGTGGGCAGCGGCAGCACAATGACGGACTCCCGCTCTGCGCCGGCGGTCAGCACGTCGTCCCCGCAGGAGCGGCGGTCAGCTGGCACTCGGCCCACACCGCCAGCGCACACCCGACGCCCTTGATTGGGCGCACACCCCATCGATCCGCGGTCGTCTCCACGATGAGCAATCCCCGGCCGTGGTCGGCGCCGTCCGCCGCCACGTCCGCCCGAATCTCGCCCTCGTGGGCCTGCTCGGCGGCAACAACAAGGTTCACCACGTCGTCGAGCAGGGTGGCCACCACACGAATCAACGTGCTGTCGGTGTGCGTCACCGCGTTCGTGACCAGCTCACTCACGATCAGAACGGCGGTGTCCGTCTCCGCGTCGCTGGCCAGCCAGTCAGCCAGGGCGGCCCGCACGCACTCGCGCGCTTTGCCGGGTGACGCGGTCTCACGAAGTAGCAGAATTCCGGCTGACGCCGACGTCGGCCGCCGCCGACGGCGGGGCCGGCGATGGAGCTCGGGGGCCTGCTGGGGGCGGTCCTGGGATGTGGCGGGCGGTGTCATGGGCCCGGCCTCCTCGGGTGCGGTGCCGTGCGCGGCCGTCTCGACCGCACGTGTGCGGGGTCAGGGACGGGTCGGCGGCCGGAGCGCGGCCATCACAGCGGCGGCCTGCGGCAGCGGGATCTCAGGGACCGGGGCCTGGACCCATTCGACGTGTCCGCCCGCGGCCGCGCCGGGCAGCGGGACGGGATGGGGCCAGTCCTGGACGGTGACCCCGTGCGCCTGCGGGAGCGGCTGCGGCGCATTGCTGATCACGACCGTGGCCCGTTCCCCGATGACACGGAATTCCCGCACGGTCGCCGTACGCAGGACGGGAGCGATGATGCCGACCCGGGCCATCCGCTCGATCACCTCATCGCAGGTGAGGACGTCAACCGCCAGTGAGGCGACGACCGCCGTACCGCCACCGCGTGCGATCACCCCGTAAGCCGGCCGCTCGGCCCAGAGAACGTCCAGCGCGTACGGGCTGGTCGTGACCTCCTTCTCCCACCCGGGCGAGGCCTCGGGATGCAGGTCCTGGAGGGGGCACGGGAACGGGGGCAAAGACAGGCCGCCCGGCGCCTGCCCTCGGCGGCCGTTGCAGCTCGGCGTGACCTGCCATCCATAGGAGGCGTACAGGTCCGTCCACGACCGGGCTTCCTCCGCCCGGTGCCGGAACGCGTCATCGCCGTGAGGCCGCTGAACCTGCATCAGACGGCGGCGGGGGTTCGATAGTGGGTCGGCTAAGTCCTGGACTGACTGCATAGCCGCGCTCCCTCGTGAGTTGCCTCCTGGCGGCCCACGACCGGCGATCGCAGGCAGACGCGAGATTCACAGCAGAAAGATCACTTAGGGCAATCCTTCAAGTGCCATGGGTGACGCCCCTTGGCAGTATGGCACTGCCCGTCTCTTCCTGGGAATCTCATGAAGGAAATCCCTTACGCTCATTCGGAGGAAAGGGGCCCGCGGTGAGAGCTGACGGTCCGTGGCCGGTTGCCTCGCTTGCTGTCTGCCTTGCTGGTCGGGAGACTTGGCGCGATCAAGAGTGTGAAGGGGATGACATGGCAGCGGGCCCAACGACCCGGCGCCGCCAACTGGGTGCCGAACTGCGCCGGTTGAGGCGCCGAAAGAAGATGAGCCTGGAAGAGGCCGGCGAAGCGGTCGGCGTCTCGCGGGCGACGATCCACCGCTATGAGGGGAACCAGGGCCCGGTACGGTGGGTGATCGTCGAGGCGCTGTGCCGCGTTTACGATGCGGCCGAAGCCGAGAGCGCGGCTGTCATCGCCTTGGCGAAAACCGTGCGCGTACAGGGCTGGTGGAAGGCGTATGCCGATGCCATCCCGGACTGGATCACTCCACTGATCACGCTGGAGGATGAAGCGGCAGAGGAGTGGCATTGGGCGAATACGTACGTCCCCGGCATTCTGCAAACCCGCGCGTACGCCTCGGCCGTCATCCAGGCGTCGGAGATGCGCGCGGGTGACGATGACATCGCGCGCATGGTCGATGTCCGCATGGCCCGACAGGACATCCTCAAGCGGGATCATCCTCCGCACCTATGGGCCATCGTCGACGAGGGAGCGCTGATGCGCCGGGTCGGTGGCTACGCGGTGATGGCTGAGCAGATGGAACACTTGGTCATCAGCACCCAATCCCCGCACGTCACCTTGCAGGTTCTCCCGTACTCAGCCGGCGCCCACCCGGCAGACTCCACAGGGTTTGTCGTCATCAAGAATCTGGACCCGACCTTGGACGTAGTCCACCTGTCCAACCGGTCCGGCGCTCTGTACCTCGAAAAACCGGTAGAGCTGGAAACGCACAGACTGGTATTCGAGTACCTACGGTCCCAAGCGCTGAGCGCTACCCAATCATCTGAAATGATCGCCGGACTGGGCGAGAAGTTCGCCACGGAAGCACGCGAGGAGCGGTCTTAATGCACGTCGACACAGCGCCTACCGACGATCTTCGCTGGTTCAAATCCTCCTACAGCGGCAGTTCCGGGAGCGAGTGTGTCGAAACCGCCTCGCTCATCTCCGGCATGGCCGTACGCGACTCCAAGGATCCGCACGGCGCCACCCTGGCGTTCTCCGCTGGCGCGTGGGCCGCTTTCGTGGCGGAGGTACAGAGTGGGCGCCTCGGCGGCTGACCTGGCAGCGCAGGGGAAGGGCCGGACCCAAATCCTTGGGTCCGGCCCTTCGGCACGTCACCGGCGCTTGCCGCGCCTCTTCGTGGTCTCAACGACCGACCGACGGGAGGTGGTGGGCCTGATCGGCAAGGAGCAGTCCGCGGGACCTGTGCCTCGGCACACTCCCGTTCGGCACACTCGGCCCGCTCCTCGGCTTCGGCCTGTGCCGTCTGTGCCGCCTGGATCTGACCGTGTGCCACGGCGAGCGCCTTCCGGTCGTCCTGCGCCTGGCGCTCGCTCGCTGCGGCACGCTCGGCGGCGGTCTGCTCGCGCTGGTGTGCCTCGGCGCTCTCGTGCCTGGCGGTCTCCGCCTCGGCGTGCGCCGTACGAGCTGCGTGTTGTGCCTGCTCGGCGAGCTGCATCGCGGCTGCCTGTGCGCCCTCGGCCGTGTGCCGGGCCTTATCGCACCGGCTGTGTGCCGCCTTGATCAGGCCGTCCGCGTCCACCAGCTCGTCCAGCGCGCCGTTCGCGACACCCTCACCCCCGCCCAGCGCGACGATCTCGCCCGCATCGCCGCCGACGCCCTGACCGCCGCCTGGCCCGCCATCGAGTCCGACACCGTCCTCGCCCAGGCCCTGCGCGCCAATACCCAGGCTCTCACCGGCCACGCCGAGGACGCCCTGTACCAGCCCGATGCACACCTTGTGCTGTACCGCACCGGCAACAGCCTCGGCGAGACCGGACAGGTCACCGCCGCGCGCGACCACTTCCAGCACCTCACCGCAACAACCCGCCACCACCTCGGCCCCGACCACCCCGACACCCTCGCCACCCGGCACAACGTCGCCGCCTGGCGGGGGGAGGCGGGGGATGCGGCCGGGGCCGTGGCCGCGCTCACCGAACTGCTGCAGGACCGGGTGCGGGTGCTGGGCCCCGTCTGAGGCGGCCCGCGGGGTGTGGACACACCTGAGAATGGATCTTGACGGTCCAGGAAGGTGTAGGTCTCCATGGCAAGGCCCTCGAAGTTCAGTCCGGAGTTCCGGTCCGACGCGATCGCGTTGTGGCGGGCTTCGGCCGGCAGGCGAACGTATCGGGACGTTGCTACCGATCTGAACGTCAACCCCGAGACGCTGCGCGTCTGGGTGCGCGACGTGGACGGGCCCCCGGCGGACGGCGGCAAGGTGACGCCGGGAGATGCGGAGGCGGAGCCGGCCCGGTTGCGGGCGGAGACCGCCCGGCTGCTGAAGGCCGAGAAAGAGTGGCAGCGGGAGCGCGAGATCCTGCGACGGGCAGCCGCCTATTTCGCGAAAGAGATGAAGTGAGGACCCTTCCCCAAGCTCTTCGAGCAGGGGAGACCCCATGCTGGGACTTCGTCTCCGCCCACGCCGGCGTCTTCGGCGTTCAGCGGCTGTGCCGGGTGCGGGTCTGTACAGCGAACGGTGGAACTCGGTCGGTTGATTTCTAGCGGCGTCCGGCGGTGAGCCGGCCGTCGAATGCCATGTCGAAGGCTTGGAGTGCGGCCTTCCATCGCATGGTCCAGCTCCGCCCGACGGCGAGGACTGCGAGTGGACGGAGCCGTCGCCGCTGTTGGCGCAGTTGTAGAGCTTGATGTGGTTGCCGGTCTTGTCTCCGCCTTCCGAGTTGTTGAGGCAGAGGTTGGTGTTGATGGCGCTCTGGACGAGGAAGTGGGTGGGGTCGACGTTGACGATGTTCCACTGAGCTCGTTTCATCTTGAAGTTGCTGGTCACGGGGCTGGTGTGCGGCGTTGATGGGGTGCTCATGCTGATCCGGGGTGTGATCGGCAGGAGGTGATCGTCCGTCAGCGCTGTACTTCGGCGTTCGTCAGTACGAGCAGGGCTCGCAGGAGCGTGGTGGCGTGACGGGGGTGCAGCCGCATCTTGGTGAGGATGCGCCAGTTCTTCAGGTCGGCGAAGCCGTGCTCGTTGGCCGCGCGTTCGCGGCTGACCAGCTTGTTCGCCTCTTTCTGGGCGGCGGTGAGGGGGTGGCCCCGGGTCGCTTTGCGGCCGGTGACGATCACGGGGTGGTCGGGGTCGTCGTCCAGGCCGGTGAAGCCGAGGTCGGCCAGGGCGCCGAGGTCGGCGGCGCGCAGGTGGGCGCAGATGTGGTCGTGGCGGGCGGCGGTGATCTCCGAGGAGCGTCCCGGGCGGGCCGCCGAGATCCAGATCAGGTTGCCCTTCTCGTCGGTCAGGGCGAGGAACAGCAGGCCGTGGGCCTTGTGTTTCCCGCTGTAGTTCGGCCGGTTCTCGTTCCCGGTGCGGCGTCTGGTGCGCACGAGGGTGCCGTCGATCAGGACGACCTCGCCACCGGTGCGGGTGACCTTCTTCAGGGCGCGGTCAAGGCGCGGGGCGCGGGCGGCGAGCAGGTCGATGACTTCCAGCAGCCAGCGCCGCAGGGTGGAGGCGGAGACGTCGTTGGCGCCGGCGATGTCCGCCAGGCGCTGGTCGTGGCGGAGCACGGCCAGGACGAGCAGGGCGATGCGGCCGGGCGGCAGCTTGCGCCACCGGGAGTGGATCTTCTTCAGATGCTGGCGGATCAGGCCGGCGACCAGGTCCAGGGTGGTGCTCGACAGCGGCAGGCGGCACTGGTAGACCAGTTGGTCAGGGCCCTCGACGTGCTGGGAGTTCTTCGACATGGACACCCCAACTTGCGTTGGGGGCCCACCGGGTACGCCGTGATCCGGTCACGTCTACTGGCCCGGCCTGGTCGTATAACGGCCTGCCGGGGTGCGGTGCAGCCAGCCCCGCTCCGCGAGCCGCTTCAGCTTCGCGCGTACCGCTTCCACCTGGCCGGGCAGCGTTCCCTTGCCCAGCTGGACGCTCACCTGACCGGCCTTGACCGGCTCCGCCGCCGCGGCCACCACCCGCAGGACCGCCTGGTAGTCCTCGGGCAGCGCGCTCTCGTCCATGCCGTCCTCGCGGGGCGGGATCAGCAGCATCCCGCCCGCCCCGGGCGCCGTGGTGACCCGTTCCAGTTCCGCGTCCATGGCGGGGTCGTCCGCCTCGCCGGCGCGGTCGGCCTCGATGAACTGCCCGATCACCACCTCGGCCGCCTCCAGCCGGGCCACCTCCGCCTCGATCTCCACCAGTTCCTTGCGCAACTGCCCAGCGCGCTCGGCCAGCACAATGCGCCGCTGCATCACCCACGTCAGCACCTCAGCCACCAGCAGCCCCTCCCCACACCGATCCTCCTGCCCGGAGCGTAGGAGGCCGCCGCGGCCGGACACCGCGATTCCTGCGAACCCGCCACACGGCAGACGATCACCTGCTACCGATCACGCCCCCGACCGGCACGAGCACCCCGATCGCGCCCCACACCAGCCCCGTGACCAGCAACTTCAAGATGAAACGAGCTCACTGCTGTGCGGGGGTGCTGTTGCAGCCCCACTGCTGGATCTGGGCGCCGATGACGGCGTTGCCGTTGGGGATGTCGAGGCAGAGGTTGTCCTGGAGCTTGATCGGATTGCCGGTGGTGCTGAGGGCGTTGGCGGGGGTGGCGGCGAGGCCGGTGGCTATGAGGGCGGTGGCGGAGACGGTGACAGCGGCTATACGGCGCTTGAGCATGGGTGTGTTCCCCCGGGTGGGTTGGACTTGGCTGCCCGAGACGTCCCGCGTGGCGTCCCAACTCTCTGGCGGGCGTCTCGGGACGAAGGCGGGATGCGTTCGCTGCCCTGAGACGGCGGAACGCGGACCGCTCGCTGGTATACATTGCGCAGTGCCAAGATCGCCGCCGTGCTGATGCCGGGCGGCGGGTGGCATCTTTGGGCGTCGCCATCCCCATCCCCATCCCCATCCCCATCCCCACAGGAGAATCCCCCGTGCTCATCCGCAAGCACATAGCCAAGATCGCCGCTGTCGCCGCAGCGCCGCTGCTTGCCGCCACGCTCGGCACTGGCACCGCCCACGCCGGTGTCACCGTGGCACCCATCAAGTTTTCCAACGGCTACTGCCTCGACGTCTCTGGCGGCAACTTCGTTGTCGGTGCCACGGTCCAGCTCTGGGGTTGCAACGGCACCTCCGCTCAGGATTGGTGGCTGCGGCAGACGGACTCCACCCACTTCGAGGTCCATAGCGCCTCGACCAACGACCCCCAGGGCCGCATGCTGTGCCTGAACAACTGGGAAGGAGGCGACAAGACCGGCAACCACATGCGCCTCTACTCCTGCTCTGAGGGATCCTGGGGCGACACCACGTTCAACTGGGTCTACAAGGGCAACGGCAGGCAGATGCAGCCGCGCTCCGCCTCCGCCAACTGCGTCAACTCCTGGGGCGGCCTCTACCAGGGCGCCGAGGCCCGCCTGTACGGCTGCTTGGACAGCGTCGAAGAGAACATCATCTCCTACCCGGCCCCGTTGTAACCCCACCACGACAGGCGCGGCCACTCACCCTTGGGCCGCCTGATCCCCGGCGCGCCCTACGCGCCCGACGGCCCCGCTCTCCCGGTACCGGGAGAGCGGGGCCGCGCCGTGGCATGAATTGGTGAGGTCCGGTGCCCGGTGTTCCCGGGGGCAGTACCGCCGGGCCGCCCCAAGCGGACAGCTGGCGTCGGCTGGTGACGGGAGGTCAGCGCGCGGCTGTGTCCGTGCCTGTGCCGAGCTGGCGTCGGCTGGGGGAGCGGGGGCCCCGCCGTGGGTGTCTCGATGGCCGTAGGGAGGGCCTCGGCGGCGAAGAGGGGCCCGGCGGTCGGCCGTGGGCTGTGCAGGGGGAGTTGTGGGGCGCTGGCCGGTGCCCAGGGCGCGACGTTCGGTCATGCGTCTATTCTTGCGGCCCCGCCGAACCCGTAGGGCCCGGATTCCATTTGGCCGCGTGCAAATCGCTTTCCCTCCAGAGAGCAGGGAAAGCGATTTTCAATAGGGACGAATTCACTCGGCATGCGGAATTCAATAAGCCCCGAGAATCGTCCGCAATTTACGCGACGGCCAGAATCTAACTACCCGTCAGATTTTTTATCCTGACCCTAGATTGGGGCTTGTGATGATCTGCGATTTTTTGTCGGTGGTGGTTCGGCATCGTGATGTCAGTGTGGTGGGTATCGGGTTTCTGCTGTTCAGCCTGTTGCGGGCGAGGATTCGAGTGGTGACATAGATGCCGATTTGGTGCTGACGTTTTTGGTGATGGTGCAGGCCAGTTGGTTGCCGGTCGGTATGACGTGGAGTGCGTTGCCGCTGGTCACGAGCGTGCGGGCGATGTACTGGCAGCGCCTGGCTGTTGGAGGCGGGCAGCGTCGCCTCTTACTGTGTGGGCTCAGTTTGTAGTGGATGCCTGTTGCGGTGAGGGTGAGTTGTTCGCCGCCTTGGGCGGTGATGAGAGCGAGGGTGAGCCGCCCACTCTCCCCGCTCAGAGCAGGGTCACTGAGCGCCCCCTGAGCGGACCGGTGAGCGAGGGTGAGCCGCCCACCTGGCGCCGCCGTTGGAGCCTGCGGCGGCGCACCTGAGTGATGATCTGCGGGTTTTTGTCGGTGGTGGTTCGGCATCGTGATGTCAGTGCTGAACAGTTCCGGGTTCGGTAGAGACTCTAGATTGTGGCTGTGACCTGTGGTTCTTGGGCGTTTTGGTAGTGGGTGGTTTCGTATTCGGCGGGTGGGACGTGGCCTATCTCACCATGGAGTCGACGA
>NZ_JASISZ010000134.1 GCF_030063355.1 Streptomyces sp. PH10-H1
CACTGCACAGCTCTGCTACTGGGCCCGCAACGGCCGACTCATCCGCACCGCCCCGAACACCTACAAGATCACCCTCCCCGACAGCTTGACATCGCCAACGGGCCCTTAACTTCGTGGCATTGGTCGATCGACCTCCGGTGCTCATGGACGGCGTGAACGTCGTAGCGCGTGAAGTCACCGGCGATACAGATCAGGCGCGGTCCGCTCCACAACACCTGGGACGCGGCCGTAACCCCGAGCCGGTCGCGGACCAGGTACCGGAAGGCATCTTTGTGGTCCATCAGCCACGCCAGATAGAACAGCCCCTGATGGATCACCCCAGGGTCGGTGCCACGTTTGAACTCGATCACCGTCGGCGCCCCGTTCTCGTCGAGCCCCAGTGAGTCGATCCGCCCACCATGGACAGGACCGGTGCTGTACTCGCTCGCTAGGAAGCGCACGCCCAGCAGCGTCTCCATGTTCGCCTCAACGAGGCCCTGCACATCCGCCTCGACCTCAGCAAGACGCGGCGTGACCTCGGTCATGCCGCTTTGCGTCGTGTGGAACAGCTTCAGGCCCGACACCTTCCCCTCCTCAGCTCGGAGATCAATAACGTCTGGCCCCTACGGATTTGTTTCCGCGAGGGCCTTCGAAGCCGTGAGAAAAGTGTGAGCGCAGGTCGCTCGACGGCGCCCGCAGCTCCTCCGGCCCGCCAACCAGCACGGCCGGAACGCCAAAACGACCGAACCGGGCCGCCCCCACCGGAAAGCGACTGCGGCATCGGCACGACGTCCGAGTCATCTGAGAGCTGGGCAACATAGCCCTAGAACGCCGGTTAGCCAAACCGGGTTTCCTGCGCACCATGGATACCTCGTCGCTTCGCTTGATTCCTCGGCGACGGATAGCCCGTCATGCCGGCAGAGGTCGACCCATTCACCGCGTCAAAAACGCGTAACTACCCCAGGAGCTACCGCGTGAGCCCAGTAACCGCCGATGCGCAAGCCGGGAATACCGCATACAGCCCCATGTGCATCCGTGCCACCTGGGGTGGAACGAGCAGCGTGGCAGATGCCTCCAGAGCCTTCGGGTTCTCTCGCGCAAAGGGCTACGCCCTTGTCCGCCGAGGACAGTTTCCGTGCCGCGTGCTCCAGGTCGGCCGTGGAACGCGCGTAGTCACCGCCTCCCTGCTCCGCGTGCTCGAAAGCGGAGAGCCTGAGTACAACCGGGCCAGCCCCCAAGACTCCCCCGCCCTCACGCTCTCGGATGACGTCGAGGAGCTGGGGTCCATCCCCCCGCGGGCGGGGAGCAGCCGGATCCGCACCTCGGAGGATGCCTAGTGTTCGGTCCATCCCCGCGCGGGCGGGGAGCAGACGCCGTACACCAGCGCCGCGTACCCCAGCCAGGGGGTCCAACTCCGCGCGGGCGGGGAGCAGCAAGACGAGCGCGTACGGCCTCCCCATGAACCCGGGTCCATCCCCGCGTAGACGGGGAGCAGATCATCAGGAACTGGAGGTTCCGTTGCGTGATGGGTCCATCCCCGCGCGGGCGGGGAGCAGTTGACGGCCCTCTCCCACTTGCGGTGATAGAAGGGTCCATCCCCGCCTGCGGGGAGCAGAGCGACCAGAACAGGGGGTACGACTGCTCGTCGGGTCCATCCCCGCGCGGGCGGGGAGCAGGGCACCGGATCCCTGCGGCTCACGAAGTTCGCGGGTCCATCCCCGCGCGGGCGGGGAGCAAGAACCGGCGACGAACCGGTTGCCGTCCGCGTCAGGTCCATCCCCGCGCAGGCGGAGAGCGGCGGCGGATGTCGACCCGACGCGCATAGACGCCGGATCCATCCTCGCGCATGCGGGGAGCAGGTGTGACCGGCAGCATGTGTGCACCCGGACGCGCGGGCGGGGAGCAGTCGGTCCCATTCAGCGCCGGGTTCCAGAGGTAGGGTCCATCCCCGTGCGGGCGGGGAGCAGCCGCGGTACAGCGTCGCTGACAGCTGGTCCCATGATCAAGGGTCCATTCCCGCGCGGGCGGGGAGTAGTGTCGGGAAACACGTTCGCGCACCTGCAAGAAGGGTCCATCCCCGCGCGGGCGGGGAGAAGCGGGTCGTAGGCGGTGCGGATGACCTGGGCGAGGGTCCATACCCGCTCGGGCGGGGAGCAGAGGGTATCGGGCACGTTCGCGGAGACGTACTTGGGTCCATCCCCGCGCGGGCGGGGAACAGTCCTCTAGCCGAAACTGCGCAGGTGCAGGATAGGGCCCATCCCCGCGCGGGCGGGGAGCAGATCTCCACGCTGCCGCTGATCTTGACCTTCGCGGGTCCATCCCCGCGCGAGCGCACCTGCAAGAAGGGTTCCATCCCCGACCGGGCGGGGAGCAGCTGACGGTGTGGGGCACACGTCGCAGGCGGGTTCCAGGGCCAGTTCGTGGCCGGTGGCGGTTCGACGTACCGGTCGCAGGAGGAGGGGCCCGTCCTCCTGCACGCCTGCAGCCGCCGGTCGCTGATGCCGTGGCCGTAATGCGGTTGCCCAGGCCCTGCACCTCCACCGCCGCACGGCCCCGATGGCTTCCCCGTCAGGCGGTGAGGACCACTCACCCCAGACGGGTGTCCCGCGCATGCCGAGATAGCGGACGTTCCGTAGCGTGAAGGGGCGAGGCCGCACCCCGAGGAGGTCTCGTATGTCGCGCCTTCGTCCCGCTTCGCACGCCGACGAAGGCGCGACCCTTTCGCAGCTTCGGCCCTTGGTCTAACCCGATGGAGTGGGCGTCCTCCAAGGCCGCTACAGCAGGCCCTGCCTGGCGCTACTGTCGGTCTGGCGCCACCACGCGGTTCACCCCGGGGGGATCTGTGAACGTCCGTATTGCGGTATCCGCAACGACCATCCTGCTCCTGGCGATGACGGCCTGCTCCCCCGATACCACCGGAGCCAATGGCACCGGCAACCCGGCGCCTCCCACCACCCCGAAGCCAGCCGGCATCACAACAGGCGCTACGCCACACGGCGGTCGCCCGACCGGAACGATCCCGATCGGGGCGGGCCCGCAGAAAAAGTACACCGCGCAGCCGCAGCCAGCCCCAGGCTCATGCCACTACCGCTACACCGCCACGCGGGAACCACTGCCCGATCCGGTATGCACACCGGGCGCGACCAATCCGGCCGTCACACAGGCCACCATCAAGTCCACGATCTGCGTGCCGGGATACACCGCCACGATCCGCCCGCCCTCCTCCGTCACCGCGAAGGAGAAGGCCGGCTCGATCCTGGCCTACGCGTATACCGGCAACCCCCGCGACGACGAATACGACCACTTCCTGTCCCTCGAATTCGGAGGAGACCCCAACGACGCAAGGAACCTGTGGCCAGAGCCACCCTCCCCAGGACACAAGCCAGGAAGCGGGGTGTCGAACCCGAAGGACGCGGTGGAGAACAAGCTCCACACCGCGATCTGCTCCGGCAAGGTGACGCTCACCGCCGCCCAAGAAGCCGTCGTGACGGACTGGACCACCGCGCTAACCACCCTCGGCATCAGCTAACGACACCACTGCCTGGTGCGATCTCACGATCGGATGACGCTGGACAGCAAATCCGCCGTGAGGGAGACGCCTGGCCTCAGGTCTCGTCGCTCTGGAGGCCCACGCCCTCGATGACGTGGGGCGCGTGGCCACCTCGGCGCTGGTCGAAGTCCCATAGATCACTGCGGCGGAAGGCAGGGCGTCGCGGGCGACAACTATTGGATGTTGAGTCCATCGCCGCGCAGGCGGGGGAGTGCCCGGCCGGCCTCGCCTTTCTTGGGTCCATCCCCGCGCAGGCGGGGAGCAGGGCGGCCGGGACAACGGGACCTTCACGCTCCCGGGTCCATCCCCGCGCGGGCGGGGAGCAGACGTTCTCGTTGATCCTGCAGCTCCCGATCGACGGTCCATCCCCGCGCGGGCGGGGAGCAGCCGAACCGGCTGTCGTCCCCGGCCGCGACCGTGGGTCCATCCCCGCGCGGGCGGGGAGCGGTGCGGGCCGGCGCCCGGGTGCCGGTCGAGGATGGGTCCATTCTCGCGTGGGCGGGGAGCAGTCGAGGACTGGGCTGACCCAGGTCTGGGCGTTGGGTCCATCCCCGCGCGGGCGGGGAGCAGGCCGCGGCCGCGCGCGAGAAGATCCGTTTGGTGGGTCCATCCCCGTGCGGGCGAGGAGCAGACCAGGTTCGCGATCTCCTGGGCCTGCACCGCGGGTCCATCCCCGCGCGGGCGGGGAGCAGCAGTCCATGTACGTGGCCCGGTCCGGGTTCGTGGGTCCATCCCCGCGCCGGCGGGGAGCAGACGCACCTGGTGGGTGGCCTCGGCGAACGCCGGGGGTCCATCCCCGCGCGGGGAGCAGGTACGGGCCGCATCCTGGGACCGGACCCGCTCGGGTCCATCCCCGCAGGCGCGGGGAGCAGGGGTCCTTCGCGGAGCCCGAGGAGGCCGACGCGAGTCCATCCCCGCAGGCGCGGGGAGCAGAGCCTGGCCGATGTCCTGGGCGTGTCGCCGGTGGGTCCATCCCCGCAGGCGCGGGGAGCAAAGGACGCCCTCACGAGTCTCCGTCATCGAGGGCGCCTGGTCGGGTCCATCCCCGCGCGGGCGGGGAGCAGACCTGCAGCGCCACCCCCGGCGGCACGGCCTCGGGCCCATGCCCGCGCGGGCGGGGAGCAGACTGCGTGACCTGCGAACTCAGTCTCCATCAGCCCGAATTTTGAGCACTTTCATCGAAGGCGAGGTACCGGGCGGTGAGCTTGTCGAAGCGGGTTGCGATGCAGTTTTGCTCTGTTCCGGAGGAGAGTTGAGGTGCTCAGTCGCCATGGGGCTGTGGAGTCCTACTGTCTGACCCCTTCCTCTTCTGCGCTGGTCTCGTCCTCGATTAGCCCGTAAGGGGGCCGGTCTTCGTTTCGGCTGTAGCGAGCCACCACGTCGCCTTCGGCGATGAGGGGCGGGCTGTTGTCGACGACGATCAGTTGTGCTGCCGTACCTCGCTCCGCGAGCCAGACAGAGAGGTGGTTGTAGAAGTCATCGATGGCGATGGCATCGGCGAATACCGTGTCCAGAGTGCCACCGTGGCCGAGATTCTTCTGAGGACTGTCGATCATGAGGAAACCGGGGTGCGCGGCGCCCGTTTCGACGGCGATCTCGAAGACGGCCAGCTGCCAGGCCAGGGTCAGGAGCGTGCGAGCGCCGGAGGATGCTTCCTGGTAGGGCTCACCGCGTACGAACGGCGTGAGGTCAGGCTTGATGAAGGGCGTGCCGATCTTGGGGTATCGCCACTCCCTCAGAAGTTCCCCGTAGCGGCTACTGATCTTGGCGATGATCCGGTCACGGTCGTGGGTGGCGTCTCCAAGCTGCGTGAGTTCTTCTTTCAGATGGGCGATCTGGGTCTCGTGACGTTCCACCGTGGCGGCCCGCTTAGCGAGTCCTTCGTGGAGCTTCGCTGTGCTTTCGGCCTGGTCGAGGAGGCGAAGTATCTGTTCGCGCCTGCGGTGGAGATCGTCCCGGGCGGCAAGGAAGGGCGATACCGCGGGTGATGTCGCCTCATCCAGGGCGGCAGATGCTTCCTCTTCCAGGATGGCTGTGTCCTCGGCCTGGAGCTTGAGCATGGCCAGTGAGGCGTCGAGGTCCTCAATGTAGGTGGTGATCTCTTTGAGGCGGGCCCTGGTGGACCGGATCTCTGCCGCAACATCCACGCGGTTACCGTCGGCCTGGCGGGCGGTGTCGGCTGCACCCAAGGTCAGCACTCCGTCGGAGCCGGTCAGATCGTGGCTGCATAGACTGCAGCGCCCGCCGACGGTTGTCGGCGGAGCAGGCAGCCGGTTCAGGCATGCCGGGCAGGCGGTGACGTTCAGCGGGTCGAAGAGCTGCTGAGCCTCGCCCAGCATGCCCAGCTTGAGGAGATCGTCCGCGTACTGCGCACGCAAGGGCATCAGCCGGGCGAGCTGAGTCTCGCGATCTCGCAGGATCGCTGCCGCCCCACGGGAGCTCTGAGCGGCCTGCTGATGTTCACGGCGCAGCCGGGCGGCGAAGGCCGTCCCCGCCTGAGCCGTCTGATCCAAGTTCTGGAGCCGGCTCGTGATGTTAGTCAGTTCCTGCTCATAGACGATGGGGGAGATGGCGTCGCCCGACGAGGAGGGGGCTTGTTCCTGGACGAAGGCGCGTGCAGATACGAGTTCGGCTTTGGCATGGCTCAGTCGTCCGCCGAGTTCCCGAATGCGTTGGCCGAGCTCGACGGCGCGGTCGTCGTGGACTCCGAAGACAACGTCGACCACCTGTCGCAGCTTGTGCTTGCGCATGTAGTCGTTCTCGAAGAGGAAGTTCTTGTCCGCCACGCGTTCGTTGGGGAGGAACGCCAGCCACATCAGGTCACGGAAACTGAGCGGGTCCGTACGGGATTCACGACTGGTGGGAGCTTCCCGGAGCTGCACGCCTTCGAGTTTGCAGTGGCTCAAGAGGAGGGTAGACAGGCTCTCTGGTGATCCGGGCGGATCGATCGGCCTGCTCTCGGGTCGAGACATCGATTTGCTGTCGAGTGTTCCGCGACGTACGAAGGCGACCTTTGAAGGCTCGCCGACGGACCGCTCGATCACATGCGATTCACCGGAGAGTTCGACCTCCAGGAGGCAGGAACGGACCTTTCGCAGTACCTCTTGATGACGAGGATGCCGCCTGGCGCCGAACCCGTATGCGATGAATTCGAGCACTGCGGTCTTGCCCGAGCTGAACGCTCCGGCGATCACGGACAGGTTCCGTACCCGCTGCTCGGTCGTGAAGTCGACGTCATAGGTCCGGTCGATCCCGGCCAGCCGGAGGCGACGGATTCGAATGCCGGGAAGCGGCTCCATAGTGATCATCCCTCCCAAGATGTTGCGGGCGCCTGAGGGCCTGGGCCCAGGACACTCATGAGAGCGGCCGCAGGACCATCGTGCCCGTCCGGCCGAAGCCACCGCGCGGTCTGATCCCGAAGGCCCTTGTCGCTCAGCTTGCGAAGTCGGCGCACTACGATGCCAGCCGCAGAACTGAACGAGCTGGCGTAGGTGGCCGTGAACTGCCCGCCGAGCTCCTGCCCAGCCGGCGTGATCGAGTAGGCGAGGGAGCCTCTGCGGTTGTGGACCTGACAACACCCGTAGGCGACCAAGAGCGCCAGGTCGTGCTGGATGCGCTCCCGGCGGCTGGTGAACCGCTGCGACGACGAGGCATAGGCAAGAACCTGCGGGTCGAACCCGGCCAAGCGCAGGAAACTGGCCTCCCTGCCCTCGGAGGGGACCACGAGGAAGGGGTTCGCTGACAGGAAGTCGTAGTAGCCAATGCGCTCCAGGCTCGCGCCGCTCGCATCCTGCTCAGCAACCGCGTCCAGGAGTAGCAACAGTTGAGCGAGCCGGAAAGGCACTTCGTCCTCCGGCATCACTACCGGCCGGCGTGCTTGCACGGCGTGCTCCTCCTTGGTGGGCTAGTGGGACAAGTGGTCATGAGATATCAGTCGTCGGGATGACCGCGTGCGATCTGCCGCCAGTGTCTGACCCAACCGGCCCGTCGGCTGTCGACCAGCCGGTGGACCAACCCCCAGCTGTGCACTACCTCCAGACGCAGAACCTTCGGCAGTTTGTCGTGCTCGCTGCGCACCTCGCGCCAGACCCGCCCGTGGAGCTTGTTGGCGTCCTCGGCCGAGCATTCGTTGAACTGCATCTCCCACACCGCGTGCAGGGTGGCATCAACGGATCTGAGCGCGGCCATCTCCGTAGGCACTGCCTTGTGCGCGATCTCCCGCGCCACCAGATCCGCGTTGAAGAACTGCTGCTTGGCGGAGTCCAACTCGATGTGGCCGGCCTCCGTCATCTGCCGCACGAACAGGGCCGAGTCGAGCGCCGCCGCCTTGTCGTCCTCCACGTCTAAGACCAGCCGAAGCTGCTCCTGGACCAGTGCCACCGGCGCCGCGGTGAATGGCTCGTAGTATGCGCGGCGGACCTGGTCGCCCTCGGGGCTGTGGAGCTTCCTCACGAGCGTGTTCTCGTCCCATAATTCGATGATGATGTCGTGCTCTTTCTCCTGCTTCTTCTTCCAACCGTCCCACCACTGCGCTGCGGGGCCGTCCATGCTCGATGGGATACACAGGATCCAGATCGCGATGGTGTGATCGTTGGCCGCAGCTGCCTTCAGCCCGTTGGCGAGTGACTCACGGATCTGCTGCGACTGGTTGGTCGTGGTGATAGGCATGAAGTACTTGGACTGCCAGACGGTGATGGCGCCCCCGAGGTCGCCAGCGAAGGCATCGATCCCCCAGTCCCCCGGGTTGGCCGCGATCATACGAACGTTCGGATTCGTAGCGCCGGCGAGCTGCCCAAGCATCTTCTCGAAGTCTGCCCGCGCTCCGTCCGCACTCCCGGTGCGCACCTCGTGCATCCCGAAATGGATGGGCGGAACACCAGCCGCCACGGCTATGGAGCTATCCAATCCGGCCACCCCCACCACGCACCGGCAGCTCCAGCATCGACCTTTAGCCGACCGTTACGCTGCAACACACACAGTAACGGGCGCTCAGGTACTCGTCTTGGAATCAACCGATCACGGTCCACGAGGCAGACAGCCGGCTGTTCGTTCGCCGCCGACAAGTTGGACGATGGCCTGAACGCGAGATGGAATGGACTGACGTCGAGCGCCTGGTTCTTGAGGCTGCTGCACACCGCTCAGCCGGCCCCAAGGAGCTGACGACATGAGAAGCGGACGTCCCCAGGGAGGCACCACGCTTCGCTGAAGGCTCCCGACCGCACAGAGATTCAGCGGAGGCGCACCCGCCACGATTGTCACGACATCCACCCCGAGCCCGATGACAACGAATAGGCTCCAGCTCAGATGCGCAGCGCCGCCATCGGCTCGCCGCGCGGGGACTTGGGGTGGGGAGCAACGTGCAGCTGTCGAGGGTTCGTGTCAAAAACTTCAGGAACTTCCGTGACCTAGTAGTAGACCCGTTCCCCACGCCTGCAGTCATCGTCGGCCTTAACGGCGTCGGCAAGAGCAACCTGCTCCACGCGCTTCGCCTGGTGCTCGACCCAGACCTTCCCAACCGGGCACGTCGGCTGCAAGCTGATGATGTCCATGACGGAACTTCGATTCAGCAAGGCGCAACGGTCACAATCGAGGTCGACCTCACCGGGTTCGACAGTGATCCAGATCTACAAGGGACCTTCGACGGTGCTCTCGTCAGTCAAGATGGTGCAGCGCGCGTTGCCCGGTTGACCTACTCCTTCGGACCCAAAGTCCCAATCGGCGCCCTTGGTCGACCGTTGACCGCTGATGATTACTCCTATGACATCTTCGGCGGAGACGATCCTGGGCAGAACATGCGGCATGCGATGGACGTCGTCCCGCTGACCGTCCTCCACGCCCTGCGTGATGCTGAAGGAGACTTCAGGCGAGCCGATCGAAGCCCCCTCACGCGACTCCTCCGCGATCGGCCGCCAGCCTTGGAGACCATCCAGGCCACGCTGACGGCCTTGAAGGTCGCGCGAAGCCAGCTGAACAGCGACGCGAACGTCCAACTACTCGTCTCCGATCTCAGAAGGCGTCTGGACGCACTAGCCGGAACGCAACTCTCACTCGTCCCGTCTCTCGAGTTCGCCGGTCGGGAGGAAGACCTCATCCGGAGCGTTCAGCTACTCACGGATGTTGCAGGAACCCGAGGAATCGATCGCACCTCAACCGGCACCGCCAACGTCGTCTACTTGGCGCTACTTCTAGTGTCCCGAGTCTCAGAAAAGCAATAGAAGTATGCTGAGGTCATGGCACGCATGGGACGACCGACGGTCGAAGTGGTTCTGACGGACGAGGAGCGCGAGACGCTGGCGCGTTGGTCGCGGCG
>NZ_JASISZ010000135.1 GCF_030063355.1 Streptomyces sp. PH10-H1
TGGGTGTCGTAACCGCGTCACTACCAAGGGGCCCGTTCTTTCATGCCCGCAGCCGTACCCGTACCTCCGTACAGATGGTCACCCGTGCCGTACGCCTCGAACGAGATCCGGTTTGCCACAACGCACTTACCCGATGCTGCGGATGATGGTCTTGTGTGAGACCGGCACCCGCGCCCTGCTCGGCGCTGTCTTCGGCCCAGTCTCAACGAGCGAGACCGCCTATGCCGAACAGCTGCTGCCGTTGCTGGACGACAGCATGCTGCTGCTCAGCGACCGGGGCTTCGACTCTGACGACTTCCTGGCCAAGACCGCCGGCACTGGTGCCCAGCTGCTGACACGTCTCGACAACCGCCGCACCCCGGCCAGATGGGCCTGTCTGCCCGACGGCTCCTATCTGACGTGGATCAACGGAGTGCGGCTACGCATCATCGACGCCAGGTCATCGCGACCACGACAACGGGCGAAGCCGTCGGCGGGCGGCCTTCACCGCCGCGCTCGAAGCCGCCCGCGACCAGATCACCGCCGCCGGGCACATTCTTCCGGATCCGGCGCAGCCAGACCGGACCGGCCGGATCGTACAGGCCGTCCTGGACAACCCACTGCCCAAGCGCCGACCCCGCATCGCTGCCCGAAAAGTCAAGTGTCCCATCTCCCGCTATGCCACCCCGCTGGACCCGCTCCATCGCGCGCCCGCCAGGCGCATCACCGGTGTCAACATCGACGTTCACCATGCCCCGGCCCTGGCTCCCGAGGGACGCAGAGACCGCACCCTCCAGATCATGCGCACGGATCCGGCTCGTGCTCGCCATGCCAGCGAGATCGCCAAGGAACTCGGGCTCCCGCACCACCGGGGGACCCGTCAGCTCCGGACCGGGCCCGACGGGCGATCGCCCGGCTGCTGGGCGGCGCAGCACCTCGCGAAGCGTCCACCGCGTAAAGCGACCGCAGAACGTCTCGCGGTATCGTGGCCGGGCCGGAATCGGCCCAGGATCGGCCCGGCCACCGCAGGTCAGGCAGGGGGCTCGCCCTTTGTGTCGGGCCGGTAGCTGATCAGGCGTACGGCGGGTGCCGAGACCACCTGGACTACCCCGCTGCCGGGGATGTCCAGATGGGCGAAGCCTCCTTCGATCGCCACTCGGGCGCGTGCGACCTCGCGCGTGGGGCGGCCGTCGGCGCCGATGACCTCATAGCCGTCGACCAGTTCGACGGACGCTTCGCGCCACACCGCGTTCATGCCTGCACCTCCGGGAAGTCCAGCTCCGGCTGGGCCAGGTGGTTGAAGTAGTTGGACAGGGTGTTGAGGGCGACATGCGCGACGACCTCCGCCAGCTCGGCGTCGGTGACTCCGGCCGCGCGGACGCGGGCGAGGGTGGCGTCGTCGACGCGGCCGTGGGTGCGTACGACCTCACGGGTCAGGGAGAGGACCGCGTCGGCGTGCGGGTCGGTGTCATCTGCGGCCTCGCGGGTGCGCCGCAACTCCGACTCGCCCAGGCCCATCCGGCTGCCGCGCAGGGTGTGGGCGCTGACGCAGTACGTGCAGCCGTTCTCCTGTGCCACCAGCAGCGCGATCTGTTCACGCAGTCGCGGGCCCAGGGCGCCGCGGGTCAGTTCCTCCCGCATCGCAAGATATCCCGCCAGTGCGGCCGGGCCGTTGGCCAGCGCGGCGTACAGGTTGGGCACCCGTCCGAGCTGAGCCTTCGTGCGGTCCAGAAGACCAGTGGGGTCCTCGGTGAGTTGCGGCAGTCGGGGCATGGTTGGGCCTCCTCAAATAACGGTACCGACCGGTACCGTTTGACTGATGTAGACGGTACCGATCAGTACCGTTTAAGGCAAGAGCGGGTTACGATCGAGCCATGCCCGTCAACGCCAGGCAGCGCCTGCTGACCACCGCCGAGGACCTCTTCTACGCCGAGGGCATCCGAGCCGTCGGCCTGGAACGGATCCTGTCCACCTCCGGGGTCGGCCGGGCCTCGTTCTACCGCCACTTCGCAAGCAAGGATGAGCTGGTCGTCGCCGTCCTCCAGGGCCGCGACGAGCGGTGGCGCGCCTGGCTCGCCGACCGCGTCACCGCACTCGGCGGCGGACCGCTCGCCGTGTTCGACGCACTCGCGGAACGGTTCGCGCGCCAGGACTTCCGAGGGTGCGCGTTCATCAACACGATGATCGAGAACGCCGACCCCGCCAGCCCCGCGCACCGCGTGGCGGCCCAGCACAAGACCGCGGTGGCCGTTTACGTGGAGACACTGCTCACCACCGCAGGAGCGCCCGAACCCGCGGCGCTGGCCGCGCAGTTCACGCTGCTGATGGACGGTGCGACCGTCACCGCGCTGCGCGAGCGCACGGCCGCCCCGGCCGCCCGGGCCCGCGCAGTCGCGGCCGCCCTGCTCGCATCCGCCGTCGGACCCGGAGCGGAAGGAGTGACCGGCGCTGTCAGTGGTGGGAGCGGCTCCAGGTGACCGCCCAGCCCGCGAGCCCGGCCGCCAGGCCGAACGCAGCGCCGACCGTCAGCCGCCGGGGCCAGCGCTCGGCGCCGCCCGGCGACTCGCCCGGCTCAGGCTCACGTTCGCGCTCGCGCTCGTGATCCGCGTCGGGAGGCGAAACGCTCGACGTCAGCCGGGCCACCACGTACTCCGGCAGCGCCTCCCAGCGCACCACGCCGCCCTGAGCCCGTGAAGCAGCGAACGCCACGGACGGATGAGGCACTTGTGAGCCGTCACCGGCCTCCCAGAACTCCCGGAACTGCGGCCGGCAGCGGGAGCGGCCGTCGTCCAGAACGCCGGCACCCGTCGTCGGGTCGAAGCGCCGGACCCGCTCCACGACGCCGTCGATCACGGGAATCCGACGGCCGTGTTCGTCCCGGAGCGGTACTCCCGGCCGTCCCGCGCTCCCCTCCAGCTCGCCCAGCCGGACCCGGAACAGCAGCACGAAGTCACCGGCGGCCGTGCCGCGTACGACCCGGTACCTGGCATGGCCCGGTGGTGTGGGATCGCCCCCCGACAGGTCGTACAACAGACCCGCCAGATCGGCCTCGCACAGGAACCGCGGGGCCACGACCACCCGGTAGGTCGTCACGTGACCGCGGCTGATCAGGAACGGCCAGAACTCCTCAGCTGAGGACCGTGCCGTCATTCTCCGGACTCCTCTCGAAGGCTTGCAGCTCCTCGAACAGCCGGTGCAGGACGAACTGCGCCGCAGCGGCGTCATCGGTGACCGCGTTGACACTGCGCTTGCGGAACGACTTCTGCAGACGGCGGGCCTTGCGCAGTTCGCTGGGCGGGATGTTCACAGCGTTCGCGACCGCGCCCGTGCTGGAGGACAGGAACGCGGCGACCAGGTGCACGGGCACCTGGATGCCGCGCGGACGCGGCAACGGTGTTCTCGAACAGGGCCTCGGTGTGGATCGACCCCCATGTGCCATCCAGGCGCTGGCCCTTCACCGACAGCAGCAGATGGTCGTGCAGCAACGGCATCCCCGACCGGGCCTCGTAGTGACGGAAGCGTGCGGCAACCAGACCGCCCGGCGGCCGGACCCGGTGCACCCCGTCTTTGCCGAACCGGATGACCGCCACGTCATCCTCGATCCACTCCAGCACCTGCTCGATCGCGCGCTCGTGCGCTGTCGAAGTCTGTGGACGACCGGCTGATTGACGAGCTGGTGGGCCGGGCTCAGGCCGAGGGTCTTCAGCTGACCGGCGAGGGCGGGCTGCTCCAGCAGCTGACCAAGCGGCTGCTGGAGTCGGCCCTCGAGGGCGAGATCACCGACCACCTCGGCTATGACAAGCACGATCCCGCCGGAAAGAACGGCGGCAACTCCCGCAACGGAACCCGCGCCAAGACCGTGCTGACCGATGTCGGCCCGGTGGAGATAACCGCGCCCCGGGACCGCGAGGGTTCCTTCGAGCCGAAGATCGTCAAGAAGCAGCAGAAGCGTCTGCCGGGCGTGGACGAGATGGTCATCTCGCTCGCGGCGAAGGGCCTGACTACCGGCGAGGTCCAGGCCCACCTCGCCGAGGTCTACGGCGCCGACGTCTCCCGTCAGACGATCTCAACGATCACCGATAAGGTCCTCGAGGGCATGGCCGAGTGGCAGAACCGGCACCTTGATGCCGTCTACCCGGTGGTCTTCATCGACGCCATCCACGTGAAGATCCGCGACGGCGCGGCCGCCGGCCGACGGCCCGATAGCGACGCCGAGTTCGCTGTCGGCCACGGACACGACGTCCAGGGCCAAAATCGGGCCCATGGTCGGCAGCGTGGTGATCGTCGACCAACACACCCAGCGGCAAGCAGACATCACCCAACCCTCCGGCACCCAAGTGAACTTCACACCGGGCCCCTTCACCTCAGGTGAGGCCGTCACCATCGCGGTGCAGCTCTATCGCCGCACGGCCGGAGGGAAGACCTGCGCTGTCAGGCAGGGCTACGACACCGGCCACGCGGGCGTCGCCACCGACTACGGCGTCAACAGGCGCCACCGGGCACCGCGGCCCGCCAGGAAGCACCCCAGCATCTCCGTGTACGGAGAAGGAACGTACGGCCTCACCAACGACTATGACGGGGTCACCGAGAAGCCCTGATGCCGTTGTTTGGAGACCCGTCCTCCCAGGCCTCCAAACAACGGCATCAGTCGACTCCCGGCCTCACGTTTATTGGCATGCGCACGTCATTATAGTTGGCTGCCTCCTCCCCCGGCCCAAAGGATTCGGCCCGCCTGCGTAGATCGGCAGCCCGCTGATGTACTCGATCGGGTAGAGCTCGAAACCATCGACTGTGAGGATGTCGTTGAACTTCTCGGCCAGACGCTGGACCTCGGCCGGATCACGCCGGACCACGGGGTGGAGCATTTCGGCGAGGAAGTTCAACAGTGGCTGGGGGGAGTAGCTGCTGAGGTTGAAGCGGGCGTCGGTGAACACCCACTCCGGCAGCCAGTCGTCATTGTTCAAGCAGTGCTGGATGATGTCGTCCCGAGCCGTGAGACGCTGGAAGCCATCGCCGTCGAGGGCATCCAGGTCATACAGTCGCTCCAGGAACCGCACCTCGTCCAACGCGCCCCCACCAGACCTTCTCAACGGTCAAGAGGTCGAGGAGGCGCTGGCGGGTGACGACAGTGAGCTGCTGTGGTGCCACTGGGCTGCTCCTTCCTGTCAGGGGTGCTGGTGTGCTGGCCCGCGGGGGCTCAGGTTGAGCCTGTGGGAGTGCCCCCGGCGGGGTCGTCGTCGCGGGTGCCTTGCGCCAGGGGGCGTCGGGGTCGGCGAGGGTGTCGAGCATCAGCTCGCACCAGGTGGCGGCCGTGCCGACGGCGAAGCGGGCATGTCGGGACCCGAGCCCTGTGGGCGCGGCCAGCCGTCCGTGGCCGGTTCCGTATCGGTTGCGCAGTTCCGCGACGCCGATGGCAGCTGATGTCAGGGCGCCCAGAATGCGCTTGATGCTGTCGGCATTGTCCGGGCCGGTGCCGTTGCGGGACGGCGGCGCTGCCGCGGGGTGGAGGTGAAGGACTTGCTGGGCCTGCTTTATCAGCACGGGCAGGTCCTGGCGTTCGTCGACCGGGAGGTTCCGCTTGAGCAGCACGAGCTTGGCGGTGGCCTCGATGAGTTGTTTTGCCGCGCCGATGGCGTCGTCAGGGTAGTCGGCCCCGAACCTGCGGACTCTCTCCAGTTCGGCGTGGATGCCCGATGCCTCGGACAGGGCGTCGGCGTGCACGGTGAGGTGGGCGACGCGTGCCGTGTGCAGGCGCAGCGCGTCGTCCAGACGGCAGCCGTCGCGCGCGAACGCCTCTCGTAGGTCCGCCACCGTGTCGGCCGGCAAGCCGTTCCCACCAGACTTTCGGCTCTCACGGTCCAGACGCCGCAGCATGCTCTCGAACACCCGCAGGGCCCGGGTTACCTGGTCGTTGTCGGTCCAGTCGACGGATGCGGCGTAGGAGTCGAAGAGTTGCTTGCGGACCCCGCCGTCGCCGGAAGTGAAGTCGGGGGCTTGGGAGAAGTGCTCGTTCTCCCAGTACTCGCCGATCGCCCCTGCCACGAGATCGCTCATCAGTCCCCGGACGGCGTTGCGGGCGGTCCGGGAGAGCAGTTCACGATCAGCGGTGGTCATACATGCAGATTACGGGGCTGCTGTCTAGGGCGGCCCGGTATTTTCTCCCTTCACCGGTTCCCGGCTGGCGGTCTGCCAGCCGGGAAGCGCAGGGCCAGAGGCCACTCCACAGGGACGGGCCCGGGGCCATGGCTGATCCCCGGGGCCCGAGGTCTGCCCGGGCCTGATCACGACCCGTCGGTGGCCCACCCGGCGGCGGTCACGATCAGGACCTGCGTCTCCTGGCCGCCCCAAGGAGCGTGCTCACGCCGTACCGCAGCAAGCGTCAGGCGGGCTTCGGACACGCTTCGGGGTTGGCGGCGGCATTGTTGCCACCGCCGCTGTTGTCCGCGCAGGGGTGGAAATACCCGCCGGGGCCGTGCTGCCGATGCTGGTCGTAGACGTTGTGGGGCTTATTCCCGCTGATCGTGGACTGGTCGGTGGCCGTGAGTCGGTACCAGTTGAAGATGCCGCCGCCTTGGCTATTGGTGGAGATGTTGTCCCGGACAGCACTGCGGTTGTGCAGCGTCATGGTCCCTTCGTTGAACGCACCGCGCTGAGAATTGCTGTGGATGGACGTGTCGTCGTACAGGTCCAGGCGGCCGCCGTTGTAGATGCCCGTCCCGTTGTGGGACACATCGCTGCGGCCACGCAACTCGGTCACCCCACTGCCAGTTGCGCGGATGCCATCGCTGGGAAAGCCGGTGATAGATGAGTTGTTCAAGATGAGAGTGCCTTCAGTGTTGGTGATGCCGCCGTGTAGCAGCTTGCCCGCGAGTGCGGCCGGCAGATGGGCGGCGACGGTGAAATTATTGAGCGTGAAATGACCCCTCTGGACGGTGAAGATCGAGGCGAGCATTGCGCTTCTGGTCACCGTGACCTGCAGTACAGCACCGTTCCCCTCGATGGTGACATCCTGCTGCACGGAGGGAAGCTTCTTGCTCACGGTCTTCAGCGGATACACGCACGTGGCCTGGTGATCGGGGTTCAACACCAGGGTGGTCTTGCCTCCCTTTCGGCTGTTACTTTCCTTGAGCTGGTTCTCAATGCTCTTGGTCTGCCCGCACTTGATGTTCACCGTCACGGTCTTCTGAGGGGCCGGTGCTGCCCCCATCACCGCGGCCACCACTCCCGCCGTCATCAACAGTGTTGCGATGCGTACCTGCTTCACCCGCATCCGTCCTTCCGCCGTCACCGCGCTGGCGCACGGTCCTGGACCACCAACGCGCATGATCGGCTCCGGGACACGCCCCCACCGGGCTGCGATGTCGGCTACATACACGGCGTCCCGACAGAACGGACCGGGACGGCATGCCGCAGCCGGCTGCTCGCCCAGACTCCAGCGGCCAAGGACGTCACGAGCCTTCAGGTCAGGGCCAACCTCCCCAGCGCCTGAACGGGAGCGCGCTGCAGCCGGGGCATCGGTGCACGGCCTAGTACTCCAGTCATACTTCGCGATCTGCTTCGATAGCCTGCGGAGGTGCTGGTCTGAGCGGAATCACGGGGTGGATGGATGGACGAGCGCGCGGTCAGGTTGAACGAGCTCGCGCAGGAGCTGCGTCCGCTCGGGCGGGGCGTCGAGTGGTTCGAGGGCATCTCCGCTGACGAGCAGTTCGAAGTCCTGCGCGACTTGAGCGGGTTCTGCATCCAGGCCCGTGCGACGGCGGAGGACGGCCCGGAGAGTGTTCGTCTGGCAGGCATCCGGCCGACGCATACTCCGGCGGTTCTGATCACGCGCGGGCAGTTGCCCGGACAGCTGACAAAGATCATCAATCTGCCGCTGGACGAGCGGGTGAAGGCATTTCGCCTGTTGGTAGCCCTGCTGGGAGTTGCCGACAAGCGCCGCCGGGCTCGGCTCTGTGCTGACGGGTGCACCCATGCCTGGCATCAGTTGGGGCCTGATGCCGATACGGATGCGGCCACCGCGTGATCATCAGAGGTTGTGTGGACTCCTGAAGATGGTGCGGTGGCCGCGGGCCATAGCGTAGACCCTGCCCGCTGGCGGGACATGTTCGACCAGGCCATGGCCCGCATCGCAGGCCGGTTCCGGCGCGTTGAACCCCGGGCGACAGCACGGGCGTTCGTCCTCGGGCTGCTGTCCGGCGTCGAACGAAAGAACTGCTGGCAATTGGCCGAACAGGCCGGGCACGATCGCCCTGGCGCGATGCAGCGGCTGCTACGGAGCGCACGCTGGGACGCCGACGAGGTGCGCGACGAGATCCGCTCCTACGTCCTGAAGCACCTCGCCGGCGACGGGGTGCTGATCGTGGACGAGACGGGGTTCCTGAAGAAGGGCGAGCGCTCGGCGGGCGTTCAGCGGCAGTACACCGGCACTGCGGGGGCCCGTATTTGAATAACTGTCAGTGACGGGCTTCGGTGGGGGTCGCTCGGGCGTGTAGCTGTTCCAATGTGCGGGCGGCCGATCCGGGTATAGGCGTGATGAGGATCTGGTGCAGATCCAGCAGCCGTTTTCCGTCCTGGTACTGGATGGACAGGTTGGTGCGGTTGACGCTCAGTAATTGGGCCAGGAATGTAACGGTCACCGCTCTGCGGCGGCGCAGGATGGCTGCCAGGAGCCGCTGAGTGTGGTCCACGCTGCTGGTCTTCGGGTGGAGGTAGCTGCGCGGGCGGTGGAAGCGTCGCTGGAATGCTGCCTCGGCCATGGCGTCCCAGAAAGGTTCCGAGACCGCCACCAAGTGCTCGAAGGCAGTCCGGGACATGCCGGTCAGAGCCGGATCGGTGAGCATCATGGTCAGGTCCGGGTCGATCCGGCGAGTGCTTGCCAGCGCGTCTGGTGTTCGCGGTGCAACGGGAGCCAGTGTGTAGTTCCAGTCCCCGTGGAAGGCGTTGGGTGTGATCGGCAGGGCGTGGAACTCCGCGGGCGTGACGCTGATGCCCAGGTCGTAGCTGCCTGTGTCCAGTTCGGCCCCGATGGTCAGCCCGGTCTTGGTTGTTGTGGCGGCGATGGTCTCGATGACGACCTGGTAGCTGGTCAGAGGTCGCCCCCGCCAGTTCGCGGTGATGTGGCAGAACATTCGGTGCTCGATCTTGTTCCAATGCCGTTAGGTTAACCTGCTCCTTCATCGTGTATGACGGATGTTCAGGGGCGGTTGTGGGGCCTGAGTTGCGTGCTGTGGTGAATGTTGGGCTGCTGGCCCGGGTGTATCCGGCGGGGCTGG
>NZ_JASISZ010000136.1 GCF_030063355.1 Streptomyces sp. PH10-H1
GAACAACCATGATCACGAACGCCTGCGGGCCCCTTGCGTCCAGGGCACCGGAACCACCACGCCGTCACGCAACGTCACAACCGTGCGTGCCGCCTACGCGATTGCCCGGTTAAATTCGAAGACCCGCGATTGTCGCCCAGCGCTTCGCAGAACTTCAGGCTCAGCCAGTGTTCTGCGAGCCCGCGCCCCATTCCCTGGCCGGCCAGTGCGTAGCCACGGGCCACGGTGTGTAGCACCTGCCACGGCGTCAGTTCGATGGTCTCACTGCACTCGGCCTGTGGAACAGGACGCAGTTCAGGTTTTCTGCGTACTGGTGCCTGCCCCTTCTCCCTGCGCTTCTTGTCGAAGGCCGCCGATGCTGAGCTGGCATGGGCAGCGAGTTCTGCCGTGGACCGGACGTGGATGTTCGTTGGGCGGCTGAGCGCGTTCAGGGTCTGTCGCGCGGTTCTTGCCATGCGTCCCCCAAGATGTCCGTCTGCCATGGTCAGTCAGGAACGGTAATTCGGGGCGCGGGGGCGCATACAAGTGCGCATGGTGAAGTCACGGTGCAGACGAGGCCAGGCCAGCCGGTTCCGCGAGAAGGGAGGGCGCCTGGTTCATCCCTGCGGCGCCACGCCGTTCGGAACGTCCGCTGGGTGCTGCTCGGCGTCATGCTCGCGATGCTGCTGTCGATGCTCGACAACATGGTCGTGGGCACCGCGATGCCCACGATCGTCGGCGATCTCGGCGGTCTGGAGCACATCTCCTGGGTGTGACCGCCTACACCCTGGTCACCGCCGTCACCACCCCGATTTTGGGCAAGTGCGCCGACCTGTTCGGCCGCAAGCCCATGTACTCCTGGCGCGCATTGAACGAGACGCTCAGGATGTCCAGCATCATGGACAACTCGGGAAGCCCTCTTCAATTTCAACCCCCTTATTTTCGAAGAATTTTCACCACGGATGCCATCCTTAACGGCCTGCCACCGCGCATTGCTCAGGTGATCGCCGGGTATAGAACATCAACACCACCATGGGGTACAACGCTGTCTATCCGGCGGAAGCCATTGAGGCCCATCGCTCCTTCATCGCTCGCCGGCGGGCATTGCGCCCGATCGAAGAGTATCGTGCTGTGACGCCTGAAGAGTGGCAGGAGTTCCTGGGACACATTGAACGCAGGAAGCTGGCGTTAGGAGATTGCGGACGCGCTTATGGCACGGACTGTGCTCACGAGCACGCATGCGTCCGATGCCTCGTCCTAATCCTCGATTTCAGCGAAATGCCTCGCCTGATCGAAATTCGCGACAATCTCACCGACCGGATCGCCGAAGCCCAGCGGGAAGGCTGGCTTGGCGAAGTCGAAGGGCTATCTGTGAGCCTCGCCGCGACTGAAGAAAAGATTGCGCAACGCGATGCGGGAAAGGAACGAAAGGAATCTCCGATATTTCTGGGAGTCCCCACCGTTAGTCAGGTCGTAGCTCGCACCGTCCCGCAGGCGCCATGATGCGAAGCTCAACTACTCGGGCAGATTGATGTCTAGCCGCACCGCGGCGGCGATGGGAGCACCTCGCTGATTGAAGACACGTCGGAGTCCTTCATTATCCGTTCCGTCGTCCACTACGTAGCCATCAAGGCAGGGAAGCACTCTGTCAACTACGAATTCGGGGAGACGATAGCCGACTTCTCCGTTCTCATTCCGAAGCTCACTGTAAGCAGGGGCGTAATTTCGCGCGAAGTCGCAAGTGAGTAGCCGTAGGGCTTTCCCCGAGACCACTCGCGTCCCAACGTCTGATGGAGGAAGTGGCCGCTGTACTGGGACAGCCACTGGAATCGTTGCTTGCGACGGAATCGAATGGGGATGGTACAGCATGTAGTGAACGGGGAGCCCATACTCTTTCTCGTAATGCGAAATCGCTTGCCACTGCGTATCGCCAACCTGAAGCGCTTTGTATCGGCATGTTTGGTCAAAGCGAAACGTACGCGAGCCCAGCGAAGCGGGGAGAGAAGGCCGCATGAGGGATCCGAAACCGCCCGGGCGAGTAATTCCTTCATCCTCGGTAAACTCGGATTCTCGCGGATAGAGTCGCTTGCTCTGCAGCAATACGACCTTGGTGCGCAGGAGAGTTCCCTGGCGGCGGAAGGTGACGATGAAGCCGATATCGGCGACTTCCCATCGGTCCCAATGTCGGCCGCCACCAACAAAGTGCACATCAATGTCGACGAGCGTGCCAGATGGCAGTAGATGGGGGCCCTGAGATTCGGCCACTGCGTCTACGAATGCGAAATCGAGGGTCTCCTCGTGCACGGTCGGCATGCGGTCGATCCTGGCCGTTACGCGTTCGTTCACGTCGCAAAAGACATTCCGCACGTACTCGATGACGTCCGGTGATAGCGGAATCGGTGCTGTCGTGGGCATAGCCCTCCCCAGAAGCGACGAGCGCCGAGTGGACCCGGCTGCTGATCTAAGCCTAGATCCAGAGCGAAAGCAGGGCCTCTCGATGGTTCGAGCGTTACAGTTAGCAGCCCAACACGCTCCACTGCCGCCTATCTTCCCACGAGTTCTCCGGCCGGAGGCCGAAGACTCGCGCTAGTCATAGTCCATCGAGGCGCCATACAAGCGTTCGATTTGACGTGGCTCCTATGGCATCGGCGCCCATGCCTCGCCTACATCGAGGACGACCGTTCCGCCCGCCTGAATAGCGAGCCAGGATACTGATGACGACTTGAAAGCTCCATGTGAAGCACGCGGGAATGCATCTGTGCCGATAATTCTAGGGCCTGAAAAATTCCCCACACTACCTCTTATTGACCGTTCGGCCAGGGCGGCAGCCTCATGGACAAATCCCCGCAGCTGTGGAGACTCATCAAGCGCGAAGTCGTCGGTCACACAGCTCAAAAGCTTGGACTCGACCGCCGCTAGCCCACCAAGATCAACCAACGCCATCGCAATCGCAGCCTTTTGTGACCTCGTGCTCCGTCGGCGCTGACCCTCGACTGCGAGGTCATGCTGCAGATGGGCAAACGCTGAGACAAAATCACGTAGGCGGCCTATGTATGTCCAACCTCCCCAGTATTCACTGTCTGTAATACGGCTGTCGCCCACTGGAACCATGACGAGTCGACGCCTCAGAGCTTCAAGCGGGTTGGCGGGCGGTTCGATTTGCAGCTCGCCGTGCTGACCCAATTCCTCCGGGCTGTAGCCGAGCGGCTCGGCACGCAGATCGCCAAGCTCGCGCGGATCCTTCAGGCTGCCGCCGAGCGGGTCCGTATCGAGTTCGCCCAAACCGCCCAGGATTTCGAGCGCATCGCCCTCGCAAATTGCATCGATTTGATATGAATCGACCGAGATTAAGCGACCGTCGGGAACGAGAAGTGCGATCGAATAGGCAGCTTCGCCGCCAGGCGGCCCGCCGTGCAAGTAGTAGGAGGGAAGCACAGCAAAAGTGCGTCTATCGGTGATTGCATACTCTTCGTCGAGGACATGTCGCAGGCGGGAAAGTTCCCCTAGGGCCATCGCGGCATCACCAAGTATTTTCGATGCCTCCCGCGGGCGAAGCAGGAATCCAGGCTCGTGCTTGCTTGCATTTGCTGCTCGGCGGAGTGCATGCAAGGCGGAGATGCTCTGTGGTCCAAGTGCGGCCGAGGCAAGACTGTTAATCAGCGCAAACAGGTTCGCACTCGGCTTTTCCAATCGCAGAGATTTGAGAAAGCGCTCCAGAAGTGCCGCTGCTTCACGAATCTCGCCCAGTAGTTCCTCGGGGAGGAGGTCATCCTCGGGTGTTTGTGCGAGGCGCTCATACTGTCGGTGAAATGTGGTGGCCAGGTGCTCGGATCGTCGCATGTGATTCTCCTGGCTTCCAGTGCCGACAGCTTGTCGCTGACTTCTCTCGCGAGCTATACATACCGCCGCAATACGTTTCTCGATCGAGTCATTAATTATAGCGCAAGCAAAAGATCCCGTCAGCTTGCTGAAATCGTTACAACGGCGGAGCCGAAGCCCTACGACAAGCACGCGTTCGAGGCGCTGGCGGCGGTTGTTGCCGCAAAGGTGATGCGGGCGTCCGGACAGAGCTACTGAGGTTGAACTCGTAATGTCGCTGGGATGGGTGAACCAGTAGTAGTTCGGAGAAGGCACCGCCTCCCTTATCACGGCACTCGACGTGCGAAGCGGCGAAGTCCTCACCGAGATCATCACTCGGAACAACCTGTCCACCTTCACCGCCTTCCTCGATCGGCTTGATGCAGTCATCCATCCAGGCAAGGAGATCCACGTCATCCTCGACAACGGCTCCTCGCACACCGCCAAGCACACCAAGACATGACTGGCCGCCCACCCGCGCTGACACGCGCACTGGACGCCCCCCGCACGCCTCCTGGCTGAACCAGATCGAACTGTCCTTCTCCGCCCTGACCCGTCGAGTCCTGCGCAACGGCGCCCCAGCCGAGACCACCTCATCGACAAAATGGACGCCTACGTCATCCGGCACAACAACACCGCGAAACCATACCGGTGGACCTATGACGGCACCCCACTCAAGACAGCGTGATCGGCTCCCAACGAACTTCTGCGGGGCAGCATTACTGACTTCGGCGTTTCAGGGTGACGGTGGTGGGAGGTCGAGGGAGAGTCCGGTCGCGGCGATGAAGCCGTTGAGGATGTCGGGGCGGTACTGCAGTTGTTTGAGTCGGTTGCGGACGAAGGTTTCGAGGCGGTCGAGGGCGACGCTGGCGAGGTTCGCGAGGCTGTGTTTGACGTGGGCCCACAGGTATTCGACCGCGTTCAGCTCCGGTGCGTAGGCGGGCAGCGTGCACACCGTCAGCCAGTCGCGCGCGTTGATCAGATCGCGCATGGCGTGGGAGACGTGGGTGTTCAGCCGGTCCCACACGAGCACGAGCGGCGCTTTGACCAGCTGGTGCATTCCGTCGATCAGGTCGATGTAGTCGCGTTCGGACAGGCTGCGGCGCTCGCCCTTGCGCCCGGTGTGGCGCCGCAGCCGGTGGCACAGGTGGGTTCGCGAGCCCGGGCGCATCGCGAGCAGCCCGGCGACCGAGACCCTCCCCGAGCCGCGACCGCTGACTTTCACGACCGGGGTGATCCCGCGCCGTCCCCAGGCGCGTGGATGTCCGCTGCTCCCCGCCCGCGCGGGGATGGACCCCGGGACTACTGGCTCCACCACGACGTGGACTCCTGCTCTCCGCCCGCGCGGGGATGGACCCCGGGACTACTGGCTCCACCACGACGTGGACTCCTGCTCTCCGCCCGTGCGGGGATGGACCCTACGACGTGCTGATCAGAGCAGCCCGATTCGCTGCTCCCCTCCTGCGTAGGGGTGGACCCCAGTAGAAGACTCGTCCACGCGGGTCCTCGATCTGCTCCCCGCCTGCGCGGGGGATGGACCCTCCCGCTCACGGGCCCACCCGTAGCTGTCACGTTCTGCTGCCCGCCCCGCACGGGGAAGGACCGTACGCCCAGTTGCTGAACAGCCCACCCCTGCCCTGCTCCTCGCCCGCTCGGGGATGGGGGCCCGACGTCATCCGGGCCCCCATCCCCGGACTGGTCTACTCCCCGTCCGCTCGGGTATGGACCCATCCAGAGGCTGACCATGCCGGCGATGAACAGCTGCTCCCGGCTCGCTCGGGGATGGACCCAAGCGGTGAACGCGGACAAGCTCTGCGGATCCTGCTCCCCGCCCGCGGGAATGGACCCGACGAATCCGGCATCACCGGCGGCGGCGTCGACTGCTCCCCGCCCGAGCGGGGATGGATCCAGAGCGAATAGGACGAGCAGCACCGATGCGAGCTGCTTCCCGCCTGTGCGGGGATGGACCCGCAGCTTCGAGAGACCTGATGCGAAATCGTCCGGTGCATCAAACGCTACGCTGCCCGGGAGGTGTTCTACCTGGTCAGGGCCATAGAGTCGTGACCCGTCGTAGCGGTGAGGGCCCCGGACGCATCCGGCGGGGCTCCGCCGGGTGGCGAGTAGCGATGGTCCGCACGCCGCTCGGGGCAGCTCACCTGTGCCCGTCTCGACGTTCCTATTTGCTGCGCTGGGGCACTCTGAAATCCGGGCGACGGCGCTGTACTCACATGAGGACCTGTTCGATCTCGTCGACGAATCTCGTGCGTCGCGAGAGGCGATTTCGGGCTGCGTAGTACTTGTTTGCGGGCATCGTGTAGTGGTTGCCGGTGATGAGCACGGCCTCGTCCTTGGCTCGTGTGATGGCGACGTAGAACTCGCGGCGTGCTGCGGCAATCCCGCTTGGCGTGGGCGGTCGGTTGGGGAAGTAGGAGGGGACCAATCCCTCGATGAGTCCGGGGAGGACGACGACTGAGAACTCGCGGCCCTTGGCTGAGTGGTAGGTAGTGACAGCGATGTGCCCAGGGATCTGCCCGCCAGCCAGCTCGGCCATGGTGAGTGGTGCCTCTTGAAGGTCGTTCAATTCGTCGGCTGTATCGGAATCACGCGGGTCGGCGCTGGCGTTTGCCAACACCACGAGGTCCATCGTCAACACCAGTTCTTGGAGGAAGCTTCGTGCGTCGTCGCCGGGTTTTGGTCGCGGCGAGGTGGCATCTAGGACGGTTGCAAGCTGTTGTGCCAGCGAGCGGCGTGTGGCGTCGGGGTGAGCGAGGTCGGCGAGAAGTAGCTGCCGCTTCCAGAGTGATGCGAGCTCGCGAAGAGGGAGCGCCCGAGCGGTTCCGGTACTGGGCCGGTTGCTTACGCCAAGGGGGCCGGCCAGGGCCCGCGCTGTACACAACGCTATGAGCTCGGCGAGCGGGCCGGACGGTCGGCGTCTGTGCTTCTCACGGTCGTATGGGATCTGGGCAGCGTCCAACGCTTGGGTGAGGGACTCGAGGACCGGGCCTTGGGAGCGGTAGAGGATGGCGACGCTCTCCAGGGCAAGGCCCTTGGCGATTCGCTCGCGAACAGCTTTGACAGCGAGAGCCGCGTGGTCGTCGAGGTCGCCTTCCGCGGGTGTGATACTCACGGTCCCCGTGTCGGTCCGTTCTGGAGCAGCCCGGTATCCGCGATCCCTTCCCAGGACAGCGCGGCTGGCGTCGATCAGAGCGCTACCACTGCGGTAGTTCAAGGTGAGCCGGACCGTATGGAAGTCAGGTCGCTTCTGGAGTTCCTGAAGGTAGCGGGAGTTGGCGCCTTGGTAGGCGTAGAGGACCTGGTCGGGGTCGCCGACGGCGGTGATTAAGGCACCGGCATCGAGGAGGACTTCGACGATTCCGTGAAGGACTGGGCCGAGGTCTTGGTACTCGTCGATGACGATATGCGGGTAGCGCGCGACGATCTGTTCCCGGGCGGTCTTGCTCTTGCGGAGCAATGCGAGCGCCCGGCCGGTCATTGCCTCGAAGTCGATCAGATCGTCTTCACGTAGGAGTTCCTCGTACCGGAGGACAGTTCTCTTGTAGGTCACGTGAAAATCGTCGGTGGATTCGCCCGCGTACACAACGCGTCGAAGTCGCTCAAGAGTACTGCGATCCTGCGATGTTGGCGCCCCGAGGCCACACTCGTGTGCGGCCTGATTCCACAGCGACCTGCAAGTGTTGCCATCGGCGACGGTTGTGGTATCGCGGTGGAAGCCCTCGTCAATGAGGCGGGCATATGGCCGCAGAACACCGTGAAGGCAGAAGGCATGAACGGTGGTGCTGCTGAGACGACGGCCTGGACGTATCCCGAGGCTATAGAGGCGCCTCGTAGTTTCAGCGGCTGCCGCATCGGTGTAGGTGAGGGCTGCAACACCTCTGCGGAGGCTGGTGGTGGCCAACAGGAAGCCGACTCGGGCCACCAACGTCCGTGTCTTTCCCGCGCCTGGGCCGGCCAGTACTGTCAGACTGCCCCTATGAGTGGCTGCCTGCCGCTGGTCAGGGTGAAGCTGAGAGAGCTCGGCTGCCAGTGTGGGCGGCAACAAGGCAGGTGCTGGCGCAGGTGGCACGGAGGTAGGATCGATCACTCGACTTGCCCTCCCTCATCGTTGTTGGTTCCCCTCGTGGAAGGGGCAGGCGAGAGCAGGGGTATTCCCCGTACGGCCTGGCTGAGGTCTTCCAGCAGTGTGAGGATCGTGCCCGCCCCTGGGATGCGGCCGAGCTCGGCGCGGCTGTAGCCCCCCTTATCGGGTCTGGTTCCGATTTGCGCGAGGCGGCTGTGCAGGTCCAGATTAGCGACGAGTGTCGCAAGCCGTTGGGCGAACCTGCCCTTCCCGATGTTTTCGATTTTGGTGATGAAGTCGGATTGCTTCAGCTGCGTGGCCCCGCAGTCGGAGGCGACTGCTGCGAGGAGGTCGGCGAAGGCTTGGCGCGAGTCGCTCCGAGTGCGGAAGGCTTCGTAAGTAGTCGTCAGTTCCTTGGTCAGAAGTCGGGCTATGTCTACTTCGAGGGTATGGTCTCCCACGTAGATGCGTGCCTCCCGAGCCAACTCGATCAGTAGACTCCGGTTCGGACGCGATCCAGTTTCGGGGAGGTCGGCCTCAGTGAGGGTCTCGATACCATTTGCCAGGTCAGCAGAAATGGAATCCCGGCCCGCGAGTTCGGCCAGTTGCTTGGCCCGCCACAGACCAGGCTCCTTGTTCGCGGTCCTCTCGGCGCCTTTGGCGGTCGGCTTCACGTTTGCTGCGTCGCCGTCAGTCAGTACCCAGTGCCGTCGGTTGAGTGCCTTGGGGCTCAGCAAGGTCGCATAGGGCGCGAAGTCAGTACCTTCCACGCTTGATACGACAATGCCGTAGTCGTCGAAGTAGAAACCTGCGGCCTCGGCCAGTGCTGGCAGAAGGTAGGCATCGGCTGCTCCCTCAACAAAGATCACCTCGCGCGCGAAAAGGATCTCCGCTCGGGTGACGTTGAGGTATCGCTCAAGGTCCAAGGTCACTGCGGGGCTGATGAGATCGGGAGGGACAACCGAGGCAGTGGTGTGGCCATCATGGCTGTCAGCCAGCACGATGGCCGACAGCGGAGCTACCGCAGCGATGTGCGGACTGTGTGTTGTCAGCAGCAGACGATTCGGCTCACGCAGGAGGTGAGCGAAGACCTTGCGCTGGAGGGACGGGTGTAGATGTGCCTCCGGTTCTTCAACGGCAAGCAGAGTGTCTTCACCGTCGCTTGCAGACCGACGAAGTCGGAGATGCTCTAGTGTCCCGAGTCTCGGTTTCGCTGCATATCTAGTCGTTGGGGTTCGGGAGGCGGTTCAGGTAGCCGGCGAGGCGTTCGAAGATCTGGTCGGCGGTTTTGGTCCACTCGAATGGCCTGGGGTTCT
>NZ_JASISZ010000137.1 GCF_030063355.1 Streptomyces sp. PH10-H1
CTGGTCCGGGTCCTACTTCGCCGGGTCCTGCGGCGGCGCACCGCTCACCGTCGTCCGCCAGTACATCGAGAACCAGCAACGCCCAACATCCTGACCGTTACCCCGGAGGCACACGGAACTCCGGCGCTTCGCGCCTCCAGGCCAAGGATGCGCTTCACCCCCGCCCCAAAGGGCGGAGCACCGCGCAAGATCAGAGGTAGAACCCGCCCAGGAGCCGCCCCGCCGTGAGGTCGTCGTTCTCGGTGAAGGCTCGGTGGAAAGCGAGGGCGATTTCCGGTGCGAAGGCGAAGACCGCCGAGGAGTACAGGGACACTCCGACGCCGCGGTACGCGTGCACCGCTCCCGCTGCTCCGACACGTTCTGGTTCGGTGGAACAGGCCGGTAAGGGTGTGTCGGGTCCGGGCGTCGCGGTGATCGCTGCGGAGATGGCGGGCTCAGTATGCCGAGTCGACGTTGTCGATCGAGCCGTAGTTGGCGGCCGCGTAATTGCATGCGGCGGTGATGTTGGCGACCGGGTCGTAGATGTCCATCGAGGTGCCCGCGACGTGGTACTGCTGGAATGTCGGGTCGATGACCTGGAGCAGGCCCTTGGACGGGGTGCCGGCCGCGGCGTTGGAGTCGGTTAGGTTGATGGCCTGTGGGTTGTCCGAGGACTCCCGGATGATGTTTCGGTAGATGCCGTCGTAGGTGCCGGGTATGCCGTGTTCGGCCATGACAGCCAGAGAGTGCTTGATCCAGCCGTCGAGGTCGTCGGTGTAGGCGACGGACGCGGTGGCGTCGGGCGTCGCGCTGACGGGGGGCTGCGGCGCCTGTGATCGGGCGGCGCGCTGGGCTGAGTTCTGGCGGCTCCGAGCGGCCTCCTCGGCGCGCTTGCGAGCCTCGGCCTTGGTGCGAGCCTCGGCCTTCGACCAGGCTTCGGCTTTCCTGATCGCCTCGGCTTTCCTGAGGCCCTCAGCCTTCGACCGAGCGGCCGCCTCCGCCTTCGACCCGGCCTCGGCCTCGTTCTCGGCCTCCTGCACATTCTGCCGGACGATGCCTGCCTGCTGGGACCTGATGTCGCTCGTGGGCCGCGGGTTCCGCCCGAATGCGGCTTCCGGCCCGGACGCGTTCTGCGCGTCGGCCGTTTCCGGAATTCCTGGCAGAGCAGTACAGGCAAGAGTCGCGGTCACGGCGGCTGCCGACGCCGTGGCAACGACGGCAAGGCGAGTCCGATTCGGGTGTTTCCGGGCATGTTTGCCCATGGCTGACCCCATCTCTCCGGGTGCGTGAACGCGTTACGCCGAGCAGAAATGGGACGGGATTTCTGCGGTCGCGCTCTTCGGGTGGGGAGATGTCTAGCGCCAGGGAAAACGCTCAGCAACCACCGGCGCTACTAGCCGACATCGTCGCCGCCGAAACGACAACCCATTTCCGCCGTGCCCACGCCAGGCGCACTGGCAAAGTGGACCACTATCCGGAGTCGTATGTGACGTGAGTCATATGACGAGGCTCACACCGGGCCCGGCGACTCACTCCGTCCCGACCTTCCATTTGTCCGCGTGGCACGCAGGGTCCTGCCGTTCACTGCGATCGGGACTTCGGAACAGGTCGCCGGCAGGACCACGGGTGAGGACGACTATCACGCTAAATGGGTTCAACGCCCCTGCCCCGTCGCCGCGCTGCAAGGTCTCCGCCGGCTGCACCTGCGGGGGTGTGATCGCCGGCACGAGGTGGCCGGCGATGCTGGTGGGTGATCTGCTGATGTCGCTGGCCGGGCAGCTGTTCGTCACCAGCGGCCTGCCCGCTGGTGAGCCCGCCGGCAGGCCAACCGGCCAACGACAGCGCCAGGTCACAGAAGGTCCTGGCCCGACGCACGATAGTTGTCACCAAGGCGGGCTCGTTGTCACTGGTGCTTGCCGGGGTGCCGACCGCGCGATTGGGAGGGCGTCGGTGGAGTCGGCGGGCCTGGCACTCGCCGACTTCTCACCCGAGGACTTTCCGCTGCCGACACTCGACCCCGTCCTCGCCAGCCTCCTCGGCGAGCTGATGGACGGCCACGGCTTCGCGCTGCTCCAGGGTGCGCCCGTCGCCGACCTGAGCGAGCACCAGTACGAGATCCTCGCCTTGGGACTGGGCCGCCACGTCGGCCGCACCGCCGCGCAGGGTCCGGGCGAGCATCGGCGTCATATGCGTGACCTGGGCGTCGACCCATCGGACTCGACGAGTTACAGCTACCAGCACAGCGGGCAGCTCGGCTACCACGCCGATCCGAACGATGTCGTCGCACTGCCGTGCGTCCGGCCGGCGAAGTCCGGCGGACTCAGCTGCATCGTCAGCTCGGTCGCGGTGCACAACGAGGTCGTGCGCACTCGCCCCGACCTGGCGGAGGTGCTGTACCGGCCCTGGCGGCGCGACCTGCGCTCCGGGGACGGTCCCCACAGCTTCCATCAGAGCCCGCGGACCCGCGTGCCGGAGACCACGCGACGGTGACCGTCCGTCAGACCTGCACCAAAAGTGATCCAGAACCAGAGTTCAGCCGCCGCCGGCAGAGGCGCCGCCCAGCAGCGTCAGCCCCGGTCCGTGAACGCCCGCGGCCGGGCATCACCAGCCTCCGGTCGTGACGGTTCTGCGGTGGCGGCAACCCGACCGGCAGGCAGCAGAGTGATTGGCAGGTGTGGCTGCGGACTTGTTCAGGTCGCGTCGGGGTCGTAGTGGAAGGGGCCGTCTTCGGCGGGCTGCCTGGGATCCGCCTTGGTCAGGTTAACGCGGCTACTGGCTGTGCGGGCCGCGTCGCGCAGTGCTTCCGCCTCCTCATCGAGGCGGAAGCTGTCCCGGATCTCCCCCAGTCCGAAGGGGTCACCGGCGAGGAGGTTCTTCGCGATGAACGTTCGCGGGTTGAGGTCCTCGAATTCGAAGTCCTTGAACTCCGGACCCAGTTCCTGTCGAAGGTCTTGCTTCGTGCCGTCTGCGAAGGTGCGGATCTTGCGGAGGATCCCCATCGCCTCGGAGATCATCTGGGGCAGTTTGTCCGGGCCAAAGACGAGCGCGGCGACGACCAGGATGGTGAGCAGCTTGAGCGTGCTGATACCGAAGAACACTTCCACCTGCCCTTGTGGTTCGCGGCAAGCCTTGGGCCAACGCCAAAATACTTGCATGATTGCGCAATTTAGCAAAGTATTAGATGTGGGCAACAGGGGGGCGCCAGCCTCAACGTGGCCACCGCACGTTCCCCACCGCAGGGAAGACCGTCGGCGGCCGAGTGCCACGCCACCGTCGAACAGGACGACGGAATCCACGGCCAGGGCCGAGGCGGAGGCGGAGGCAGCCCGGTCTGTCCTGTCGTCGACTCGGCCCGCTCATCGGCGAGTTGGCCAACCCCTGGATGGCCACCGAGGCAGGTCGGCTCCACGCACGCCGAGGCCACGAGCGCCTGCGCGCGCCCGGCGCCGGACCGAACCACGAGCTGGTGTTCACCGATCGAGTGATCGTGACCCTGGTGATCCTGCGCTTCCAGCTCCCCCACGCCGCGCTGGCGGTGTTCTACGGCGTGGACCGCTCAACGATCACCCGCGCCGTTCACGAGATCCGCCCCTTGCTCGCCACGCGCGGCTTCGCCGTTCCCGGGCGTCCTGAACTGCGGCTCCGCACCCTGGCAGACGTCTTCGCGTACGCCGCCGCCGAGGGCGTCGAGCTTCGGATCGACGGCACGAAGGCTCAGGTCCGCCGCCCGAAGGCGAACAAGCCAGGCCGCCGAGCCTTCGTCTCGGGCAAGCGCAAGCAGAACACCAGGGAGGCCACTGTGATCACCGACGAGAAGGGAAGCACGCTGTGGACCGGAGCGGTCTGGCCCGGCCCGGCCGCATGCACGACCAGACGGCCTTGAAGACCGAGGGCATCCGCGACCTGTTCGAGAAGTATCCCGAGGTAAGGAGACCCTCGGGCTCTACGACGCCAACCCGATCGCGCCATTCCTGATCATCGCGAGCCTGGCCGTGCTCAGAGACAGGGCCTGTAGGCAGCAGAGCCCGCTGGTAGGGCGGGGGAATGGCTGAGGTCGCCGTTCCCCCGCCCTACCAGTCCCCCGACCGACCCGGCCCCGACCGGCCGGTCAGGGGCTCAGTGCCGTTCGGCCAGGGCCGGCAGTCGGTGCGGCAGGGAGGGTGCGGGGGTCAGGCCGGGGAGTCCCCGTGGCCACCGTCACCGCCGTTCTTGGGCTTGATGTTGTCCAAGGCGCCCTTCGCCTTGTCCACGCCACTGTCGATCTTGGCCGTGTACTTTCCGCCGGTCTTGGAATCCACCGTGCGGGCAGCCTTCTCCAGTCCGGACTCGATCTTGTCCCCGTGCTGCTGCGCGAGGTCACCGGCCTTGATCTTGGCCTGGCCGAGCTTGTCCTTCATCGTGTCCATGAAACTCATGAGGCACCTTCCCGCGAGACGATGAGTGGCAGGCGCCTCGCGGGCCGTGCCGGTATGACGGTTCCCAAGCTAAATGAAACTTGCTACATTGCGCAACTATGCAATCGAAGGTGAGCCTCGGCGTCTCCTGATGCGGAAGCGCGCGCGGCTTCTACGACCCAGCGGTTCTTGCCCGGTCCGATACTGTGCTCGGTGCCGCGGCGGGCGATGAGCGGGAGGATACCCAGGTCGCGGGCCTGGCTGCGGTAGATGTCGTGGTCGTACCCGCGGTCGGCGTACAGGACGTCGGGGCGTTGGCACGGGCGTGTGCGCTTGCCTCGAATCGGCGGTCGCAAGCGCCGCGACAGCCGACCGCGCCGCATGAGGTGCGCGTGGTCTCGGCGCGTTGAGCGCGCCGCCGGCTGATCAGGCCCCTTGGCTGCGCCGGCTGACCGAGGACGGCGGATCCCGCCCCGACGCGATCATGATCACCGCGGCGCGGGATGTCGCCTCGGTGCGCACCGCCATGACGCTGGGCGTCGTCGGCTACCTCGTCAAGCCTTTCGGATTCGCCGCGCTTGATGAACGGCTGACGGCATATCAGGCGCTACGCCGGCGCCTGGACTCCCTTCCACCGGAGGCGGAGACCGACCAGGCCGAAGTGGACGCCCTGCTCAGTGCCACCCGGCCCACCTCGCTGCCACCCGTCCCGGCCAAGGGCCACTCGGCACCGACCCTGACCCGCGTCTGGGAGACGGTGCGCTCGGCCCGCGCCGATCTGTCGGCAACCGACATCGCCGAACTCACCGGGGTCTCCAGGGCAACGGCGCAGCGCTATCTGTCCTACCTGACCCGGGAAGGAATGGTCCATCTGGAACTTCGCTACGGCACGACCGGCCGCCCCGAACACCGCTACCGCTCGGGGCTGTGAACTGCCCGTCAGGCGAACAACCCCTTGAACACCCGGCGATGGCCCTCGCCCCCGAAACGGCCGGTCTAGTGCGGGGGGCAGGCAGCTCTGCGTGTATTGCGGGGCACGGGGTCCACCATGCGTGCTTGCGCGCCTGCCATCGGTGACGTCTCGTATTCCTGTGGCGTCCCCCGTTGGACACCTGGACGGCAGCACTCCCCCATATATTTGCTATATTGCGCAATCATGCAAGTTGGGCATGGCGGGGACCGCCTGCACACAGATGCCTATCGGGCGGGCCAGGGGGCCAGGACACATGATGGACACGCGCGAACTGGATGCCCAGCAGTGGACCGCACAGCGGCGGAACACCGAATTGGCGCTGGTCGCCCTCGCCGTGCTGATCGTGGCCTTCGCCCACGCGTCCGTCGGCCTCGCCATGAAGGGATCGCTGCCGTCCGGAATCTGGGGCTACGGGCTGGGGCTGGGCTCCCTCGCCCTTGCCGCGCACCTCGCGGTGCGGTTCTTCGCCCGCTACGCGGACCCGTTGATCCTCCCGATCGTGGTGCTGCTCAGCGGCATGGGTCTGGTGATCATCGACCGGCTCGACGCCTCCTACGCGGTCAAGTACCACGCGGTTCCAGCAGCCCCCGGACAGGTGATGTGGACGGTCGTCGGCGCCTGCGTCCTGATCGCGGTGCTGGTCGGGGTCAAGCACCACCGGCTGCTGCAGCGCTTCACCTACCTGGGCATGGCGGCGGCGATGGCGCTGCTGATGGCACCCGCGCTCTTTCCCGGGGACAGCTACGGCGCCAAGCGCTGGATCTACCTCGGCCCGGTCTCCTTCCAGCCGGGCGAATTCGTCAAAATCATGATCGTGATCTTCTTCGCCGGCTACCTGATGGCCAACCGCGACGCACTCGCCCTGGTCGGCCGCCGGGTATGGGGCATCAGCCTGCCGCGCGGCCGCAACGCCGGTCCGGTGCTCGCGATTTGGGTCCTCAGCCTCCTGGTCCTGGTCTTCGAACGCGACCTGGGCACCTCGCTGATCTTCTTCGGGGTGTTCGTCCTCATGCTGTACACCGCGACCGAGCGCACCAGCTGGGTGATCTTCGGCCTGCTGATGGCCGTGCTCGGGGCATTTGTCGTCGGCTCCCTCGAGCCGCATGTGCACGGCCGGGTGGTGGCCTGGCTGCACCCCTTCGACATCTACCTCCCCGCTGCCCAGCGTCCCGAGGGCCTGATCTCCGACCAGGCCGCCCAGGCCCTGTTCAGTCTCGGCAGCGGCGGTCTCACCGGCAGCGGGCTGGGCCAGGGCCAGTCGTGGCTCATCGGCTTCGCCGGCCGCAGCGACTTCATCCTCACCACCGTCGGCGAGGAACTCGGGATGACGGGCATCGTCCTCGTCCTCATGCTCTACGTCATCCTCGTCGAACGCGGACTGCGCACCGCGCTGACCGTCACCGACCCATTCGGCAAGCTGCTCGCAGTAGGACTGGCCGCCACGATCGCCCTCCAGGTCTTCGTCGTCGCGGGCGGCGTCACCGGGCTGCTCCCACTGACCGGCAAGGCCCTGCCGTTCCTCGCCCAGGGCGGCTCCTCCTCGGTCGCCAACTGGCTGCTCGTCGCCCTGCTGATCAAGGTGAGCGACAGCGCCGGCCGGGCCGCCACCCAGCCCGAGGGCAACGCGACCATCCTCACACCGGTCGCCACCGAACAGCGCCGCCGCCCGGCCCCACGCCAAACCGGCCGCCGCCGCTACGAGCGGGACCCGTCCTGACCCTGGGCGTGCCGGTGTGGGGCCCGAGCGCGGGGTGGTGGGATGCTCCTCGGTCGGCGAGCCTGCTCATACTGATGGCCAAGTCCCGGCACAAGAGGCCGGAGAGCAACCGGCGCTACTTCAAGTCCTTACCCGAGGCCATTCGCCGAGGTCACCAACCTGCTCGCGCCGAGCGACAGCAGCCGCTGACGACCACGACGGCCGGTCGCCCTGTACAGACCTGGAGCGCAGTCGGCTGTTTGGTTCAATCCGCGCGCCGGCGAGCCTGGTTCGCCTCGCGGATGACTGCCCAGGCGTCCGCCACGGGACCCACGGGACCGAGCTTGTCGGGGTTGAGCACCGTGCTGATCATCGGGATCCGTCCGTCGAGTATGTCGAGCGTCCAGGTGTTGAGGACCTTGCCGTCCCGGTCGCGGAGGATCGCGCCCGGCTGGCCGTTCACCTCGTGTGGCTCCACGACCCCGCCGATCCGGGCGAACGGCGAGACGATAGCGGCGAGCGTCCGGGCCACCTTCTCGGCGCCGATGATGCCCGTGCCCCATTGCAGCGTTACGCCCCTCCTTCACGCCTTGCGGAGCTCCTGCACGCCGTGGGGAACTGCTGGTCAGCTCTCCCTGTAGGGCAGTTCGAGGGTGGCTACGGCTCCGTGGGGGGCGGCGTTGGTCAAGGTGAGGCGGGCGCCGATGACATGAGCCTGGCCGAGGACGATGGTGAGGCCCAGGCCGTGTCCGTGGCCGCGTGCGGCGGCTCCGGTGCGGAAACGCTGCGGGCCGTCGGCGAGGAGTTCCGGGGGAAAGCCGGGGCGCTCTTCACGGTCTGACCGGGCTTGACGGATGGAACTGTCTGCACCGGATGTGCGAGGGCCTCACCGGATTCCGACAGAAAGTCAAAGCGGATCGTGTAGGTGAAGGTTTCGGGCTCGTGGTTGGTGACGTTGAACTCGACGCAGGCACGGGTGCCATCGCCCAAGCCGGTGATCTTGACTCCGTCCTTCTCCGGACCGGAAGGGATTCCCGGCAGAGCCGAAGCGCCGGGCGCAGCCGGCGAGTCGGAAGTCTGGGCCCCGCAGGAGGACTTGCCGGAAAGGTCCGGGGAGCCGGACCCCTGCGCCGAGTTGCCATTTGGCGAAGCGGCGGTCTGCGATCCGCAAGCCGTGAGCAGCAGGACGCCGGCGACGGCGACGGGAAGGGAGAGCGAGGCGCTACGCATTCGCCGAGTGGATCAGGCCGAACCACATCGAGCCGTGACGGGAGACACATTTCCGGTCACAAGCCTGTCACAGACGCGCTAGGGCGCGTATCGGGTCGTGATCATTCTGTGGGATTCGCCCTCCTCGCAGGGCTTGGACTGGTAGATCTACTTGCGTGACGAGAGCGCAACTGACTGACGGTGAATGGGAGTTCATTCAGCCACACCTGCCGATCGGCGAGTTCGGCCCGTATCCCGAGCAACTGCGGCAGCAGTTCGAGGGCGTGATCTGGCGGTTCAAGACCGGCGGGCAGTGGCGGGAGATGCCGCAGG
>NZ_JASISZ010000138.1 GCF_030063355.1 Streptomyces sp. PH10-H1
TTACTGGCTCCAGCCGCCGAACACTCTCGGTTCTGCGGTCAAAAGTCAATTGATGACTGGATAGCTCCGCACTCGTCAGATCCTCGGCGCACAGAGATAGTGCAATAACCCGAGCCCTCTGCAAGCCAAGTGCTTCATGGAGGGCATAAGTGGCGCTCTTCAAAATCGGCGTGTGAGCTGTTGGCTCTGTGAGACGTCGCGTGCGGGTGGTCGTTGTCCTGTCGGCATAAAGCACCGTCAGCGTGAGAGCACGGGCGACCTGTTGCTCCACCCTCATTTGGTAACCCAACTCGGTGGAGAGCGCCAACAGGACCTTCCTGCGCTCATTGGCATCGAGTTCGCTTTGGTCGAATCGATGGCTAACACTGAGTGAGTTGGATGGGCCGTTCGGCACTACCGACGTGGCATCAATCCCTCGCGCTCTCTGATGCATCAGCCGTCCGGCCTTCACGCCAAGTATCCGCTGAAGTGTCAGGGGTGGAGTGTTTGCGACTTTATCTACAGTGTCCAGCCCGTAACTGCAGAGCGCTTTTGCGGTCTTCGGCCCCACACCGTAGAGCGCAGCAACTGGTTTAGAGGAAAGGAACGCGGCGATGCTCTCTGGCCGGCCGTCCACAAACCGCACGGCTCCCGGCAGGCCGTCGTGGGCGGCCATTCGAGCCAAAAGCGGGTTCACCGATACGCCGACGGTGCATTCGAGGTCATGCCACGCCAACACCCGGACACGCACCAACCTTCCCAACTCCACTGCATCCTTCTGGAAGAGTCGAGTGCTCCCTCGTACATCCGCCAACACGGCATTCGGGATGATCGATTCCACGACTGGAGTGATGTCGCCCAGCACCTCGTTGAGTGCATTAAGCGCTTCTTGCTCGACAGACTCTGCCTGGATGTAGAGGATCCCCATCTCGTTCATCCAGCGCTCCCTTGGCTCGAATGCCAGAGATTTCTGCCTCCCATGGGCTGGTCGCCCGCAGGCCGAATATCTGCCCACGGATGCATCTCAACACCTTCCGCCACCTGAATCGTGCGGCCTCCGTCTTTACGCTTCGGTGGCCGTCGAGTTCGCCCCTCCGCCAGCCGTTCAGCTACCGCATCCAATCCTCCGGTGCTTCGTAGTTCTGCCAACTCGTTGAGATCCCATGCAGCTATCCCGACCACGCTTACCCGACCGCCGCGGCGCTGCACGGTTCCGCGAACCATCAGAAGCGCACTATGGAACACAGTGTGGGCACATTCCTCCTGGCTATCGTTGAAGAACACCAAGTCCACCAAGCCTGTTGAGTCGTCGAGAGTGACGAAGATGATCCGCTGTGGCTCGCTGGCCCGACTTGACTTGGTGCGGTGAACGATGGGTGGGGTCTGCGTCGAGGCGCGCACCCCGGCGACCAGGACGGTCCGGCCGGATTGGAGGGCGCCGAGGTGGGCGGCGTCGGTGGCGCCGACTTCGCGCAGGAGCCGGTGATGGTGCTCCATGAGGTGCTGGCTGACATCGATACTCAGCGTGTCCAGCTCTGCGCCGAGGGCTTCGCGGCCGGTCATTTCCGGCAGGCCGCTGGGGGCGGAGCTGGTGCTGATGTCCTGCAGCGGTAGCTGGCCGTCGCCCTGGTGGCCTCGGGCGTGGCGGTGGAGTTCGGCGATCTGCAGGAGCAGGTCGCGGCGGGTCAGCGGCCCGCGCAGGGCGTCGAGGGCGCCGATTTCCGCGAGGCGTTCCGCGGTGGGTCGGGCGGGTCGGGCGCGCTGCCACAGGTCCTGCAACGACGCATAGGGCTGCGCGGATACCAGGCGGGCCACCTGGTCGTCGCTGATGCCTTTGACCGCGGAGAACGCCAGTCGCACGCCCCAGGTGTCGTGGTCGGTCTTCTCCACGGTGTGAGTGGCTCGGGAGTGGTTGACGTCGACGCCGAGGACGGGCACGTTGTGGCGGCGGGCGTCCGCGACGATCACCCGCTTCGGCCACATCCCCGGGTCATGCTCCAAAAGCCCTGCGTACAGAGCAGCAGGGTGGTGGGCTTTGAGCCAGGCGGACTGCAGGGCCGGCACGGCGAACGCGACCGCGTGCGCGCGGCAGAACCCGTACGATCCGAATGCCTCGATGATCTCCCACACCTCGTCCAGGACCGCCGGGGTGTAGCCGCGGGCACCGGCGTGCTGGTGGAACCACTCCCGCAGTTTCGGCAGTCGGCTCTTGTCGCCCAGAGCGCGGCGGGCGACCTCCGCGAGAGCCCTGTCGCAGCCGGTGAGGATCGCGAGCATGTCGATGATCTGTTCGTGCCAGATCGTCACTCCGTAGGTGTCGGCCAGGACGGGTTCGAGGTCGGGGTGCGGGTAGCGGGGGGCTGCGCCGTGGCGGGCGGCGATGTACTGGGCGGGCATGCCGCCGGCGACCGGTCCGGGGCGGAAGAGGCTGATGTCGGCGATGACATCCTGCGGGTCGCGCGGCTGCAGCCGGGCCAGAAGATCCTGCTGGCCGGGGCTCTCCAACTGGAACAGGCCGATCGTGTCGGACGCCTGGATCAGCTTGAACGCGAAGAAGTCATCCAGCGGCACCTGCCGGCTGTCATCGAGATCGATGCGTTGACCCGTTGTGCGGTCGATCTCCGCGACCGCGTGTGCCATCGCGGACTGCATGCGCACCCCCAGCACATCCAGTTTGATCAGCCCGAGGTCTTCGACGTCCTCTTTGTCGGCCTGCACCATCGGATAGCCACCCGGTGTGGGCTGCACGGGGAGTCGGTCGAGGAGTGTGGCGTTGCTGACGATGACGCCGCACGGGTGCATCGCCATCCCGCGCGGCAGCGCGTCCAGGCCCTCGGCGAGCTCCCACAGCGGCCCGAACCGGTCCGACACCGCAGCCAGCTCCCGCAGCTCCGGCAGCTCCGCCAGGGCTGAGGTGATGTCGCAGGCCCGGATGTGCGGAAACGACTTCGCGATGCGGTCCACCACGTGCGGGGCGATGCCCAGGGCCATCCCGGTATCGCGGAGCGCGTGGCGGGCCCGGTAGGTCTCGGGCATGCCGGTGACCGCGACACGCTCCGTACCGAACCGCTCGATGATCCGGTCGTAGACCTCCAAGCGCCGCGCGGACTCCACATCGATATCGATATCGGGCAGCGATCTCCTCCGGGCGCTGAGGAACCGCTCGAACAGCAGGTGGTGGTCCAGCGGGTTGGCGGTGGCGATGTACAGGGCGTGGTTCACCATCGAGCCGGCACCCGAACCGCGTGCCGCGACCCGGATCCCCATCTCCCGCACATCCGCCACGACGGCCGCCACGGTCAGGAAGTACGTGTCGTACTCCAGCCCGGCGATGACCGCGAGCTCCTCCTGGAGCCGCCGCACCGCGGCGGGGTCGCGGTCCAGGCCGCGCCGGACCATGCCCGCCTCACACCGCTCGCGCAACAACGCCGCCGCTTCCCCCGGACCATCGCCAGCGCCGACCACGGACGACTCGGGAAAATGCGGGGCACCCAGCCCCAGGTCCACCACCGGGTCGATCCTGCACTGCTCCGCGGTCCGCGCCGTCTCCGCGATCAGCCGCTGCGCTCGCTCCGTCCCGCCGCCGGCTGCTTCGGCGATGCGTTCCGCGGCCGCGGTCATGGCCGCCGGGTCCTTGAGCCAGCGCTCCCCGGTGTCGAGGCGCCGGCGGTCGATGGGGCGCAGCAGGCGGGCGGCGTCCAGGACGTCGGCGAGCCGGTGCTGGCCGCGGTCGGCGTAGCGGACCGCATTGGTCAGCACGGCCGGGATGCCGACCCGGTCGGCGAGCGCCAGGGTGCGGCCGGCCAGCCGCAGCGAACCCGGCCCGGTGCCCTGCAGGCCAAACCACAACACCTCCAAGCGCAGGTTGTCGCCGACCAGCTCGCGCCAGGGGGCCAGGAGCTGCTCGGCGAGGCGCTCACGGCCCGCGGACAGGGCTCGCACAGGTTCGGAAACCGGCCCCAACAGAACCGTCAGCCCAGTGTCGGCGTGCTGCGCCAGGGCGGCCCACGACACCACCGGCGGGCCCGCAACGGGGCCGGCGTACGCGGTGGAAACCAAGCGGCACAGGCGAGCCCACCCGTCGGCGTGCTGAGCCAGCAACGTCACCCGCAGCGGCGCCTCCACCACGTGAGCACCCCCGCGTACCGGGGTGCGCAGCCGGAACTCAGTGGGCGCAGCCTGACGCGGTGCGACCGCAACGTCGACGCCGAAAATCGGGCGCACGCCACGGGTGCCGCAGGCCTTCGCGAAGCGCACGGCACCAGTGACATTGTCACGGTCAGTGAGAGCCAACGAGTCCATGCCGCGCTCGGCCGCACAGCGCACCAAATGGTCGACATGCGCCGCCCCGTAACGGGCCGAGCAGCCCGACATGGCGTGGAGGTGCACAAACGACGGCATGGACACCTCCAGTCCTCGGCCCCGAGCCCCTCCCCGCGGCGTTCTCTGCCGGCATCTCGATCATAACTCCTACGCCGTACATTCGTTCGATTAACTACGCTCTGTTGTCATAGGGGGGCGGAACAGTGGCAGTCGACGGACGAGCAACGACAGCAGTCGGGAGAGGATCCGAGCGATGAGCGCGGGTTCCGCTCCCGCCTGTCGCGGCTGGTTTCGTCCCCGGCCAGCGCGCGGCGAAGAAGACGGCCGCGAAGAAGAAGCCGGGCGGCGCCACGCGCAGCGCGTGACCGATCTCAGGGGTGATCGGGCGCGGGGTTGTCCGCGACCAGGCGGTCGATCACGCGCTCGCGCAGTTGGTCCATCACCCTGTTCGTTGCCTGCACCGTGCGCACGAGCTCCGTGGCATTCACCGCTCCCGCCGGCTCCCGCAGAAGCCGCTCGGCATCGTCCAGGACTCTGCCCGCCGCGTCGGCGAGGTCCTCGATCTCTGCCTGCTCCTGTGGGCTGAAACCGCGCAGCTCATGGGCGGAGATCGTCGACATGAGGGTGCTCATGGTGCGGGACGACGTCACGAGCTCGTTGACCGCGTGGCGGTGTCCCTGCGGTTCCTGCGTCATGCCCCACACAACGGCGGCCGCGGTCGTGTCGTCACGCCTGCCGCATGCATCAACGCCGCTGCCAGCCCCGCGCGCCGGCCAGCACCTTCAGTTCCCGGTGAAGGTGTCCCCATTGGCCGGTGGCCATGGCCTTTCTAACCGTGGGGTGGCTCCACAGCGCGTCGTGGGCGGCCGCGCGTTCGGCGCGTAGCTGCTCCAGCTCGGCGACGTCTTCCGGCGACCAGGCATTGCGGAGGGCGGCTTGCTTGCTGCGGAGCTCGTCGTGCTTCTGCTCCCCCCAGGTCCCCTCGGGGCCTGGGTAGGTCGTCTTCATAGCGCCGATTCAACCCTCCCGCACGGAGGACCGGATGAGTCGGCGTACTCACCAGGTACCCCCGCGGATACTCAACGTCAGAGCCGAGCGGGTGCTGCTCACCTACGACCAGGTCGTCCACGACTACGAGCTGCCCGCGACCGAGGGCAAGCGCGGCCATCCCCGATGGCCGACCTTCGCGCGCCGCTACGCCTTCGATATCGAGCAGCAGCGCCCGCCCTGGCTTCCTTCGTGCGGGGCTGGGGTGCGGCGGGCGGACGACGTCCTAACGCTGCATGGGAGGTTGGGCGGCCTGGGCGAAGTGCATGACGATCCCTTTCGCACCGGCGGCGACTTTTGAGTGGTGTGGTGAGCGACCGCAAGCCCTACAAGAGCGACTTATCCGACGAACGCTGGGCGCTGATCGAGCCGGTGCCCACTGCGTGGAAGGCGAAGCATCCCTCCGTCAGTGGTCACCAGGGCCGCTACGAGATGCGGGAGATCGTCAACGCGCTCCTTTACCAGTCCCGGACCGGCTGCCAATAGGACTACCTGCCCCACGACCTGCCGCCGCCTGGCGCGGTGAAGTACTACTTCTACAAATGGCGCGACGACGGTACCGACGAGGTCATCCACGACCTACTGTGCTGGCAGGTGCGTGAGAGCCGGGGACGATTAGCCGACCCGAGCTTGGTGGTGCTCGACACCCAGAGCCTGCATGCCGCCGCCGGAGTACCCGCGGCCACGACCGGACGGGACGCCGCCAAGAAGGTGCCGGGCCGCAAGCGGGGGCTGGCTGTTGACGTGCTGGGCCTGGTGATCGCCGTGGTGGTGCTGGCCGCTTCCGTGCACGACAACGCCTCTGGCACCGCGTTGCTGGACAAGGTCGCCGCCGGGACCTCCACGGTGACGAAGGCGCTGGTGGACCAGGGGTTCAAGAAGACCGTGGTCGACCACGGCGCCGGCCTGGGCATCGCGGTGGAGATCGTCGAGCGCAACCCGGTCGACCGCGGGTTCGTCCCGCAGCCGATCCGCTGGAGGGTGGAGCAGACCAACGGGATCCTGATGCTGCACCGCAGGCTGGTCCGCGACTACGAGCACCGCCCGGCCAGTTCCGAGTCCCGGGTGTACTGGGCGATAAGCGATGTGATGGCTCGTCGGCTGACCGGCACCTCCACCCCGTCCTGGCACGGCGCATGAGCGGCGACCCGCAGCAGACCCTCGGTGCCCTGCTGGCACGTCTGGAGGTCCGCGAGCGGCAGATCGCTGTGGAAGCGGAGGCCGCGCACGAGCAGATCGCGCAGCTGACCGCGCTGCTGGACGGACTCGCCCAGGCCGCCGAGCACATCACGATCACCCGCAAGACGCTCCTGGAGCTGCCCGACGAAACGGCTCCGGCAGCGGCCACACCGACTCCGGCCCTGCCGGACGGCCCCGCGTACTAGCAGATCATGGCCGTGTTCGCCGAAGCCGACGCCCCACTACGGGCGAGGAACGTGTGCGAGGTAATGGACCTGGATCTCATGCCGAACAACATCAACAACGTCCGCATCAAACTGAAGCGCCTGACCGGACGCGGAATCCAGGCCGAGACCGAGCCAGGACTGTTCACCAGGCCGCGACCGTAACTGCCCAGACGTCCTCCCCTTCGAGGACCAGCGGGGCTGAGGCCGGTGGGTGCGCTTACCGGCTCGTGTGCGCCGTTACGGGCAGCTGGAATGAACCGTAATCATAGAAATCTTCATGAAGGCCGCACTAGGCTGGCCGCCACCAGAGATGACGTATCGTCACATGGCCGTCTGCAACGGTCTGCTGCGCCCGGTGCGCCTCGGGCCGACGACGCCCCGACGACCGACTCGACGAGAGGGGCCGGACATGACGCGTTCCCGGAGGCCCGCACGGTACAGCTTCTTACCGGGAGTCCTGGGCCTGGTGATCCTGTTCGCCCTGAGCGGCTGCGCAACCAGCTCCGGCGGCTCCGTGCACGCCGAACCCACGAAACCGGCGCTGGACGTCTGCGCATTGGCGACCGAGGAGGAGGTCGGGGCGGTCCTCGGCCAACCGGCCAAGGGAAGCCGGGACGACACCGCCCTGCCCGGCCTCACGCAGTGCACCTACGTGAACGCCGCCAAGGGCCGCACCGTCTTCATCATCCTGCTGCCCTACGAGGTCAGCCGACTCACCAAGTCCGGCACACCGGTGGCTGGAGTGGGCGACGTGGCCCTGTACGAGGAAGCCTCGATCGGTGGCCATCTGTACGTGCGCAAGGGCTCGGTCAACTTCGCCGTCAACTACGCCTTCGACCCCCTTGCCCCGGGAATCCCCGACGAGCACTCCAGCCAGATCCGCGACCACCTCGAGACGCTGGCCCGCGCGATCATGTCAAGGCTGTGAGCGGCCGCGCCTGCGTCAGCCCACCTCGATGACGGAGAACCGCCCGCCCTGCGGATCGGCGGGCCGGGCCGCCCGGCCGTACGGGGTCTCCTCCGGGCCGTCGAGGACCTGCCCGCCCAGTCCGACGGCCTGGCGTACGGTCAGGTCGGCGTCGGTGACGGCGAAGTGCACCTGCCAGTGCGGCCACCCCGGTGCCGTACCGCAGTGGATGCCCACCACCGGTTCGCCGTCGACCAGCAGGTCGGCGCTGCCGTCCGGGCGGGGCGAGGGCTGCCGGCCGAGCACCCCGCGGTAGAAAGCGGCCGCCGTCGGCACGTCGGGCGCCAGGTGGTTCCAGTCGGCCACCTGCCAACCGAGGTGCTCCTCGCCCTGCCAGAGACCGAACACCGCGCCCGAGACGTCCGCCGCCATCGCCGGCCGCCCGGCCTGCTCCGCCTGCAGCGGGCCGACGGCGACGGTGCCGCCGCACTCGTGGACGCGCTGTGACACCTCGTCGGCGCTGTCCACGGCGAAGTAGGTGGTCCACCCGGCGGCGGGGTGCTGCCGATACCGGCGACCTTGGCGCCGCCCAGGGTGGCGCGCACGTAGGCGCCCAGCCGCGTCGGCCTGAGGTGTACTCGTCGATCGGCCGGGAGTCCCCACAGTCACACGATCAGGCGACACAGAAACGGACATCAAGTCACATATCGCCCTCTGAGACGTCTCCCCGGCGGGGAACTCACCCCCGCCATTACTGTGGCCGCGTGCCCGCTGTTGGCGCTGCCGTTCTCAGAGTGCGGTTCGCACTGTAATGCCGGGTTTGGTGTCGCTCGATGGGGTGGCGTTGGGGCGTCTCTGCCGGTCAGGCGTTCGGGGTTCGCTTGGGTGGCGGGATGAGTGGTCGCAATCC
>NZ_JASISZ010000139.1 GCF_030063355.1 Streptomyces sp. PH10-H1
CTCACCGAGCCCGAGCCCGGCTTGTTCACCCAGCCCCGCCCCTGAACACCAGCCCACCCCACCGAGCAGGGCACCTCACCCAGACCTCATCGCGAATCGGGCATCACGGCGCGAACCGCACTCTCAGGCCGAGGCATGGTCGCCCTATGGCGTCACCTGCAACACCCTCGTGCCGGGGTTCGTGATGACGCCGCTCAACGAGCGGCTGTCGTCCGACCCCGAGAAGGTGGCCACGCTCGCCGCGCGCACCATGGTCGGGCGCAACGGTCTGGCCGAGGACTTCGCGGGCGCGGCGGTGTTCCTGGCGAGCCGCGCCTCTGGCTACGTCACCGGGCAGTCGATTTTCGTCGACGGCGGTTTCTCCGTTCACTGAGGTCCAGTGAGGTCCGGAGATCCACCGTACTGACTGAGGTTCCGCCACTGGTATCACGGCGGTGGTGCTGAACGTTACGGCTGTCACGCCGAGCGCGGCCGGGTTCGTGACCGTCTACCCCGACGGGCAGCCGCGTCCGGACGTGTCGAATCTGAATTTCGCGGCGCAGCAGACGATTCCGAATCTGGTCGTCGTTCCGGTGGTGAACGGCAAGGTCGATTTCTACAACCGTGCCGGCAGCGTGAATCTCCTGGCCGACCTCACCGGGCTACTACACCGGCTGACAGCAGTCCGCGAAGGGTCCGGCCCGCACGGGTCGGGCCCTTCGGCATGTGCCGACCCGATCGCGCCGTGGACCGGCCCCGTCCGCACCGGGCACTGACTCTGTCCGCACCGGGCGCCGGTTCCGGCTTTTTCGTGACCCTCAAGCAGGCCGATCGTCTGTGGATGGTGCCGGTGTCCGCGTGTGGTGCTCCAGGAGGCGGGTCAGGAGCTGGGCCAGTTGGTCGCGTTCGGGCTGGGTCAGTGGCGCGAGCAGGTCGTCCTGGATGGCGCTGAGCAGGGTGTCGAGCCGGCGGAGATGGCGGCGGCCCTGCGGGGTCATGGTGATGACGTTGCGGCGGCGGTCGGCGGGATCCGGCGCGCGTTCGACGAGGCCGCGGTCGGCGAGCTGGTTGATGACGGCGACCAGATCGCTGCGGTAGACGCGGGTGCGATCGCTGAGTGCCGCCTGGCTCGCCGGGCCGAACTCCTCCAGTGCGACGAGCACGGCGTAGTGCCATTTGCGGGCGTCCGCACCGGCCAGGCCTTCGCTCACCAGCCGGTCGGCGTGGACCGCGGTCAGCGACAGCAGCCGGCTCGGCAGGCCGCGGAGTCGGGCGGGTGTCGCCTGGTCATCTGCGGAGCCCGCCATGTCTGCGGTGCCGGTGTCGTCCCTGGTGTCCATGCTCCTGATCCTACCCCGTTGCGTTAGTCGTACTAACGATGTATTTTCATTAGCGTCATAAACGTTAGATCAATAAACGTTCACGCCACAAACGGACTGCGGATGTGACTCCCATGACTGACCCGACCACCGCCCCGACCCTCAACCCCCAGATCATCGGCCAGGTGGAGAACGCCCACAAGGCGCTCATGGCCCGCGTGCTGGCCGGCACAGGCACCACGTTCTTCCACTGGGTGGCGCTCAAGCTCACCGCGGTGAGCGGCGGAGCCATCGACCGCGATCAGCTCGTCGGCCGGATAGCCGGCGCCTTGAAGATCGAGGATGCGGCAGCACTGGCCGCGATCGCCGAACTGGACGGCGCGCAGCTGCTGCGTACCGAGCCGGGCGAGGGATTCCGCGTCGCCCTCACCGACTCCGGCCAGGCCCGGTACCGCCGGTTCAGCACCGCCGTCGACGAGATCATGGCCCGGGTGTACAGCGACATCTCCGAGGGCGACCTGGCGACTGCGGCCCGTGTGCTGACCCTCATCACCGCCCGCGCCAACGCCGAACTCGCCGCCGCCTGAGGGCAGTTCCCCCCAAGGCCATCGACTCGTGACTTGACCGGCCGGTCCGACACCGCCCAGGCACACCCCGTCGCGGCGGAGCCGCCCGACCACCGGCCGGGGCCGAGTCCGCCCCGGAGGTTGGAAGTTCATCGGCCCGGTTAGAGCCGAATCATGGATTCGGAATCGACCCGTGGCGTGACCGCCGAGTTCGCCGTCCTCGACGCGTTGGAGGTGCCCGGCGACCCGGAGTTGGACGCCGGGTTCGCCGGCACGGCGCACCGGATTCTGGCGGACCTGGTCAGCGGGGGAGCCGCGCTCGGTTGGGTCGAACCTCCCTCGTCGGAGGAGGTCGCGGGATTGCTCGACGACGTTGTCCGCGCGGTGCGGACGGGCGATGCGGCCCTGCGTGTCGCCTACCTGGACCGCCGCCTGGTCGGACTCGGGTACTGGCTGCGGTACACCCGGCCGACCCATCGGCCGCACGCCGACCTCGAGAAGGTCGCGGTGCACACCGCCGTGCACGGCCGCGGTGTCGGCCGGGCGCTGACCGCCGCCTTGATCGGCGATGCCCGGGCGGCCGGTGTCGAGGTTCTCACCTTGGACGCCCGCGGTGACAATGCCCATGCCCTGAAGCTCTACCGCTCGCTGGGCTTCGCCGAGTACGGCCGTCTCCGCGACTTCGTCGCCGTCGGGGAACGTCGCTACGACAAGGTCTTCTACATGCTGGACTTTCGCCAGGAGCGCTGACGCGCGTGCCCCCGTCGGCTCCAGCAGGCGGGGCTACCGGGTGGGCAGGCCGAGTTCCGCTGCGACCGCGCTGACCCTGGTGAGGACCGAATACGGGTAGATGTCGTCGCAGTACTTGTTGCCGGTGGAGACGATGCCGATCACCTTGCCGCCGGCGACCAGGGGGCCGCCGGAGTCGCCGGCGCAGATGCTGTCGTGGGTGCCGGGGGCGGGGATGCCACAGACCTTCAGGGCCGGGGATTCGCTGGGGTCGGTGAAGGGCTCGCAGCTCTTGAGCGATGCCAGGGTGAGGCGGGCCGACTTCAGGAGGGTGCCCGGGGTGCCGGTCGCCGCGTAGCCCCAGCCGAGGACGGTCGCGGCCTTGCCGGCTCCTGAGGCCCAACAGTGCCGGCAAGACCACGCTGATCAAAACGATCTGCGGTGTCACCGTGCCCACCGGGGGAAGCGTTGAGGTGTTCGGCGCCGACCCCGCGGCCCACGGGGGACGCGCCAAGCGGCAGATCGGTGCCGTCCACCAGTCCGGCCCGTTCGACAAGACGCTGCCCGCGATGGACAACCTGCGCATCGCCGCGGCCTTCAAAGGACTGCGCCGGCGCGATGTCCGGCACGAGGTGGACGACCTCATCAGTGCGTTCAGTCTCGGCGCCAAAACCTCCCAACTGGTCTTCACCCTCTCCGGGGGAGAGCTGCGCAGGCTGCAGGTGATCCGGGCGCTGCCGGGCGGACCACCGCTGCTCCTGCTCGACGAACCCTCCGCCGGCCTGGACATCACCGGCCGCCGCCAGGTCTGGACCAGATGGCCCCGGCGCTGCGCTGGCTGTCCTGGGCGGACCCCGTGACGTACGGAATACGCTGCGTACGGAACAGCGCCCTGTTCGGGTTCGGTGCTGCCTGCCCTGGTTGCTGGTGCTGCTCGGCGCGGCATCGGTCACCTACCTCCTGCTGGGGCTGGTCCCTGGCGGCGCCCGCGAGCTGTGACCCGGCGGCCCGACGCGGCAGCCCGACCCGGGGGCGGGTGTCGGAGAGGGGCGGTCACGAGATATCTTGATATCAAGACGTTCTAGACGTGAAGTGGAGCACCGGTGACTGACTCGACCATCATCTATACGCACACTGACGAGGCCCCGGCCCTGGCGACGTATTCGTTCCTGCCTGTGGTCCAGGCGTACGCCTCGACGGCGGGCGTCAATGTGGAGACTCGCGACATCTCCCTGGCCGGGCGCATCATCGCGAGCTTCCCGGAGCGTCTCGAGGCGGGCCAGCGCATTGACGACGCCCTCGCCGAGCTCGGGCACCTTGCCAAGAGCCCCAGCGCCAACATCATCAAGCTGCCGAACATCTCGGCCTCCATCCCGCAGCTCAAGGTGGCGATCACGGAGCTGCAGCAGCAGGGCTACGCGCTGCCGGACTACCCGGACGACCCGAAGTCCGACGAGGACCGGGACGTCCGCGCGCGGTACGACAAGGTCAAGGGCAGCGCCGTCAACCCGGTGCTGCGCGAGGGCAACTCCGACCGGCGTGCGCCCGCATCGGTCAAGAACTACGCCAAGGCGCACCCGCACCGGATGGGCGCGTGGTCGCCCGACTCGAAGACGAACGTCGCGCACATGACGGCCGACGACTTCCGCTCCACCGAGAAGTCCGCGGTCATCGCCGAGGCCGGCGCGCTGCGCATCGAGCTGGTGGGCGACGACGGCAGCACCACCGTGCTGCGCGAATCGGTACCCGTGCTGGCGGACGAGGTCGTGGACGCCTCCGTCCTGCGCGTGGCGGTGCTGCGGGAATTCTTCACGGAGCAGATCGCCCGCGCCAAGGCCGAGGGCGTGCTGTTCTCGGTGCACCTCAAGGCCACGATGATGAAGGTCTCCGACCCCGTCATCTTCGGCCACGTGGTACGGGCCTTCTTCCCGAAGACGTTCGCCGCGCACGGCGAGACGCTCGCCGCGGCCGGCCTGAGCCCCAACGACGGGCTGGGCGGCATCCTCAAGGGTCTGGAGTCGCTGCCCGAGGGCGCGGAGATCAAGGCGTCCTTCGACGCCGAGCTCGCCGAGGGCCCCGCCCTGGCGATGGTCGACTCCGACCGCGGCATCACCAACCTGCACGTGCCGAGCGATGTCATCGTCGACGCCTCCATGCCGGCCATGATCCGCACCTCCGGCCGCATGTGGGGCCCGGACGGCAAGGAGGCCGACACCCTCGCCGTCATCCCCGACAGCAGCTACGCCGGCATCTACCAGGTCGTTCTCGACGACTGCCGTGCGCATGGTGCCTACGACCCCGCGACGATGGGCTCGGTATCCAACGTCGGCCTGATGGCGCAGAAGGCCGAGGAGTACGGCAGCCACGACAAGACCTTCGAGATCCCCGCCACGGGCACGGTGCGGGTCGTCGACGGCGGCGGCAACGTCGTGCTCGAGCACGCGGTGAGCGCCGGTGACATCTGGCGCATGTGCCAGACCAAGGACCTGCCGATCCAGGACTGGGTCAAGCTCGCCGTCACCCGCGCCCGCGCGACCGGCGACCCGGCGATCTTCTGGCTCGACGAGGGGCGCGCGCACGACGCGAGCCTCATCGCCAAGGTCGGGACCTACCTCGCCGAGCACGACACCGACGGACTGAAGATCGAGATCAAGGCGCCGGAGGACGCGATCGCGTTCTCCCTCGAGCGCATCCGCCGTGGCGAGGACACGATCTCGGTCACCGGCAACGTGCTGCGCGACTACCTGACCGACCTGTTCCCGATCCTCGAGCTCGGCACGAGCGCGAAGATGCTCTCGGTCGTCCCGCTCATGAACGGTGGCGGACTGTTCGAGACCGGAGCCGGCGGCTCCGCGCCCAAGCACGTCCAGCAGCTCGTCAAGGAGAACTACCTGCGCTGGGACAGCCTGGGCGAGTTCCTCGCGCTGGCGGTCAGCTTCGAGCACCTGGCGCAGACCACGGGCAACGCGCGCGCCCAGGTGCTCGCCGACACCCTCGACCGGGCGACCGGCAGCTTCCTCAACGAGGACAAGTCGCCGAGCCGCCGCCTGGGCGGCATCGACAACCGCGGCAGCCACTTCTACCTGGCGCTCTACTGGGCGCAGGAGCTGGCCAAGCAGACCGATGACGCGCAGCTGGCCGGGGCGTTCTCGGCTCTCGCCAAGACGCTGTCCGAGCAGGAGCAGGCCATCATCGGCGAGCTGATCGCGGTCCAGGGCTCGCCGGCCGACATCGGCGGCTACTACCAGCCCGACGCCGTCAAGGCGGCGTCCGTCATGCGTCCGTCGAAGACCTTCAACGAGGCCATCTCGACCCTCGGCTGACGAGATCCGCGCATGAGTTCCACTGCATGAGGGGAAGGTCCCCGGGCCCAGCTCGCCGCCTTGCGGCGACCGTGCAAGCGACGGCCCGCGGGACCTTTCCCATGTGGTCCCGCGTGGTCCCATATGGGTCCACGCGGGTGATCATCAGCAGTCTGTAAACCCCGGACCTGTGTAACCGCCCAGGGGCGGGTCCACAGCACTCGTCCCGTGTCAGTGGCCGGGTTTCCAGTCGGGGCGGCGGCCGCTGAGCGCGACGATCCGGTCGAGCAGCGGCGCGTTCCCGGGTACGGCGACGGCGGGACCGAACACCCCGTCCCGGCTCAGGTCGTCCGGGGACGGCGCCAGCAGCTCGTACGACACGTTGAGGTTCGCCTCGGTGGGTGCGTAGTCCTGGCCGGTGGCGCGGGCCAGGTCCCAGCCGTGGATCAGGAGTTCGTTCAGCGCGACCCGCCCGGCGATCGCGGCGGGGAAGGTGACGCCGCCCGCCTGGGTGTCGCCCTCCCGTGCGCCGGGTTTCTGCCAGGCCTCGACCAGCTCCTCCAGACGCTGCGGAGCCGCGGTGGGCCAGTCGTCATCGAGGGCAGGCAGTACCGACCCTGGGGGCGTGCCGGTCGTCGGCCCGAACTCCTTCCGCGCGGCGTCCCGGAAGGCGGTGGACAGACCGACGACATGGCCCAGCAGCTCCCGTACGGCGTACTTGGGACACGGGGTCGGGTCGTCGAGCTGCTCGTCGGTGATACCGGGGAGCAGTTGTGCCACGGCGTGGGCGGCCGGGCCGAGGTCGGGAAAGGGCGTCTGCGCAGTGCTGTCCGTAGTGGAGTCCATACAGAGAAGACCGGCCGGTCCGCCAAAACTCATCGATCCATTGTCCGCCGCGTCCGTCACACACGTGGCTCCTCCGGCTTCCGTCGTCTCGCACCCGCAGTACTGCGAGCACGAGCTGCCCTGCTGACAGCGCAGAGTGCGCTACGGCGAGGCACGGCCCTGCCGTCAGCAGCGTGCCGAGTGCCGCAGCGCCGGGATGAGGACCGCGCCGACAGCCAGGTGCATACCGGCCAGTGCCATGGTCGTCGCGGAGTGGACGCCGCTGCCGAGCGGACCGGCCAGCGACAGCGCCAGCACCAGGACGGCGATGCCGGTCCAGGCTCGCCGTGGCCGGTGCCCGAAGCGTTCCAGCGTCGCCAGGAGAGCCCACCCGGCCAGTCCGGCGAGCAGCGAGGCGGTCACGACCGCGCCCGGCCCCACCGGCTGGGTCGCCCCGTTCATCCGGACGGTCAGGTGTGCACCGGCGAGCGGGACGGTCACCGTCCAGACCGCGAGGGCGGCTGCGGCGGAGCCGAGCACCGCGAACGCTCGCGGGCGGTGGGGACGGCGCATGGTCGGGTGATCGGCCTGGATCGCGGTGCGGACAGGCTTGTTGTTGGTCGTCATGCGAGCAAGCGTCGCCGTCGTGGCAGGTCTGCCACATCGGTCGCGTGGCTGCCGCACCCTGGACCGAGGTGGGGGAGTGGTTGACATCCTCTCCGCTCTAAAGGGCGGTGATTCCCTCCGTGCTGCGCAGGGATGGCGCGGTGTTTGGGTGGGTTCGTGCTTCATCGTGCTGTGTCGGAACAGGTTCCGGTCTTACCTGTGCTCCACGGGCGTTTTGGGTCTCCGCCTGTCCGGCGGCGGCCTTGGATCCTTCGGTTCGGATGTTGCGGGCCGCGTTCTGAGGTTCCCCCGGGATGCGGGAAGTGGTGACAGGCTGTCAGATGGGTCTCATGAGAGGAGCCCAGACGATGTCTGCCCCGAGGAAATACCCGTTGGAGTTGCGTGAGCGTGCGGTCCGGATGTATCGGGCTGCCGAGCCGAAGCCGGTGATCCGTCGTATGGCCGAGGATCTCGGTGTGCATCACGAGGCCCTGCGGAACTGGATCCGCCGGGCCGAGGCCGATGCCGGCGAGCGCGGTGATGTGCTGACCACAGCGGAGCGTGAGGAGCTGGCGGCTCTGCGCAAGGAGAACGTGCAGCTCAAGCGGGCGAACGAGGTTCTGCGGACGGCCTCGGCTTTTTTCGCGGCACAGCTCGACCCGACCCGGCCCAGGTGACAGGACTGCTCGATGAGCATCCACACCTGGGGGTCGAGCCAGTCCTTCGTGAACTTTCCATCGCCTCCTCCACCTACTACCGCTGGCGCCTGGCCGAGCGGGAGCCCTGCGAACGGCGCCGCCGTGATGCCGGGCTGACCGGGCGGATCAAGGAGATCCACACGGAGTCCGGCGGGATCTACGGATCCCCGCGGGTGCACGCCGTCCTCAAGCGCGAGGGCGAGGCGGTCGGCCGCAAACGGGTCGAGCGGCTGATGCGTGAGGCCGGCCTGCACGGCATCAGCCCCCGCCGCCACGGCAAGGGCTTCACCCGCCGCGACCCCGAGGCCACCCTCGCCCCGGATCTCGTCAACCGCGATTTCACCGCCCAGGGCCCGAACCGACTGTGGGTCACCGACCTCACGATGATCGCAACGGACGAGGTGTCCGCGTACTCGTTGAAGTGCTCAGCCAAGTACAGCTGAACGTGCTCAGGTGTCAGGCTGCGTCGGTGTCGCGTTCGATGGCGGCGAGTCGGTTCTTGAGCCGGTAGCTGGGGCCGTTGATGGCG
>NZ_JASISZ010000013.1 GCF_030063355.1 Streptomyces sp. PH10-H1
CATCAACATCCCAGTGACACCATGAAGATCAAAGAGCCCGCTGGAACCCCACCAGCGGGCTCTTTGCATCCCCGAACATCATCATCGCGAGTGGCAAACCCATCACGATTTTGAACGGCACCCAACAAGCTGACAGTTGCGATGGACTGGTACACCCGCTGCATCACCGGGATCCGGCTGACGCCGGTGTCGACGAAGGCGGTAGACGTCAGCGCGGTGCTGTTCCAGTCGTTCAGGCCGCGGCCGGCGGGGCGGGACTGGCCGCGCGGTGCGGTCTGGGCCGAGCACGGCATCCCGCGCACGGTCCTCGTCGACGTCGAGGGCGCCGTCGGTCCCGGGCTGGCCTCGCCACCGCTGGTGCCCGAGACACTGGTGGTCGATCACGGCAAGGTCTACGTATCGGAGCATCTGACGAGCGTCTGCCGCCGGATGGGGATATCGATCCAGCCTGCGAGGCTGCGGACGGGCCGGGACAAGGGACCGGTGGAGCGGTATTTCCGGACCTTGAGGGAAGGGCTGCTTGAGGCGCTTCCCGGTTACAAGGGGCCGGATATCCACTCTCGGGGCGAGGCTCCGGAAGACGATGCGTTCTTCTTCCTGGACGAGTTGGAGGCGATGATCCAAGAGTGGACGGCGGTGGTCTATCACTGCAGGCCGCACGCGAGTCTGGTCGATCCGGGGGTGCCGGGGCTGCGGATGTCCCCAGCGCAGATGTTCGAGCACGGGATGGCCCGGGCCGGCTGGATTGAAGTCCCGCGGGACAGGGACCTGGCCTTTGAGTTCCTCGCCACGAAGTGGCGCACGGTCCAGCACTACGGGGTCGAGATCGGACGCCGCCGCTACAACGGCCCCGGCCTGCCCGAGCCGGGCATCCGCAGCCCCTACGACAGTCCGGTCAAGAACGGCTGGCCGTTCCAAGTGGACCCCGACGACATCACCAAGATCTATTTCCGCAACCCCACAACCCGTGTCTGGCACACCCTGACCTGGGAGCACGCGCCGTCGGCCGAGATGCCGCTGAGCGAGGACGCGTTGACATTCGCCCGGCAGTTAGCCGCCTCGAAGTATCGCTTCCCCGACGACCGGCTCGCCGTCGCCGACTTGCTTCAGCGGTGGAACCTCGGGCTGGGCACCACGATCGCCGAGCGGCGCATGGCCCTGCGGCTCTCGCGCGAGCAGGCAGCCATCGAACTTCCGGAGAACGAGGCGGAGACGGTCGTCTCGCTTCTGTCCGTACGCAAGGCCCTTGGCCAGGACGAGGAGACCACAGAACCGCGGGAGCCCGACGTGGTGACGGAGGTGGGGGATGGCGACGAGGCCGATCTGGAGGACCTCGCCGAGGAGAACGACTTCTACGCCGATGCTCTGGAGGACGTGTGAACGACAACGGTGTTCCGGAGCCGGACAATCTCGCCCTGTCGCGGAAGGAGGACTTCAAGGCGTTCGCTGAGAGCCCCCGCCGCAGCCGGCCCGACCTGCTGACCCGCAAGCAGCTGAAGTCCTTGGCCGCGCAGGCGCGGGCGGACTACGACCGGCAGCGCCGGAAGTGGCACGCGAACATCGGCCCCATCAAGACACCACAACTGGCCGAGCTCCACGAGGACTTGTGGGACATCGTCGACAGCAACGAGCACGACGGCGACAAGGCCAAGGGGGCGGTGGCCGTCGACGCGTTCCCGGGACTGGGCAAGACAACCTCGGTACTTGCCTTCGCCCGCGACTTCCACCAGCGGGAGATCGAGGAGTCGGGCCCGTTCACGAGCCAGGGACACGAGCGGATCCCCGTCTGCCGGGTCGGACTGACCGGGAACACCGGGATGAAGGACCTCAACCGGGCCATGCTGGAGTTCTTCGGCCACCCCGGACAGGCACGTGGCACCACCGCCCAGTTCGGACGACGCGTGCTGGACTGCGTGTTGTCCTGTGATGTCCGACTGGTGGTTCTGGACGATCTGCACTTCCTGAGATGGGGACAGAACAGCGGCATCGAGGTGAGCAACCACCTGAAGTGGATCGCCAACGAGTTCCCGGTGACACTGCTGATGGTGGGGGTCGAACTCGCCGAGAAGGGCCTGTTCGGCGAGGGAACCAACGGGCGCGACACCGCTCTGGCCCAGACGGGCCGTCGCACCACCCGCCTGGGACTGCGTCCGTTCACCATCGAAGCGGAGGCCGGGCGCCGGAAATGGCGGCAGATGCTGCTGGCCCTCGAACAGCGCCTCGTGCTCACCGACAAGCACCCCGGCATGCTCGCGGACGACCTGTCGGACTACCTCTTCGCCCGCAGCACCGGACACATCGGCTCGCTGATGACACTGATCAACCGCGGCTGCCAGCGGGCGGTCCGCACCGGCGCCGAACGTCTCGACCAGGAGTTGATGGACCGAGTGAAGAACGACGAGGCATCCGAGGAAGCCCGCCTCGAGCTTCAGGCCGCGCTGGAGAAGAAGCGGCTGACCAGCCGTCCGCGATCCCGGAGCCGACAGACTGCATGAGACCGCCGGTCCGCACCCTGCCGATCCGGCTGCCCCCACTGCCCGGCGAAGCCCTGGATTCCTGGTTGGAGGCGCTGGCACGACGGCTGGACACCTCGCTCGGTGAAGTGCTGCGGCATTTGGGCTTCCCTGTCAGGGAGCGGTCCGGGAACCACCTTCGGGACATTCCCCCGGACTGGACGGTCCTGCTCAACGGGCAGCAGACCGCGGCCGTCGCGCACGCAAGTGGGCTGGACGAGCAGACCGTCACGGCCCTTACTCTCGCCCACTACGACTCCAGGGCCGCGCGCATCGACTTCCAGCGTCGGTACGTGAACCGGCACGTTCTCTGGGGCCGCAGTCGAGGTTCCCGGTTCTGTCCGGACTGTCTGAGGGAAACCGACGGCCGATGGCAGCTGTTCTGGCGACTGGGTTGGGCGTTCGCCTGTCCCCATCACGGCCGCCTGCTGGCGGACTGTTGTCCGCAGTGCGGACGTATCCCCCGTCAGCGCCCCCGCTCGGGCAGGGTCGTCCCTCACCCGGGAGTCTGCGGCAATCCGTCCGCCCACCAGGATGGTCGAGGTCCTGGGGGCTGTGGTTTCGATTTCTCACGGACTCGTACGCTCTGGCTGCCTACAGCACATCCCGCGCTCGCGGCACAGGAGAGGCTGAGGGATGTCATTGAGTCCGGAACCGCAGCCTTCGGCACCTACGCAATCAGCCCCCAGCAGTCCCAGACGGCACTGGCAGATGTCCGGGCTATCGGTGGGCGGGTCCTTGCCGACCTTCCAGAGCACGTCGCCAGAAGCCTGGTTCCGGCGGACATCGCCGAGGAGCATTTCAGCCCCGACCCGGGCTCCCAGCTCGCCCTGCGGGCGACTGAGCGGCCCGGTTTTATGGCGCCACCACGAGCGGCGAGTACTGCCGTCGGGGCGATCATCGCCCTGCACGTTCTTGATCAGCCCGACATCCACCAGGCAGGGGCCGCGATGCGAGGCTTGCTGGAGGCGATGCGGGACGAACTCTGGCAGATCACCTCCACCAGCATCGATAGCTGGGGACGGGGCCTGAGCCCCGTGCTGAAGGGGGTTCAACTGGCGGCGCTGGCACCGTCCTTGCGTCCCAGCGAACACATCCGATATTGCATACCCACCGACCTACCCAGACGCCCGGGAAAGACCAGCCAGGACATCGCGCAACGGGCCCGGAAGATCCCGAGCACATTCTGGAAGTCATGGACAACACGGCTCGTCCCATCCGATGGCGTCTATCCCCGCACACTCGCCCCGGTCCTGGCGGCCATGCTCCTGACCGTCGACAGCCGGACCACCCTCGAGGAAGCCGCCGCCTGCCTCGGAGGAGTCACCGACAGAATCGACATCTCCCGCATCCTGCAAATGCTCGACGACCAGCCGCATTGGCCGGACACCGTCAGAGCGCTCGTCCGGCTGGCCGACCATCTCGATGCTGTTCACGTTCCCGTCGACTACCAGCGACGCCGTGGTCTGGACTACACGAATCTGCTACCGACCGAACGCTGGCAGGAGATCTGCCGCCGCACAGACACAAGCCCTGGAACCGGCCGCCGTGAACGTATCGCCCGCAGCCACCTGTTCCAGCGAATCAGCGGTCTTCCCATCGAAACTGCCCCCGACCACCAAAGACTCAACGAAGCAGAGTTCCGAGCCCAAGCCGCCCGCTTCGCCGCCCTTCAAACTCCCAAGCTGGCCGAAGCGCTGGCCTACGAAGCCAGAATCTTTCTCGCCCAGCACGGGATCCGCGACGAGCCCGTGACCTGGCAGCCTCCCGCAACTTTGCTGAGCGGACTCAAACTTCCCGGTCCCGACCCCGCACACATCGACATCTCCCGTCTGCACCGACTCGTTCGCCAGCACAAGAACCCGGTGCAGTACGCAGCCGATGTCCTCGGCACGAGCATCGAGGCGGTCCGGCACATTCTGGACGAACGCCCAGCACCCGAACCTCCGCCGAAGAGCACAGTGAGAACCACGCCCCGAATCCGCATGCGCGCACGCAAGGAAGTGCCGCCCGACACCTTCTCCCGCCTCTACTTCGACGAGCACCACTCTCTTGACAAGATCGCCGAACTCACCGGCTTCTCCCGAAACGTGCTGACCGCGCTCGCGCGGGAATACGGCGTCTCTCTGCGCAGCGGGAACCGGGACTACAGACGTCGCGGAGTGGTCGAGAAGGACTGGCTGATGGAGCAGTACGTCGTCCATCGCCGGACGCTGGCCGACCTCGCCCGAGAGAAGGACATGAGCCCCACGAACATGGCCCGATGGGCCCACACCCACAACATCCCCCTCCGCTCTCGTGGAGGAAGAAGCCCCCACACAGCCCTCCGCGCAACCGATCACGCCGAGGAGCAGGGAGGGAGTCAGCCCCGACGCTGACTGCTGGAGCCAGCCATTGCTGGCCCGCAGTTCGCCGGAAGTCCCTCCACCACCATGGAGATGGCCTCCTCTGCCGTGTCAGCTTCACCGACGACTGTCCCGCGGGAAGGCCCGCAGACTCGGTATCGTCCGTCGCTCAGCGGGTCGATGAACGGCACGTCCCATGAGTACGGGAACCCGGTGCAGGTCGTGAAGTGAAGCGACCAATGGCTGGTGAACGGATACAACTGCCGCAGCTTCGGTTCGGCTGACGCCATCTCGGCGAGCGCCAGTGTCTGGCGGGCGAGGGCGAGCTGATACGCCTCCTGGCGCAAATCCTTCAAGAGGAGCCGCCACTGCACGGCGACCGCTTCGGCTGGACCGCGTTCATGCGCTTCGGCCAACTCGCTCACCACGATGAAGGGGGCAGCCTTCTGGATCTCGCGGAGCCCGGCCCCGTTTCGCCAACCGGCTGCGGCCCGGGACAGCTCTTCCAGATCGGAGGTCGAGCCCGAGAGCAGTTGAACACCTTGACGCAGGCCATTGATGTTGAACCAACGGCTCTCCGACCCGATGAAGATCCAGCAGGGCTCCCGGCCAGGAGCTGTGCTGGTGACGCCGGCTGTCCGCAGCGGGTCCGAATCGTTGCTCAGCACCGTTTCCAGATCGAGCCCCTGCTCGGCAGCAGCCAGTGCCAGGGCCGCGGCCAGGCTGCCGACAGCTGCAAGGTCCGGATAGAGATCAGGGTCGGCGGGAGTTGGTTCGTGTCGAGCAGGGCGCGGGGAGTTCGAGGTCACCGCCGGAGTCTGCCGTCTGCTCTGAGGAAATGGCCACCCTCGTGAGACGGACCGTCCCTGCCACACGGTGAGACAGGTCGCAGAGCACCAGGTCAGCGAGCTCCGTCATGACACGAATCGAGAGAACCTACAGATGGGCTCCTGGAGCTCGGTGACCCACTTGTCGCGGTCCTCGGGGCATTCGAGGTAGAGCTCGCGGGCGTAGCCGGTGGCGCGGAATCCCGCGGTGTCGGTCCAGCGGGCCAGGGTCTGGACGGTGGACAGGATGTTGTCCATCGAACCGTGATGCACGATCGTGGCCGCACTCTCGATCGCGGGCAGGTCCACCATCGCGAAGTCGTGGCCGTCCCGGGGTTCCGCCGTGACGGTCATTCCCGCGTGAACGGTGATCGCGCCGTCGCCTTCCGGGGTGTCCTCGTAGTAGGCGACCCCCGGTCCCGTCACGGCCACGCCCGCGGCCTCCAGCCGGCGGCACAGCTCGTCGTAGAGCGGGCCGATGACCGGCCCGATGTGCTCGGGGTCGAAACCGGCCGCGGCGCCGGTCAGTTCGGCCACCCGGACCGCTGGAATGCGCTTGACCACAACGTCGTCGGTTGTCATGCGTCCCTCACTTTCGATTGTCCGGAGCCTCGCCTCGACCCGGGTCAGCCGCGTGGCGGCGGCCGCCATCGTCTCCGCCAGCTCTGCGCGCCGCAGCCGCAGCATGCCGCGCAGCTGCTCGGCGCTCACCTGCTCGTCCAGGATCGACCGCACCTGCTGAAGGCTGAAGCCGAGGTCCTTCAGAGCGATGATGCGGTTGAGCCGGGACAGCTGGCCGGCTTCGTAGAAGCGGTAGTTGCTGGCGGGGTCGGTGCGGGCGGGCCGCAGCAGCCCGATCGCGTCGTAGTGGTGCAGCATGCGGACCGATACCCGGCCGTGTTTGGCGAAGTCTCCGATGGTGAACATGATGTCTCCCAGTGCAGGCCCTCACACAGTGTCAGAGTCAAGGCCGACCGCCACCGGGAAACCCTTGGAGGGACCCGCACCTCATCTGCGAGGCTGACCGGCATGTACCGGACACCTGAAGAGCTGCCCCCCGCCGCGGCGCCCGAAGAGCTGCTGCCCGCCACCCGACGTGCCCTGCTGCACCGGATCGCCAGGGGGCAGGCCGAGGGCCGTACGCCGGCGATGGTGGGGGCGGTGGTGCGGGACGGGGCCACGGTGTGGACGGGCGGCCGGAGCATGATGGAGGGGCACGCACCGGACGGGGACACCCAGTTCCGGATCGGATCGCTGACCAAGACCTTCGTAGCGGTGCTGGTCATGCGACTGCGGGACGAGGGGCGGCTGGACCTGGCGGATTCCCTCGGCCAGCACCTGCCGGGCACCGACCTCGGCCATCCGACGATCGCCCAACTCCTCGCGCACACCTCGGGACTGGCCGCCGAGACCCCCGGGCCGTGGTGGGAGCGCACCCCCGGCGACCTGCGGCCGCAACTGGCCGACCTGCTGGGCGCGGAGCCGGTGAAGCACCCGGCAGGCCGTGTCCACCACTACTCCAACCCCGGTTTCGCCCTGCTGGGCGCGCTCGTGGAGCGGCTGCGGGGGCGGCCGTGGGGCGAGGCGCTGCGGGCGGAGGTGCTGGAGCCGCTGGGAATGGCACGGACGACGCTGCTGCCGCAGTCGCCGCACGCGGGCGGCTGGGCGGTGCATCCATGGGCCGATGTGATGCAGCCGGAGCCGCTGCACGACACCGGACGGATGGCGCCGGCCGGACAGCTGTGGTCCACGGCGGACGATCTGTGCCGGTGGGCGGTGTTCCTGGCCGAGGGCGGTAAACGGGTGCTGGACGCGGCCTCCCTTGCCGAGATGCGCACCCCGGCCTCGGCGCCGGCCGGGACGGACTGGGATTCCGGCTACGGGCTGGGCATGCAGCTGCTGCGCCGCGACGGCCGGGTCCTCGCCGGGCATACCGGGTCCATGCCGGGCTTCCTGGCGGCGCTGTGGGTGGGTGTCGAGGACGGCGTGGGAGCGCTCGTACTGACCAACGCCACATCGGGGCCGCAGCCGGGTGCCATCGCGGCCGATCTGCTGGCGATCGTGGCCGACAACGAGCCGCGGATCCCCGCGCCGTGGCGCCCCCGATCGGCCGCCGATCCGGCACTGCTGGCGCTCACCGGCCCCTGGTACTGGGGCACGACCCCCTTCGTGCTGCGGTTGCGGGCGGAGCGCGACCTGGAGCTGGCGCCGCTGAACGGGCAGGGCCGCGCGGCACGGTTCAGGGCGGAGCCGGACGGTACCTGGACCGGTCTTGACGGCTACTACGCGGGCGAGACGCTCCGCGTGGTGCGGGACGGCGACGGGACGGTGCTCCATCTCGACCTCGGATCCTTCGTATTCGCACGGGAGCCGTACGAGGAGTCCGCAGAGGTACCCGGCGGCGTGGATCCGGAGGGATGGCGGTAGTGCTAGCACCCGTATCAAGAGGCCTGATGACCGCATGGGAAGGGATGGCCGGCCGACCGTAGCTTGGCTGTGGAGCGTCGGACGAGGGTTCCGGCGACCGGGGAGACTGTGATGACAGCCAAGCGTTCCGCCGTACTGGCCAGGCGTTCCGCCGTACTGACCGTGTCCGCGCTCGTCCTGGGAGCCGCGCTCACGGGCTGCTCCGGGCTGAGCTTCGGCCGCCCGGAGCACAAGGCCGTCGACGACGCGAAGGCCACCGGTCCCGTGGGCGCCGTCGAAGTGGGTACCAGCAGCGGCGACGTCCACATCCGGCCGGGCCCGGGCGACGGGGTCACCATCCACAGGACGGTGCACTACCACGGTGACCGAAAGCCGACCCCCGGCCAGAAGGTCGAGAACGGCCGGCTGACGTTCTCCGACGGGTGCGACAGCTGCACGATCGACTACGAGCTGACCGTGCCGGCCGGGGTGACCGTGAAGGTGAGTACGAGCAGCGGCGACGTGAATGTGCAGGGGGTCGCCTCGGCGGACCTGAAGACCCACTCGGGAGACATGGCTGTGTCCGGGATCGCGGGGGCGCTGACGACCGAGGCGAGTTCGGGTGACCTGACCGCCATCGGGCTCAGCGGCTCCGACGTCAGCGCGAAGGCCTCCTCCGGCAATATCCGGCTCACGTTCGTCAAACCGCCGCAGAAGGTCACGACGCGAGCGTCATCGGGCGACGTCACGGTCCAGGTACCGGGCGGCCCGTACGCGACCGACGTGCACACGAGCTCCGGTGATCGTCGTGTGACGGTACCGACCGACCCGTCGGCCACCGCGCGGATCCAGGCCGACACGAGTTCCGGTGACGTGACGGTCAGCCACGCGGGAGCCTGACGCCTCGCCGGGTCCGTTCCGACCGCCCCCATCGGTGATGTTCCACGTGGAACATCACCGATGTTCCACGTGGAACATTCCCGGGCCTCGCCCCGTCATAAGTGAGTGGCGCGAAGGGCAGATAACGTCGCACGCTGGGAGTATCTCCGCGTCGGCGGGATCGAGTACGAGGCAAGAGGGAGGCGCTCGCGTGGCGCGGCTGCATCTTTTCGATATGGACGGCACCTTGATGCACGGCTCTTCGGCGAGCATGGAGCTCGCCCGGGAGCTGGATCTGGTCGAGGAGATCCAGGAGCTGGAGAGCGCGCTGCTCCGGGGCACGCTGGACCCGCCGGGGTTCGCGGAGCGGGTGTACGAGCTGTGGGCGGGGCTGACGGAGGACCGGCTGAAGGCCGCCTTCGAGGGTGCGCCGTGGCTGGACGGCATACGCGAGGTCTGGACGGAGATCACCGAGCGCGGGGAGCACTGCGCGGTGATCTCTCTGTCGCCGGACTTCTTCGTGGGGCGGCTGCGCGAGTGGGGTGTGCACGAGGCGCGTTCCTCGGTCTTCCCTGCGGTGCCGTTCGCGCCGGAGGCGGTGCTCGACCTGGCCGGGATCCTGGTGCCGGATTCGAAGGTGGGCATCGCCGATGAACTGTGCGCCCTGTACGGGGTGGAGCGGGCGGACTGTGTGGCCTACGGGGACTCGATGTCGGACGCGGCGCTGTTCGAGATGGTGCCGACCGCGGTGGCGGTGAACGGCGACCACCATGTGAGCGGTCTGGCCACCCATGCGTACACGGGTCGCGACTTGCGTGAGGCCTTTGCCTTGGTGAAACAACGCGACCGTTAATGACCGAATGCGAGCCACAACTGTTACCCGGTTGTCGTTGTCCAAACCGAATTCCGTGACTTTGTGGGATGGGTCACGGGATTCGGCCATGGTGGTTCGGCGAATCGGTCAACGGGGGTTGTCATAGAGCGCGTTCCGGGTATGGTCGACTGCGTTCGAGCGCCTCGGGCCGCCGTAAGCCGACGGATCCTAACCTGAATGAATCCCCGTTTCCTGTGCTTCCGGCTATTTGTCCGATGCGCTGCTCCGGCGTGGCACGCTCTCACCCCAGCACGCGTGACATACGCCGGGAAATCGACCGGGGAAGTTCGAGGCGAAGCTCACCATGGACGCTCTGACCACCAACTCGGCCGAGACGGAAGCAGACCGGGGCTGGTTCACTCCGCCCCAACGGGAACCCGACTCGCATCAGCGCGCAGCGGACGGTGGTGAATCCGACATACCCAGCAGGGCTCCGGCCACCATAAGGCCGGTCGGCGGGGCCGCCGCGCGCAATCAGCGGGCACAGCAAGGGGCGGACCATTCGGTGGAACAGCCCGAATCCGCACCCGCCGCAGCCACAGCTGCACCCGCACCCGCCGCAGCCACCGCCGCACCTGAGCCCGTACCTGAGCCCGCACCCGAGCCCGTCGTCACAGCAGCAGCCGCTCCCGCTCCCACTCCCGCCGCCTCGCCGGACGCCCTCCTGATCCGGCGGACCATGGCGGAGATCGAGCCGGTCGCCGACCGGACCACCGGCTACTTCTACGCCCTGCTGTTCGTCCGGCATCCGGAACTGCGTGAACTCTTCCCGGCGGCGATGGACGCCCAGCGCGACCGGCTGTTCAAGGCCCTGCTCACCGCCGCGGAGCACATCGACGATCCCGGGATCCTCAGCGAGTACCTGGCCAATCTGGGCCGAGGACACCGTAAGTACGGGACCCGGGCGGAGCACTACCCCGCCGTCGGCGAGGCGCTGATCGGGGCGCTCACGCGGTACGCGGCAGCGAGCTGGGACGCGCCGACCGAGGCCGCGTGGATACGCGCCTACACGGCGATCTCGCAGCTGATGATCGACGCGGCCGCCGCCGACGAGCGGCACACGCCGCCATGGTGGCAGGCCGAGATCGTCTCGCACGAGGCCCGCACGCCGGACATAGCCGTGGTGACCGTACGGCCCGACCAGCCGTATCCGTTCCTGGCCGGTCAGTACACGTCGCTCGAGACCCCCTGGTGGCCGCGGGTCTGGCGGCACTACTCCTTCGCCTCGGCGCCCCGCTCCGACGGCCTGCTCTGCTTCCACGTCAAGGCGATACCGGCGGGCTGGGTCAGCACCGCGCTGGTGCACCGGGCCCGGCCGGGCGACGTCATCCGGCTCGGTCCCCCCGCCGGTTCCATGATTGTCGACCACACCACTGACAACGGTCTGCTGTGCGTCGGCGGCGGTACCGGCATCGCGCCGATCAAGGCGCTCGTCGAGGACGTGGCCGAGCACGGCCGCAAGCGCGCGGTCGAGGTCTTCTACGGAGCGCGCCGCGACCACGACCTGTACGACCTCGACACGATGCTCCGCATGCAGCAGGAGCACTCCTGGCTCTCCGTCCGCCCGGTGGTCGCCGACACTCCGAGCGGCAGCCTGTCAGGACCGCTGCCGGACATCGTGCGGCAGTTCGGCCCGTGGGAGGCGTACGACGCCTATCTCTCGGGGCCCCCCGGGATGATCCGCAGCAGCATGGACGCGCTCGTCGGCGGCGGTATGCCCTCGCACCGGATACGGCACGACGCACTGGAGGAACTCGTGGCGGCAGGTGACTAGCCGGGCGAAGCGACCCGGCAGCGACGGCGAGCACCGGATCCAGGAGGACCTGGGCACGGTCGCGCGCGCGGACCGCTTCTACGACGATCAGGTGCGGGACCGGCTCAACCCGAGGATGCGGGCGTTCGTGGCGCGGCAGGAGATGTTCTTCCTGTCCACCGCGGACCGGCGCGGCGACTGCGACAGCACGTTCCGGGCCGGACCGCCCGGCTTCGTCCAGGTGCTGGACGACAAGACGCTGGCGTATCCCGAGTACCGCGGCAACGGCGTCATGGCCTCGCTCGGCAACATCCGGGAGAACCCGCATGTCGGAATGCTCCTGATCGACTTCGCCCGGGACCGGATCGGGCTGCACGTCAACGGCCGTGCGCTGCTGATCCCCGACGAGCGGATGCGTGCCGCCCACCCGAACCTACCGGTCGACCCGGTGCCCGGCCGCCGCCCGCAGATCTGGGTCGAGGTGGAGGTCGAGGAGGCCTACATCCACTGCTCGAAGCACATCCCGCGGCTCGTCAAAGTGCCCCTGGCCGGCAGCGCAGGCAGTTCGGGGAGCACAGGCAGCCCGGGCAGGTCCGGCGCCTTGGGTGCCGCGGTCGGTTCTGCCGGCCCGGACGGCGGCGGGCGGCCGTGGGGCACGGACGACGTGCGCCGCAAGGGCGGCGACTACTTCGGGGCCGCAGAGGACCGCGTGCCGGCGTCCGCAGGGCCGGTGCCCGCAGCGCCGCCGGTGCCCGCAGCGGTGAAGGTGCCCGTAGCGGTGAAGGTGATCGCGCCGGTTTCACCGCTCGTATCGCCCGTCCTGCCGGTAGCGCACGCGCCGGAGCAGCGGAGCACCGGACGCAGGCGCCGCTTCCTCGGCTGGTTCTCCTGATGACCGGCATGGCGGCATGACGGCATGACCGGTACGACGCGCCTGACCGGCTGAGGCGCGACCCCGGAAGTCCACGGGCGCACGAGCCTCAGCTCAGGTCGTGTGCGACCAGCCCCAACACGCCCTCGATGTTCGCGTCGAGGTAGTGCCGCAGCGTCAGCGGCACCACCTCGACGGAGGCCAGCCCGACCCGGCTGAAGGGCACCCGCACCACGTCGTACGTTCCGCACGGTTCGTCCATCTCGGGGCCGTGCCGGCGCGCGGGGTCCATCGACGCGAGCCGGCAGACGAAGAAGTACTGCACCTTCACGCCGTGCGCGCCGTTCTCCGCGATGTGCTCGACGGTGTCGACGAAGGCCGGGACGACGTCGGTGACCTTGGCGCCCAGTTCCTCGTCCACCTCACGGTGCAGGGCGTCGACGACCGAGGTGTCGTCGTCCTCCACGCCACCGCCCGGTGTGATCCAGTACGGGGCGAGGCCGGGCTTGGTGCGCTTGATGAGGACCATGCAGTCGCCGTCGAGCAGGATCGCGCGGGCGGTGCGCTTGACCACTGGGCGGGTTGCCGGGGCGTCGGAACGGGCTTCGTTGTCAGGGTGGGCGGCCAGGGCTTCGGCCGGGGCTTCGTTCTCCTGGGGCATGGATGAGATCTGCCGCGACACAGGGATCGACAAACGCCCCGGGAGCGGTGAATCGGAGCAATCGATTCCCGTTGCCGCGCCAACGGCGCCCACCGGCCACGTCTCCGTGCCGCCCCGATGCCGTTCCAACGTCCGATCCCACCCCGTGCCGGCCCTCTGCCGGGCGGCTGCCAGCCCTCTGCCCGTCGGTTACCAGCCCTGCGCGGCGGTCAGCAGCCGTTCGTGCGCACGGGCGAGATGGGGCAGCGCGAGCGTGCCGACCCGGGTGGCCAGGAAGTAGGTCCGCAGTGGCGGAACCGGGGGTTCCAGGAGCAGCGTGATCTCCCCGGAAGCGAGCGCGGCGGCGCACAGGTAGCGGGGCAGGACGGCCAGGCCCGCATGATCGCGCACGCAGTCCAGGACCGCGCGCAGGTCGGGCACGACGACCGCCGGGTCCCGGGTGGGTTTGGCGTCGAAGACCGCCGACCAGTACTGGGACAGCAGCCGGCATTCCTCGTCGCAGGTGACGACGGGCAGCTCGTCGAGCACCTGCGGGCCGTGGTCGTGTACCGCGTGCGGGCCGCCCGCCCGTTCCAGCCAGACGGGCGAGGCGACCAGGGCGTACTCCTCGTCCCACAGCGGCACCGCCGCGAGCAGCCGGTCGCGGGGCTGCACGCTGACGACGGCCAGGTCGTGGTGCCCGGCGGCGAGTCCGGCCAGTGCCTCGTCGTCGCTGCTGAGCGAGACCCGCAGGTGCAGCCCGTCGGCGACCAGCGGTGCCAGGGCGGGCAGAACGCGCAGCGCGGTGAATTCGGCCGGGCCCGCGAGGTGCAGGCTGCGGGTGCCGGGCCCGTCGTCGTCCGGAGCGGCCGCGGTGATCTCCAGCAGGGCGTCGAGGTGCGGGGCCACCTTGTGGGCGAGTTCGTCGCCGACGGATGTGGGGGCGACGCCGCGCGGCAGCCGCAGGAAGAGCGGACGGCCGACCTGCCGTTCCAGGGTGCGTATCTGGCCGGTGACGGCGGGCTGGGAGAGGCCCAGCAGCTGCGCGGCCCGGGTGAACGATCCAGCCCGGTGCACGGTGACGAAGGTACGCAGGAGGGCCAGGTCCACCGTGGTCTCCTCAATGACGATACCTGACGCAGCGTCAAGTATAAATATATCGATAGGTCGTACCCGTAACTGTGATTGGACACTGACGCAGAGTCAACTAGCCTTGTTCGAGCGCGTCTTCGCGCGTTGCGCCAGGGCGGTTCGAGCCACGAGGGGGGAGGCTCGAACCGCCCATTCTGCGTAGGGGCGCCTACTTCTCTGCGTAGGAGCCCTGCTCGGCGGCGTCCAGGGCGCGGGTGACATCGGTGATGATGTCGGCTGCGTCCTCCACGCCCACCGAGAAGCGGATGAAGCCGGGCGGCACCGCGTCGCCGCCCCAGCGGGCCCGGCGTTCCGCGGTGCACTGGACGCTTCCGAAGCTCGTGGCCTCGGCGGTGAGCCGGAGCGCGGCGAGGAAGCGCTCGGCGTGCGCCTTGTCGGGCAGAGTGAATGAGACGACGCTCCCGAAGCGGCGCATCTGGGCGACGGCGAGGGTGTGTGCGGGGTCGGCGGGCAGGCCCGGGTGGCGCAGCCCGGTCACTTCGGGGCGCGTGGTCAGTGCCTTGGCGAGAGCCAGGGCGTTGGCGGCCTGCCGGTCGACGCGCAGCGCGAGCGTGGCCAGCGAACGGTGTGCGAGCCAGGCCTCCATCGGGCCGGGGATCGCGCCGACGGTCTTGCGCCAGAACCGGGTCTGGGCGGCGAGGTCCGGGTCACGAGTGGTGACGTAGCCGAGCAGCAGGTCGCCGTGGCCGGTGAGCGCCTTGGTGCCGCTGGCGAGCGAGAAGTCGGCGCCCAGGTCGAGCGGGCGCTGGCCGAGCGGGGTGGCCAGCGTGTTGTCCACGGCGACCAGGGCCCCCGCCGCGTGTGCGGCGTCGGCGAGGCGGCGGATGTCGCAGATGTCCAGGCCGGGGTTGGAGGGGGTCTCCAGCCACAGCAGCCGCGCGCCTTCCAGCACCTTCAGCTGGGCGTCTCCCGCGGTCGGCGCGAGGCGCACCGTGACGCCGTACGACTCCAGCCGTTGCTGCAGTGCGCGGGTCGCCTGGTAGCAGTCGGAGGGCAGGACGACGGTGTCGCCGGCGCGCACCTGCGACAGCAGTACGGCGGAGACCGCGGCCATCCCCGACGAGAAGACGGTCGTCTCGGCGGCCGGGTCCGTAGGGCACTCCAGCTCGGAGATCGCCTGTTCCAGCAGGGTCCAGGTCGGGTTCTGGTCCCGGCCGTAGGTGTACGGGCCGGTCGCGTCGCCAGGCAGGTGGTAGTGCGAGACGAAGACCGGGCCGGGCAGCGACGGCTCGTACGGCTGCGCGGGCGGGCGCCCGGCGTGCACGCTGCGGGTGCCCTCGCCGCTCGGGCTGTCGTCGCCGTCGTGTTCGGCCATCGCCGCCTCCTGGGGTCTGGGGAATCGCGCACCCGCGTGCGTGCGGTGGTGGTGCGGTCCCCCAGTCAACCCGATCCGGCTGCCCCGCGATCAGCCGACGTCCTGTCCGCGGCCGGCCGGTCAGTCCTCGTCCGGCAGGAGCATGTTCAGTGCCCAGGACACGATGCTGATGATCAGGCCGCCGACGAGCGCCGCCCAGAAGCCCTCGACGTGGAAGTCGAGGTTGAGTTTTCCGGCCAGCCAGGAGGTGAGCAGCAGCATCAGGGCGTTCACGACCAGCGTGATCAGGCCCAGGGTGAGGATGAACAGGGGGAAGGACAGCAGCTTCACCACTGGCTTGACCAGCCAGTTCACCAGCCCGAAGACCACGGCGACGAGGACGACGGTGAGCACCTTGTGCCAGGTGTCGTCGCCGGTGAGAGTGATGTTCTTGACCAGCCAGATGGCCACACCGAGGGCCCCGGCGTTGGCGAGTGTCTTGACCACGAAATTCTTCATGGTGTGATCGTGGCAGAACTGATCGCCCAGGCAAGAGACGCGACAAGGGAGAGCTGCGATGAAGGTGTTCCGGTTGGACGACCTGGAGGCGGAGCGGGCCGCGAACAACGGGGCCTACCTGAGCTTTCTGCGCGAGCGGAACATGTCGGCGGGGCTGTACGCGCTCCAGGCCGGCGAGCTCGATCCTCAGGCCCCGCACGGCCAGGACGAGATCTACCTGGTGGTGAGCGGCCGGGCGGCGATCACCGTGGGGGAGGAGACGACGACGGTGGCGCGCGGCAGCGTCGTGTACGTGCCGGCCGGGGTGCCGCACCGCTTCCACCATGTGACGGAGGACCTGAGGGTCATGGTCGTCTTCTCGCCCCCCGAGGCCTGAGGGTCATGGTGTTCTTCTCGCTCCCGAGGCCTGAGGGTCGGACCCGGGGTTCCGTAGGGGACCGATCAGGGAAGGATCGGGTCTCCCGGCCCTCCGCCGGACCCCACCACGGCTCTAGAGTCGAAGCACAGGCACAACGAAGGATTCCTGGAGGGAACAGTCATGGAAGAGCTGGTCAAGGGTCTGCCCTGGTGGATCAAGTGGGTCGCGATCCCGGTCATCGCACTCGTGGTCTTCGGCGGGCTGATCATGAGCCTGATCGGCTTCGTCATCGGGCTGCTGTTCAAGGTGCTGGTCTTCGCGGCGCTGGTGGGCGGGTTGATCTTCCTGGTGAAGAAGTTCACCTCGGGATCCTCGTCCTCCTCCTCGCACCGCGACTGGTAGTCGGGCGGGGGGGGCCGGACCGGACCCCCGGACCGGGTGCCGAAACGATCCTTCTCGGACACCGGGACTCGGACACCGGGACTCGGACACCGGGACCGATGACGGCGCTCCGCCCGCGAGCGCTCACCGGCCCTTGCGGCGGCGGCCGCCGCCGCCCGCCCTGGTCGACTTCGTCGACTCTGTCGTGTTCGTCGTGTTCGTCGTGAGTGCAGTGTGGCGGTCGGCACTGACAACGAGCGCCGCCAGGAGTGTCGTCAGCGGAACCGACGCGACCAGGCCGATGCTGCCGACCAGCGTCCGTACGATCTCCTCCGCCACCAGCTCGCTCCCCGCGACCCGCAGCACCCCGCTGCGGGCCACCGAGAACAGCAGCAGGAGCGGCAGCGCCGCACCCGCGTACGCCAGCACCAGGGTGTTCACCACCGATGCGATGTGGTCCCGGCCGATCCGCATGCCGGAGCCGTAGAGCTTGCGCCAACCAGCCGTCGGGTCCGCGTCCTTCAGCTCCCACACGGCCGCTGTCTGAGTGACCGTCACATCGTCCAGGACGCCCAGCGAGCCGATGATGACGCCGGCCAGCAGCAGACCCTTGATCTCGATGCCCGGATAGAGGGCGTGGATCAGCCCGGTCTCGTCCGACGTGTTGCCCGTCAGGTGCGCCCAGGAGATGAACACCGAGCCGAGGATCCCGATCAGGAACAGCGAGCACAGCGTGCCGATCACCGCGACCGATGTACGTGCGTTGAGCCCGTGGCACATGTAGAGCGCGGCCAGCATGATCGCGCTGCCGCCGATCACCGCCACCAGCAGCGGATTGTCGCCGTGCAGGATTGCCGGGAGGATGAACAGCGTCAGGATCGCGAAGCTGACTGCCAGCGCGATCAGTGCCATCAGACCGCGCAGCCTGCCGACGGCGATCACCGCGAGCGCGAAGATCCCGGCGAGCAGCGCGAGCGGGAAGCCGCGGTCGACGTCGGTCACCGAGTACTGCAGTTCCTTCGGGGCGGCGGGCGCGTACGCCAGCACCACGCCCTGCCCGACGGTGTAGCGACGGGTCTGGTCGGGCTGCACGATCTCGATGAAGGTCCGGCCCTTGTCGTTGCCCGAGGTGACTTCGACGGTCGCCTTCTCGCAGCGTCCCTTCGGGGCGGCGGTGGCGCCACCTGTCGGCGGGGGCGACGGTGACTGCGCGTTCACATCCGCGCAGGACACGTCGTCGATCCTGGTGACCCGCCCCTGCTGCGTCTGCTGGTCGAACCCGACCCCGGTGTGGGCGTGCGGCGGTGCCCCGCCCGGCCACAGGACGATCAGCCCGACGAGCACCGCCGCGGTGAACGGGACCAGCACCGCCGCGATGACCTTGCGCAGGTGTCTGGAGACCGGCGGGACCGGACCGTGACCGTGGCTGTGTGAATGCGTGTGCGATGGCGTCTGGGGGGAGTCCACGGGCCGATCATCGCAAGACCCACTGGTGTGCGTTTGCATTGAACCGCTACCGTGGGGGCACCTTTGCAATCGCGGGAGCTCGGAGCACCGGGCTGAGAGGGCGCTGAAGATCTGCGCCGACCGCTGAACCTGTTACCGGGTAATGCCGGCGTAGGGAGTTGGGTCTCATGACCACGCAGGATGCACGCACGCCTGTCTCCGTTCAGTCCGCTTCGACGGAAAAGCGCGAGCCCGGCTGGCACAAGGGCTACCTGACCGGCACCAGGCCGGACATTCAGGTCCCCGTGCGCCAGGTGCACCTCACCACCGGCCGTGACGTGACGCTGTACGACACGTCCGGCCCGTACACCGATCCGAACGTCACCACCGACGTCCGCCGCGGCCTGTCGCCGCTGCGTGAGAACTGGATCATCGGCCGCGGCGACACCGAGGAGTACTCGGGCCGCCCGGTCCGCCCCGAGGACGACGGGATCAAGCACACCTCCCCCCGCGGCGGCCTGCGCAACCTGGACGCGGTCTTCCCCGGCCGCCCGCGCGTACCCCGCCGGGGGCGTGACGGGCAGGCGGTGACGCAGCTCGCGTACGCCCGCCGCGGTGACCTCACCCCGGAGATGGAGTACGTCGCGATCCGCGAGAACGTCTCCCCCGAAGTGGTCCGCGAGGAGATCGCCGCAGGCCGGGCCGTGATGCCGGTCAATGTGAACCACCCGGAGATCGAGCCGATGATCATCGGCAAGCGGTTCCTGGTGAAGGTCAACGCCAACATCGGCAACTCGGCGGTCACCTCCTCCATCGAGGAGGAGGTGGACAAGATGACCTGGGCCACCAAGTGGGGCGCCGACACGGTCATGGACCTGTCCACCGGCCGCAACATCCACACCACCCGCGAATGGGTGCTGCGCAACTCCCCCGTCCCCATCGGCACCGTCCCCCTCTACCAGGCACTGGAGAAGGTCGACGGCAAGGCCGAGGAGCTGACCTGGGAGGTCTACAAGGACACCGTCATCGAGCAGGCCGAGCAGGGCGTCGACTACATGACGGTGCACGCCGGCGTGCTGCTGCGGTACGTCCCGCTGACCGCCCGCCGCAAGACCGGCATCGTCTCGCGCGGCGGCTCGATCATGGCCGCCTGGTGCCTCGCGCACCACAAGGAGTCGTTCCTCTACGAGAACTTCGAGGAACTGTGCTCCATCCTCGCCTCGTACGACGTCACCTACTCGCTGGGCGACGGCCTGCGTCCCGGCTCCATCGCCGACGCCAACGACGAGGCGCAGTTCGCGGAGCTACGGACGCTGGGGGAGCTCAACACGATCGCCAAGCGGCACAACGTCCAGACCATGATCGAGGGCCCGGGACATGTCCCGATGCACAAGATCAAGGAGAACATCGACCTTCAGCAGGAGATCTGCGAGGAGGCGCCGTTCTACACCCTGGGCCCGCTCACCACCGACGTCGCGCCCGCCTACGACCACATCACCTCGGGCATCGGCGCCGCGATGATCGCCTGGTGGGGCACCGCGATGCTCTGTTACGTCACGCCCAAGGAGCACCTGGGCCTGCCCAACCGCGACGACGTCAAGACCGGCGTCATCACGTACAAGATCGCGGCCCACGCCGCGGACCTCGCCAAGGGGCACCCGGGGGCGCAGGACTGGGACGACGCCCTGTCCGACGCCCGCTTCGAGTTCCGCTGGGAAGACCAGTTCAACCTGGCCATGGACCCGGACACCGCCCGTGACTTCCACGACGAGACACTGCCGGCGGACGGCGCCAAGACCGCGCACTTCTGCTCGATGTGCGGCCCGAAATTCTGCTCGATGAAGATCAGCCAGGACATCCGCAAGGAGCATGGCGGCGACATGGCGCTGGATCCGGAGGCCGGGATGCGGCAGAAGTCGGCGGAGTTCGCGGCAAGCGGGAACCGGGTGTACCTGCCGCTGGCGGACTGACACGCGAGTGGGCGCCGTTCCGGGAGGCTCCGGCTTCTTGGGACGGCGCTTCGTTGTACGGACTATTGGAGCGGATGGGCTACTGCGGGAGGGGCGGACCGACGTTCCGCAGAGCGTCGAGGACCGTGTCCTCGGTGGAGTGCACTTCCGGGTAGAGCTTCTCCGGGTCGGTGTGGAGCCTGTAGTCCCACACGATGCCGTAGATCCGAGCGTGATCACCGAGAGGAGGAAGTGCATCCCGTAGCTGCCCGGGGACAGACCACCTGCTGGAACTCCTGGATGCGCTGGAGCCTGATCAGCACGCTCGCCGCGCTCGCCGCGCCAGCATCATGGCCGAGTCACCCGCTGGCCAACTCGCCCCGGCCAGCGGCCGGGAACTGCTGCGGCCTGCGCGTCACCGCCCTGCGCCAGCCCCGCCGCGACCTTGAACGCCTCCTGCACTGGTCCGCCTGGCACCATGGCAAGAACTGCAGCTGCCTTGACTGTCCGTTTGAAACTAAATGCCTTTTACATGTCATTTAGCCGGACTACCGTGGAAGGTGAAGATGACGTTTACCGCCATCACCATCCGAGGAGCGGGAGCAGCTATGTCGTGGACGATTTCTGGAAAGTACGTCGCCGGCTGTTCATGCGCCGTGCTGTGCAGTTGCCCGTACGACGGCCAGCCCCGGGACGCCAAGGGCGGCACGGAGTGCCTGGGCACCGCTGTGTTCCATATCGCGGACGGGAATCTGGGCGACCTGGACCTGTCCGATGTGGACTTCGCGTTCTACAACCACTTCCCGTCCAATCTGTCCTCCGGTAACTGGAAGGTCGGGCTGGTCGTGGACGCTGCGGCCAGCGACGAGCAGGCAAGCGCCCTGGAGCGCATCCTTTCCGGCCGGGAAGGCGGACCGTTCGGCGACCTCTCGCAGTTCTACGGCGAGTACCTGGGCATGGAGCGCGCGAAGGTGTCCCTCACGGGCGCGGACAAGCCCGGTCTCACAGTCGAGGGCCGGACCGAGCTTTCGTACGAGCCGCTGACCGGGCCCGACGGGAGCCCGACAAAGATCAAGAACGCCGCATTTGGATTCGCACCCGAGTTCGAGGTCGGCAGGACCGCCGGGCGTTCCGACGCCTTCGGTCTGAGTTATGAGGCGTCGTACGGCGAGACGGCCGACTACGTCTTCAGCAGCGAGGAGGCCGGGGCAGCGACCCAAGTGCGTATATGAGCGGGGCGTATATGAGGGCTGATGTGAGACTCCGGGTCCGCTGAGTCACATGCCGCCCATGGACGGCATCGAACCCTGCAGACCCGGCAGCAGCCAGTCCTGGAATGGTGTGAGCACGGCCAGGACGAGGAAGACGACGCCCACAGCACGGGCGAGCAGCGGGCCCCAGGACCACAGCTTCTCCACGAAGATCACCACAGCCAGTCCGGCCATCGCGGCCACGTTCATCAAGCCGAGCGGAATCAGGACGACCATCAGCCCGGTGCAGCAGCCGACGCAGTAGGCACCGTGGTGGACTCCCACCCGCAGGTCACGGGCCGGCCGGGGGAAACCGGCGTAGTGCACCAAGTGGCTCAGGGGGTCGCGGCAGTGCCGCAGGCAGACGTTCTTGAGCGGGCCGAGCTGATACAGGCCCGCGAGCAGGAAGGCGGTGAAGCCGATCCAGCGCCCTGCGGCCGGGTGGTGGTCCACCAGGCCGCCGGTGACGGCCAGTGCCGCGTAGGCGAGCAGCCCGAACGCCGTCCACGTGAGCAGGTAGCCGCCCACGAATTCGGCGGTGCGCGCGGCCCGGGTCCAGCCGGAGGACTGCCGGCCGATCCCTCGTACCCAGGTGATGGCCACCGGTGCAATGGACGGCAGCATCATGGCCGCCATCATCGTCACCCACAGCAGCAGGAACAGCGGCAGCGCCAAACCCATGGTGCCGGGTTCGACACCCATGCCCCGGGCCTGCCCGATCGTGAGCACCCAGGCGGGCACCGCGATCAGGACGACCAGGAACCAGGCGGCCGCGAGGTCCCGCTTCGGCAGCAATGCCCCGCCCACTGCGGTCGGCGCGGCCGGCCGGGCGGGTACCAAAGCGGAGTTCCGGATGTGCCGCATCGGCGTTCTCCTAGAGATACTTCCAGGAGAACACGCCTCCGCCCCCGGCGCGACGCCAGTCCCATGGCTCGGTGCACGGCCCGCCGGCATGGCCGGCGCCGTCGGGAGCCCAGAACAACCTCCGCGTTCCCGCCCGCGCCACCCGTCCGTGCGGCCGGGCCCCTTCGGGCGGGGTCGGTGACGTAGTGACGCAGCCAGGACGCGAGGAGGACAACCGTCGCCGTCCTGCCGTCCCTGCCTGTCATCGGACTGGCCGCCCCTGCCATCGCGACCACCCGGAAATCACGAACTTCAGCTGCCGTGACGGATTGGCCGATCTCGCGGGAGCCGGCGGAGAATGTGCTGGCTCTGGGCTGAAATTGTCCTCGATGAAGATCAGCCAGGACATCGCAAGGGAGCACGGCGGCGACATGGCGCTGGATCCGGAGGCCGGGATGCGGCAGAAGTCGGCGGAGTTCGCGGCCAGCGGCAACCGGGTCTACCTGCCGCTGGCCGACTGACCCCGGACAAGCGTGAGCTCCCGGTGGGGTGCCCACCGGGACCTCTGCCTTTCGGCCGGCGTCAGCTCAATCGGGTGATGCCGGGTCAGATCAAGTCCATGGCGGCCACTTCGTCGGGGCGGCCGTAGCTGACGGGCCCCTGGAAGCGCCGGCGGGCGGTGGCGAACCACCACACCGTGGCGATGATCAGCACCGCTCCCAGGGCGATCGGCGCGTAGTTGAACGAGTCCGCGGTGATCGGGGAGACCTGAGGCAGCATGAACAGCACACTGCTGATCACGATCCAGGTCACGGAGACCGCCGCGACGAGCCTGCCATAACGCCCGAGATTCCAGGGGCCGGGCTCGAAGTCGTCCAGCCGCAGCCGCAGGAAGATGGGCACGCCGTAGGCGAGGAAGAGCCCGACGACATTGACGCTCACAATGGCGGTGAAGGCGGTGTGGGACCACCAGCCGGGCAGGACCAGCACCAGGGAGCAGGCGGCCGCGAGCCATACCGCCTTGACGGGAGTGCGGGTACGCGAGGACACCGAATGCCACCAACGCGATCCGGGCATCGCCCCGTCACGGGAGAAGGCGAAGATCTGACGGGTATTGCTGGTCATGTTGGCCAGGCCGCAGAACAGCATGGCGCCGATCACGATCAACAGCAGCAGCTTGGCGGTGCCATTGCCGAGCGCGTCGATGAGAATCTGCACCGGCGGCGCTGCCGTGCTCGCCTCGGCGGCGTAGTCCTGAATCGCGTATACCAGGGCGAGCATCAGCATCAGCCCGATCACCGCGGAGTAGGTGATCGAACGCATGATGCCCTTCGGGGCATTGACGGTCGCCTGCACGGTCTCTTCTGACATGTGGAAACTGCCGTCGAACCCGGTGAAGGTCCAACTGGTGACGAGCAGGCCCAGCATGCCGCCGTACACGCCGTTGGAGAACCCGGTGTTATTGGCGAAATGGGTCACGAAGGAAGCCGACTGATGGTGCGCGGGTATCACGGTCAGGGAACTGACGATCACCACCATGCCGATGAGCAGCCACCACACCGATATTCGGTTCAGCAGGGCGATCAGCTGCACCGTGTAGGTGTTGGCCAGTGCCTGGAGCAGGAGAATCACCCCGGTGATGGCCACGGTGCGCTGTTCCGTCACCTCGTAGTCGGGCCACTGCATGGCGAAGAAGGCCTGGATGAAGGTGGCGGCGGCGTAGCCGGTGGCGGCCGTCCCGCCCACCTGGCCGACGAAGTTCAGCCAGCCCGTGTACCAGGACCACGCGCCGCGATGCCGCTTGGCGAGCTTGCCCGCGGAGAAGTACAGCGCGCCGCTGGTCGGGTAGGCAGAGGCGATTTCTCCCATCGAGGCGCCGACGAACAGCACCATGACCGACACGCCGATCCAGCCGAATACGAGAACCCGGGGCCCGCCGGCACCCATTCCGTATCCGAAGGAGGAGAAGATCCCGGCGATGATGTTGATGATCGTGAAAGATATCGCGAAGTTGTCGAACGCACGAAATCGACGGGTGAGCTTCCGCGGATAACCCATGGCATGCAGTGTCGCATCATCGTCGATGGTGGCAGGCGATGTATGACGATGGGTTCTCGTCCGAGCGAGGAACTTGTTCTCGGTCACAACCACAGCCTTTCCGGTACGGGGTTGGCAGGAGGACTTCGTTGTGCGATATGGATGAGAACTTTCGTGTCGAGAGGAATGTGCCGAGTGAGTCAGGCGGCACTCGGTACCGGGAGTCCGCACAATCGTCTGGCCTTGGTCAGCTGCTCCTCGGGTGCGCCGAAAACACTCCAGGGCATACGCGAGGCATACGGACCCACAGCGGTGAAAACCTCCCGTGCCTCGAATTCGAGTTTCGCCATGACCAGCGCGTGGGCCAGATATCCCAGGTCGAGTACCGGAGTAAACCGATATCCGGCCACCTGGGGAAACCAGTTGTGGTAGATCCCCATGGCTGTCGTCCTCCACTGGGGCTGCTCCCACAGGCGGTCCGCCAGCAGGGCGGAGGGGTCGTAGTCCTCGACCAGCGCCACCAGCGGCAGCAGCCGGATGGGCGAAGTGGTCGGTGCGCGGTGGCTCAGGAACGAGGCGACGTCCCATCTCGCGCTCGCCGACCCTCCGTGGCGGGTGAAGAAGAAGGCCAGAAACCGGTGGTGTGCCTCGCGGTGCCAGGGATCGAGCCGGAGAATGTGAGCGAACAGGTACCAAGGGCCGGGCGGCTCGGTCAACAGCCCACGCGGAGCGGGATCGCGGGGCTGTTGGATGCGGGTCAGCGCCAGTTGGGTCACCCAGGGGGTCGGGTCATCGGGCAGCATTTCCGACGCCCGCTCGCACGCGACCTGCGCGATGCGGACCAGGGCGCTCTCCCGCAGATCATGCGCATCGGCCATACGTAAGGCCCGGAGCATTGCCACGCGCGCCCACAGCAGCGCTGCCTCCGCGCTCGGTTCCTCGGCCATCCAGCGCTCGGCCAGATCCGAATCCGCTGCCTCGGATGCCAGTACGAGCGACCGGTGGGCCCGCACCTCGAAATCCCCGCGGGACTCTTTCAGGATCTCGTGCGCGCTCAGGTACCGCCCCGCCTTCACATCCATACAGGCTCGCGCCAGCTGGCGGTCGTCGGCCGCCGGATGCCACACGTACTGCCCCTCGAACGACCCGGCAGTCACAATCCCCCTCCAGATCCCGCGGACCACATCACCCGCTCGTACGCATTCCGGCCATGCTGAATTCAGCCAGACCTCCTGATTTCAGCCAGCGCCCTTCCGTAGACCCATCGGCAGCGGGACCACCCTACTCATCATCAAGTCGTATCGAAACCAGTCCTCGGGAGTAGCCGGCGCCATCCCATTCCCGGTCCATTTAATTGAAGGCGGAATCACTTCGCGCCTTCCGCTTCCGTCGCCCGGCGCCTTCCGTGCCTCTGCTCAGAATATTCTCTTGGCATATGCCTCCGCCTATTTCTGCCGGCATCGTACAGCTGGCCGAGGCGTCGGATGCCGCTGGGCAGGCCTCAATTCACCCTATCGGCGCGGAACGCATCATTCCGCCCCGAATCGACACTGGGTGCGTTATCTCGAACCCTCGTCCGGGCCCGTGAAGTCGGGGCTCGAATAGTCCGGGCTGGAGAAATCGGGGCTGGAGAAACGGTGACCGGGGCCGGGGGATTCCTCGGGGCCGGGGCTGGTGAAGTCGGGGCGGGAGTAGCCGAGACGCGGCATCCGTGACGGGCGGGAGCCGTTGGTGTGCGGGGGTTCGGCGGCCGGGTGGGGCGCGAGGAGGGCGTTGGTTCTGGCTTCCGTCAGGAAGGGCAGGACACCGCGGTCGCGCAGCGCGCGGCGCCATGCCTCGCGGGCGGCCGCGACTTCGGGCGGGAGCGAAGCGGCGTCGTCGTCATGGATGGCGCTCGCGCTGTCGCGCAGGGCGGTGAGGAGCAGGCCGACCATCCCGACCAGGATGCCGCACGCGGTCACGCCGGCGAAGAGCCAGCCGGCGGTGCGCAGCGGCTGGGCGATGGCGGGTTCCGGCGTCATCGCCTGCAGCACGTAGCCGATCAGCAGGAAGATCAGCGCGGCGGTGCCCGCCAGGATGGGGGTGAGTACGGCGACCACGGCGAAGAGCCCGGCGCCGGAGCCGGCGGAGTCGGCGACGCCCATGGCGGCATAGCTGAACGCGCGGGTGTCCGCGGCGTCCGGATCCGGCCGGCGGACGAGCGCGGTCTCCTCGAGGGCTTCGCGGATCTGTTCGCGGACCTTCAGGTACTGCTGGTATTCGGGCGCGGCGCAGGCGGAGATGAGCTCTGCGGCACTGAGCGCCATGGTGCGGAGCTGCTCGCTGTTGAGCGTGCCGCCGTGCCCGCCTTGCCCGGTGTCCGGTGCGTCTGAGGTGTCCGCGGTGTGCAGTGCGTCGTCGAGGACTCGTTCGAAGTCCGGGCGGTCTTCGTTGAGCAGGTGTGGAGCGCTGTTCATGTGCATCCCCCGATGCTCCGTCTCCGGTGCCTCCCCGCTGATTGTCGAGCCGGTCGGCCGGTGGAAGCGGAGGAGAGCGTGCCTACGGATATAGCGATGGTAGAGCGCGGAGGTGAGGGGGTGACAGGGTGCTTCCCGGAAATCTGGCGATCAGGAAAGCAGCGGGAGTTCGGCAACGAGCAGACGTCCGTCCATGGTTACGCCACCGTCCATTGCCAATGCCAAGTTCTCGGCATATGCCATCGGGCCATCGACGACCGGGGTGCGTTCCTCGCCGTCGGCGGTGTATTCGCCGCCGACCTCTCCGAGCAGGTACGGGATGGGGCTGTGGCCGTGAACGACCTGATGGCCGCCGTAGGTGTCGAGGAGTTCGCGGGCGGCCTGCGGGCCGTTGTCGCCGCGGAAGGCGAAGCGCTTGGTGAGCTTGCGGAAGAGATCCCAGCATTCGTCGGCGTCACCGCGCTGGAGGATGCCGGTGACGGCGTCGTTCATCGCGTCGATGGTGGTGCCGTAGTCGAGGTACGCGGTGGTGTCGGAGTGCAGCAGCAGGTGGCCGTCGGTGAGGTGGGCGGCGTCCAGCCGGGACATCCAGGTGAGGTGGCGGTCCTCCAGCCGGTCCATGTCGGAGGGCTGGCCTCCGTTGAGCCGCCAGGCGGCGAGGAAGGACGCGGTGCCGCCGGTGGACTTGACGGGGGTGTCGCCGAAGCGGTGGGCGCCGAGCAGCAGCAGCTCGTGGTTGCCCATGATGGCCTTGGCGTAGCCGCCCGCGGCGGCCGCCTCGGCGGAGAGCTGCATGACGAGCTCGATGACGCCGATGCCGTCCGGGCCGCGGTCGGTGAAGTCACCGAGGAACCAGAGCCGGGAGGTCCCCGCCGACCAGTGGCCTTCGGTGTCGATGAGGCCCTTCGCGTGAAGTGCGGCGCGCAGTTCGTCGATGTAGCCGTGGACGTCGCCGACCACGTAGAGCGGGCCGGGGTTGTCCGCGTCGAAGGGGACGATGACCGGGAGGTCGTGGGCGGTGGGTGTGTAGTCCTCCGGCACGAGTGGAGTGTCGAGCTGCGTCGCCTCGTATCCGGGTGCGGGCATGGGTGCGGGCATGGGTGTGACCGTGGGCGCGGTCGCGGGTGGTGTGGCCATGGGTGTGGACGCAGGCGCGGTGGCCATGGCCGCCCACACCGGTTCATCCGCACGGTGAGCGCCGGGAGCGCCGGGAGCGCCGGAATCGCCGGTACCGCCGGGAATTCCGGCACCGGCTGCCCCGTCCGGACCGTCGTCCGGCCCGGCCGGACGCCAGCTCACCATCGCCTTGAGCACGGGCCCGTGACCTGCCCCCTGTGTCATCGACCCCTCCACCATCGCGCCGCCATCCGCCCATCATAGGAATGACGCTGTCGTGGTGTGACATACCTGGGTGCCGGGTTTTCGGCAGGTGCCGACAAACACCCCCGAAATCGGCGTGCCGGGGCCGTCCGGCGACCGGATCTCGCTCCGGTTCTCGTCCTGTGCGGGTTCCCACGGTTCCTGTGCTTCGTGTGCTTCCTGTGCGGTGGCTGTCCCCGGCCCCGCTTCAGCCTCCTCCCGGGCTGCGCGGGGGACTGACCGTCGTGCGGTGCGTCCGGCGCTGGGACGAGGTGCGGACGATGAGGTCGGTCTGCATGATCTGCTGGATGGGATGGGCGGCGCCCACACCTTCGATGGCGTCGATGAGGAGCTGGACGACCGCGGTGCCGATCTTCCCCGGTTTGAGGGACAGCGTGGTGATCGGTGGTTCGGTGGTCGCGTAGACGCTGCTCTCGCTGCAGCAGACCAGCAGCAGATCGTCCGGCACGCGCAGCCCGTAGCGGCGGGCCGCGGCCAGCAGGTCGGTGCCGTTGGGGTCGAAGAGACCGTAGACGGCGTCCGGGCGGTCGGGGCGGGCGAGCAGCCGGTCGGCGGCGACGGCGCCCGCGCACGGGTCGTGGGCGGGGTAGGACTCGTAGACCGGCTCCTGGCCCACGCGTTCGCACCATTGCAGGTACGCGGTGGTGGACAGCCGGGTGTAGGTGTCGGTGCTGGTGCCGGTGAGGAGGCCGATCCGGCGGGCGCCGGCGTCGGCGAGGTGGTCGAGGATGCCGAGGACGGCTTCCTCGTGGTCGTTGTCGACCCAGGCGTGGACGGGGAGACTGCCGGCGGGGCGGCCGTCGCTGACCACGGGTACGCCCTGGCGGACGAGTTCCATGACGACGGGGTCGTGGTCGGAGGGGTCGATGACCACGGTGCCGTCGAGCGCGACGTTGCTCCAGACATCGTGGCGCGAGGAGGCGGGGAGGATGACCAGGGCGTAGCCCCGGGCGAGGGCGGCCGAGGTCGCGGCTCTCGCCATTTCGGCGAAGTACGCGAACTCGGTAAAAGTGAACGGTTCTTCGCCGTATGTCGTGACCGTCAGACCGATTAAGCCCGAGCGGCCGGTGCGCAGTGTCCGGGCGGCCGCGGACGGGCGGTAGCCCAGCCGTTCGGCGACCTCGCGGACATGGCGGCGGGTGGCATCGGGCAGTCGGCCCTTGCCGTTGAGTGCGTCGGAGACAGTCGTGATCGAGACACCGGCGGCGGCGGCGACATCTCTGATGCCTGCCCGCTCGAACCGGCGTCCGATGGGCCGGCTCGCCTGGTGATTCCCTGCTGCTGTCATGGCGAGCCGATAGTAGGGCGGGGGTGGTCCGTCCGCTGGCGGCCCGAAAGGGCACCCTGACGGTACGTTTCTGCAAGATCGAAAGCCGCTTGCAGGACGGAATGCGTAGGTGACAAGGGCTTTCTGGGGACGGCTCCGGGCCTCGCGAGGACGATCTCCCGCCCATTGGTTCGTATTGCGCGGAGGTATCAACTCACCCCTACGAGGGATGCGCCCCGCCGCGTGCGCCACCAGCGCACGGTGTGGCGCACGGCACTTTCGCACTCCCTCACGCCCCCTCGTATGGTGTGGGACATGACTCCGAAGCTGCGCGCGGAACTGGACGGCATCCCCACCTACAAGCCCGGGCGACCCCCGGTGGCGGACCAGGGTGCACCGGCTTACAAGCTGTCCTCCAACGAGAATCCCTACCCGCCGCTGCCGGGCGTGCTGGAGGCGGTGACCGACGCCGCGGGGTCCTTCAACCGTTATCCCGACATGGCGTGCTCGGAGCTGACCGCCGAGCTGGCGCACCGCTTCGGTGTCCCGCAGGCGCACGTCGCGACCGGCACCGGCTCGGTCGGCGTCGCGCAGTCGCTGCTGCAGTCGACCGCGGGCCCCGGCGACGAGGTCATCTACGCCTGGCGGTCCTTCGAGGCGTACCCGATCATCACCCGGATCAGCGGCGCGACGCCGGTGCAGGTGCCGCTCACCGACGGTGAGGTGCACGACCTGGACGCGATGGCCGCCGCCATCACCGACCGGACCCGGCTGATCTTCGTCTGCAACCCCAACAACCCGACGGGCACGGTCGTGCGGCGCGCGGAGCTGGAGCGGTTCCTCGACCGGGTGCCGTCCGATGTGCTCGTGGTGCTCGACGAGGCGTACCGGGAGTTCATCCGGGACGCGGAGGTCCCGGACGGCGTCGAGCTCTACCGCGACCGCCCGAACGTGGCGGTGCTGCGCACCTTCTCCAAGGCGTACGGCCTGGCCGGCCTGCGGGTCGGCTTCGCCATCGCGCACGAGCCGGTCGCGGCCGCGCTGCGCAAGACCGCCGTGCCGTTCGGTGTGAGCCAGCTCGCGCAGGACGCGGCGGTCGCCTCGCTGCGCGCCGAGGAGGCACTGCTGGAGCGGGTGGCGGGCCTGGTGACCGAGCGGAACCGGGTCGTCGGGGCGCTGACCGGGCAGGGCTGGACGATGGCGGAGACGCAGGCGAACTTCGTCTGGCTGCGGCTGGGGGAGCGCACCATGGACTTCGCGGAGGCGTGCGAGCGGGCCGGGGTGACGGTACGTCCGTTCCCGGGCGAGGGCGTACGGATCACCATCGGTGAGACCGAGGCGAACGATCTGCTGCTGACCACGGCGCAGGAGTTCCGCAAGGAGCTGTAGCGCGCAGCGGGCGGCCGCCGTGCAGCCGCCGGGCTCCCGCCGTGCAGCCAGCGACGCCGCTCAGGGCCGTTCGCCGGCCATTATCACGGCACGTTTTCGCCCCCTTCCACCCCCCGGTGGAAGGGGGCGAACCGCTGTGCGCGATACTTTGCTTGTGAATGCGTTCACGTTCACAAGCGAAGGCGTATGCCCCATATTTTCCGGACATCAAGGTAGAAATGGGGCGGATAGCTCGGCTTAGACAGGTAAGGAGTCGTGACGTGCAGCTCTCGCTGGAAACCGTCGATGTCGCGCGATGGCAGTTCGGCATCACCACCGTCTACCACTTCCTCTTCGTCCCCCTGACGATCAGCCTCTCCGCGCTGACCGCAGGCCTGCAGACCGCCTGGGTGCGCTCCGGGAACGAGAAGTACCTCAGGGCCACCAAGTTCTGGGGCAAGCTCTTCCTGATCAATATCGCCATGGGTGTGGCCACCGGGATCGTCCAGGAATTCCAGTTCGGTATGAACTGGTCCGCCTACTCACGATTCGTCGGGGACATCTTCGGGGCGCCGCTCGCCTTCGAGGCGCTGATCGCGTTCTTCTTCGAATCCACCTTCATCGGGCTGTGGATCTTCGGCTGGGACAAACTGCCGCAGAAGATCCATCTCGCCTGCATCTGGATCGTCTCCATCGGCACGATCCTGTCCGCGTACTTCATCCTGGCCGCGAACTCCTGGATGCAGCACCCGGTGGGCTACACGTACAACAAGGTCACCGGCCGGGCCGAACTCACCGACTTCTGGAAGGTCATCAGCCAGGACACCACCCTGGTCGTCGTCTTCCACACCATCACCGCGGCCTTCCTCACCGGCGCCGCGTTCATGATCGGCATCGCCGCCTACCACCTGGCCCGCAAGCAGCACATCGCCGTGATGCGGACCTCGCTGCGGCTCGGCCTGGCCGTTGCCGTCGTCGCGGGACTGCTCACCGCGATCAGCGGTGACTCGCTCGGCAAGGTGATGTTCAAGCAGCAGCCGATGAAGATGGCCGCCGCCGAGGCGCTGTGGGACGGCGAGGGGCCGGCCCCGTTCTCCATCTTCGCCGTGGGCGACGTGGACAAGGGCCACAACAAGGTCGCCGTCGAGATCCCGGGGATACTGTCCTTCCTCGCCGACGGCAACTTCTCCTCATACGTGCCCGGCATCAACGACGTCAACAAGTCCGAGCAGCAGAAGTACGGTCCCGGTGACTACCGGCCGAACATCCCCACCGCCTACTGGGGCTTCCGCTGGATGATCGGCTTCGGTATGACGTCCTTCGCCGTCGGACTGGCCGGCCTCTGGCTCACCCGGCGAAAGTTCTGGATCGCCGAGCGGCACCGCACCGGCGAGGACGAGACGCCGAAGCTGATGCTCACCAGGAGCACGCCCATCGGTCCCGGACTCGACACCGGGTACTGGCGGATCGCCCTGTGGACGATGGTCTTCCCGCTGATCGCCAACTCCTGGGGCTGGATCTTCACCGAGACCGGCCGCCAGCCCTGGGCCGTCTACGGGCTGCTGCGCACCTCCGACGCGGTCTCCCCCAATGTCTCCACCGGTGAGGTGTTCACCTCGCTGATCGCCTTCACCCTGCTCTACGCCCTGCTCGCGGTCGTGGAGGTCAAGCTGCTGATGAAGTACGTCAAGGCCGGGCCGCCCGAGCTGACCGAGTCCGATCTGAATCCGCCGACGAAGATCGGCGGCGACTCCTCCGACGCCGACCGGCCCATGGCCTTCTCGTACTGAGAGGAAGGAGCGAGACATGCATCTCCACGACGTCTGGTTCGTACTCATCGCCGTCCTGTGGACCGGCTACTTCTTCCTGGAGGGCTTCGACTTCGGGATCGGGATCCTCACCAAACTGCTGGCCCGCGACCGCCCCGAGCGCCGGGTGCTGATCAACACCATCGGCCCGGTCTGGGACGGCAACGAGGTCTGGCTGCTCACCGCGGGCGGCGCGACCTTCGCCGCCTTCCCCGAGTGGTACGCCACGCTCTTCTCCGGCTTCTACCTGCCGCTGCTGGTCATCCTGCTCTGCCTGATCGTCCGTGTCGTCGCCTTCGAGTACCGCTCGAAGCGGACCGAGGACCGCTGGCAGACCAGCTGGGAACAGGTGATCTTCTGGTCCTCGCTGCTGCCCGCCCTGCTGTGGGGCGTCGCGTTTGCGAACATGGTGCACGGCGTGAAGATCGACGCGAACAAGGAGTACGTCGGCAACGTCTGGGATCTGCTCAACGTGTACTCGATCCTCGGCGGGCTCGTCACCCTCACCCTGTTCACCTTCCACGGTGCGGTGTTCGCGGCGCTCAAGACGGTCGGCGACATCCGGGAGCGGGCCCGCAAGCTCGCCTTCGGGCTGGGCATCGCAGCCGCGGTCCTCGCCGTGCTCTTCCTGTACTGGACCCAGGTCCACAGCGGTGACGGCAAGACGCTCGCCGCGATGGCCGTCGCGGTCGTGGCTCTGGTCGCGGCGGTCTGGATGATCCGGATCGGCCGCGAGGGATGGTCGTTCATCTTCTCCGGCATCACGATCGCGGCGGCGGTGGCGATGCTGTTCCTGGCGCTCTTCCCGAACGTCATGCCGTCCTCGCTGAACGAGGCGTGGAACCTCACGGTCACCAACGCCTCGGCGACGCCGTACACGCTCAGGATCATGACGTGGTGCGCCGCGGTCGCGACGCCCGTCGTGCTGATCTACCAGAGCTGGACGTACTGGGTGTTCCGCAAGCGGATCGGCACCCAGCACATCGCCGAAGCCCACTAGCCGGAGCTCACTGGCCGGAGCTCACTGGCCGGAGCTCACTGGCGGAAGCCCACCAGCCGATGGCCGTCGCTCGCCGAGGGGAATGTTCCACGTGAAACCAGTCGATCCGCGCCTGCTCCGGTACGCCCGTGCCAGCCGCGTCTTCCTCGCGGCGTCGGTGGCCCTCGGGCTCGCCGGGGCGGGGCTGGTCGTGGCTCAGGCGATGCTCATCGCCGAGATCGTCGTCGGCGGTTTCCAGCACGGCCTCGACGCCGGCGGACTGCGCACTCCCCTGGTGCTGCTCGCCGTCGTCGCGGCCGGCCGGGCGCTCATCGCCTGGCTCACCGAGCTGTGCGCGCACCGCGCCAGCGCGGCCGTCAAGTCCGAACTGCGCGGCCGGCTGCTGGAACGGGCCACCGCCCTCGGCCCCTCCTGGCTCTCTGGACAGCGCACCGGTGAACTCACCACACTCGCCACCCGCGGGGTCGACGCGCTCGACGACTACTTCGCCCGCTATATGCCGCAGCTCGGGCTGGCCGTCGTCGTACCGGTCGTGGTGCTCGCCCGGATCGTCACCTCCGACTGGATCTCGGCGCTCACCATCGCGCTGACGCTCCCGCTCATCCCGCTCTTCATGATCCTGATCGGCTGGGCCACCCAGGACCGGATGAACCGTCAGTGGCGGCTGCTCGCCCGGCTGTCCGGACACTTCCTGGACGTCGTCGGCGGTCTCCCCACGCTGAAGGTCTTCGGGCGGGCCAAGGCGCAGGCCGCATCGATCCGCACCATCACCGACGACTACCGGCGTGCGACCATGCGGACGCTGCGTATCGCGTTCCTGTCAGCCTTCGCCCTCGAACTCCTCGCGACGATCTCCGTCGCGCTGGTCGCCGTAGGCATCGGTATGCGGCTGGTCCACGGGGATCTGGACCTCTACACCGGGCTGGTCGTGCTCGTGCTCGCGCCGGAGGCGTATCTGCCGCTCCGGCAGGTGGGTGCGCAGTACCACTCCGCCGCCGAAGGACTGGCCGCCGCCGACGAGGTGTTCGCCGTGCTGGAGACGGCCTCCCCCGCCGCCGGGACCCGCCCGGCCCCCGATTTGCGGCACGCGGTCATCGCTGTGGACGGCTTGACGGTTCATCATGAGGGCCGCGAGCAGCCCTCGCTCGCCGAGATCTCCTTCACCGTCTCCCCCGGTGAGACGGTCGCCGTCGTGGGCCCGAGCGGTGTCGGCAAGACCACGCTGCTGGCCGCGCTGCTCGGCTTCGCGCGGCCGTCCGGCGGCCGGATCCTCGTCGACGGCACCGAGCTGGCGGCGATCGATCCCGAGAGCTGGCACCGCCAGATCGCCTGGGTGCCCCAGCGGCCCCACCTCTTCGCCGGCACCATCGCCGAGAATGTCCGGCTCGCTCGCCCCGACGCCACCGACGCGCAGGTGCACGCCGCCCTCCGCGACGCAGGTGCCCTCGACTTCGCCGCCCTCGACACCCCCCTCGGTGAGGGCGGCACCGGCATTTCCGCCGGGCAGCGCCAACGGCTCGCCCTCGCCCGCGCCTTCCTGGCCGACCGCCCGCTCCTCCTGCTCGACGAACCCACCGCCAACCTGGACGGGGACACCGAGGCGGCCGTAGTGGCCGCGGTCCGCCGGCTGGCGGTGGGCCGCACCGTCCTGCTGGTCGTCCACCGTCCGGCCCTCCTCGCCGTGGCCGACCGCACCATTCGCCTGCGGCGCGCTGTGCCCGCCGAACGGGCCGCCGTGCCGGCCGAACCGGCTGAACCGGCTGAACCGGCCGCAGGGGAGGGCGCCGGGGAGAGCGCCGCGCTCCAGGGACGCTCCTCGCCCGCCGGGCTGGCAGCCGCTGATGCCCTGCGGAACCCTTCCGCGCTGCGGACCGCACTAGGACCGAGGTACTCCGGACCGATCGAGGGCGCCGACCCGGCGGTACCGGACCACGGCACCGACGTCGCCGGGCTGGCCGCCGGGCTGGCCGCCGGGCCGGCCGCCGGGCCGGACTGCGGGGTATCCGCAGCCGCCGGGCCGCGGGCGGAGGCGGGTCCGCTGCGGCGGGTGCGGCGGATGGCCGGGCCGTTGCGGGGTCGTTTCGCGCTGGCGCTGCTGCTGGGGGCGCTGGCGCTCGGATGTGCGGTGGGGCTGATGGCCACCTCCGGGTGGCTGATCAGCCGGGCGTCGCAGCAGCCGCCGGTGCTGTATTTGATGGTCGCCGTCACGGCGACACGCGCGTTCGGGATCGGGCGGGCCGTGTGCCGGTACGCGGAGCGGCTGGTGTCGCACGACGCGGTCTTCCGTTCGCTCGCGGACCTGCGGGTGGCCGTCTACCGCCGCGTCGAGCGGCTCGCGCCCGCGGGTCTGCGGGAGACGCGGCGCGGCGATCTGCTGTCCCGGCTGGTGGCGGACGTCGACGGACTGCAGGACTACTTCCTGCGCTGGCTGCTGCCCGCCGGGGTGGCGTCGGCGGTCTGCGTCGCGTCGGCGGCGTTCACCGGCTGGCTGCTGCCCGAGGCTGGTGCGGCGCTGGCCGTGGGGCTGCTCATCGCGGGTGCGGGTGTTCCCGCGCTGTCCGCCGCCATGTCGCGGCGTGCCGAGCGGCGGCTGGCGCCGGCCAGGGGAGAGCTGTCGGAGCGGGTCGTCGATCTGCTGACCGGTACTGCCGAGCTGACGGTCGCGGGAGCGCTGCCGGGCCGCCGGGCGAGCGCGGCACGGTCCGACCGGACGCTCACCCGGATCGCCGGGCGGTCCGCCGCGACCACCGCGCTGGGCGCCGGGCTGACCGCGCTGGTCTGCGGTCTGACGGTGGTGGCCTGCGCGTATGCGGGGGTCCAGGCGGTACGGGACGGCCGGCTGGACGCGGTCGCGCTCGCGGTCGTGGTACTCACCCCGCTCGCCGCTTTCGAGGCGGTCACCGGAATGCCACTGGCGGCGCAGTACCGGCAGCGCAGCCGGGAAGCGGCGCGCAGGGTGTTCGAGGTGCTGGACGCGGCGGAGCCGGTCCGGGAGCCGGAGCACCCGGCGGAGGCGCCGGCGGGGCCGTTCCCGCTGGTGGTACGGGGTCTGACGGCCCGCCACCCCGGCCAGTCGCGGCGGGCCCTCGACGGTGTGGACCTCGACCTCACGCCAGGCCGCAGGGTCGCGGTGGTCGGCCCGTCGGGTGCGGGCAAGACGACCCTGGCGCAGGTGCTGCTGCGCTTCCTCGACGCGGAGAGCGGTTCCTACACCCTCGCGGGTACCGAAGCGGCGGCACTGGACGGCGATGATGTGCGCCGGCTGGTCGGTCTGTGCGCGCAGGACGCGCATGTCTTCGACAGTTCGGTGCGCGAGAACCTGCGGCTGGCGCGCCCATCCGCCGACGACGACGCACTGCGTGCCGCTCTCGCATCGGCCCGGCTGGACGTGGACCTCGACACGCTCGTCGGCGAGCACGGTGCCCGGCTGTCCGGCGGCCAGCGCCAGCGGCTCGCGCTGGCCCGCGCGCTGCTCGCCGACTTCCCTGTACTGGTGCTCGACGAGCCGGCCGAGCACCTCGACCTGCCGACCGCCGACGCCCTGACCGCGGATCTGCTCGACGCCACCGCGGGCCGTACGACCCTGCTGATCACGCACCGGCTGGCGGGCCTGGCGGGGGACGCCGTCGATGAGATCGTCGTCCTCGACCGGGGCCGCGTCGTGCAGCGCGGTACGTACGCGGAGCTGGCCGCCGCCGACGGGCCGTTCCGCCGCACGCTCGAACGGGAGCGGACCGCGGACCTGGCGGCCGATACTGCCGCAACGGTCGGCACCTCTGACACCTCTGACACGTCCGACACGTCCGACACGGTCATGGTCTGACCGGTCGGGACAAACCGGACTAACTACGCTCATGGGTATGGCAGACGACAGCGACCCGACCACCCTCAGCTTCCAGGGCATGGCCTCCCAGATCACCGTGCGGCTGCCCGAGCTGCTGGAGGCCGTCGTCTCCGTCGGCACCGGTCTGGAGCTGCACATGACGCTGCGCAGGATCGTCGAGACCGCCGCCGAGCTGGCCGGCGCCCGCTACGCGGCGCTCGGCGTCCTCAACTCCGACGGCACCGGTCTCGCCGACTTCGTCACCCACGGCATCAGCGAGGAGGAGGCCACTCGCATCGGCGCCCTCCCGGACGGCCGTACGGGGCTGCTCGGCACGCTAATCGGCGATCCGGTGCCGCTGCGGCTTGCGGACCTCACGGCGGACCCCCGGTCGGCCGGGTTTCCGCCGAACCACCCCCCGATGCGCGCCTTTCTCGGCGTGCCGATCCGTATCCACACGGAGGTCTTCGGGAATCTCTATCTGACCGAGAAGCGCGGTGGTGGCGAGTTCACGGAGGAGGATCTGCATGTGGTGCGGATTCTGGCCACCGAGGCGGGGATCGCGCTCGGCAACGCGCGGCTGTACGAGGCGACCCGCCAGCGCGAGCGCTGGATCAACGGTTCGGCCGCCCTCACCACCGCCCTGCTGACGGGCGACGACGCCGAGGACGCGCTGGACGTGGTGGCCGAGCAGGCCCGCAAGCTCGCCGAGGCCGCCGCCGGTCTCGTACTGCTGCCGACCAAGGACGGCGGTCTGGAGGTCGTCGCCGTCTCGGCGGACGAACCGGCAGGGATGCTCGGCACCGTCATCGAGGCGGAGAGCCCGGTCGCCGAACTGTTGCTTAACGGGGAGCCGGTCTTCATCGACGACTCCTCCATGGACGTACGGATGACGACGCATCTGGCCACCCGCTTCGGGCCCAGCATGCTGCTTCCGCTCAAGAGCAGCGACCGGGTCATCGGCACCCTCGCGCTGCCGCGCGAACGCGGCGGCAAGCTGTTCACCGAGGTGGAGCGCACCCTGGCGACCCAGTTCGCCGCGCAGGCCGCGCTGGCGCTGCTGCTTGCCGACGTCCAGCGCGACCGGGAGCGGCTGGCGGTCTATGAGGACCGCGACCGGATCGCCCGTGACCTGCACGACCTCGTGATCCAGCGGCTGTTCGCGACCGGCATGATGCTGCAGGGCGCGCAGCGCCGGTCGGTGGTCCCCCAGGTGCGGGACGGGATCGGCAAGGCCGTCGACGAACTGGACGCCACCATCGAGGAGGTGCGCACCGCGATCTTCGCCCTCCAGCAGACCCCGGCCGACGCGCCGGCCGGACTGCGGACGCGGGTGCTGCGCGAGATCGGGACGGCGGCCGTCCCGCTCGGTTTCCAGCCGTCGGTACGGTTCACCGGCGCGGTGGACGCGCTGGTCGGCGAGCTGACGGCGAAGAACCTGATCGCGGCGCTGCGCGAGGTGCTGTCGAACGCCTTCCGGCATGCGGGGGCGTCACGGATCGATGTGGTGATCGACGCGACGGTCGCGCTGCCGGACGAGGCCGGCACCGGGGTCCAGCTGACCGTCACCGACGACGGCGTGGGCATCCCCGAGGACGGCCGCCGCAGCGGGCTGCGCAATCTGGCGCGGCGCGCGGAGGCCCTGGGCGGGTCGAGCGCCTACGGACCGGGACCGGACGGCGCCGGGACGAGGGTCGTCTGGGAGGCGCCGCTTTAGGGGCCCGTGCTTCAGGCGGCCCGTCCGGCGGCCGGTCGTGGCGCCGGCCGCCGCGTCAGTTGGGGCGTCAGTTGCGGCGGCCGGCCAGGATCCGCTCGATGATCCGCGCGACGCCGTCGTCCTCGTTGGCGGTCGTGCGGTGGGTGGTGGCGGCCAGGACATCGGGGTGCGCGTTCGCCACCGCGTACGAGGTGCCGGCCCAGCTGAGCATCGCCAGATCGTTCGGCATGTCGCCGAAGGCGACGACCTCCTCGGCCGATACGCCGCGTTCCGCGCAGCACCGCGCGAGAGTGGTGGCCTTGCTGACGCCCGGGCCGCTGATCTCCAGCAGCGCGGACGCGCTGGACCGGGTGATCTCACCGTGCTCCCCGGCGGCGCTCAGCGCCATGGCGAGAAACGCGTCCGGATCGGCGTCCGGGTGCTTGGCCAGCAGTTTCAATACCGGAGCGCCGTTGTCGGCGAGCAGCTCCTCGGCGGGGGCGATCACCGCGTCGGACATCGCGGCGTACGGCGGGTAGGCGGGCTCGTACGAGAAACCGTTCGTCCGTTCGATGGCGAAGGTCGTGCCCGGCACGGCCGCGCGCAGCGACTCCACGACCGTGAGCGCGTCCTTCGTGTCGAGCGGGTACGCGGCGAGCAGCCGGCTGCGGTGCAGGTCGTAGACGGCCGCGCCGTTCGCGCAGATCGCCATGCCGTGCCGTGCGGTGTGCTCGGCGACGACGCCCATCCAGCGGGCCGGCCGTCCGGTGACGAAGAAGACCTCGATACCGGCTGCCTCGGCGTCCGCGAGCGCGGCGACCGTCCGGGCCGAGACCGTCTTGTCGTCACGGAGCAGCGTGCCGTCGAGGTCGGTGGCGATCAGCCGGGTCGTGGGGGCCGACGGGCGGGCGTCCGGGGACTGGGGATGCTCGGGGGCTGAGGTCACGGCCCCATTCTCCCGTACATGACCACGCCGACCGTACACAGGTACGGGCGTGGCGCGGTGACCGCAGGGTTGCACCGGGTTAGGCGTCCTCCGGCCGCGCTTTCCTCAGTCGCCGGACGGGCTGAAATGCGGACCGTCCGTGGCGGGGAGCCCGGCGAGGGCGTCCATGGTGCGGGCGCGCACTTCCCGTTCGGCGGCGGCGGCGATGAAGGCGGGGACGTTGCGGCGGCCGACCAGCTCGCGGACGGCGCCCACCGTTTCCACGGGCAGCGGGACCGGGACCTGGGCAGGTTCCGCTGACGGCGGCGGCCCGGTCGCCGCCGCGAGGTCGCCCAGGTGCCGCTGGACCTGCCGGGTGGCCATCATCCGCATCGCGCGCGCGAGTTCCGCGTCGATGGTCTGCTGGGCGAGCGGGCGCAGCCGCCGGACGAGGGACGCCGCCTCCGCCGCCTCCGCGTCGGTGGGCGGATGGTCCAGATAGCGCTGGAAGACATGCTCGGTGGTGAACTGCAGGAACCGCTCCGAGATGTACTCGACCTGGATCCGCAGCTCCCGCAGATGACCGGTGATCGCCGACAGCGGGATGCCCGCCGCGTACAGCTCGGCGGCGACCGCCAGCTCCTGGGGGCTGGGGACCAGGAACTCGTCCTCGGTGCCGGGAACCGTCTCCAGGACGCCGAGTTCCAGGGCATCGGTGATGGCGGCCTCGTCGGGGACACCGCCGAACGCCTCGGTCAGCTCGGCGCGGGTGATCCGGGCCGGGGTCTCGTCGGACCAGGGGCGGTCCACCTCGTGCACCAGGCCGAGGACTCCGCCGAGTCCGGTGCCCGCGTCCCAGGCCTCCAGCAGCTCCTTGATACTGGCCAGCGTGTAGCCGCGCTCCAGGAGGTCGGCGATCTGCCGCAGCCGGACCAGATGGGTGTCGTCGTACACATTGGCCCGGCCCCGGCGTTCCGGTTTCGGGAGCAGCCCGCGGTCCTGGTAGGCCCGGATCGTCCGCACCGTGGCGCCGCTGAAGTGGGCCAGGTCCTCGATGCGGTACGCGCGGTGCTCGGCGGAGACGGTCAAGCGGTCCTCCCTGGACTCACGAGGCGGCCGCGCGGCCTATCGCGCCCGCGGCGATCCGTGCCGCCGGGGAACTCGCCAGGTACTCGACGGCCCAGCGCAGCGATCCCTCCTGTGACGGATGGTACGACCGCCGGAGGTATCTGGGCATGGCCATGTTCAGCGAGGCCCAGGACGGCAGCAGCCCCTTGGCGGCCGCCGCCCGGTGGTCGCGGAAGCGGTATCTGCCGTGCGCGAGCTGGGGATCGTGGCGCATCAGGAAGCGGGCTCCGGTCACCCAGAGGTAGGCGAGGGCCGGCCAGGCGAGCACCATCCCCTCCGCGCGGCGCAGATAGCGGGGCAGGCCCTCGCCGGCGACATGCTGGTACATGTCGAAGGCGACCGCCCGGTGCTCGACCTCCTCGGCGCCGTGCCAGCGCAGCAGATCCAGCATCACCTCGTCGGTACCCGCTTCGTCGAGTGCCCCGGCGGCCAGGATCCAGTCGCCGAGCACCGCGGTGAAGTGCTCGATCGCGGCGATGAGCGACAGCCGGAACTTGAGCCACTCGGCCCGCGGTACCGGCACGCCGAGCGGCGGCTTCTCCCCGAGCAGCACATCGAACATCCACTCAACCTGCCGGGTGTAGCGGGCCGTGTCGAGGTTCTGCTCGGCCAGATGATCCAGGACATAGGCGTGCTGCACGCTGTGGGTGGCCTCCTGGCCCATGAACCCCTTGACGTCCTTGAGCAGCGCTTCGTCGGTGACCAGGGGCAGGGCCTCCTTGAAGACCTTGACGAACCATCTCTCCCCGGCGGGCAGCAGCAGGTGCAGCACATTGATGACGTGCGTCGCGGTCGGCTCGTCGGGGATCCAGTGGAGCGGAGTCTCCTTCCAGTCGAACGAGACGCGCCGCGGCTTGATCGCGTAGCTCATGGTGTGGTGACCTCCTTCAGGGGCTTCCTGGGCTACTGGGCCTACGGGGCCTACGGGGCTTACAGGGGCGGATCGAGGCGGGCCAGAGCGCGGAGCGCCTTGGGGGACAGCCGGGCCAGCAGCCGGGCGCCACGCGCCTCGGGGGTGACCGGTACGACGGCGGAGTTGCGCAGCACCGCGCGCACGATCGCCTGAGCGACCTTCTCCGGCGGGTAGTTGCGCAGCCCGTACAGCCGCGAGGACTTGGCCCGGCGGCGTTCCTGCTCCGCGTCGGTGACCCCGGCGAAGCGGGTGGCCGAGGTGATGTTGGTGTTGACGATGCCGGGGCAGATGGCGGTCACCCCGATGCCGTGCGGGGCCAGTTCGGCGCGCAGGCATTCGCTGAGCATCAGCACGGCGGCCTTGGACGTGCTGTACGCGGGCAGGGCGCGGGAGGGCTGATAGGCCGCGGCCGAGGCGGTGTTGACGATGTGGCCGCCCTGGCCGCGCTCCACCATCTGCCGGGCGAAGAGCCGGCAGCCGTGGATGACGCCCCACAAGTTGACGTCCAGCACCCGCTTCCAGTCCTCGGTGGTGGTGTCGAGGAAGGCACCGGCCAGGCCGATCCCGGCATTGTTGACGACGACATCGGGCACGCCGTACTCGCCGGCGGTCTTCTCGGCGAGCTTCTCCATGGCCTGCTCGTCGGAGACGTCGACGGTTTCGGCCCAGGCGTCCGGCGCGCCGATCAGCCGTGCTAGTTCGGCGGTGCGGGCCGCCGACTCCGCGTCCCGGTCCACCGCGATGATCCGCGCCCCCGCCTCGGCGAAGGCGAAGCAGGTGGCCCGCCCGATGCCGCTGCCCGCGCCGGTCACCAGCACCAGCTGACCGGCGAACCGCTCGCCGGCCGGGCCGGCCTTGGCCGGGGTCTCCTTGGCCGGGTGGCCCTCTTCGTTGACCGTCACGAATTCACCGATCCACTGGGCGATCTGGTCCGGACGGGTGCGTGGCACCCAGTGGGTGGTGGGAATGGTGCGGCGCCGCAGGTTGGGGACCCACTGTTCCAGCCCGTCGTAGAGCTTCTCCGACAGGAACGGGTCACCGGTCGGGGTGATCAGCTGCACCGGCACATGGGCGTAGGCGTCCGAGCGCGGCGCGCGCAGCCGCTCCCTGACGTTGTCCCGGTAGAGCCACGCGCCGTGCGCGGCGTCCTCGGGGAGCGAGGCCGTCGGGTAGTCCGCCGAGGACAGCTTCTCGACGCGGGCGAGCAGCTTGGGCCACTGCCGGCCGAGCACTCCGCGCCAGGCCAGTTCCGGCAGGACGGGGGTGTGGAGCGCGTACACGTACCAGGACTTGGCGCCCTGGCCGAGGAGCTCGCCCACGCGCCGCGGGGTCGGCCGCGAGACGCGCTGCTTGATCCAGTGGCCGAAGTGGTCGAGGGAGGGGCCGGAGATGGAGGTGAAGGAGGCGATCCGGCCCTCGGTCCGCCCCACGGTGGCGAATTCCCAGCCCTGGACCGAACCCCAGTCATGGCCGACGAGGTGCACCGGCCGGTCCGGGCTGACCGCGTCCGCGACGGCCAGGAAGTCGTCGGTCAGCTTCTCCAGCCGGAAGCCGCCGCGCAGCGGTTTCGGAGCCGTCGAACGGCCGTGCCCGCGCACGTCATAGAGCACGACATGGAAGCGGCCCGCGAGCCGGACGGCGACCTGCGACCACACTTCCTTGCTGTCGGGGTATCCGTGCAGCAGCACCACGGTGGGCAGCGACGCGTCCCCGTACTCGGCGACGCACAGCTCCACCCCGTCGGCCTGTACCCGGCGCTCGCGCGGTTCCCCGGTGCCGGCCCCGTCTCCGACTTCGTCCCCGGCCCCGTCGTCGGGCCGGCCCCCGGTCTCGTCCTCGGTCATACGGACAGCCCCGCTTCCTTCCAGCGCTTCACATGCGGCAGTTCGTCGTCCAGCCAGTACGCGTCCGTCCCGGTGACCACGAGGATCTCCTCGAACTTCGCACCGGTCCCCCGGAAGCCCAGATGGGGCTCCACCGCCCACAGCCCCGGCTGCGGCGGATGGTCGGACATCCGGTACGGGCTCCACAGCGGGGACCAGCCGTCGCGGTGGCCGTGCAGGGCGTCCTTCGCCAGCCCCTTGAGGCTCTGGGTGCCGAAGCCGGCGATCTGCGGTGACCAGCGCCGCTCCTTGACCCGGTCGACCTTGTGGGCGATGACGCCGAACGGATAGGCCCGGTGGCGGTTGGCGTACCCCTGCTTCGCCATCAGCCGGTCCACGTCCTCGTAGATCGCCCGCAGCGACCGGCGCTCGCGCACCTCGCGCAGGATCAGTTCACGGTGCTCGCGCAGATCCGCCAGCAGCCGGTCATGGACCGGGTTGAGCCCCAGACAGCCGGAGTACCCGATGTCGGCGGTAAAGCCCTTGTAGACGGGGGCGGTGTCGAGGATGAAGGGCATCCCCGGCTCCAGCCGCCGGTGGGTCGGGAAGAACTGCAGCGGCACTTTGAAGCCGGTGAAGGCCGTCCGGTCCCCGAACCAGGCGAACGGCAGATGGAACCAGTCCCGCACGCCCCGCTCACGCAGCCACTCCCGCATCATGCGGGCGGCCTCGCGTTCGGTCACGCCCGGCCTGAGCTGCGCCGCGACTGCCTCGGCGCACGCGTACGCCAGCCGCTGCACCTCCCGGAACCCGTCCAGCCCGTCCGGATTCCCGCTTCGGCCGTCCAGCCGGTCCATCTCGTCCGATGGATGACTCATCACTACCGCCCCGTCCCAGTACGGCACCCAGCACGGCATGCATCGACCCTGACATCGATGAATGTGACACCACTTCATGGCATGGTCAAGGGGGTGTGCGTCAGCCTGTGGAAAACTCCTCGCCCGAGCACCCGCCCCAGCACCCGACCCCGACACATGAAGCGGCTTCCGGACGAGATCCCCTACGGGAGGTCAGCCCGCAGGACTACCCCGATTAGGCCCCACAGAGGGACGCCCAGGTGTGGTCTGCGCCACTACCTTCGAAAACGTGACTGTGATCGTGACCGAAAGCCTGAGCAAGCGGTACCCACGGGTGACCGCCCTGGACCGGCTCTCCGTGGACATCACCCCCGGTGTGACCGGGCTGGTGGGTGCCAACGGCGCCGGCAAGTCGACCCTGATCAAGATTCTTCTGGGTCTGTCCCCGGCCAGCGAGGGCCGTGCCGCCGTGCTCGGACTCGACGTGGCCACTGAAGGCGCTGCGATCCGCAGTCTTGTCGGTTACATGCCGGAACACGACTGTCTGCCGCCCGATGTCTCGGCGACCGAGTTCGTCGTCCACATGGCGCGGATGTCCGGGCTGCCGCCCGCCGCTGCCCGCGAGCGCACCGCCGACACCCTGCGCCATGTCGGGCTGTACGAGGAGCGGTACCGCTCCATGGGCGGCTACTCCACAGGCATGAAGCAGCGGGTCAAACTGGCCCAGGCCCTGGTCCACGACCCGCAACTGGTCCTCCTCGACGAGCCGACCAACGGGCTGGACCCGGCGGGCCGCGACGACATGCTCGGACTGATCCGCCGCGTCCACACCGACTTCGGCATCTCCGTCCTGGTCACCTCGCACCTCCTCGGTGAGCTGGAACGCATCAGCGACCACGTCGTCGTCATCGACGGCGGCAAGCTGCTTCGCTCCTCCTCCACCAGCGACTTCACACAGGCCACGGCCTCCCTCGCGGTCGAGGTCACCGACACCGACCAGCACCCCCATGGCACGCGTGCCACCTTCGACGCGCTGATCGCCGCAGGGCTCACCGCCCACGTGGACGGCCATCTGCTCCTTGTCGACATCACCGGCGACGAGACGTACGACTTCGTGCGCGACGCCGTCGCCGAACTCGGCCTCGGCCTGGTGCGCATGGAGCAGCGCAGGCACCGCATCGCGGAGATCTTCAGCGACGAGGACGAGGACGACGGCGCCGACACCACAGGCGACGCCAATGCCAACGCCAACACCGACACGGACACCGACCTCAAGGAAGGAGCGGGCCGCGATGCCGCCTGAGACACAGACACCCACCACCTCCCCCATGTCTCCGACGAACCCATCCCCCATGGCGCACGAAGACGTCATCCACAACATCGGCTACCGCCACTACGGCGGCCCGCGCCTCGGCCGCGGCTACGCCCGTCTCTCGCTCTTCTCGCAGAGCCTGCGCGGCGCCTTCGGCCTCGGCTGGTCCGCGAAGTCCAAGGTCCTGCCGATGCTGCTGGTCGCCGCGATGTGCGCCCCCGCGCTGATCATCGTCGCGGTCGCGATCAGCACGAAGATGACCAAGCTCCCGCTGCAGTACATGCAGTACACGATCTATCTGCAGATGGTCATCGGCCTCTTCGTCGCGGCCCAGGCCCCGCAGTCCGTCTCCCGCGACCTGCGGTTCAAGACGACACCGCTGTACTTCTCGCGCCCCATCGAGCGCATCGACTACGTCACCGCCAAGTTCGCGGCGATGACAGCGGCACTGTTCATCCTCACCGCCGTGCCGCTGGTGATCCTCTACGTCGGCGCTCTGCTCGGGAAGTTGGGCTTCACGTCCCAGACCGCCGGGTTCGGGAAGGGAATCGTGGCCGCTCTTCTGCTCTCCCTGCTCCTCGCGGGCATCGGCATGGTCATCGCCGCCATCACACCGCGCCGCGGTTTCGGTGTCGCCGCGATCATCGCGGTCATCGCCATCTCCTACGGGGCGGTCAGCGCGATCCAGGGCGTCGCCTACAGCCAGGGCAACTTCGAGGCGGAGGGCTGGTTCGGCCTCTTCTCCCCGATCAGCCTGCTGGACGGCGCGCAGGCATGGTGGCTCGGAGCCACCGTGTCGACGCCCGGCAACTACGGCCCGCCCGACGCCATGGCGGGCATCGCGTACCTGCTCGTGCTCATCGCCGTGATCGTGGGCTGCTTCGGCCTGCTGATGCGCCGCTACCGGAAGGTCGGACTCTCGTGACGACGATCACCATCGACAACGTCTCGCGCTGGTTCGGCAACGTGGTGGCGGTCAATGACGTCACCATGTCGATCGGCCCCGGTGTGACGGGCCTGCTCGGCCCGAACGGCGCGGGAAAGTCCACCCTCATCAACATGATGGCCGGCTTCCTGTCCCCCTCCACCGGCACCGTCACCCTCGACGGCACGCAGATCTGGCGCAATGAGCAGGCGTACCGCCACATCGGGATCGTGCCCGAGCGCGAGGGGATGTACGACTTCCTCACCGGCAAGGAGTTCGTCCTCGCCAACGCGGAGCTGCACGGCCTCGCGGACCCCGGCGCGGCCGCCCGCAGCGCGCTCGCGACGGTCGAGATGCAGTACGCGCAGGACCGCAAGATCGACACGTACTCCAAGGGTATGCGGCAGCGCGTGAAGATGGCCTCGGCCCTCGTGCACGACCCGTCGGTGCTGCTGCTCGACGAGCCCTTCAACGGTATGGACCCGCGCCAGCGCCTCCATCTCATGGATCTGCTCCGGCAGATGGGCGCCGAAGGCCGCACCGTGCTGTTCTCCTCGCACATCCTGGAGGAGGTGGAGCAGCTCGCGAGCCATATCGAGGTCGTGGTGGCCGGACGGCATGCCGCCTCCGGTGACTTCCGCAAGATCCGCCGCCTGATGACGGACCGCCCGCACCGCTACCTCGTACGGTCCAGCGACGACCGGCAGCTGGCCGCCGCGCTCATCGCGGACGCGTCCACCGCCGCGATCGAACTCGACTGGTCCGAGGATGGGAGGGGCAGCGCGCAGCGCTTCGCTGGAGGGGCGGTGGCGGGAGACGGGCGGGCACTGCGTATCCAGGCGATCGACTTCGCCGGCTTCACCGAGCTGCTGCCGCGCGTCGCCCGCGACCACGGCATCCGGCTGTACACGGTCTCGCCGTCCGACGAGTCCCTGGAGAGCGTCTTCTCCTACCTGGTCACGGCGTAAACGGCGTAAGGAGCCCACAGCGATGTACAACCCCACCGTGGCCCGGCTCACCTTCCGGGCGCTGCTCGGCAGGCGCCGCGCGCTCATCCTCTTCGCGCTGCCCGCGCTGCTCATCATCATCTCCGTCGCCGTGCGCGCCCTGGCCGGCGTGGACGACGACGTCATCAGCCACCTGCTGGGCGGCTTCGCGCTCGCCACCATGGTGCCGCTGATCGGCGTCATCGCCGGTACGGGCGCGATCGGCCCGGAGATCGACGACGGGTCGATCGTCTATCTGCTCGCGAAGCCGCTGAAGCGGCCGTCGATCATCATGACGAAACTCGTCGTCGCCGTAGGCGTCGCCATGGCGTTCTCGGCGATCCCCACCCTGATCGCCGGATACATCCTGAACGGCAACAGCCAGCAGATCGCGGTCGCCTACGGAATCGCCGCGGCCGTCGCGTCGATCGCCTACGCCGCGGTCTTCCTGCTGCTGGGCGTCATCACCCGGCACGCGGTGGTGGCCGGTCTGGTCTACGCCCTGGTCTGGGAGTCCCTCATCGGCAACCTCGTCCCGGGCGCCCGCACCCTCAGCGTCCAGCAGTGGTCGCTGGCGCTGGCGCAGAGGATCGGGGGCGGCGACATCATCAAGTCCGACGTCGGTCTCCCGCTCGCCGTCGTGCTGCTGGTCGGGGTGACGGCCGCCGCCACCTGGTTCGCCGCGCAGCGGCTGCGTTCGCTGACGCTGGCCGGCGAGGAGTGACGGACCCGGCGGAGCCGTGACGCCGTCCGGACGGGCTTGACATCAAGCCCGTCCGGCGATTGAGGACGAACTTGCTGCGGGGCGGACGTCTCAGAGCTTGCGGTCCCTGGCCGCGCCCAGTCCCGCGGCGAGCTGCGCGCCGCACAGCAACAGCATCAGCACGATCGGGGCGGTCCAGCCGCCACTGCTCTGGTAGAGCGCGCCGGCCGCCAGCGGCCCCGAGGCGGCGAGCAGATAGCCGACGCCCTGGGCCAGGCCCGACAGCCGCGCGGCCGTGTACGCGTCGCGGCTGCGGAGCACGATCATCGTGAGCGCCAGCCCGACGGCGCCGCCCTGGCCGACGCCGAGCAGTGCGGCCCAGGCCCAGGCGCCGCCGACCGGGTTCACCAGCAGTCCGACGTATCCGGAGGCGGTCAGCGCGACCGCGACGGCCACCAGCGGGCCCTGATTCCGCATCCGGGCCGCCAGCAGCGGGAAGACGAACGCGCCCACCACCTGGATCAGGTTGCTGACCGCGAAGACGACACCTGCCGTGCTCTTGCTCATCCCGTGGTCGGTGAGGATCGTCGGCATCCAGGCGATGACGACGTAGACGAGCAGCGACTGCAGACCCATGAAGCAGGTGACCTGCCAGGCCAGCGTCGACCGCCAGACGCCCGCGTCCCGGACCCGGTCCGGGCCCAAGCCCTTGCCCAGACCCGGACTCCGGCCCTGGTGCCCGGTGGTGCTGATCGCCGTGGCGGCGGGTGCGGACCGGCTTCGGCGCTCCAGCACCACCTGGGGGAACCAGACCGCCGCGGCGACGGCCGCCGGAAGGGCCCAGAAGGCCAGCGCGGCCTGCCAGCTGCCGCCGAAGGATTTCTCCAGGGGTACGGACACCCCGGCGGCCGTCGACGCGCCGATGACCATCGCGCAGGTGTAAAGCGAGGTCATGCTCGCGGCCCGGTGCGGGAAGTCGCGCTTGATCAGACCGGGCATCAGGACGTTCAGCAGGGCTATCGCCGTGCCCAGCAGGATACTTCCGGCGAACAGCGCCACCACCGAGGACAGCGACCGCACCACGATCCCGGCGGCCAGCGCCGTCAGCGCGGCGAACAGCACCTGCTCGGTACCGAACCGCCGCGACAGCCGCGGCGCGAACATCGAACCCAGCCCCAGGAAGAGCACCGGCACCGACGTGACCAGGCTGCTCACCGTCGAGGACAGCCCGAAGTGCGCGCTGACGTCGCCGACCAGCGGCGCCATGCTGGCCAGCGCGCCCCGCATGTTGAGCGAGGCCAGCACGATGCCGGCCAGCAGCAGCGCGGGGTGGGAGAGCAGCCGGGACGACTCGGGCGGGTGGCCGGGCTCCGCGTCGATGAGCGGGAAGGTGGCGGTCGGGCGGGTCAAGGCAGGCACCTTTCTGTGAATTCCGGAGCCGTTCAACGGTTGAGGAGCGCTTCGACCGCGCGCAGCGGCTCGCTGAGCAGTGCCCGCGCGGCGCTGTCCGCGGCCTGCGGGTCGCGCGCCTCGATGGCGTCGACCAGCGCGGTGTGTGCCGCCAGGTCGATCGGCGGCATGTCGCTGTCGCCGACCGCGGCGAGCAGCGTTTCGCGCACCGAGGAGCTGAAGTAGCGGTAGACCTCGGTCAGCGCGGCATTGTGCGCGGCTTCCACCACGTACTGGTGGAAGCGGACGTCGTCGTCCGCCTGGGCACCGCCGGTCAGTTCCGCCCCATGGTGATGGACGCTGCCGAGCGCGGCGCGCATCCGCTCCAGGTCCTCGGGCGTCCGCCGGACGGCGGCCAGCCGGGCGCCCTCCGCCTCCATCGCGATCCGCAGCTCCAGGACGTCGCGGATACCGGCCCGGCGCATGCCGAGCAGGACGGCGGCGGGATCCGCCGTGGAGATCACGTACGTGCCCTGGCCCTGCCGGGACTCCAGCTGCCCGGCGTGCGCGAGCACCCGGACCGCTTCGCGGACCGTGTTGCGGCCCACGCCGAGCAGGTCGGCCAGCTCGTGCTCGGTCGGGATGCGCATCCCGACCCGCCAGGTGCCGGCGGTGAGCTGCTCGCGGAGCTGCTCGACGACGGTGTCGACCAGGGACTTGCGGTCGGCTGCGTGAAGTGTCATCCGGTCATCCTACAACTCGTGGTCCTTCTACTACTCACCTACTCACCGCCGGTCCATCCGCAGGACCATTCGGGGGACCTTGTTGAAAGTTCAATGGAATGGAGTTATGGTGAATTAAGTTGAACGTTGAACCACTTGCAAGGAGCACATCATGGGCCTCTTCAGCCGCACCAAGACCGCCAACACCACCACCGGCACCGCGGGCACCGCCGTTGCGACCGCTCCCGTCTCCGCCGACCTGTCGCACCTGACCGGCGACTACACCATCGACCCGACCCACAGTGAGGTCGGATTCTCCGTCCGGCACGCCATGGTCACCACGGTCCGTGGCCAGTTCGCCGAGTACGAGGGCTCGCTGCACCTCGACGGCGCCGACCCGCACCTGTCGACCGCCGAGCTGGTCATCAAGGTCGCCAGCATCGACACCAACCAGGCTCAGCGCGACGATCACCTGCGCACCGGCGACTTCTTCGATGCCCCCGCGTTCCCGGAGATCACCTTCCGCTCCATCTCCGCCGAGCGCCTCGGCGAGGACTCGTACCGGCTGACGGGCGACCTCACCATCAAGGGCACCACGCGCCCCGTCACCCTCGACCTTGCCTACAACGGCGCCGCCAAGGACCTGTACGGCAACGAGCGCGTCGGCTTCGAAGGCACCGCCAAGATCGACCGGACCGACTGGGGCCTGAACTACAACGCCGCCCTGGAGACCGGTGGCGTCCTCATCGGGGAGCAGGTCAAGCTGCACTTCGACATCTCCGCCATCAAGGCCGTCTGATCACGGCGACCGATCAGGGCCCTCGGGGGAGGGCCTTCTGATCAAGATCGTCCGAAACGCGATTGGCCGCGTCCACCGGCCCTGACGGATGATGTGGGGGATGGCCGCAGAACAAGACACCCGGACGCCAGTCGAGCGCCGCCGCATCACCCTTCGAGGTGTGGGGCGCTTCGGCGTTTCCTGGGTGCGTTCATCCCCCGGCACACACATATGGCTGCTGATCCTGACGATCACGACCTGTGTCGTCGCCGTCGTGTCGCCGCATGTGCGCGCGTATCTGCTGCACCACGTCAGCACCAACCTCATCGAGTTGCGGCAGCATCCGGTCCGGGTGCTGCTCGCCAGCGCCCTGTGGGTCGCGACCCCGTCCGGCTTCGCCATCTACTTCGTCTTCTACCAGCTGATCCACGCGCCCGCCGAACGCTGGATGGGCACCTGGCGCTGGCTCGTCGTCGTCGCCACCGCGCACATCGGCGCCACGCTCGTCAGCCAGAAGGCCGTGCTCTTCGGCATCCACTACGACCGGCTGCCGCGCTCCCTCGCCCACACGGTCGACGTCGGTGTGAGCTACGGCATGGCCGGAGTCGTCGGCGTACTGACGTACATGGTGCCGCGCCCCTGGCGATGGGGATATCTGCTGGGGATCCTGACGTTCTTCACGGTGCCCGTCCTCACCAGCCGCACCTTCACCGACCTCGGCCATCTCACGGCCGTGCTGATCGGTCTGGCCTGCTACGCGCTGACGCCGACCGCTCGGCGGCCGATCCCGCGACGGCCCACCCCTCCCCGCCGGACGGCGGCTCCCCACCTGACTCCCCACGGGATGGCGGAAGCGCCCGGCACAAGGCTTCCAGAGCGCCGCTGAAGGCATGGTCGGGCGGGGTGCCGTAGCCGACGACCAGTCCGTCCTGGAGCGGCATGACGCTGCCGGGGTGCCGGTAGCCGGCCAGGCCGTCCAGAACGAGACCCTGCCGGAGCGCGTCCCGCACGGCCGCGCCCTCGGTGCCGGGCGGAAGGTCGAGTACGGCATGCAGCCCGGCCGCGACACCGGAGACCCCGATGTGCGGGGCGCGCTCGGCGAGGGCGGTGACGAGCTGGTCGCGCCTACGCCGGTAGCGCTGCCGCATCCGGCGGACATGGCGGTCGTACGAGCCCGAGCCGATGAAATCCGCGAGGGTCAGCTGGTCCAGGGCGCCGGCCGTGCCCTCCCGTTCGCCCTTGACCGCCACGACCTCGTTCACGAGCCGGCCGGGCAGCACCATCCAGCCCAGCCGCACCGCGGGTGACAGGCTCTTGCTGACCGAGCCGAGGTAGACGACGCGTTCGGGGTCGAGGCCCTGCACCGCGCCGACCGGCTGCCGGTCGTAACGGAACTCTCCGTCGTAGTCGTCCTCCAGGACGAAGCCGGCCGTGGTCCTCGCCCAGTCGACGACGGCCGCCCGCCGCTCCGGGCCCAGCGGGCCGCCGGTCGGGAACTGGTGCGCGGGGGTGAGCAGTACGGACTTCGCCCCGCTCGCCGCCAGCTCCCCGGTACGGGCCCCGTCGGCGTCGACGCTGAGCGGCACCGTACGGACCCGGGCGGCGGCCAGGATGCCGCGGTGGAACCCGAGACCGTACGCCTCCACGGCCATCGGGCCGCGCAGCACCTGGGTCAGCAGCCGCAGGGCGTGGGCGAAGCCCGAGCAGATGACGATCCTGTCCGGCTCCGTGCGCACCCCGCGGGCGCGCGCCAGGTACTCCGCCAGCGCCTCGCGCAGCTCGGGGCGGCCGTGCGGGTCGCCGGGGCCGAACGCCTCGTTGGGCGCCGCGGTCAGCGCACGGCGGGCGGAGGTGAGCCAGGCGGCACGGGGGAAACTCGCGGCATCGGGCCGCCCCTGCAGCAGGCTGTACGCGGGCGGCGCGCTGCGCGTGGCGGTCGGCGGGGCGGGCGTAGCGCCGCGTACCGCGTCCGGCCCCCGTACGGGAGCCGGTTTCAACGGCGCCGTGCGCGGCGCGACACGGGTGCCGGAGCCCTGGCGGGCGGTCAGCCAGCCCTCGGCGACGAGTTCGGCGTACGCCTCGGCGACGGTGTTGCGGGCGATGCCGAGGTCGGCGGAGAGCGAGCGGTACGGCGGCAGCCGGGTGCCCGGGGCGAGGCGTCCGCTCCGGATCGCCTCACGCAGCGCGCGCATCAGCGAGGCACGGCGTCCGCCGGGGCCGGTCAACTCCAGGTGAAGGTCACTGCCGATCGCCTCGGCGGCAGCCGCACCCGGATCAGGACCCGCACTCGGGCCCGAATGGGCATCCGGGTCCGGGTCCGGGTCCGGATTCGCCGTGGCGCCGGTCGAATTGGCCCTGGACTCCGTCATGGAAACGCACGGTACTACCGGTCGGTTTGTGCCCGGGCCGCCGGGCGGTCGTACCGCGCCTCGGCCGCGCCGTGCCGCGAACGGGTTGCGCCGCGCCTCGGCCGCGCCGACCCGGCGGCGGCCGTGCCGCGGGTGGGCCGCGCGTGGGCCGCGCGTGGGCGGCCCGCGCCTACCGGACCATGGCGGCCCGCGCCTACCCGGCGCCTACCGTCCATGGCCGCCGGCAGGGCCTACGCTCGCGCGAGGAGCCGTTCCAGGACGACGGCGATGCCGTCTTCGTCGTTCGAGGTGGTGACCTCGTCCGCGACGGCCTTCAGTTCATCGTGCGCGTTGGCCATCGCGACGCCGTGGGCGGCCCACGCGAACATCGGCAGATCGTTCGGCATATCGCCGAAGGCGATGGTGCCGGCGGCCGTCAGGCCCAGCCGGCGGGCGGCGATCGCGAGGCCGGTGGCCTTGCTGAGGCCCAGCGGCAGCAGCTCGACGATGCCCTCGCCCGCCATCGTCACCCCGACCAGATCGCCCGCGACCTCGCGCGCGACCCGGGCCAGACCGTCGTCGTCCAGGCCCGGGTGCTGGAGGTAGAGCTTGTTGAGCGGGGCGCTCCACAGCTCGCTGTCGTCCTGCATATGGATCACCGGCAGCTCGGGGTGGTGCTGGTACCCCGCGCCGATCAGCACCTCGCCGTCGAGGCCGTCACGGCTCGCGGCCAGGAAGAGCGGGCCGATCTCGGCCTCGATCTTCGCCAGCGCGAGCCCGGCGAGCTGGCGGTCGAGCGTGACGGACGTCAGCAGCCGGTGCTCGCCCGCGTGGTAGACCTGCGCCCCCTGGCTGCAGACCGCGAGGCCCTCGTAGCCCAGGTCGTCCAGGATGTGCCGGACCCAGGCCACGGAACGGCCGGTGACGACGAGGTGGGCCGCGCCTGCCGCGGTGGCCGCGGCGAGCGCTGCCCGCGAGCGCTCCGAGACGGTGTTGTCGCTGCGCAGCAGCGTGCCGTCCAGATCGGTGGCGATCAGGTGGTACGGGAGGGACACGGGGGAACTCACTTGCTGACCGGCTCCAGGAACTCACGGCCGCCCAGGTAGGGACGCAGTACCTCCGGGACCCGGACCGAGCCGTCGGCCTGCTGGTGGTTCTCCAGGATCGCCACGATGGTGCGCGGTACGGCGCACAGCGTGCCGTTGAGCGTGGCGAGCGGGCGGGTGCCCTTCTCGTCGCGCAGCCGGATCGAGAGCCGGCGGGACTGGAACTCGGTGGTGTTCGAGGTCGAGGTCAGCTCGCGGTACTTGCCCTGGGTGGGAATCCACGCCTCGCAGTCGAACTTGCGCGACGCCGAGGAGCCCAGGTCGCCCGAGGCGAGTTCGATCACCTGGAAGGGCAGTTCCAGGGCGGTCAGCCACTGCTTCTCCCAGTCCAGCAGCCGCTGGTGCTCGGCCTCCGCGTCCTCCGGCGTGGTGTAGACGAACATCTCGACCTTGTCGAACTGGTGCACCCGGATGATGCCGCGGGTGTCCTTGCCGTACGAGCCCGCCTCGCGGCGGTAGCAGGGCGAGAAGCCCGCGTACCGCAGCGGCAGCTTGGCCGCGTCGATGATCTCGTCCATGTGGTACGCGGCGAGCGGGACCTCGGAGGTGCCGACCAGGTACAGGTCGTCCTTCTCCAGGTAGTAGACGTCGTCCTCGACCTGGCCGAGGTAGCCGGTGCCGGCCATGGCCGCCGGCTTGACCAGGGTGGGGGTGAGGATCGGGATGAAGCCGGCCGCGGTGGCCTGCGCGACGGCCGCGTTGACCAGGGCCAGCTCCAGCAGCGCGCCGACGCCCGTCAGGTAGTAGAAGCGCGAGCCGGAGACCTTGGCGCCGCGGTCGACGTCGATGGCGCCGAGCAGCTCGCCCAGCTCCAGGTGGTCCTTGGGCTCGAAGCCCTCGGCGGCGAAATCGCGCGGGGCACCGAGCTGCTCGAGGACGACGAAGTCCTCCTCGCCGCCGATCGGCGCGTCCGGGTGGACGAGGTTGCCGAGCTGGAGCAGCAGGCGCTGGGCCTCCTGCGCGGCCTCGTTCTGCTCGGCGTCCGCCGCCTTGACCGCGGCCGAGAGCACGCCGGTCTTCTTCAGCAGTTCGGCCTTCTCGTCCCCCTGTGCCTTGGGGATGAGCTTGCCGAGCTGCCGCTGTTCGGCGCGCAGTTCATCGAAGCGATGACTGGACGACCTGCGCCGCTCGTCGGCGGAGAGGAGGGCGTCGACGAGCGCGACGTCCTCTCCACGGGCGCGCTGGGAGGCGCGCACACGGTCGGGGTCCTCACGAAGCAGGCGAAGGTCAATCACGGCTACAGGCTACCGGGGCTGAGGGGCCGGACGCGACAAGTTAAGGGCTTTAAGTGGCGTTATGTCCGTTTCGATGAAAAGGGGAGCGAAATGCAATAACGGACAAAAGGTCGCCGTCAACCGAATTCACCGCATCCCTCCATCGGGGCATCGTCCTTGTGGAGAACGGGAGTTGAGAGGGGGTGCGGGCCCGGGTTATCCACAGGCGGATGGGGATTCTTTTCCTTTGTCCACAGGTTGTGTGTGCGAACTGTGGAAGACGGAGTTGATCGTTCCGGGTGCTCCGTGCTCGGCGAAGGATTCCCGGTCGAAACCCACTTAACACTCACTTTCGAGTGAGAAGTGTTCCCCCTATAGAGTTGATCAGAGGAATTGGGCTGACGAAGGGTGACCTGCGCCACTGTGGACGACCTCGGTGGCTGTGTACCGATTTGTCGACTAGGTCGGGTTGGTCTGTCGACTTATCCCCAGTTATCCCCAGGCTGAGCTTCCGGCCTGTGGATAACTTCGTGGACGACTCAGCCCCGCCCGTCCAGCGCCCGTCCCAGCCAGTCCGCCGCCTCGGTGAACTCGCTGTCCGTCGTTCCGGGGCGCACCTGCGGCCGCACCGTGTCGGCCCGCGGATAGGAGCCCAGGAACCGCACCTGCGGGCAGATCCGCTTCAGACCCATCAGCGCCTCGCTGACCCGGCGGTCGGTGATGTGCCCCTCGCAGTCAACCGAGAAGCAGTACCGGCCGATGCCCTCACCCGTCGGCCGCGACTCGATGCGCACCAGGTTCACCCCGCGCACCGCGAACTCCTGGAGCAGTTCCAGCAGCGCGCCCGGGTGGTCGTCCCCGAGCCAGAAGACAGCCGACGTCTTGTCCGCACCGGTCGGCGCCGCCGGGCGGGCCGGGCGGCCGACCAGGACGAAGCGCGTCGCCGCGTTCCTCGCGTCATGGATCTCGGTGACGAGCGGCTCCAGACCGTACGTGGGCGCCGCGAACTCGCCCGCGAACGCCCCGTCGAAACGGCCCTCCTGCACCAGCCGCGCCCCGTCCGCGTTCGACGCCGATGACTCCCACACGGCGTTCGGCAGCTGGGCCCGCAGCCACTTGCGCACCTGCGGCTGCGCGACCGGATGCCCGGTCACCGTCTTCACGTCCGTGAGCTTGGTGCCCGGCCGCACCAGCAGCGCGAACGCGATGGGCAGCAGCACCTCGCGGTAGATCATCAGCGGCACGCCGGTCGCCAGCTCGTCGAGGGTCGCGGTCACCCCGCCCTCCACCGAGTTCTCGATCGGCACCAGCGCCCCGCCGGCCTCGCCGTTGCGCACGGCGTCCAGCACGGCCGGCACCGACACCATCGGGACCAGCTCGCGGGTCGCCGCCTCGGGAAGCGTGCGGAGCGCGGCCTCGGTGAATGTGCCTTCAGGACCCAGATAGGTATAGCGGCTCGCCGACATACGGTCACCCTAATGCGCCGGGCGGGTTCACCACTCCAGCAACCGTTGCCCCACGTACTCACCCGGCCCCGGCGCGCCGGGGACCGCGAACAGGGCGCTCGACTCGTGGCGCAGGAAGCGGGACAGCCCGTCCCCGCGGTCCAGCTTGCGCTGCACCGGGATGAAGCCGCGCTGCGGATCGGCCTGCCAGCAGACGAAGAGCAGCCCGGCGTCCGGGGTCCCGTCGGCGCCGATGCCGTCGTGGTACGAGAACGGGCGGCGCAGCATGGCCGCCCCGCTGTTCGAGGCCGGGGCGGCGACGCGGATGTGGGCGTCGCCCGCGATGGCCGGCGCCCCCTGCGCGTTCCGCTTGTCCAGGTCGACGGGTGTCGTCTCGCTGCCGTCCGACGTTTGCGAGCCGTCCGACAGGGGTGAGCCGTTCGACTTGCGGCGGCCGATCACCTTCTCCTGCTGGTCCCTGGACAGGTGGTCCCAGGAATCGAGCAGCATCCGGATCCGGCGGACCACCGCGTACGAGCCGCCGTGCATCCATTGCGGGGAGCGTGCCGTGCCGCCGGCCGGTACGAAGATCCGCTGGTCGAAGTCGGCGTCGGTGGGCTTGGGGTTGTTGGTGCCGTCCACCTGGCCCATGAGATTGCGTGACGTCATCGGTTCGGGGGTCGCGCCCGGTGTGCGGTTGAAGCCGTTCATCTGCCAGCGCACCCGGGCCGCGTTCCCCGCTGTCTTGTGCAGTACGCGCAGGGCGTGAAAGGCGACGAGCGCGTCGTTCGCGCCGATCTGCACCCACAGGTCGCCGTTGCTGCGTGCCGGGTCCAGCGCGTCGGCGGAGAAGGCCGGGAGGGGCGCGAGGGCCGCCGGTGCCTGGGCCTCCAGACCGGTCTTGGTGAAGAGGGACCGGCCGAACCCGAAGGTGATGGTGAGCGAGCTCGGGCCCGCGTCGTAGGCGATCTGGTCGTCGTTGGTGACCAGCCGGCCGTTGATCATGTCCTGGGCCGCGCTCGTCCAGCGGCTCAGCAGCGCGGCGGCGTTCCCGCGCCCCTGCCCCGGTGCGAGGTCGAAGGCGACGAGGTGGCCGCATGCCTGCTGAGGGGTGGTGATGCCGGCCTGGTGGGTGCCGTCGCGGAAGCCGACGCCGGTCGCGCCGATCGAGGCCGGCGCTGTCGGCTCGTCCCGCAGCGCTGTGGTGCCGAGGGCACCACCCGCGCCGCCGACGACCAGGCCGGCGCCCGCGCCCGCGGTGCCGAGCAGCCGGCGCCGGGTGAGGTGCCGCCCGGCCGGGGCCTTCTCGGTGGTCTGCGGGCCGGTCGGATGCGGCTCGGCCGCGCGCGTGCCGGCTGTCCGTTGCTCAGGCGCCCGTTGCTCAGGCGTCCGTTGTTCTGTCATGGCGTGATCTCTACGTTCCTGGTCTCGGTCACCTGGTCGATGTCGGAGGTGCGCACGGTGACGGACACCTGCCAGGTCCCCGCGAGGGGCAGCTGTACCGCGGCCGCGGTCCAGTGGCCGGTGTCGAGGTGTTGGAGCGGGACGGGGAGCGGGCCGATGTTCTTGGCCTTGAGGGTGAACTGGAGCTTCACCTCGGGCACGTCGACCGGCACCGGATCCGTGCCGGAGAGCAGTACGTGCACCTCGTTCTGGCCGACCCGTCCCGGGTCGATGGTGATCAGGGCCTGCCCCTTCCCCTTGGCGCCGCCCGTGTCGTACGGGATGCGGACGCTGAGCGGCAGCCCGGACGAGGCGGTCGGCGCGGGCGCCGTGCCGGTCTTCTCCTGCGCGGCGCGGCCCGGCTGGGTGCCGGTGAGCAGGGTGGTGACGGCGAGGACGACGACGGCGACCGCGACCTCCGCCAGCACGGATCTGCGCAGCGCGGTGCGTTCGAGGTCGGCGTCCCGGGTGCGTCTGGCCTGAGTCCTGTCCCGCGCGGTGCGCTGGTTCCTGAGCTGGGCCTGGCGCGCGGGGTCGGCGGATGAGCCGGCCACGGCGCGCTCGGGCCGCTTGGCGACCGCCGCGGTGGTGACGGACGCGGCGGGTGCGCCGAGCCGCGCCGTCCAGCGCCGGGACAGCCAGGCCAGCTCCACCAGCAGCACGACCAGACCGATCTTCACCAGCAGCAGCTGCCCGTAGGAGGTGGAGACGAAGGCGTCCCACGAGCCGAGCTGCCGCCAGGTCTGGTAGATGCCGGTGGCGACAAGGGTCGCCACCGCCGCGAAGCCGATGCGGGAGAAGCGCTGGACGGCTTCACGTTCGATGCCGAGCCCCGCCACGAGCGCGGTCAGCAGCGCGGTCAGGCCGCCCAGCCACACCGCCATCGACAGCAGGTGCACGACATCGACGGGCATGGCGAGGCCGGACTGGATGCCCACGGAGGCGTGTTCGGCCATCGCCCAGGTCGCGGCGATACCCGTCGCGATGACCCCGCCGCCGATGCCGAGCCCCCAGGCGAGGTCGGCGCGCTCGGCCCGCTCGCGCTCGGTGGCGGGCGTTCCGTGTTTGGCGTACGAGCCGAACAGGACCGCCAGGAAGACGGCGGCGGCGGCCAGCAGCAGCAGCCGGGAGACGAGGGCGGCGCCCGGCCGGGTGTTCAGGACGTCGCGCATGGCGCCGAGGTCGAACGCGCCGCCGAGCCCGGTGCCGTTCACATACGGCCCGCGCAGCATCAGCAGCGCGATGGTGGACGCGACGAGCGCGACCCAGCCGCCGGCCGCGATCCGCTGCATGGGGCGCAGTAGCGCGCCGCGCGGCCAGCACACGGCGAGGAAGACGGAGGCGCCGACGAGCAGGGCGAAACCGGCGTAGGCGATGTAGCGCCCGATGCCGTAGAGGACACCTGCGGGGCCGCCGCCGACGGCCTGATCCTGGTCGGCGAGGTTGACGGTGGTCTTGGAGGGCGCGCCGACGGAGAAGGTGAACGCGCCCGCGACCGGGTGGCTGTCCTCCGAGACGGCCTTCCAGGCGACGGTGTAGGTGCCGTCGCCGAGCCCGGCGCGCAGCGCGACCACGGCGGTGGAGCCGTTGCCGTCCGCGTGCTGCGGCGTGCCGCTGTCCACCCGGCTCCCGGCTGGGTCGAGGACCCGCACGGAGTCGGCGGACAGCAGTACGCCCTCGGAGAAGGTGAGCCGCACCTGCTGCGGCGCCGTCTTGACGACCGCGCCCTCCCCGGGGGTGGTGCTCAGCAGCGCGGCATGCGCCGATGCCGGGGCGGCCGCCCCGAGCACGACGGCGAGCAGAGCGCCCAGTACGACCAGCGCACGCCTGACGGTCATCGTTCTCCCCTCAGCCCTTCGGCCGGTATCCGGCCGGCTCGACCGGCACCTGTACGCCGATCGGGTCGGCCTTGGCGAAGTGCAGTTCCATGGCCACCTTGTCGCCGGCCACGGGCTTGTGCGCGAGTTCCCTCAGCATCAGATGAGTTCCGCCGCTGCTGAGCGTAAGCCGCCCGCCCGCCGGGACGGTGAGGGAGTTCACCTTGCGCATCCGGTTGTCCGCGGTGGTGTGGAGGGTGATGTCAGCGGTCAGGTCGCTGCTGACGGAGGTGAGCTCGGCGTCGGTGTCCCCGGTGTTGCTGACCGTGAAGTACCCGGCTGCCATGTCCGCCATCACCGGCTGCGGTATGTAGGCCCCGCTCACCGCGAGCCGCGGCCCTTTCGCGCCGGCGTGCGCCATGGCGTCCGGTGCCGACGAGCAGCCGCCGAGCGCGAAGGAGGCCGCCAGGGCGACCACGGCGGTGGCTGTGCGGCGCCTCACGGGGCCTCACTCTTAATGATCTTCGGCAGGTCGGCGGCGAACTCGTCCGACGTGGTGCCGGACATGTAGAGCACATGCGCCTTGTCGTCCTTCGGCCAGAAGGCCAGGACCTCCGCGCCATGGGTGACGGTGATGCTGCCGTCCTTCTCCTTCACCGGCTTGTCGATGCCGATGCCGACGGACTTGGCGGCGGCCTGGATCGTGGTGAAGTCGCCGGTCAGGCCGGTGAAGTCCTTGTCCTGGGCGGCGAGCCAGGTGCCGAGGCGCTGCGGGGTGTCGCGTTCGGGGTCGGTGCTGACGAACACGACCCGCAGTTTGTCCTGGTCGGCCTTGGGCAGCCGCGACGTGGCGATCGCGATGTCGCTCATCGTCGTCGGGCACACATCGGGGCAGTTGGTGTAGCCGAAGAAGAGCAGGACGGGCCGGCCCGCGGTCTCCTTGACCAGGTTGTACGGCTTGCCGTGGGTGTCGGTGAGCGTCAGCTGCGGCTTGCTGAACGGGGTGTCGAGCACGGTGCCCGGCTTGGACGCCGCTCCGGAGACCGCCGCGACCGGCTGACCTGAGCCGTCGCCGGAGCCGCCGGAGGCTCCGCATCCGGCGAGTGCCGCGAGGGCTGCGACGGAGGCCAGGGCGGCGCCGATCTTGAACGTTGTGCGCATGAGGATTCCCAAAGAGTGCGGTGGCGAGGCCGGGCGGCCGTACACGTGGGGTCACGTGGGGTCACGTGGGGTACGGCCGCCCGGCCGGTGCGTCAGGCGGAGGGGGCGCGGCGGCGTCCGGCCAGGACAGCGAACGCGACGCCGACGGCGCCGATGACGATGCCGGCGATGCCCAGGATCCGCGCCGTCGAGTCGCTGCTGTGGGTGTCGGCCGACGCGGCGGCCGTGTCCGTCTTCGCCTTGGCGTCGGCGGCGGGGGCGGCCGCGCCGTGCTGGCCGGTGGACGCCTCGGTGAGGGTGAGGGAGGGCGCCGGGTTCTGCGGCTCGGGTGCGCCCTCCTTGGGCTCCTCGATCCAGCGCGCGACCTGGTTGTTGTCGTAGGTCTGCAGGGTCTTGAAGACCAGCTTGGCGGTGTCGGCCGGCAGCGGGCCGAGCGAGACGGGGAACTGCTGGAACTGCCCCGGTGCGATCTTGCTGCCGGCGGAGGTCCAGGTGATCTTCGTGACGGCCTCGTTGACCATCCCGTCGTCCGTCTTCAGCGGCGTGGCGAGCTTGGCCTTGGTGACCTCGACGTTCCAGCCGGGCACCGGCTGGGTGGAGACCGACGGGATCGGGTGGTCGGCCGGCAGGTTGACCTCGACCTTGATCGTCGAGGCGCTCTCCTGCTCGTTGGGGACCTTGAACGAGACGGTGCTGTAGCTGCCCTTGGGGGCGGTGCCGGGCTGCACGGTGACGTGCGCAAAGGCCGGCACGGCTGCCATCAGCAGCACGGAACCGGTGAGCGCGCCGACGGTCGTCAGGCGGCGCATGCGTGAACTGGTCATGAGGAGACTCCACGGTGAAGTGGTGAGGGACGGGCGGGCGCGCGTGCGGCACGCGCGAGCCCGCCTCCCCCCTTCGCACAGGTGGAGAGGGCTCGCGTCAGACCGCGAGGGCGTACGCCGGAGGCCCGCGCCGCGCCAGGCTGTGGCGCAGTCGTACGCTCCCGGCCAGGCCGTGCCCGCAGGCGAACCTGCGGGGCCGGAGCGCGGCGAGCGGGTCGTCGACCGATCCCGCGACCAGGACGCGCACCAGCGCGACGAGGGCGCCGCGCAGCACGTCGGCCGACAGGCTCACCAGCTGCCACAGGGCGGCCTCGCCGCGCCGCAGCAGCCAGCCCGCGGCCAGCGCGGCGAACAGGTGGGCGAGCAGCATCGGCAGCGAGTACGCCAGCGCCGAGTGCATCCCGCCGTCACCCGGCTGGGTGACGGGGCTCATCGTCATCGTTGACGCCGGGTCGAGGCCGGCGTCGCGGACGATCCGTTCCGCGCCCTGCGGGGTGAGCGTCAGTCCTCTCGCGTGGCCGTCGCACAGCAGGCGGCCGGCCAGTGCCATGACTCCGTCGGCGCCGTCCCTGGCCGCGGCGGGTTCCGCGCAGACCTGTCCCGCGCCGAACACGGCGTGCAGGGCGAGCTGGCCGAGCGCGAGCGCCGTGGCGATTCCCGGCAGCGAGCGTTCCCGTCCGGCCAGGGGCGCGGCGACGGCGAAGACCGCGAGGCCGCCCGCCACCAGTGCGCCGGCCGGGACTCCATGACGGGACGCCAGCCCGTGCCCGGCCGCGGACAGCGCGACACAGACCGCGGTGAACACCGCGGCCCGCAGCAGACGCATTCCGGCGCCCGCGCGAACGGGAGAGGCAGGGGAACGGGAAGCCATGACGGGCGCCATCTTCTCACCGTGCGGAACCGGCGCATACGGGGGGTGTCCGGCTCGCGGGCGTACGGGCGAGTCGCCCTTTTACACCTGTACGCCGGGGTCCCGCATCCGCCGAATGAGCGGCATCACGTCAAAAGGACGCTTACGGGGCGCTCTTCGTGGCTATAGGTATCGGTAACGACGGGGCAGGTCCTCAGTCAAGCCGTGGCCTGGAGGCTGGAGCATGAGCATCTGGTGGTCTCTCCACTTGCGGCGCGAGGCCGCGAGCGTTCCGCTCGCCCGACGCCTGCTGCTGGGGACCATGGAGACGGCCGGTGTGGATCCGGAGATCTGCTACGACCTGTCGGTGGCACTGTCCGAGGCGTGTGCGAACGCGGTGGAGCACGCGGGCGCGGGTGATTACAGCGTGACGGCGAGGATCGACGGCGACCGGTGCCGTATCGAGATCTCGGATTCCGGCCCGGGGTTCGCGCCCGACCGGCCCCGCCACCAGCTGGCGAGACCGCTGGCCATGAAGGGCCGGCACGCCGAGCACGGGCGGGGGCTGTTTCTCATCGAGGCGCTGGTGGACCATGTCGATTTCCACAACCGGCCGGGCCGGGGCGCGGTGGTGACGATCGACAAGGTCCTCAAGTGGCGGGACGATTCGCTGCTGAACGCGTCCTGAAGACGTCCTGAAGACGTCCTGACGTCGGTCCGCCCAACGCCTCGCCTACTCGTCGGACTCTTCCGGGCCGGGGCGTTCCTCCTCGACCAGGAACGCCATCACGGTGGCCCCGAGCAGGACGGAGCCGGGGGTGTGCGGGGCGCGGGCCGCCTCGTGCAGCTCGACGAGCAGCTGCGCCAGGCCGGTGCGGAAGGTGTCCCAGGCCTCGGGCGTCACCCACAGTTCGGCGTCGGAGGTGACGCCCTCCTGTTCCGGCGCGCGTCTGGCCGCGCGGTCGCGGAGGTTGTGCGCGAGTGCCTCGGCGAGCAGCGGGGCGCCGTCGTGCCGGTCGGACAGCGGAGTGCCGTGCACGGTGCGGTAGCGCCGTTCCCTGCCGCCGCGGTGCGAGCGGACCTCGATGAGTTCGACGAGGCCGGCGGCGTCCAGCCGGCGCAGGTGCTGGCTGGCCAGCGCGTGCGAGATGTCCAGTTCCCGGGAGAGTTCCGCCGCGGAGAGCGGGGAGGCCCACATCAGCGACAGCATGCGCAGCCGCACCGGATGGGCCATGGCGCGCAGCGTGGGGTCGGTTGTCGTCACGGCGGTCAGTAAACCGCCCCGGGAGCCGGCCGGCGGCGCCCGAGGCGGGTTCTACTCATGACCGTTGCATGACCGTTCCGGTCATATCCACGCATCGCCGCTGGTCAGCCCTTGAGACCGGCCATCCACGCCTCGACCTCGTCGGACCGGCGCGGCAGCGCGGCCGACAGGTTCCGGCTGCCGTCTGCGGTGACGAGGATGTCGTCCTCGATGCGGACCCCGATGCCGCGGTACTCGGCCGGCACCGACACGTCGTCCGCCTGGAAGTACAGGCCGGGCTCGACGGTCAGCACCATGCCGGGCTCCAGCACACAGTCCACATACGTCTCGGTGCGCGCGTGCGCGCAGTCGTGGACGTCGAGGCCGAGCATGTGGCCGGTGCCGTGAAGCGTCCAGCGGCGCTGGAGGGCGAGCTCCAGGACGCGGTCGACCGGGCCCTCGACGAGGCCCCACTCGACGAGCTTCTCGGCGAGTACGCGCTGCGCGGCGTCGTGGAAGTCGCGGTAGGCGGCGCCGGGCTTGACCGCCGCGATGCCCGCCTGCTGCGACGCGTAGACCGCGTCGTAGATCTTGCGCTGGATGTCGCTGAACCGCCCGTTGACGGGCAGGGTGCGGGTGACGTCGGCGGTGTACAGGCTGTGGGTCTCCACACCGGCGTCCAGGAGCAGCAGTTCGCCGGAGCGGACCGGGCCGTCGTTGCGCACCCAGTGGAGGGTCGTGGCGTGCGGGCCCGCCGCGCAGATCGAGCCGTAGCCGATGTCGTTGCCCTCGACACGGGCCCGCAGGAAGAACGTCCCCTCGATGTACCGCTCGGAGGTCGCCTCGGCCTTGTCCAGGACCTTGACGACGTCCTCGAAGCCGCGGGTGGTCGAGTCGACGGCCGCCTGCAGCTCGCCGATCTCCCACTCGTCCTTGACCAGGCGCAGCTCGGAGAGGAATTCCTTCAGCTCGGCGTCGCGCTCCGCGGTGACCTTGTCGGTCAGCGCGCCCTCGACGGCCGCGTCGTAGCCGCGGACGACCCGGACCGGGCCGGTCGCCACGGCCAGCTTCGCGATGACCTCGCGGACGTCGGCGCAGGGCAGGCCGAGCAGCTGCGCGCCCTCGGCGAGGCTGTTGCGGCGGCCGGTCCACAACTCGCCCTGGCCGTCGAGCCAGAACTCGCCGTTCTCGCGGCTGGAGCGGGGGAGCAGGTACGCGGTCGCGTCGTGCCCCTCGCCGGCCTCGCCGCTCTTGGCGTCCTTGGCGGGCTTGGCGGGCTCCAGGACCAGGATGGCGTCCTGGGTCTGGTCGCCGGTGAGATGGACGTACTCGCTGGACGCGCGGAAGGGGTATTCCGTGTCATTGGCGCGCGTCTTGAGGTTGCCCGCCGGAATGACCAGCCGCTCGCCCGGGAAGCGGGCGGAGAGCGCGGCCCGGCGGCGGGCGGCGTGGGGCGCCTGGGCGATCGGCCGCAGGTCGTGCAGTTCGGTGTCGGCCCACTCGGACTTCATCAGCTCGGCGAGCTCGTCGGAGACCTCGGGGTAGAGACCGTTCTTGCGCTGCTTGATCGGCTGCTCTTCGGCCGCTTCGACCTCTTCGGACACGTCCTGCCTCCTCGCAATAGACCCATCCATCGTATGTGCGTACGGAAGGCCGACTACAGGGGGCTTAGGTCACCAAGTGCGGCAAAGCGGACTCGCTGCGACCGGAGGTGTCGTCAGTCGAAGCGGACGGCGAGCAGGACGACGTCCTCCGGGCTGTCGATGGTGGCGAGACCGTCCGGCAGTACGGTGCGCAGCACATGGTCGGCGAGCAGGTCCGGGTCCTCGCGGGTGGCGCGGGGCGCGCTCTGGGCGGCGGCGTACAGCCGGACGAGGGCCCGGTCCATCGGCTCGCCGGTGCGGTGCAGCAGACCGTCGGTGAAGAGCAGCAGCGTCTCGCCCGGCTCCGGCCGGACTTCGACGCTGGGCGCTTCCCAGCAGCTCAGCATGCCCAGCGGTGCGGACAGCGAGGTCTCGACGTACTCGATCCGGTGCTCGCCGACGATCAGCGGCGGGCACTGCCCGGCGCCGGCCAGGACCAGCCGGTGCCGCTCGGGTTCGGCGTACGCGAACAGCGCGGTCGCGGAGCGGGCGGGCTCGGTCAGCCGCAGCAGCAGTTCCAGGTCGGACAGGACCGCGACCGGATCCTCGCCCTCCATGACGGCGTAGGCCCGCAGCGAGGCGCGCAGCCGCCCCATCGCGGCGACCGCGCTGGGGCCGGAGCCGGTGACACCGCCGACCGCGAGGCCGAGCGCGCCTTCGGGGAGCGGCAGCGCGTCGTACCAGTCGCCGCCGCCGCGCGGCCCGCTGTGGTGCCGTACCGCCATCCGTACGCCGGCGACGCGCGGCAGCCGGGCGGGCAGCAGCTCCTCGCCGAGGGTGGCGACGGTGGCCCGGGCGCGGCTGAGTTCCAGTTGACGGGCGAGGTGCTCGGCCGCGTACCGGCCGTAGAGACCGACGAGATGTCGCTGGCGTTCGACCGGTTCCGCCGGCTCGTCGTACAGCCACACCGCCGCGCCGAGGTGTCCGGTGCTCTCGGTGGTCAGCCGCAGGGCGTAACTGGCACCGAAGCCGAGGTGGGCGGCGACCTCGCGGTGGCGCGGGTCGAGGCCGGGCTCCTGCGGCAGATCGGGGTGGATCACCTCGTTGCGGCCCGCGGGGTGGTGACCGTCCGTATCGGCGGCGGTTCCCGCGGCGGTGCTCTCCTGCGCGGTCCTGTCCGGGGCGGCGTCAGTGCTTCTGCCAGTGCCGGCCCCGCTGCTGTCATCGTCGCCGTTGTCGCCGTCGTCGATCAGGATCCCGTAGGAGGCGGCGCCCCTGGGCACCGTCTCGATGGTGCCCAGGTCGGCGTGGCCGAGGCCGAGGCCGACGGTGGTGTCGGGGCCGAGGCGGTCGGCGGGTTCCAGTACGAGCAGACCGCGGCGGGCCCCGACCAGCGCGGCTCCGGCGCGCAGCACTTCCCGCAGCGACTCGTCGAGGCCGGTCGTGCGGGCGAGACGCTCGGTGAGCTCATGCAGCGTGGTGAGATCGGAGATCCAGCAGGCCAGCCGGTCCTGGACGGCCGCGAGCTGATCGACGGGACGGCATTCGGCCGCAGGGGCGGCAGTGTGTGGTGCGGCGGGAATGGGAGGCTTGGTTCCAGCCACTTTTGGAAGACGGGCGGTACTCATGGCCGACGGCTTCCGGAGTGTTCGCGGCCTGGGCGACGAACACTACTAATTGCGGACGATCCGGGATTTTCGCCGACTTGCGCACGGGGCTTGATGAAGCAGGTCAATTGCATCAATAGCATCGCAAACCCCCATGTTGTGCTGGGCCGCTACCAGGTTTCCACTTGTACACGCCCGATCGTGGGCATGTCCAGGATCGGGCTGGTAGAAGGGCTGGTGTCGGAGTCCGAAACCTTGGCCTAAAATGACCACCCCCGAAGACAATTGAGGGTCGACTGATGCCGTCCAACAGCGCGTCATATTCACGGTGGTGGGTAGGAACCCGGTGTCTGGCTCAGACGTCCTACTAGTAGATGACGGCCGGCCTACCCCCGAGTGGCGGGGTGTTCCCACACCCAGCGAGACCGCACAGCGCGGCAGACAGCACAGCAAGCGCCATGCGTGCGCCACCCCTCGCCACGTTCCACGCTCGGCTAGCAGCGTGATGCGCTGCCTTGTAAGCGGTGTGCTCGAGATTACGTTGTGTCAAGGGCAGATCCCCTGAGCGTTTACGGAAAGGAACTTTGCGCTATGCGCGAGATCCTCGGAAGGCGACGCAAGCTCTCGCTCCGGTGGAGGGGCCAGTCCGCGCTGCTCAGCGCGGTCCTCACCTACACGGAACAGTGGCGGTGGCCGGTGGTGCCCGGAGTCGGGTACGACCGCCGCGGTTCATGGCGGGCGGCGGGGGCGCAGCCATGCGCCTGCCCACGCCCGGACTGTCCCGTCCCCGGGGTGCACCCGCACGATCCAGGACTCATGGCCGCCACCTGCGACCCGCGCATGGTCCGCTGGTGGTGGACGGCCCGCCCCGGCGCCCCCGTGATGCTCGCGACGGGCGACCGCGTCTCGGCCGTCAGCCTGCCGGCCGTGGCCGGCGCGCGGGCGCTGGACACCCTCGACCAGCTGGGCGTCCGGCTCGGCCCGGTGGTGGCCACCCCGACCCGCTTCGTCCTGCTGGTCGCCCCGTACTCCCTGGAGGAGTTGGGCGAGCTGCTCGATTCCCACGAATGGGTGCCGAGCTCGCTGCGCTACCACGGGCAGGGCGGATACGTGGCGCTGCCGCCGTCGAGCAGCAGCGCGGGGCAACTGCGGTGGATCCGGCCGCCGGTGGTCGACGCGGGCAGCACGTCACCGTGGCTGCCGAGCGTGGCACTCATCGTGGACACTCTCGTCCAGGCGGGCCGCACGGCACCGGACGGGACGCACCTCACGTACTGAGCGGTGAGTGCCGGGCCCCAGCGCGCCGAATCCCGTGCGCTGGGGCCCGGTTCTGCGTTCCGCCGGGTTGGGCCGCGCTGCGCTTCGCCCGGCCGCGTTCCGCTGCGTTGACGGCGTCACTCGTTCGGATAGCAGCAGTGGGCCGTTGTCCGGTGTCCGGGGCGCGGCCGTCCTTTTGGGCGTGATGAGGCCGATATGTTCGGCGTACCGCACCACCCGCAAACATTGAGTACAGGTGGAAGCCGATGGAGCGCGCGTCGAATCTGCGCATGATCGCCCTCACGAGCGTGATCGCGCTCGCGGTGGTGCTGCCGCTGGCCGCCGCCACCGCCGGGCCCGCCGGTCCGGCGGGCCGGAGCGAGGGGAGCGGGAAGCCGCGGTCCGCGCCGCGGGCGGCGGAGGACCCCGCTTCCGGCTCTCGCGGTCCCGGCGGTTCTCAGCGGCAGGAAGCGGCCGTCAAGGGGCTGCTCCCGGTGCTCGGCCCGGCCTCCGGCGGCCGCCCGGCTGCCGGGGCGCCGGCCGCACGGCAGGCCGCGCTCTGCGGTCCCCAACTGACCTCGCCCGAGGGCGTTGAGGCGCAAACCTGCACCATCGCGGCGGCCGGCGACACCTGGGCGCGTACGTACTACCGCAATGCGACCGGCGGGCCGCTCGGCGGCGTACTGATCCTGATGCGGCCGGACGGCCGGACGGTGCGGGTGGACTGCCCGATCGGGGCGGAGGACGCTCCGGGCGCGTGCGAGACACCGCGGGAGCGAACGGTGAAGGCAGCGGTATCGGCGAGTGGTGCGGCGCAGGTATACAGCGCGGTCGCGGAGTTCGCTCCGGTGGGAAGTGACCGAATGCTGCTACGAGCCGGTAGCAATCGGTAGCAATAGCGGAAGAGAAAATCAGCCACGATTGATCAACTTCCGGTCACGGCCAGGTGGCGACCGATCCGGACATGGCAAAACCCGGTCGCTGGCGACGGGGGATGCACCAGCGACCGGGCTCAATAAACGGTAACAAGATTTCTTCCGTACGCAAATTCGCGATAACGGACGGAACCCGTAATCACCGGTGGCCAGCCGGAGTTGTGACCGGTATCACCCGGCGCCGAGTCCTGGTCGGGACCCGGCGCCGGGCGAGATTCGAGTCCGGCGCCGAGCCCTGCTGAGTACCCGGCGCCGAGCCCTGCGTAGGGCCGGCTCGGAGCTCAGCTCAGAACTCAGCTAAGAGTGATCTGCCGGTTGGTGAATCCGCTGCGGGCGCGCCGCTCCTCCGGGGTCAGCGGGACGGTGGAACCGAGCGCCTCCGTGAGCCGCTCGCCGAACGCGGCGGCCGGCTTCTCGACCTCGTCCGCCTGCATCCCGACCGGGAGGTCCCAGACCGGCACGACCAGCCCGTGGGCGCGGAACGAGCCGACCAGCCGGGTGTTCTCGCCGAGCGAGGACACCCCGGCGACGTGCAGCCGCGCCATCGCGTCGAGCAGCTGCTCCTCCGGGTGTGCCATCACCCAGCGCAGGTGGTTCTTCTCCGGCGTCTCGCACCAGTACGCGGCGTCCACCCCGGACAGCCGGACCGTCGGGATGGCCGCGGCGTTGGCACGTTCCAGCGAGGCGGCGATGTCGCCGGACGCGTCCGCCGCGTTCTCCAGCCAGAACTCGAACCCGGTGTACACCACCGGCTCGAACGCCGCGTCCAGGTCCAGCAGGTCCTGCAGCCGCGGGCCCTCGGCGTCCGTGCGCAGACCCTCGACCGGCGAGCCCGGCTCGGCGGTCAGCGCGCGCTGCAGGATGTCGGCCAGACCGCGGCTGAGGTCCCCGGAGGCCGTGTCGTTCTGCAGGCCCAGCAGCACCTTCCCGCTGTCGCGGCGCAGGCCCGGCCACGCCATCGGCAGCACGGTCGCCAGCGTGAGCGACGGCACGCCCTCGGGCAGCCCGCCCTTGAGCGTCAGTTCGACGGTGGCGGCCGGCACCAGCTCGCGCAGCGCCACCCAGTCGCATTCACCGGGCAGCCCCTCGAACGGCCGGAGCACCAGCTCGGTCACCGCGTGCGAGGCCTCCCGGCCGTGGCATGCCTTGTACCGGCGGCCGGAGTTGCAGGGGCACGGCTCCCGCGCGCCGACCACTGGAATCTCTCCGTCGACGATCTGCGGGGCATTCGTCTTCGTCGGGCGCTTTTTGGCCATGGCTCGATCTCTCCCGGTACGGCTACGTTTCGGCCGTGAGCCTAGCGCTCGCCGGGCTCTCTGCCGGAAACGCGCGGGGGAAACCTTCAGCGGAACTTCAAGGGAACGCCGACAGAGCGCCGACAGAGCGCCGGCAGTGCGCCGATGGACCTTCGGCGGACCGTCCGCGAAACCGTGGCGGACGGCCGGCGAAACCGCGTCGGACGGTCAGGGGAGATCGTCGAACGGGTCCGCGAAATCGATCGGAATGTCGAGCCGGGGAGCCAGATCGTCGCGTCGCGCGTGCCGGCTCCTGACCGGCAGCAGCGCCCACACAGTGACCTCGCCGGGCGAGTCCCGTACACCCCAGCGCAGGGACAGATTGTTGACGATGCCGAGCCCGCGCCCACCGCGCGCGGTGAGCGAGGGGCTGGACGGCAACGGGCGCGTCGGGCCGCCGCCATCCGTCACCTCCACGGTGAGAAGATCGTCGTCACCGATCCGCCACGCGGCACGGATGCCGCACGCGTCGGCCGCGTCAGCGGACGGACCGGTCTCCTCCGGGCCGTCGCACAGCGGACGCGCGTGCCGGTAGGAGTTGCTCAGCAACTCCGACAGGATCAGCACCGCATCGTCGACCACCGGTTCCGGCACCTCGTGCGCGTACAGCTCCTCACGCAGCCTGCGCCGTGCCTCCGCCACGCCCATCGGACCATGGGACAGGGCCATGGTCGAGGACGTCGGTACCTCTTGGGCCACCACCAACGCCACCCCCGAAACCTCCTTCACCCCACGCCACGGGATGAATGCCCCCTTGGACTGGACCGGAAACAAGCCAACTGCGATCTTTTGGGGCACTCACAACGGTCGAACACGGTCCGAACGTGCCGGTGCACTCCCTGTAATCTCGGTATTTACCGCCCCAATTGGGACAGTACTTGCTTGGGCCGGTTGGTGATGATCGCGTCCACCCCCAGCCGCACGCAGAGTTCGACGTCCGCCGGCTCGTCCACCGTCCATACGTGGACCCGGTGCCCGGCCCGGTGCAGTCGCGCGACATAGCCCGGATTCGCCCGCAGGATCCGCATGCTCGGACCGGCGATCGCCACCCCCGCGGGCAGCCGCCCGTCGCGGTGCCGCGGCAACACGTACTGCATGAGATAGACGGTCGGCAGCGCCGGAGCCGCCGTGTGCACGCGGCGCAGCGAACGGGACGAGAAGCTCATGACGCGCACCGCGGAGCGCTCCCCCGGCGGCGGGGCGTCGAGGCCGAAGCGGCGCAGCAACTCCAGCAGCCGGTCCTCGACCTGGCCCGCCCAGCGGGTGGGGTGCTTGGTCTCGATCGCCAGCTCGACCCGGCGCTCGGTGTCCGCCACCAGCTCCAGCAGCCGCTCCAAAGTCAGTACGCCGCTGCGCTCGTCGTCCGTGGTGTCCGGGGCCTCGCCGTCGGAGTGCTGCCCCTTCCACGAACCGAAGTCGAGCGCGGCGAGATCGGCCAGCTCCATCGACGAGACCGCGCCGCGGCCGTTGGACGTACGGTTCACGCGCCAGTCGTGCACACAGACCAGCTTGCCGTCGGCCGTCAGCCGGATATCGCATTCGAGCGCGTCGGCACCGTCCTCGATGGCTCTTCGGTACGCCGCGAGCGTATGTTCGGGTACGTCCTCGGACGCTCCCCTGTGGGCGACGACCTGGATCGGGTTCCCGTCCGGGAACGCATCCCGGACCACATACGCAGAAGTCACCGGGCTATGGTGCCATCGCTGCGCGTCGCGGTGGCAAGCCGACCGCGCGCGCCTGGGCACCGCCATACCCCTGACTCCATACGCGGGCCATACACAGCTAGCGCTTACGGCGGTCCGACACTCCGTGGGAAATGCTGTGTCCAGCCCGACATCCGCGCTCTGAACAATAGGAGAATCGCTGTGAGCACCGAGAACGAGGCCGGCCAGGTCCCGGCTGCGCCCGAGTCCGGCGCGGAGTCGGTCGCGCCGGAGCACGGCGAGCTCTCGAAGTCGGCCCCGCCGTCCGCGCCGTCCGCGCCGTCCGCCCCCGCTGCGGCCCCGGTCACGCCCCCGGCGCCCTCTGCCGAGCCGCCGACCGCCGTTCTGCCCGTGGTGCCGGCGGCCGAGCCGTACACCGCTGAAATCCCCGTGGTGCCGGCCGACGCCCCCGAGCAGGCCGCGCCGGTGAGCGCGCCGGTGAGCGAGCCGGTGAGCGAGCACGTGAGTGACACCCCGCTCGCCGCACCCGTCCCTCCCGCACCCGTCCCTCCCGCGCCCGCTGCTCCCGCGTCGTCCTCGTACGCGGAGCCCGCCGCGGCGGAGCCGTACCCGGCGGATCCGTACGCCGCTCCGTCGGCCGTGCTGACCGCCGAGCCGGTCCCGCCCCAGCCGCCTTACGCGGGCGGCCCGCACACGGCGCAGTTCCCGCCGTACGGCGCCGCCGTCCCGCAGCCCGGCCAGCCGGGCGGCCCCGGCGGCCCGGTGTGGGGCGCACCCGTGCCCGTACCGCCGCCGGGTGAGCGCAGGCCGCGCGGCATGGGCACGATGATCGCCGCAGTGCTGGTGGCCGCGCTGGTCGCCGGTGGTGTCGGCGGCGGCGTTGGCTACTGGGCCGCGCAGCGGGACGACAACTCCAACTCCACCACTGTCAGTTCCTCCTCCGACTCCAAGGTCCTGGACCGCGCGCCGACGTCCGTGGCGGGCATCGCCGCGAAGGCGCTGCCGAGCGTCGTGACGATCGAGGCGTCGGGCGGCACCGAGAGCGGCACCGGCACCGGCTTCGTCTTCGACAAGCAGGGCCACATCCTCACGAACAACCATGTGGTGGCCCCGGCCGCCGACGGCGGCAAGCTGACCGCCACGTTCTCCAACGGCAAGAAGTACGACGCCGAGGTCATCGGCCGCGCCCAGGGCTACGACGTCGCCGTCATCAAGCTGAAGAACGCCGGCGACGCCAAGCTCGACCCGCTCCCCCTCGGAGACTCCGACAGCAGCAAGGTCGGCGACGCCACGATCGCCATCGGCGCCCCCTTCGGCCTCTCCGGCACTGTCACCACCGGCATCGTCAGCGCCATGCACCGTCCGGTCGCCTCCAGCGACGGCCAAGGGTCCAGCGCCTCGTACATGAGCGCCATCCAGACCGATGCCTCCATCAACCCCGGCAACTCCGGCGGCCCGCTCCTCAACGCCAACGGTGCGGTGATAGGCATCAACTCCGCCATCCAGTCCGCCGGTGGCGGCAACGGCCAGTCGCAGGCCGGCAGCGTCGGCCTCGGCTTCGCCATCCCCATCAACCAGGCCAAGCGCGTCGCCACCAACCTCATCGCGACCGGCCAGCCGGTCTACCCGGTGATAGGCGTCTCCCTCGACACCCAGTACCGCGGCGAGGGCGCCAAGGTCACCGACAACGGCAACAGCGGCAACCCCGCCATCGTCCCCGGCGGCCCCGGCGACAAGGCGGGCCTCAAGGCCGGCGACATCATCACCAAGTTCGACGACACCGTCATCGACAGCGGCCAGACCCTCATCGGCGCCATCTGGCAGCGCCAGCCCGCCGACAAGGCCACCGTCACCTACACCCGCAACGGCAAGACCGCCACAGCCACCCTCACCCTCGGCTCCCGCACCGGAGACGACAAGAGCTGACCCTGGCCATACCCTCCCTCCGACCCGTTAGGCTGTAGCCGCTCCACCGCAGGTGGGCGGGGCGCGGGAGGATTGCCCGAGCGGCCTAAGGGAACGGTCTTGAAAACCGTCGTGGCAGCGATGTCACCGTGAGTTCGAATCTCACATCCTCCGCAGCCGGTCGAAAGACCGGATGAGGCGGGGTACCGGACCAAGTCCGGTACCCCGCCTCTTTTTGCTGCCTGCTTCATCCGGTACCGGTGCTGGTGCTGGTGCTGGTGCCGGTGGTGGATTCGGCGGCGTGCCAGGCTAGTTGTTTGAGTTCCATCCGTGCGGCGGGGGCGTCTGGTCTGGTGGCCCAGTGCGGATGGGTGGAGATCCGTACGGAGAGCCGCTGCAGGCGGCGGCGCAGTACGGCGGTCTGGGTGCCCTGGGAGTCGGCCAGGAGCCGGTAGGTGGTGTACCAGTCGCGCTGGGCCTGGAGGAGGTCGTGAGGAAAGTCGCGTCCCATGAAGCCAGTCTGGCACGTGTTCGAATATATGTGCGAATCTTTGGTCAGAGGGGGGACTGGGCGTGGCGGGCGGCGGAGGCGATGGTGGCGGCGGCTTCCTGGCGGGGGAGGCCGGTTCCGGCGGCGGCGTCGATGAGCGCGGGGGCGAGGGTGTCGCCGTGGCCGGATTCGTAGGCGCGGCAGGCGGCCCAGTAGAGGCGGGTGTTGCGCTGGCCCTGGGGGGAGTCGCGAACGAACTGGACGAGGGCGAGCGGGTGTTGGGCGGTCCCGCGATGCGGTGTGGAGGGCGGGGGTGGGGTGAGGAGGCGGAGCAGGCGGTCGGGGACGCGAGCCGCCGGGAGTGCGGGGGAGTGCGGGGCCAGCAGGTAGCGGCCGGCGTTGGTGATGGAGCCGGGTCCCACGAGATAGCCGCCTGAGCCCCGGACGTCGATGCCGGGCCCCGGGGCGGTGCCGGCCCTGCCGACGGAGTTGGGGACGGTGGTGCCGGCGGGGCCGGTGAACCACAGGTGGCGGCCGCCGCTGGGGGTGAGGACGGTGACGGTGTCCGGGACGGTGAAGCCGTGGGTGGACGCGGTGGCGGTGAGGGTCGCGGTGCCGTCCAGGCCGTGTTTCACGTCCAGGTCGAGGCCGATGAGGTGGTGCGGGGGCAGCCCGCAGGCGATTCCGTAGCCGATGGCCCAGGGGGCGGCGGCGAACAGGGCGCGGATGGCGTCGGGTTCGGTGGTGGCGTCATGGACGCCGTGGCCGATCCGGCCGCATTCGCCGAGGCAGCGAACGGGCGGGGAGTCGCCGCGGTGCGGGGAGCGCACGGCGGGGAGTTTGGTGCGGGACAGGGGAATGACCGCCAGCTGCCGGGAAGCGGCGGCCAGGGCGTTGGCGAGCGCGGCGACGTGCAGGACGGAGGTGGCCATGGTTCTAGTTTCGTACTCATGTTCGAAAAAAGGGAGAGATGCGGGCGGGCGATTGTCCGGATCCAGCGTGTGGCGCGAAGTCTGGCCGAAAATCTGCCTGAACGATTCACCTCTGACGGGGCAAGGGATTCGGCCCGAGAAGGGATGGTCGGGGTGGCTTTGATGGCGCTTTGAAGGTTTGTCGACAGATCGTCACGCTTGCGAGCTAAATAGGCCGTCCGGGCTGGTTCGAAGGGGATTGCGTGGGCAACTCTGATTCCGGCGACGTCGTACAGCCTGCGGAGTGGTCGGCCAACCACTCGCATACCCCCCGTTTTCGGTTCCCTGGAGGAACAACATGGCAAGCATCCGTACCTTCCGCGTCCTGGCCGCCGTTGCGGCGCTCCCCCTGGCCGCGGTGCTCTTCACGGGCACGGCATCTGCCGACAGCGGCGCATTCGCCGGCGGCCACTCGAACGCGACGGTGGTGAGCAACACCGGTGGCAACGTCGGTGGTTCGAATCACGGCAATGTGACCACCAATCTGCAGGGCGCGAGCGGGTCCGGCGCATCGAATCAGAACAACACCGCGAGCGTGAACGGCTCCGGATTTACCGCGATCGAGCAGAACAACGTGAACGTGCACTTCACCGAACTGTGGTGAGAGCTCCGGGTGAGGGCTCCTACTGAGCGGGACCGGTGACACGGATGCGCGGCGGCACGCTCAGTGCCGTCGCGCGTTCGTGTTCTCCCGCGAGGATGGCTCGCGGGCGGCGGCCCGGCGGGCGGCCTGCCGACGGCCTGGTGGCGGCGGCGAATTTTCATCCACAGCCTGTGGACAACTTCTCATGCCTTGACAGGGATGGGGCGCGACCGAAAATCTGACGACCAGTCAGAAAATCTGTGGTCTGCGGTCTGCTGTCTGCGGCCGGAGATCTGGATCGATGAGCCGGATGAGCCGGATGAATTGGGGAGGCCGTCTCCGTGCACCTCGCCCCCACCCCGCGCCAGCACCAGCTACGGGCTGAGCTGCGCGCGTACTTCCACCGCCTGATACCCGAGGAGACCCGCGAGGCGCTCAGGGCCCAGCCCCCGGGCGGCCAGCTCGCCCGAGGACTGCTCAAGCGGATCGCCGCCGACTGCCTGCTCGGCCTCGGCTGGCCCACCGAATACGGCGGACAGGGGCGCGGCCCCGACGAGCAGTTCGTGTTCTTCGACGAGTCCTACCGGGCCGGGGCGCCGGTGTCGATGGTCACGCTCAACACCGTCGGCCCGACCCTCATGAAGTACGGGACGTCCGCGCAGAAGGACTACTTTCTCCCCCGGATCCTGTCCGGCGACTGCGTCTTCGCGATCGGTTACACGGAGCCGGACGCCGGCACCGACCTCGCCTCGCTCCGCACCCGGGCCGTCCGTACCACCGCCGAAGGCGGCGGTGACGGCGACTGGCTGATCGACGGCAGCAAGACCTTCACCAGCAACGCCCAGGGCGCCGACTGGATCTGGCTCGCCTGCCGCACCGACCCCGAGGCGCCCAAGCACAAGGGCATCTCGATCATCCTCGTCCCGACCGACGCCCACGGCTTCTCCTGGACCCCGATCCACACCGTCGGAGGTCAGACCACCAGCGCTACGTACTACGACGCGATCCGCGTCCCGTACGGCAACCTCGTCGGCGAGGAGAACGCAGGCTGGTCGCTGATCACCAACCAGCTCAATCATGAGCGGGTCGCGCTCGCCGCCATCGGCATGCAGGCCGAGGACTTCTACGACGACGCGCTCGCGAGCGCCCGCACGCCCGACGAGAACGGCACCCGGCGGATCGACACCCCCTGGGTCGCGTCCCGGCTGGCCGAGGCCCACGCCCGGCTGTCCGCGACCCGGCTGCTCAACTGGCGGCTGGTCCAGGACGTCGGCGCGGGCACCCTCTCCCCCGGCGACGCGTCCGGCGTGAAGTTCGCCGGTACGGAGAGCGCGATCGAGGTCTATCGCGCGCTGCAGGAAGCGGTCGGCGAGACCGCGCTCATCAGGGGCGGGGCGACCGGCGAACTGGAGCGGATGAACCGCGCCGCGCAGATCAACACCTTCGGCGGCGGTGTCAGCGAGGTCCAGCGGGAGATCGTCGCGACGATGCGGCTCGGGATGAAGAGGAGCAAACGGTGACGGGCGAAACGGTGCCGGACGATCTGTACGAGCGGCTCACGGCCTACGTCGGGCAGGCCGCCGCGACCGGGGGCGAGGGAAAGGACCCGGTCAACGAGCCGATGATCCGGCACTGGTGCGAGGCGATGGGCCACCGCGTCCCCGCCGACGGATCCGCCCCCGCCACCATGCTCCAGGTGTGGACCATGGGCGGGCTCTCCGGTCACACCTCGGGCACCGCCCGCTCCAGCGCCTACGACGACGTGTTCACCCTCCTCGACGGTGCGGGCTACACCTCGGTCGTCGCGACCGACTGCGAGCAGGAGTACATCCGGCCGCTGCGCCCCGCCGACCGGATCACGTTCGACGCCGTCATCGAGTCCATATCCCCGCGCAAGACCACCAAGCTCGGTACCGGGCACTTCGTCACGACCCGGATGGACGTCCACGCGGCCGGCGAGCTGTCCGGTACCCATCGCTTCCGCATCCTGAAATACACCCCGGCCAAGGCCAAGGCCAAGCCGAGGTCACAGCCCCAGCCCCAGCTGCAACCGCAACCCCAGCTGCAACCGCAACCCCAGCCGCAACCGCAACCGCAACCACAGGCCAAACGCCCCCGCCCGGTGATCAACCGCGACAACGCCGGCTACTGGGAGGGCATGGACCGGCACGAGCTGCTCATCCAGCGCTGCGCCGGCTGCGGCACGCTGCGGCTGCCGTGGCTGCCGGGCTGCAACGCGTGCGGCTCCCCCGACTGGGACACCGTCCGGGCCGCAGGCAAAGGCACCGTCTTCAGCTATGTCGTCATGCACCATCCGCCGTTCCCCGCCTTCGACCCGCCGTACGCCGTCGCCCTCGTCGAGCTGGCGGAGGGCGTGCGCATCCTCGGCAACGTCACGGGGGTGCCGTACGACAAGGTGCGCGCGGGCCTGCCCGTGACGCTCGAATTCCTGACGGTCGACGGCGAGTTCACGCTGCCCGTCTTCCGTTCCGTGGAAGGCTGACATGGACTTCACTCCCACCGAGGAGCAGCAGGCGGCCTGCGAGCTGGCCGCCGAGATCCTCGACCGCAGCTCCGAGCGGTGGAAGGCGCTGTGCGAGGCGGGACTCGTTGCCGCCGTCGAGGAGATCGGGCTGCTGGGCCTGGTGCTGCTGCTGGAGGAGATGGGCCGCAGGACCGCCGAGATCCCGCTCGCCGCGACTTGCGCGTACGGGCTGCTGCCGGTCGCCGCGCACGGTACAGACGAGCAGCGGGCCCGGCTGCTGCCCGGGCTGCGCAACGGTTCGTACGTCGCCACGGGCGCGTTCCCGCAGCGGTCGGCACGAGCGGTCAACAGCAACAGCGAGAAGGGGAGCGGCGAGGGCTGGCGGCTGACCGGGAGCTTCCCCGCCGTCCCGTGGCTGCGCGAGGCCACTCACGTACTCGTCCCCGCCGTGACCGACGCGGGCACGCGGCTCTTCTGGCTGCCGGTGCCCGCCGGCGCCGAGCCCGTCGACACCACCGCGCCGTGGGCCGCCGCCCGGCTCGTCCTGGACGGCACGCCCGCCGAACCGCTCGGTGACGGGACGGCGTACGGGCAGGTCCTCGCCCGGGCCCGTACCGCCTTCGCGGGGCTGCAGGCCGGGGTCTGCGCGGGGTCGCTCGCGCGGGCCGTCGCGTACACCTCGGTACGCGAGCAGTTCGGCCGCCCGCTGTCGACGAACCAGGGCGTGCTGCTGCGCGCCGCCGACGCGCACATGGACACCGAGGCGATCCGGGTCACCGCCTACGAGGCGGCCTGGCGCTACGACCAGGGTCTCCCGGCCGCGAGCCACGCCCTGACCGCCGCCTGGTGGGCGTCGGAGGGCGGCAAGCGGGTGGTCCACGCCGGGCAGCATCTGCACGGCGGAATCGGCGCGGACCTCGAACATCCCGTCCACCGGCACTTCCTGTGGGGGCGGCAGCTGGACGCGTACCTGGGCGGCGGCGCCGAAGTGCTCGCCGAACTCGGTGTGTTGCTGGGCAAGGAGGAAACCTCATGACGCCGTCGAACCCGGGCCCGAACCCACAGCCACAGCCACGGTCGAGCCCGAGCCCCCAACCCAGCCCGAAGCCGATACCGAAACCGCAGCCGATTCCGCGACGGCAGCCCCAGCCCCCGCCCCAGCCGCAGCCGCAGCCGCCGCACATGGTGCGGACGCCGAAGGAGGGCGATGAGCTGCCGCCGCTGCGCATACCGGTCACCCGCACCCTGATCGTCGCGGGTGCGATCGCCTCGCGCGACTTCCAGGACGTGCACCACGACGTGGAACTGGCGCGGGAGAAGGGCTCGCCGGACATCTTCATGAACATCCTCACCACGAACGGCCTGGTCGGCCGCTACATCACCGACTGGGCCGGGCCGCAGGCGCGGCTGCGGGCGGTGCGGATCCGGCTGGGTGCGCCGAACTACCCGGGCGACGAGATGGTGCTGACCGGCAAGGTGACATCGGTTGATACCTGCCCCGCCGCAACCCCCACCATCGCCCCCACCATCGCCCCCGCCAACGCCAAGGCCCCCGCCAAGGCTCCCGCCGAGGCCGTCGTCGTGATCGCCGTCCTCGGCGCCAACAAGCTGGGCCACCATGTCACCGGCACGGTGACCGTCGTACTCCCGATCCCGGAGGCAGCCGTATGAGCGTCCGCAACCGCGACAGTCTCGGCGGCAGGGCCGCGATCGCCGGAATCGGGGCGACGGAGTTCTCCAAGGACTCAGGCCGCAGCGAGCTGAAGCTCGCCGTGGAGGCCGTACGTACGGCTCTGGACGATGCCGGACTGACCCCTGACGACGTCGACGGCATGGTCACCTTCACCATGGACACCAGCCCGGAGATCACCGTCGCCCAGGCGGCCGGCATCGGCGAGCTGTCGTTCTTCTCCCGCATCCACTACGGCGGCGGGGCGGCGTGCGCGACGGTCCAGCAAGCGGCCATGGCAGTCGCGACCGGGGTGGCCGACGTGGTCGTCTGCTACCGCGCGTTCAATGAGCGCTCCGGCCGCCGGTTCGGTTCAGGGGTGCAGCAGCGCGACCCCTCGGCCGAAGGGGTGGCGCTCGGCGCCAACCTGCCGTCAGGTCTGCTCACCCCGGCGTCGTGGGTCGCCATGGCGGCGCAGCGGTATCTGCACGCCTTCCACCTCGATCCATCGGTCTTCGGCCCGGTCGCGGTCGCCGACCGCCGCCATGCCGCGAACAATCCCGCCGCGTACTTCCACGGTAAGCCGATCACCCTCGCCGACCACGCCGCCTCGCGCTGGATCGTCGAGCCGCTGCGGCTGCTGGACTGCTGCCAGGAGACGGACGGCGGGCAGGCGATCGTCGTGACGACGCCGGAGCGGGCCCGCGATCTGCGGCACGCGCCCGCCGTGATCGTCGCCGCCGCGCAGGGCGCGGGCCGTGCGCAGGAGCAGATGACGAGTTTCTACCGCGACGAGCTGACCGGTCTGCCGGAAATGGGGGTGGTCGCCCGCCAGCTGTGGCGGACCTCCGGTCTGACGCCGGCCGATATCGACACGGCCGTGCTCTACGACCACTTCACCCCGTTCGTCCTCATGCAGCTCGAGGAGTTCGGTTTCTGCGGGCCGGGGGAGGCGGCGGACTTCGCCGCGGGCGGCGGTCTGGAGATCGACGGGCGGCTGCCGGTCAACACCCATGGCGGCCAGCTCGGCGAGGCGTATCTGCACGGCATGAACGGCATTGCGGAGGCGGTCCGCCAGCTGCGCGGCAGCAGCGTCAACCAGGTCGCGGGCGCTTCGAACGTGTTGGTCACCGCCGGAACAGGTGTTCCCACTTCGGGGCTGGTGCTGACGGCAGACGGCTGAACGGCGGGCCTGGCGGGCGTGTCAGCCCGGCGCCGCCGACCGCCGGGCGTTGACTCGCGCCATGCGTGAAAACAACCGGATTACCCGATATGCAGTCATGGTGCTGGCGGCTGCGGTGTGCCTGATCAACGGCGGCCTCGCCCAGGCCAACGGCGGCATCGCCCAGGCGGCCCCCGTCCCCGATCCCCCTGCCGTCAATGCCTCCGCCTCCCAGAGCGCGGCCTCCCAGGGCGCCACCTCCCAGGGCGCCACCTCCGCCCTGGTCACCGAGGCCGCTCTGCGAGGCACCCAGACCTTCCAGGGCCTGGGCTTCGACACCTGCATGACCCCGTCGGCCACCACCATGCGCGCCTGGCACGGCACCTCCCCGTACAGCGCCGTCGGGGTCTACTTCGGCGGCCGGGCCCGCGCGTGCCCCGTGCAGCCGAATCTCACCCCCGCGTGGGCGAAGACCGTCTCCGACATGGGCTGGAGCCTCCTGCCGATCTACGTGGGATCGCAGTCGCCCTGCGTGATGAGCGCCAAGAAGGCGGCGTACACGATCAACCCGCTCGACCCGGAGAAGGACGGTGTGAACGAGGCACGCGACGCCGCGCAGCGCGCCCACGACCTCGGCCTGGCCGCGCGCAGCGCCCTCTACCTGGACATGGAGGCGTACGACATCCGCACCGCGGCGTGCACCGCGCCGACGCTGGCCTTCGTCCAAGCCTGGGACCGGGAGGTGCGCCGCCTCGATTACGTACCGGGGTTCTACAGCAGCGCGGATTCCGGCATCGAGCACATGGAGCAGGCCCGGACCGCCGGCGCCCCCGATCTGCCGAGCGTCCTCTGGTACGCCCGGTGGAACGCCCAGCCGACCCTGACCGCCGAGCCGGCCCTCCCCGACTCCGCCTGGCAGCCGCACAGCCGCATTCACCAGTACGAGGGAAACGTCACCGAGCACTACGGCGGCGAGTCGTTGACCATCGACCGCGACATCCTCGACGCCCCGGTCGGCATCGTCGGCTAGGAGCGTGGGTCGGTAACGGGCAAACGGTCCGGTGGATCGTGGTCAGCGGGATCGGCGACGGTCGCGTGGTCGGTGCCGACGGGCCGAGGTCTGGGTCTCCCGGCCGCGGGAAGCGAGTGGAAGGGGCCCTGGGCCGGGCCGGTCAGCCGATGGCTGCGGCGAAGCCGGTGGCTCCGGTGTGTAGGAAGATTTTGCGGAGGTTGTGGCAGGCGGCCAGTAGTCGCCACTCTCCCCGGGCGCCGTCTTCGCCGCGGAGCAGGAGTTGGCGGCCGTTCTGGCAGGTCATGATCTGTCCGAAGACGGGTTCGACGATGGCTTTGCGGCGGCGGTAGGCGGCTTTGCCGGGTTTGGTCCGCAGCTTGCGGGCCATGCGCTCTTTCAGCGTGGCGTTCGCCGGGATCCGTCCGCGTGGTGCGGGTGGGACCTGCTCGTCGTGGGCGAGTCTTCCGGTGGCCATGAACGTGTTGGTCCCGCAGGTGAGTTGGCGGTCTCTTGCGGCTTCGAGGTTCGTCTCGGAGCAGTATCCGGCGTCGACGAGTGCCTGCTTGGGGTGGGTGCCGGTGTTCTGGGCGGACTGGTCGAGCATCGTGGTGTAGTTCAGCGCGTCCGAGGCGTTGGTCGTCACGTCGGCGGCGGTGATGACCTGGTGTTCCTCGTCCACGACGGCCTGGGCGTTGTAGGCCTGGATGTAGGCGCCGTCGCTGTTCTTCATGATCCGCGAGTCGGGGTCGGTGAAGTTGGCCTGCGCCTTCGGCTTGGGACGGGCCGTCGCGGCGGCCTTGTCGCCCGCGTCGGCGACGGCCTGCTCGTCGTCGGCGCCGGCGCGCTCCTGCCGGCGCCGTTCCTTTTCCTTGGCGTGCGTGTGGGCCTTCTCTGCGGCTTCGGCCTCGATCTGGGCGCGGGCGGCCTGCAGTTTGGCCAGGCGCTTCTCGCGGCGGTCCAGCTCGGCGGGCAGGTCGGTGTCCTTGCCGTCGACGCCGAAGGTCTGGTCCTCGGCGGTGTCGCTCGCTTCGGCGTCGGCCAGCAGGGCGGCGGCCATCGCCTCCAGCTGGGCGATCTCGGCCTCGACGTGCTCTTCCTTGTCGATGAGCCGGCCGTAGCTCATCGCCTTGTGCTTGGAGGCGCTGGCTTTCAGCTTCGTGCCGTCCAGGGCAACGCGGCCCATCTTGACCATGCCCAGCTTCTGCGCCAGGTGCAGGGACTGGGTGAACAGGTCGGCGAGCGCGTCCAGGTGGCGGCGGCGGAATCGCGAGATCGAGCGGAAGTCCGGTTCCTGGCCAGCGGCCAGGAACCGGAACGCGACATCGTCGGCGCACTTGTGCTCGATCGCCCGCGAAGAGCGCACGCCGGTGGTGTAGCCGTAAATCAACAGCCTGACCATCAGCCGTGGGTCGTACGGCGGGAAGCCGCGCTTCTCGGTGTAGTCGGCCAGGACCGGCCGCAGGTCCAGCACGTCATCGACCAGATCAGCGACGAACCGGGCCAAGTGCCCCTCGGGCAGCCAGTCGTCCAGCGACGGCGGCAGCAGCAGGACCTGATGCGGGTCGAACGCCCGGAACCGTTTGTCCACCGGCGCCGGACGGCCCTGCGGCCGCCGCTTCTCGACCGGCTCGACCTCGAACAGCCCATCCCCACCACGCATACCGACATCATTCCGTACGAATGATCACGAACCGAAGGCGGGTGTCTGTGGTCGGGCGATCGATCGGACCTGCCGAAACGCAAGGTCCGATTGCCGCCAGCAGTGTTCGCCTGCTTCAGGAAGAGTCGGTGACGGCTCGTGCGCCTGATCGCGAGTCTGGCCAGCTGACATCCTGCGAAAGGCGAACAAATGCACGTGGTCCCCGGGCTCAAGGTCCTGTACTTCGGGACTCCGGTGGTGCTGATCAGCTCACGTAACGAGGACGGCACCGCGAACCTCGCGCCAATGTCCTCCGCGTGGTGGCTGGGCCAGTCCTGCATGCTCGGTCTCGGCAACAGCGGCCAGACGACCGCGAATCTGCTGCGCGAGGGCGAATGCGTGCTCAACCTGCCCTCATCGGCAATGGTCGATGCTGTTAACCGGATCGCGCTCACCACCGGGAAATCGGCCGTGCCGGACCACAAGGCGAAGCAGGGCTACCGATACGAACCGGACAAGTTCTCGGCCGCGAAGCTGACCGAGCAGGCATCGGAGCTGGTCCGGGCACCCCGGGTCGCTGAATGTCCGGTCCAACTGGAATGCAGAGTCGTTTCCTCCTACCCCTTCGGCAGCCCCACTCCCCATGCCACCGCCTTCCAGGTCGAGGTCCTTCGCGCCCACGTCGAGGCGGACCTGATCATCCCGGGGACGCACTATGTGGACCCGCTCGGCTGGGACCCGCTCATCATGAAGTTCTGCGAGTTCTTCGGTGGTGGACACAACGTCCACCCGTCGAAACTCGCCGAAGGCTGGAACATGCCGCACCAGCTCCAGCCGACGATCCTCTGAGCCCAGGACGACGCCACCGACCACGAACAGGACCGCGCCGGGCGCCCACAACCGATCCCGCCGACGTCGATCGCCCGGCCGCTTGCCCGTTACTGAGACACGCTCCTAGGCCCGGAACAGCGTCGGCCGGCGGAACCGTGAACCCTGCCGCGAAACTTCCCTTTCTCAGGGTTCTGCCCTGGGCGGGTCCGCCCTCGGGAGGTGGGGACAACCCCCCTCCTACGACTTCAGGGTGATCCCGCTTCGGCACCTCCGGCGGATCCGCCGGGCCGGCGGCGCTCATAGCGTTGAGGCATGACCACGCCTGTGTGCACCAGCACCAGCACCACGCAGTTCTCCAGCTACGTCCGGGCCAAGGGCCCGACGCTGCTGCGTACCGCACGTTCGCTCACCGCGAATCCCTGCGACGCCGAGGACCTGCTGCAGACCGCGCTGACCAAGACGTACCTGGCATGGGACCGCATCGACGACCACCGGGCGCTGGACGGCTACGTCCGCCGCACCCTGGTCAACACGCGCACCTCGCAGTGGCGCAAGCGCCGCATCGATGAATTCGCGACCGAGGACGTCCCCGAGCCGCTGTCCACTGCCCCCGACCACACAGAACAGCAGGCCCAGCGCGATGCGCTGCTGCGCGCCATCGCCCGGCTGCCCACCCGGCAGCGAGCGATGGTGGTGCTCCGTTACTACGAGGACATGAGCGAGATACAGACCGCCGAGGCCCTCGGTGTGTCGGTCGGTACGGTCAAGAGCGCGGTCTCCCGGGCACTCGGGAAATTGCGGGATGACCCCGAATTGCGCGCCAGGTAGTGACATACCGACTGGTATGGAAGCAGAATCACCGGGACCTTACCCGCACGTAACCCGTGGAGGCTCCCGGTGCTGAGCACGATGCAGGACGTACCGCTGACCGTCACCCGCATCCTGGTCCATGGGGCTCTGGTGCACGGCCGATCGCAGGTGACCACCTGGACCGGGGACGCCGAGCCGCACCGCCGCTCCTTCCGTGAGATCGGCGTCCGTGCCATCAGGCTCGCGAACGCGCTCCGCGACGAACTGGGGGTCGCCCGTGACGAGCGGGTCGCCACCCTCATGTGGAACAACGCGGAGCATGTCGAGGCCTACCTCGCGATCCCCTCGATGGGTTCGGTGCTCCACACCCTCAACCTGCGCCTCCCGGCCGAGCAGCTGACGTGGATCGTCAACCACGCCGCCGACCGCGTCATCCTCGTCAACGGCTCCCTGCTCCCGCTCCTCGCGCCGCTGCTGCCCGCGCTGGAGCCCGTCGAGCACATCGTCGTCGTCGGCCCCGGGGACCGCTCGCTGCTCGCCGGCTGCCGCCCCGCCGTCCACGACTACGAGGAGCTGCTGGCCGGCCGTCCCACCACGTACGACTGGCCCGAGCTGGACGAACGCGATGCCGCGGCCATGTGTTACACGTCGGGCACCACCGGCGATCCCAAGGGCGTCGTGTACTCCCACCGGTCCATCTATCTGCACTCCATGCAGGTCAACATGACCGAGTCGATGGGTCTCACCGACCGCGACACCACCCTCGTCGTCGTCCCGATGTTCCACGTCAACGCCTGGGGACTGCCGCACGCCACCTTCATGACCGGCATCAACATGCTCATGCCGGACCGCTTTCTGCAGCCCGCCCCGCTCGCCGAGATGATCGAGAGCGAGCGCCCCAGCCACGCCGCGGCCGTCCCCACCATCTGGCAGGGGCTGCTCGCCGAGCTCGCCACCAAACCGCGCGACATCTCCTCCATGGCGACCGTGACCATCGGCGGCTCCGCCTGCCCGCCCGCGCTCATGAAGGCCTACGAGGAGCACGGCGTGCGCCTCTGCCACGCCTGGGGCATGACGGAGACCTCCCCGCTCGGCACCATGGCCCATCCGCCGGCCGGCCTCACCCCGGAGGAGGAGTGGCCGTACCGCGTCAGCCAGGGCCGCTTCCCGGCATCCGTCGAGGCCCGGCTGGCCGGTCCTGCGGGCGAGATCATGCCGTGGGACGGCGAATCCGCGGGTGAACTGGAGGTACGCGGCCCCTGGATCGCCAACTCCTACTTCGGCGGCGCGGGCTCGGAGCCGCTGCGACCCGAGGACAAGTTCAGCCCGGACGGGTGGCTGCGCACCGGTGACGTCGGCGTGATCACCCATGACGGCTACCTCACCCTCACCGACCGGGCCAAGGACGTCATCAAGTCCGGCGGCGAATGGATCTCCTCCGTCGACCTGGAGAACCACCTCATGGCCCACCCGGACATCGCCGAGGCCGCGGTCGTCGCCGTACCCGACGAGCGCTGGGGCGAGCGGCCACTGGCCACCGTCGTACTGAAGGAGGGCGCCACCGTCTCGTACGAGACGCTGCGGGAGTTCCTCGCCGGGCGCATCGCCCGCTGGCAGCTCCCCGAGCGCTGGGCGATCATCCCGACCGTCCCGAAGACCTCGGTCGGCAAGTTCGACAAGAAGGTGATCCGCGAGCAGTACCGGCTGGAGCAGATCGAGGTCACGTACGTCGCGGGGCCCGCGAAGAGCGCTGCCGGCGGTACGGGTTCGGCGGAGCCGGGGTCGCAGCCGGGGTCCGACAAGAGCTGAGGCTCGATCGGTGCGGCCGACCGTGGATCTCCGCCGGTCGGCCGCCGCGAGTCCTCAGCGACTCGGGGCTCCAGGCTATGAGCGACCCGGGGTTCCGGGCCATGCGCCGATCTTGCCGAGCAGGTCCACGATGCGGGACTGCACATCCGTACTCGTCGACCGCTCCGCGAGGAACAGCACCGTCTCGCCGGAGGCGAGGCGCGGCAGCTCCGACGGGTCGATGTCCGCGGACGTGTAGACGACCAGCGGTGTGCGGTTCAACTGGCCGTTGCTGCGCAGCCAGTCGACGATCCCCTGCCGGCGCCGTCGCACCAGCATCAGATCCATCACCACCAGGTTCGGCCTGACCTGCGCGGCCGTCGTCATCGCCTCGACCTCGGAAGAGGCGTGCGCGACCTGCATACCGCGCCGCTCCAGCGTCGCGGTGAACGCCTGGGCGATGTCCTGATGGCTCTCCACCAGCAGCACCCGCGGCGGATGCTGCTCGCTGTCGCGCGGTGCGAGTGCCTTGAGCAGTACGGCCGGGTCGGCGCCGTAGGCCGCCTCGCGCGTCGCCTGTCCGAGCCCGGCGGTCACCAGCACCGGCACCTCGGCCTCGGCGGCGGCCTGTCGGAGCGACTTCAGCGCGGTCCGGGTGATCGGGCCGGTCAGCGGGTCGACGAAGAGCGCGGCGGGCGGCTCGGCGACCTGCGCGTCCACTTCCTCGCGGGAGCGGACGATCACCGGGCGGTAGCCGCGGTCGGTCAGCGCCTGGCGGGTCGAGACATCGGGTTCGGGCCAGACCAGCAGCCTGCGCGGCTCGGGCAGCGGAATGCCTGTTTCCGACGGGTCCTCGGTGACCTCGACGGCGCCGTTCGGCCCGTCCAACGGCTCGGGGCCCTCGGCGCCCTCGGCGGGCGCTCCTATGGCGAACGCCCTGCCCGGGACGACGGTGCGCAGCAGTGCGGTCTGCTGGTCGTGGTCCTGGTGCTGCTCGTTGCCCTGGCTGATGCTCTGCTGCGGATCGGCGGCGGGGGGCCGGGACACGGGGAGCTGACCGCTGTCGGGATCCGCCAACGGGTGCGGGCGGGCCTCCAGCTCCTGGCTTTCGTCCTGCTGAGGACCGTTGAGCTTGCGCCGGCGGCCGGATCCGGAGGGATTCTGCTGGGGGAACGCCTCGGGTTGCGGCTGCGATTGCGGATGGATCGGCGGTTGCGGCTGGACCGGCTGGACGAACGCGACGCCCTGGCCGAGCGTGCGCACGCTGATCGCCCGCCCCTGGCTCTGGCCCTGCTGCTGGCTCTGGCTCTGGTTCTGGCTGTGCGCTTGGGGCGCCCCGCCGGGCGGCGTCGTGGGGGTGCGCTGGCCCTGTACCGGAATCCCCTGGGACAGGCCCTGGGCCTGGGCCTGCGGCTGTGCACCCGGCTCGACCGCGGGTGCCGTCGGTGCCGTCGGTGCCGCGGGGGTCACCGGTCGACCGGCGTCCGGCCACTGCGGGCTCACCGGCTGCTGCGGGCCCGGCGTGGCCGACGGGTCGGAGCCGTCGGCACCCGCCGGGCGGACCGCGTTCTGTTCCTGGTGCCCGCCTTGGTGCGGGACCGGCACGGACACCGGCCCGTTCCCGTTCCCATTCCCGTTCGTGTCCTCCGGCTGCGGCGGCGTGATCCGTCGCGCGCGGCGGCCCGCCGACGGCTCCTGCCCGGCGAGGGAGGCGCCGTTGCCGTCGCTCCCCGGCTGCGGTTGCTGCGGTTGCTGCGGTTCCTGCGGCATGGGCTGCCAGCCGCTCACCGGGAGGGCGTGCTGGACGGGCGCGGCGGGAAGTTCGGCGGCGGGCTGCTGGCCTTCGGACAGCGGGCGGCGGGCCCGGCGTCCGCTGGGCTGCTGACCCGGCTGCTGACCCGGCCGACCGGGCTGATCCGCCGGCAGCAGGTCCGCCGCTCCGGCGCCGCCCGCGGTGTCTCCCGTGCTCTCCCCGTCCGGCATGGGGCGGCGCAGCGCGCGCCGACGCCCGGTCGGAGTCTCGGGCTCGCCCGGCTGCGCCTGGCTGTGTCCCTGGCTCCGGCCGCGCGTCTCGTCCTGCTCGTCCGGTCCTGCGGTGGGGATCGCCCACGGCGCCACCACGGTGCCGCCGTCGTCCCCGGCCCTGCGCGGCCGCGGCGCACGTGTCGTCCCGGCGACCCCGGGCTCGCCGCTGCCGGCCCAGCCCGCCGCGGACGCGCCGTCGGCGGGTGTTCCGGCCGCGGGTGTCCCCGGACCCTTCCGGCCCGCGGCGGACGCGGTACCCGTGGCGCCCGCGGAAGAACCGACGGAGCCGGCCGGAGGCGTAGCCGCGGCACCCTTACCGCCCGTATTCCCGGCGCCGCCCGCATTCCCGGTGCCGCCGGGACCCCTGGCACCACTCGTACCGCGTGCGGGCTTCGCCGGCATCGGCATCACGGTCGTCTCGGACTCGCGCGCCCCGTCCTTCGCCGCGGCCGCAGCACGGCCCGCCGCAGCGATCGCGGACGAGCCCAGCGGCACCTCGAGGACGTACGCGCTGCCCTGGCCCGGCACTTCGTGAGTCTGCAGGACGCCGCCGTGCCGTTCGACGATCCCGCGTGCGATCGGCAGGTGCACGGCATTGCCACCCGCGTGCGGCCCACGCACATCGATCCGTATGACGTCGCCGCGCTGCGCCGCCGCCACCACGATCGTGGAGTCACCGCCACCGCTCACGACGGTGGCGTTGCCGGCCGCGTCCACGCCCGCGACGTCCGCGATCAGGTGCGCGAGCGCCTGGGACATCCGCTCGCCGTCGATCGCCGCCTCGATCGGCGGCGCGTGCACGGCGTACTGCGCGCGCCCCGGTCCGATCAGTTCGATCGCGCCGTCGACACCGGCCGCGACGACCTTGTCGAGCCCGACCGGCTCGCGCCGCAGCCGGTCCTCGCCGCGGTCGAGCCGCTGGAAGGCCAGCACATTGTCGATGAGGGTGGTGATGCGGGCGTAGCCGGCCACCAAGTGGTGCAGGATCTGGTTCGCCTCGGGCCACAACTGCCCGGCGGGGTCGGCGGCCAGGCCGGTCAGCTCGCCGCGCAGCTCGGCCAGCGGGCCGCGCAGCGCCTCGTCCAGCACGGCCTGCAGCTGCTCGCTCCGGGCGACGACGGCGTCGTACGCGCTCCGGTCCGTGAACGTCATGACCGCGCCGACCAGCTGCTCGCCGTCCCGCACGGGTGCGGTCGTCAGGTCGACGGGCACCGCGCGCCCGTCCTTGCGCCACAGCACCTGGCCGCGTACCCGGTGCTTGCGCCCGGAGCGCAGCGTGTCGGCGAGCGGGGTCTCCTCGTACGGCAGCGGGGTGCCGTCGGCGCGCGTGTGGTGGGCGAGCGGGTGCAGTTCCTGGCCGCCGAGGTCGGTCGCCCGGTAGCCGAGGATCTGCGCGGCGGACGGATTGACGAGGACGACCTTGCCCTCGGTGTCGACGCCGACCACGCCCTCGGCCGCCGCGCGCAGGATCATCTCCGTCTGGCGCTGCTGGCGGGCCAGTTCGGCCTCGGTGTCCATCGTGCCGCTGAGGTCACGTACGACGAGCATCAGCAGCTCGTCACCGGTGTAGCTCTGCGGCTCGTCGTACGGGGTGCGGCCGTCCTCGAGGTTGGCGCTGGTCACCTCGACGGGGAATTCCGACCCGTCGGTACGCCGCGCGACCATCCGGGTCGGCTTGGTGCGGCCTTTGTCGTCGCCCGTGCTCTGTGCGCTGCGCATCGATCCGGGGATCCGCTTGGAGTCGAAGGCGGGCAGCAGATCGAGCAGGCCCCGCCCGACGAGCGCAGTCCCCGGTGACTCGAAGGTCTCGATCGCGATGGCGTTGGCGTTGACCACCGTGCCGTTGCAGTTGACCAGCAAGAGTGCGTCGGGAAGGGCGTCGAGTATTGAGGCGAGGCGAGCAGCGCCTCTGGATGGCCTGCTGCTCACGAGACGCGTCCTCCCTGTTACCGCACGTACCGCACTTCCTGCGGTGGCCCCGCGCAACCCGCGCGATCGGCTCTCACCGGCGGCCCATCTTGCCGCTGCCCCCGTGGCATGTCACTAGAGCGAGTGTACGTGCAGCGATTGGCCGAGCGTCCGCGGATGCCCATGTACCCCTGTGGGATTCGGTGTTCGAGCGCGTACGGTGCAAGATCAGCTCGGATGTGGCGTGCGTCACGCACCCCCGCCGACGGGGGGCAGGACCGGTGCCATTTCCTTCCACCTGGCGACCTCGCAGCCGTTGGCCCGGCTGTACCGCTCGTTGACGGTCAGGCCCTGCGAGACCCCTGTGACCTGCGCGGTCTGTGGTCCGCCGTAGATCATCGAGCACATCTGACCGGGCGGCACGGGCCCCACGGGACCGCCCAGCCGCGCCAGCCGGTCGCAGGCCGCCGCTGTGGACTCCCCTGTGGACGGTTCCGTGGATGCCCCTGCGGATGCCTTTGGGGATGTCGCGGTGGATTCCGCTGTGCCGGCCGGCACAGCGGGCTCGGCGCCGCAGTACAGATCGTGCGTGGTGACCTTCCCCGCGCCGTCGTTGACAGTGACGGTCAGATGGTCACCCGCCGGCGGCGACCAGGACGGCCAGGGCGACGCGGTGGCGTCGGCCGCCAGGAGCAGCGGCAGACCGGCGGCGAGCACGGCGGCGAGCGGAAGCCGCAAACCGAGCCGGTGACGGGAGTGGGGACGGGGAAGGGGACCGGGACGGGGAGCGGGACGGGGCACGGGGCGGAGTCGGTCGAGTTGGCCGGGGCCGTTGAGTCGCATGCCCCCAGTCCCTACCGTGCCGCCCGGCTCTTTCCCCGCAACCCACCCGAACGTGGGCGAGCCCACCCGTCACCGCGCGCATCCTCTTTGCCCTCCGCGCCGACGGCCTTGTACCCTGGTCTGCGATTGGTGACAGCCTGCCGGGCTGTGCCATCATCTGCACACACCCTCGCTCGCGCGGGTGTGTACTGGAGGCTTCGCCTAGTCTGGTCTATGGCGCCGCACTGCTAATGCGGTTTGGGACTTCAATCCCATCCGGGGTTCAAATCCCCGAGCCTCCGCTTGTTTCCGGAGCCCCGGTCGTCCCAGGACGACCGGGGCTCCGTCGTATGTCCGGCGCGGGATGATCTCCCCTCCCCGGCGCGCCGCCCCGCCCTCTCCAACGTCGTCCTGCACGGCGCTTCCAAGGCCCTTCTGAGGCTGTTCTCCCAGCTCAGAGGGGGTCAGAGCAATGGATTTCACCTCACGCCGCAGGTCATGTAATGTTGTTCCCGCAGCGCAGACCGGCCAGAAAACGCCGGAACGCACAAGCACTCGTAGCTCAACGGATAGAGCATCTGACTACGGATCAGAAGGTTGCAGGTTCGAATCCTGCCGAGTGCACCAAGTCAGGACCCCCGAGGAGATCGTCTGAGGGGGTCCTGACTTGTTTTACGGCGGCGAAGTGCAGCAACGCGTTTGATCACCGATCGCCATGGCCGCCGCAAGCGGAACTGGTCATGAGGGTCACGCGGATGGCGTACTGTGGTGTTTACACCGACGCGGGGTGGAGCAGCTCGGTAGCTCGCTGGGCTCATAACCCAGAGGTCGCAGGTTCAAATCCTGTCCCCGCTACGACGATCACAGGCTCGGCACGAAAGTGCCGGGCCTGTGGTGTTTCCGGGCTCCCGTGGTGCGGAGCGGCTAGGGTCGGCCGGGTGGTGGCGATGACTGCGCGGGGGCTGAAGGCGGCGTGTCTGGCGATGCCGGGCGCCGTGGAGGAGTTTCCGTTCTCCCGTTATCCGGAGCTCTCGACGTTCAAGGTGGCGGGGAAGATCTTCGCGCTGAGCGCGCTGGGGGAGGATCCGCTCACGGTGAGCCTCAAATGCGATCCGGAGATCGCCGGGCAGTTGCGGGCGGAGTACCCGTCGATCATTCCGGGATACCACCTCAACAAGCGGCACTGGAACACGGTGGCGCTCGACGGGTCGCTGCCGGCCCGGATGGTGCGGGAGATGATCGAGGACTCGTACGACCTGGTGGTGGCCTCCCTGCCGCGGGCGGTGCGGCTCACGTACGACTCCAGCTGATCACCGTCGGCTCCCGCTGTTCACGTACGACTCGCGCTGTTCACCTACGACTCGCGCTGACGCCGGCTGCCGGCCCGATGCGCGGTCACCAGCTCGACTCGACGTAGAGCGTCAGTTGGGGGATGTCGTCCGCGCCGCACAGCCGCAGGACGCGGGCGTGGGTGGGCGGGCAGTGGACGGCGAGGCGGGCGGTGGGGGAGAGACCCGCGGCGAGCCGGATGAGGGTGGTGGCGCAGTGGGCGTCGATGAAGGACAGGGCGGTCAGGTCGATGAGGCGCGGTGGCGGTCCCGGGCCGCGCAGGGACTTCCGCAGGTCCGCGTCGAACTGCTCGCGGGTGGCGAGGTCGGCGTTGCCCGCGAGGTGCAGGATGGTTCCGGTCCGGGTGATGTGCAGGGCGTCGAGGGACGGTAGGACCTCGGTGGGATGGGCGGCGTTCACCCGGCACATCAGTTCGGGTGGGAACAGCCGGAGGTCGTACTCGCAGATGGCCGTGAAGCCGATGTCGGCGAAGAGCGGGGTGAGTCCCGTCTCGTAGTCGACGAGCTCCTGGTGGTCGACGCCGGGCTCCAGCGCCCAGGACATGTCGCCGGTGGCGCGCAGCCCGCTGAAGCCCATCATGTTGGCGTTCTCGGTGAACTCGATCCAGGTGGCGGCGCGGCCCTCGGGGTCGAATCCGCGCTCCGGGTCGTAGCCGGGGATCTCGTTGATGACCAGGAGCCGGTCGTCGCGCAGCGCCTGGGCGGCGGGGACGCCGTGCTCGGCGAGCCGGACGGCCGTCTCCTCGGGGGTGGTGCCGGGGCCGGCGAAGAGGATCACCCGTTCGCCGAGGCAGAGGCCGGCCTCGGTGAAGGCGGCGCGGATCGCCCAGCGTGCCTCATGGCTGTCGAAGCCCAGGCAGGCGTGATCGCCGGACGCCATGCGGTCGACGGAAACGGTGTGAGGGACGGCGCCACTGTCCATGCGGTGAACGTACCTCCGTTCGCCGGGAGACGGAGGTCAGCCGATCGGTTTCGTAGGAATCAGACAAGGAGCGTCGCACCGGTGATCATAACCAGCCTTATTCATCACGAATGTGACGGAATATCATAAACCTTGCAAGCGTGGACAGTTGGGCAACACACTCTGTCCATCAGTGCAGTTGGGCAACGCCGCTACCTTCAGCCCCAGTTGGGCAACAGGCCGACGGCATCAGTCAGTTGAGGTGAGCAGCGCGGTGAGTGCGTTCCGGAGATCCTCGCGGGCCGCTTCGTCCGTGATGACGCCGACTCCGTCGAGGACGGCCACCTTATTGCCCACGAAGGCGACTTCACGGCAGGCGTCGGCCACGACCCGGGCCGACATCGTGCTCAGCGTCTCGCGCAGTTGCGCGTGGGCGTAGGGGCCGCCGACCTGGAGCGGGGAGGCGGTCACCACCGCGAACGGTCTGTCGATCATCTCAGCTCCGCTGACCAGCCAGTCGAGGGCGTTCTTCAGCGAACCCGGCACGCCGTGGGCGTACTCGGGGCTGACGATGAGGACGGCCCCGGCCGAGCCGACGGCCGCCCGCAGCTCCGCCACCGGGGGCGGCGACGACATGCCCTCCCGGTCCATGTCCGGGTTGAAGTGCGGAAGTCCGGCGAGCGCGTCGTAGACGGCAGTTGTGGTGCCGGGCGGGACGAGGCCGAGCAGCGCCCGCAGCAGCGTCGAGTTGCTGGAGGCGGCGCGCAGGCTGCCGGAGACGGCGAGGAGTCGCGTGCCGGACAGTCGCGTACCGGACAGTCGCGTGCCGGACATCAGGCCAGCACTCCGGCCAGCCGGCGCCACTCGGGGCGGGTCAGGGCTGACCGGCCCTGGCCGTTGACGATCTGCAGGGCCACATGGTCGGCGCCGGCCGTGTGGAAGGCGTCGATCCGGCGGCGGATGCGATCGTCGTCGCCCCACGCGAAGACGGTGTCGATCAGCCGGTCGCTGCCGCCGTCGGTGAAGTCGGCCTCCTCGAAGCCGAGTCGGAGGAAACTGTTGGTGTAGTTCGGCAGCGTCAGATAGATGGAAGCGTGCTCGACCGAGCTGCTGCCGCCCAGCCAGATCGCGCCGAAGCCCAGCTCGTCCAGCTCGGCCGCCGCCTCGGCGATCCCGCCGCGCAGCCGCGGTTCATCCGAGCGCAGCGCGGAGTTCCAGATGCCGTACCGGCCGATGGACTCCTTGGTGCGCGCGATGGCGCTGTCGTCGCTGCCGCTGCTGTCCTTGCTGCCCATGTGCCGGCTCCCCTGGGTTTCGGTGCGTGCACCGAGCAACCAGGCGGGCGATGGCCCTATTCCGCCGCCGCCGATCCCCGCCGCCGATCCCGTCCGCTGATCCCGGCCATCCGTCGCCGGCTCCTCGTCCGGCCGTTTCTCAGGGAATTCACAGGTATCCGAAAGAGTGCTCTCAGGGCCCCCTCGCAGGGTGGTCCCATGCCTTCCATCCCCGCTGCCGCCGCCGATCTCGCCCGTCCCGACGGGTCCCCGGTGCGCGTTCTCGTCGTCGACGATGAGGCGGCCCTCTCCGACCTGCTGTCCATGGCTCTGCGCTACGAGGGCTGGGAGGTCCGTACCGCGGCCGACGGCGCCGGCGCGCTGCGCGTGGCCCGCGACACCCGCCCCGACGCCGTCGTGCTCGACGTGATGCTGCCCGACATGGACGGCCTGGAGGTACTGGCCCGGCTGCGCCGCGACACCCCGAACGTGCCGGTGCTCTTCCTCACCGCCAAGGACGCGGTCGAGGAGCGGATCGCGGGACTGACGGCGGGCGGCGACGACTATGTGACGAAGCCGTTCAGCCTGGAGGAGGTCGTGGCCCGGCTGCGCGGCCTGCTGCGCCGCTCGGGCGCGGCCGCCGCGCGGAGCGAGTCCATGCTGGTCATCGGCGATCTCGTACTGAACGAGGACAGCCACGAGGTGTACCGGGGCGACGACTCGATCCACCTCACCGCGACCGAGTTCGAGCTGCTGCGGTTCCTGATGCGCAATCCGCGCCGGGTGCTCAGCAAGGCGCAGATACTCGACCGGGTCTGGTCGTACGACTTCGGCGGCCAGGCCAATGTCGTCGAGCTCTACATCTCCTACCTGCGGCGGAAGATCGACGCCGGACGCGCCCCGATGATCCACACCCGGCGGGGGGCGGGGTATCTGATCAAGCCGGGCGAGACGGCGTGACGGCCTTCCGGCGGCGGCCCGGGTCCCTCAAGCGGCCCTGGTCGCTCCGGCGCCGCCTGGTGGTGTCGTCCGTCGCGCTGGTCGCCGTGGTGTGCGCGGTGATCGGCACCGTCACGGCGATCGCCCTTCACACCTATCTGTACGCGCAGCTGGACACCCAGCTCGCCGCCGTCGCGCACCGTGCGGCGGGACCGCCCCCCGAGGCGAACCTCTCGCAGCACCCGAGGCCCACCAGCAACCTGGGGTTCGTCATCGGCGGTGGCCAGCCTCTCGGCACGATCGGCGCCAAGGTCGGCGACGGCCGGATCACCGATACCGCGATCAGCGCCCAGCAGGAGAGCGGCAACGACGGGCCGCTGGTGAGGCCCGAACCGCTCACCGCCGAGGAGACCGCGGCGCTGAGCGCCCTGTCCCTCGACGGCGCCGCGCACAGCATCGACATCCCCGGCCTCGGCACCTACCGCATGCAGTCGGTCGCGACGCAGAACGGGACCTACCTCGTCGGCATCCGGGCCTCCGGGGCGCAGGACACGCTCAACACCCTCGTCTGGGTGGAGGTGTGCGTGACCGCCGCCGGGCTCGCGGCGGCCGGACTCGCCGGTACCGCCCTGATCCGTATCTCCCTCCAACCGCTGCGCCGCGTCGCCGCCACCGCGTCGCGGGTCTCCGAACTCACCCTGCACCGTGGCGAAGTGGCGCTCCACGAACGTGTGCCGGAGGGGGACACCGACCCCCGCACCGAGGTGGGGCAGGTCGGCGCGTCCCTCAACCGGATGCTGGGGCACGTCGGTTCGGCACTGCACGCCCGGCAGGAGAGCGAGACGCGGGTCCGGCAGTTCGTCGCCGACGCCAGCCATGAGCTGCGGACGCCGCTCGCCTCGATCCGCGGTTACGCGGAGCTGACGCGGCGCGGCCGGGAGGACATAGGCCCCGACACCCGGCACGCGCTGGGCCGTATCGAGTCCGAGGCGGGCCGGATGACGACGCTGGTCGAGGACCTGCTGCTGCTCGCCCGCCTCGACGCGGGGCGGCCGCTGCGCCTCGCGGACACGGACCTGTCACCGCTCGTCGTGGACGCGGTCAGCGACGCACGGGCGGCGGGGCCCGGTCACGTATGGCGGCTGGACCTGCCCGACGAGCCGGCCGCCGTCCTCGGGGACGCGGAGCGGCTGCAGCAGGTGCTGGCCAATCTGCTGGCCAACGCCCGTACCCACACCCCGCCCGGTACGACGGTCACCGCGCGGGTCACCCGGATCTCCCGGACCACCCGGGATCCGCGGGTCACCCGGGTCGCCCAGGCCGCGCGACCGGGCGGCAGGCAGCAGGGTGACGGCGTACTGCTCCAGGTCGTCGACGACGGTCCCGGTATCCCGCCCGACCTCCAGCCGTACATCTTCGAACGATTCGCGCGCGGTGACGTGTCCCGCGCGCGGGGTTCCGGTTCGGGCTCCACCGGCCTCGGGCTGGCGATCGTGCACGCGGTGGTCGCGGCGCACGGCGGCCGGGTGTGGGTCGACAGCACTCCCGGCCGTACCGCGTTCGGTGTTCACCTCCAGGACCACCCCGGGGCACGACTCTCACAGCAGGACCTCAGGTTCACCACAAGGTCGTGACAGCGCGGCGGCGGAGCGTCGGGGCATGCGCACTCACCTCGGCACTCTGCCGTCCCGGCAGCACCTGCCGGTCGCACAAAGCGACCCGGTGCTCGATGTCGTGATCCCCGTCCACAACGAGGAGAACGATCTCGAGCCCTGCGTCAGGCGGTTGCACGCTCACCTGGCCGGCACCTTCCCCTATCCCTTCCGGATCACCATCGCGGACAACGCGAGTACGGACCTCACGGAGGCCGTGGCGAAGTCCCTCGCGTCGGAGATTCCCGAGGTCGAATCCTTCCGCCTCGACCAGAAGGGGCGCGGGCGGGCCCTGCGGGCGGTCTGGACGGAGTCCGAGGCGCCCGTACTCGCCTACATGGATGTCGATCTGTCGACCGACCTGAACGCACTGCTGCCGCTGGTCGCCCCGTTGATCTCCGGCCACTCCGACCTGGCGATCGGCTCCCGGCTGGCCCGTAGCTCACGCGTCGTACGGGGAGCGAAGCGGGAGTTCATCTCCCGTATGTACAACCTGATCCTGCGCGGCTCGCTCGCCGCCCGCTTCTCCGACGCGCAGTGCGGATTCAAGGCGATCCGCAAGGACGTCGCCGAGCGGCTGCTGCCGATGGTGGAGGACACCGGCTGGTTCTTCGACACCGAGCTGCTGGTGCTCGCCGAACGCGCCGGACTGCGGATCCACGAGGTACCGGTCGACTGGGTCGACGACCCCGACAGCGCCGTGGACATCCTCCGCACGGCCACCGACGACCTCAAGGGCGTCTGGCGCGTGGGCCGGGCGCTCGCCACCGGCGGGCTGGCGCTCGACCGGCTGCGCCGCCCCTTCGGCGACGATCCGCGGGACCGCGAACTGGGCGGCGTACCACCGGGGCTGGCCAGGCAGCTGGTCGGATTCTGCGTCGTCGGCGTGCTGAGCACCCTCGTCTACCTGGCGCTGTACTCGCTCTTCCGGCTCGGGCTCGGCTCGCAGCCCGCCAACGCGGCGGCGCTGCTGCTCTCCGCGATCGGCAACACCGCGGCCAACCGCCGCCTCACGTTCGGCGTCCGGGGCCGGGAGCAGGCCGTCCGCCACCAGGCGCAGGGCCTGGTCGTCTTCGCGATCGGCCTCGCCCTGACCAGCGGCTCGCTGGCCGCCCTGCAGACCGCCAACACCCTCCCCGCGCACAGTACGGAGCTGGCCGTCCTCATCGCGGCCAACCTCGCAGCGACGGTGCTGCGCTTCCTGCTCTTCCGCGCCTGGGTCTTCCCGGCCCGGGCCGACCGGGACCGGACCTCCGTGCCCGTACTCACCGCCGTGCCGGATCTCGGCCCCGACCTCGACCCGGCGAACGAATCCACCTACGACCCCACTTACGACCCCTCCTACGACCCCGACCCCGAACCCGCCTACGACTCCGACCTGAGGAGCGCACGATGACTGCGCCGAGCAGCACCCCTTCCAGCCCGCGGCAGCAGCCCTTCGCGGAGCCCGCGCCGGTGACCCGTAGCGCGGTGCCCGATCACGCGCAGCCGCCCGGTGCACCGGTGTCGTATGGCCCGCGCGGACCGCGCGGAGTCACCGACCGCGTCTGGAGGGGCCGTCCCGAGGACGCCCGCTGGGTGCGTCCCGCGTTCCTGGCGCTGCTGGCCGTGACCGCGGCGCTGTACCTGTGGGACCTGAGCGTGTCCGGATACGCCAACTCCTTCTACTCCGCGGCCGTTCAGGCGGGCAGCGAGAGTTGGAAGGCGCTCTTCTTCGGCTCGTCCGACGCGGCGAACTCGATCACCGTCGACAAGCCGCCGGCCGCGCTCTGGCCAATCGCCGTCGCCGTCCGGATCTTCGGCCTCGACTCGTGGTCGATCCTGGTCCCCGAGGCGCTGATGGGCGTCGCGACGGTGGGGGTGCTCTACGCCGCCGTACGCCGCCGCTTCAGCCCGGCGGCCGGCCTCATCGCGGGCGGCGCGCTGGCGATCACCCCGGTCGCCGCGCTGATGTTCCGCTTCAACAACCCGGACGCACTTCTCGCGCTGCTGATGACCGTCGCCGTCTACTGCGTGCTGCGCGCGCTCGAAGGCGCGCGGACGAAGTGGCTGGTCTGGGCGGGTGTCGCCTTCGGTCTCGCGTTCCTGACCAAGACGCTGCAGGCGTTCCTCATCCTTCCGCCGCTCGCGCTCGTCTACGCGGTCTTCGCGCCGACGACCGTACGCCGTCGCATCGGCCAACTGGCGCTGGCCGGGCTGGCGTTGGTCGTCTCCGGCGGCTGGTGGGTGGCGATCGTCGAGCTGTGGCCCGCCTCGTCCCGTCCGTACATCGGCGGCTCGCAGGACAACAGCTTCCTGTCGCTGACCTTCGGCTACAACGGCTTCGGCCGGATCACCGGCAATGAGACCGGCAGCGTCGGCGGCGGTGGAGCGGGTGGCGCGCAGGGCGGCAGCATGTGGGGTGCGACGGGCATCACCCGGCTGTTCGACGGTGACATGGGCGGCCAGATCGCCTGGCTGCTGCCGGCCGCGTTCCTGCTGCTCGTCGCGGGGCTGTGGCTGACCCGGCGGGCCCCGCGTACCGACACCCGGCGGGCGGCGTTCCTCGTCTGGGGCGGTTCGATGCTGATGACCTTCGCGGTCTTCAGCTTCATGTCGGGCATCTTCCACCAGTACTACAACATCGCACTGGCCCCCTATATCGCCGCCATCGTCGGCATGGGCGCCACGACGCTATGGGAGAAGCGGTCGCACCTCGCCGCCGCGGCGGCGCTCACCGTGACGGCCGCGGGCACCGGCTACTGGGCGTACGTCCTGCTGGGCCGTTCGTCCGACTGGCACCCGTGGCTGCGCTGGGCGGTGCTGGCCGGCGGTCTGCTGGCGGCGGCCGGACTGCTGCTGGCGGTACGGCTGGGCCGGCGGATCGCGGCGGTGGCGGCCGGTGTCGGTATCGCGGCGGCGCTCGCCGCCCCGTTCGCGTACACCCTCAACACCGTCGGCACCGGGCACGCCGGTTCCATCGTGACGGCGGGCCCGAGCGTCCAGGGCGGCATGGGCGGCATGCGTGGCGGCGTCGGAATGCCGCCGGGCACGGCCGGCGGCCGGAACGGCCAGGCCGGGCCGGGCCAGGGGCAACAGGGCGGCACGGGCGGCACTGGCGGTTTCCCCGGTGGCGGCCAGCGGCCGACGATGCCGGGCGGTACCCAGAACGGCCGGCCCCAGAACGGCCAGACCCTGCCAGGCCAGGGCGGGACCGACGGCGGCGGCCGCGGTGGTGGCGGTATGGGCGGACTGCTCGGCGGCGCCAGCGTCAGCTCCGCCATGAAGGCGCTGCTGGAGAAGAACGCCTCGGACTACACCTGGGTCGTGGCGGCCATCGGTTCGCAGAACTCCGCGAGCTACCAATTGGCCATCGGCGACCCGGTCATGGCCATCGGCGGCTTCAACGGCAGCGACCCGTCGCCGACGCTCGCCCAGTTCAAGAAGTACGTGAGCGAGGGGAAGATCCACTACTTCATCGCGGCGAGCCAGGGCGGCGGTGGCGGCGGTATGGGCGGCCAGGGCACGTCCGCCCAGATCGCCACCTGGGTCGAGTCCGCGTTCACCAAGAAGACCGTCGGCACCACAACGGTCTACGACCTGACCACCCCGGCAATGAGCTGACCTGAGGCCTCCGGGCCACTCAGTTCTCATCTCCCAGGCCACCTCCCAGGCGGTACCCGCAGGCGCTGACCTGCGGGTACCGCCTATTTTCATATTTCCCTTGTACGACGTACAGGATTAGATATATGGCGTATAACGCAGCTCCTCATACACCGTATAAGGAGCCCGTCTCTTGTCTGCTACGGCGACCACCACCGCCACCAACGCACCCGCGGCCGCGGAGCGCACCCGGCTGGCCGACGACTTCGCCTCCGGTATCCAGGCCAGCCAGCTCATCGGCGCCGCCGCGGTCCTGGCCGGCGGACTCCTCGCGGCAGTCCTGCTGCGCAGGGCCGAGCGCTCGGAAGCGGCATAGCATCGGATACGAGCTCGATGACCCCGAAGGGAACGCCCACCATGGCCGACGACAGCCGCGCGATCACGCCTGAGGCCAGCGTGTGGCTGCACGAGCGCCCGGCGGTCAAGCGCCGCAGTGAGCAGCCGGCCGGACTGGACCGCGACAAGATCGTCGCGACCGCCGTCCGGCTGCTCGACACCGACGGCCTCGCCAAGTTCTCTATGCGCAAGCTCGCCGCTGAGCTGGGTGTGACGGCGATGTCCGTCTACTGGTACGTCGACACCAAGGACGATCTGCTGGAGCGCGCCCTGGACGCGGTCAACGCCGAGATCGTGCTCCCGGCCGAGGAGCCGGACGCCGACTGGCGCGACGAGGTTCGCCAACTCGCCACCGGTTACCGCACGATGCTGGTCGCGCATCCCTGGGCGGGCCATCTGATCAACGAATTCCTCAACATCGGCCCGCACTCGATGGAGTTCTCGAACGCCGCGTTGCGCGCGGTGACCCGAGCCGGTCTCCCGCCCGAGCAGATGACGGGTGCGCTCGGCTGCGTCTTCCAGTACGTCTACGGCTACGGCACCACGGAGGGCCGGTGGGGCGAGCGGTTCCGCGCCAGCGGCCTGGACGAGGACGAGTTCTACGCCGACTGGGTCGGCGCGGTCGAGGACCGTCCCGAGTTCGCCCAGTCCACGGAGCTCCTCAAGCACCGCACGGTGACCGTCGCCGAGCAGCGCGATCGTGATTTCACCTTCGGGCTGGACGTCGTGATCGCGGGCATCGACGCGATGCGGGTACGACTCGCGCAGGGGTGACGGGCCGGCGCAGCCCCTGCGCCGTAGGGTTTTGCCATGGCTCCCCAACCGATTGCCACCAACACCACGGCGACCCTCGACGAGCTGCTGGAGTTCGTCCGTCCCCGCCACCGCGCGATCCTGCTCACCACCCGCGCGGACGGCCGGCCGCAGGGCTCCCCGCTGACCTGCGGTGTCGACGACTCCGGGCGGATCGTCGTCTCCACCTACCCCGAGCGCGCCAAGACCCGCAACGCCCGGCGGGATCCGCGCGCCAGCATCATCGTCCTGTCGGACGACTGGAACGGGCCCTGGGTGCAGATCGACGGCTCGGCCGAAGTGGTCGATCCGCCGGACTCCGTCGAGCCCCTCGTCGAGTACTTCCGCAACATCTCGGGCGAGCATCCGGACTGGGACGAGTACCGGGCCGCGATGATCAAGCAGGGCAAATCCCTGATCCGCATCACCCCGGAACGCTGGAGCCCGATCGCAACGGGCGGCTTCCCAGTCCGGCTCGCCTAGGCCCCGTCCGGGCGATCATGAACGGCCCCTTCGCCGCCTGGCACGGCACCTCGCGGCGTTGCCGAAAAGCCCACAGGAAACCACCCTGCGGGCATTCCGGCGCCTTGCGAGGCACGGCACCAGACGACGCCTGTACCGCCCATGATCGCCCGGACAGGGCCTAAGCCCTGTCCGGCGCTCGAGGACGAACCGGCTGCCTGGCGTGCCCGGCGAACCAATCGCCGGACAGGCTGAATTCAGCCTGTCCGGCGATTGAGGACAACGCGGCCGGAGGCAGCGCGCGCCCTCCCGCACCGCTCGGCCGGCGATGGGATCCGCGCGGCGGCCTCGGCCGTCCCCTGCTCCGGCCGTCGCACGGATCCCGATTCCTCCGGACACCGGCCCGCACCTCTCCGCTGTGCGCGCGGGCCGGCCGTCCGGAAGCCTGGGGAACCACCCCTGGGGAGCTATCCCTCGGGGTGGTTGAGCTCGACGTCGAACTCCTCGGCCGCGCGGCCCCGGACGGTCAGCGCGGTGGCCAGCGGCGGGTAGCCGCTCGCGACGAGCGAGTACTCGCCGGCGTCGAGGTCGGTGAAGGCGTACGCGCCGTCGGAGCCGGTGGTGGTCGTACCGGCCACGTTCCCGGCCGCGTCGACGAGGACGACCTTGGCGTCCGGCAGCGGCCGCCGGTCGGCGCCCGCCCGTACGATGCCCCGCACCTGCGTGCCGGGCTGCAGCGCGATCGCGACCCGGCAGGCGCCGGACCCGGTGACCTCCACGGGCAGCGCCGTCGGCCGGAACCCGGGCGCGTTCACGGAGACCGTGTAGTCGCCGCCGGGCAGCTCGGGGAAGGCGAACTCGCCGCCGTCGCCGGTCTTCCCGGTGCCCAGCACCTCGCCGCGCACATCGGTGACGACGACCATCGCCTCGACGACCGTAGCCGTGTCCACCGCGTTCACCACCGTCCCGGTGAGCCCGCCGGTCCCGGCGAGCACCATGTCGTACGGGAGCGGCGCGTCGCCGACCAGCACGGTCGACGCCTGCGGCTGGTGGCCGTCGGCGGCCGCGATCAGGACGTACGAGCCCGAGCCGGGCGCGTCGAGCAGGTAGCGGCCGTCGGTACCGGTGACCGACTTGCCCAACTGCTGCCCCTGGAGCGAGATCAGCGTGACCTTGGCGAGGCTGACGGCCGTTCCGCCGTTGATCCTGACGGTGCCGTGGACGGGCGTGCCGCCGGGTGCCGGCGTGGTCGCGGGCGCGTCCAGCACGGGCGTGACGGATGCCACGGATGCCACGGACGGCACCTGGCCGGCGCCGGTGCCACCGATGCCGCTGGGAGCGGCCGCCGCGTCGGCGACCTGCTGCACCTGCTGCAGGCCGCTGTTGGTCCTGAGCGCGACCTCCTTGACGAAGACCACCAGCAGGAAGGAGATGAACGCGAACGGTGCCGCGTACAGGAAGACATCGCCGATGCCGCGCCCGTACGAGCTTTCCACGACGGTTCTGACCGGGGCCGGGAGCTTGGCGATGTCCGGGATGCCGCCGCCGTCGCCGCCCTTGATGCCGAGCGCCGCGAGGCCGTCGGACACCAGGCCGGTGACGCGGCTGCCGAGGACGGCGCCGAGCGCCGAGACGCCGACCGCGCCGCCGAGGGAGCGGAAGAAGGTGACGAGCGAGCTGGCCGCGCCGAGATCCTCAGGCTTGACCTGGTTCTGCACGGCGAGCACGAGATTCTGCATCATCATGCCGATGCCGAGCCCCAGCAGCGCCATGTAGATGGCGACCTGCCAGTACGGGGTGTCGTAGCGCAGCAGGCCCAGCGTTCCGGCGCCCGCGGTCAGGAAGACCCCGCCGCCGACCAGGAACGCCTTCCAGTGTCCGGTCTTGGTGATGATCTGGCCCGAGACGGTCGAGGAGATGAACAGCCCCGCGATGAGCGGGATGGTCATCACGCCGGACATGGTCGGGGTCTTGCCGCGGGCCAGCTGGAAGTACTGGCTCAGGAACACGGTCCCGGCGAACATCGCGACACCGACGAAGAGGCTCGCGAACGAGGTGAGGGTGATCGTCTTGTTGCGGAACAGCCGCAGCGGGATGATCGGTTCTGCGGCCCTGGACTCGACGAACAGGAAGACCAGGCCGAGCAGGAACGCACCCGGCACCATCACATAAGTCTGCCACGATATCCAGGCGAAGTTGGTGCCGCCGAGCGAGACCCAGATCATCAGCAGGCTGACGGCCGCGGTGATGAAGAACGCGCCCGACCAGTCGATCTTGACCTTCCGCTTGACCACGGGAAGGTGCAGCGTCTTCTGGAGCACGATGATCGCGATGATCGCGAACGGCACGCCGACGTAGAAGCACCAGCGCCAGCCGAGCCAGTCGGTGTCCACGATCACGCCGCCGACCAGCGGGCCGCCGACCGTCGCGACGGCGAAGACCGCGCCGAGGTAGCCGCTGTAACGGCCGCGCTCACGCGGGGAGATCATCGCCGCCATGATCACCTGGGTGAGGGCCGACAGACCGCCGGCGCCGACACCCTGGAGGACCCGGCAGGCGATCAGCATGCCGGGGCTCGTCGAGAATCCGGCGATGATCGAGCCGAGTACGTAGATGACCAGGGCTATCTGGATCAGCAGCTTCTTGCTGACCAGGTCGGACATCTTGCCCCAGAGCGGGGTGGTCGCGGTGACCGCGAGCAGGGAGCCGGTGACCACCCAGGTGTACGCGCTCTGGCCGCCGCCGATGTCCGCGAGGATGGTCGGCAGGGCGTTGGAGACGATCGTGGACGACAGGATCGCCACGAACAGTCCGAGCAGCAGCCCGGAGAGCGCCTCCATGATCTGCCGGTGCGACATGGGGGCCGCGTGCCCGCCGTGGGCTTCCGCCTCCCGCACACCGGCTGGTGTGGTTGTAGCCATCGTCATCCTCTTCAATTCGCGTGTGTACGGGGTGGGTGGGCGTGAGCCCCGGTCCGGCAGTCGCCGAAACTCAGGCGCAGCCGGTCCAGCAGGCCGGTCAGCTGGTCGACGTCGTCGTCGGACCAATCACTCAGATGGGCCGCCAGCACCTCTGCGGCACGGTCGGAAGAGGCGGCGAGCACCTTTTCGCCGTGCGGGTTCAGGCGCAGCAGCCGGGATCGTCTGTCCAGGGCGTCGGGAGTGCGGTCGATCCAGCCGCGCTCCACGAGATGCGCGACATGTCGGCTGGTGACCGACATGTCGACATCGAGGTACTCGGCCAGTCGGCTCATCCGCATCTCGCCGTGACGGCCGAGGATGGTGAGCGCCGCGACGGTCGCGGGCGGGGTCTCGGGCGGCAGCGCCCGGCCCACTTCCCTGCCGACGGCGATGACGACGCGCAGCTGGCGTGCGAGCTCCGCGCAGTGCTCCTTCGTCGCCACAGCCCCGCCGTCCTCCCGCCCAGCTCAATTGGTTGCCTTGAGCAACTGTATGGGTGGTTAGTTGCTACAGGCAAATGTATTTGGGCCGGAACCGGTAAAGAGTCCCCAAAAGAACCGCCCGCCTCCGGTAAAGGACGGCGGGCGGTCCAGGGGGTGGTCTACGTGCGGCCTGGAGGCGAAGCGCGACGTAACCGCAGGTCAGGCGGACGCGGCTGTCAGCTTGTCCAGCTCCTCGACCGTCAGCTTCAGATCCGCCACCGCCGCCACCGCCGCCACCGCTGCCACCGCCGGCAGCTGCTCCAGGGAGCGCGCGCTGGCGATCGCGACGCCCGTCCGGTACTTGCCGGTCAGGAGGCCCGAGGCCAGCCCGTAGTACGGAACCGACGACAGGCCGTGCGAGGCGACGACCTCGGCCATCGCGCCCTCGTAGCCGTCGCGCTGGAAGGTATTCCTGTGACCAGGGGGACGGCGGGCTCCGTGGCCGGCGGGGGGCGGGTCCGGGGTGGTCCGCGCGGCTCCCGCGGCCGTACCCGGGGGTGCCCGGGATTCCGCTTGTTCGCTAGGGTCGGGCAGCATGTCGAACCCTGAGAACAACTACGACCCCGCCGGCGACACCCAGATGTTCCGCGCCTTCGTCGAGGAGCCGCAGCAACAGCAGGTCCAGCAGGCCCGGACCGGCTCCAGCAGCCGGACGGGTCTGATCATCGGCATCGTCGTGGCCGTCCTGGTGATTGCCGGGGTCGTCGCGCTCGCGATGCGCTGACAGCGGCCCGCCGCCCGCTCCCCTGTCCCTCATCCCGCACGTACTCCCGCGTCCCTCCCGCGTCCCTCCCGCGTCCCTCACGCAAGGGTGACGTCCCGGGTTTCGATGTGCATGCCCAGCGGCACCCGCCAGGCGTCCACGCAGATTTCCCAGGTCTGAACCTTCGCGGTGCCGCCCGTCAGCGGCACCGGCACCGGCTTCGTGGTCTCGATCGTCGCCCAGTCGATGCCGAGGATGCCGATGATGTGGGTGCCGAACGTGACGCTGCCCGAAGTGGCCGCTCTGCCGCCGGAATTGGTGAAGGTGACCGTCACCTTCTCGCACCACCGATCCGCGGCCGGAGCGCGCTGCGGCGTGCTCACGGTCAGTCGCGCGGGAGCCGCGGGGGGAGTGGGGCCGGGCGGGGTGGTGCCCGGCGGTGCGGGCGCAGTCGAGCCCGTGCCCGGACGGGACCCACCGCTCCCGGGCGTGCCGGCGCTGCCGGGCGTGCTCCCCTGCGTCGATCCCCGTGTGGTTCCCGGGCCTGTGCCCGGAGTCGTGCCAGGGGTTTCCCCCGTCGTGCCCGGAGTCGATCCGGGAGTCGTTCCAGGTGCGGACGGGGCACCGCTGCCGGGGCCCGGTGGAGCCGGGCCGTCCAGCGGCACCATCACGACCGGACCGTCCGGCGGTACGTCCCCCGTCGCGCCGTCCTGCGAGGGACCGACCCCGCCGACCGCCACGTACCCGTCGTCGCCTGCCCTTCCGCAGCCGGCCGTCGTCATCGCCAGCAGCAGGCATACGCCGACCACCGGGACGCCGAGTGTCGCACTCCGTCGGCCAGACATCCGTGCTATCGCGACCATCGCGCCAGTCTACTGACGGAACGTCAGCAGGTCACCGCACCGGTCTATTCCGCTGTCAGGCCTTCCCGGAGCTGGGCGAGGGTGCGGGTGAGCAGCCGGGAGACGTGCATCTGGGAGATGCCGACCTCCTCGCCGATCTGCGACTGCGTCATGTTCGCGAAGAACCGCAGCATGATGATCTGGCGCTCACGCGGCGGCAGTTGAGCCAGCAGCGGCTTGAGCGATTCGCGGTACTCCACGCCTTCCAGCGCGGTGTCCTCGTAGCCGAGCCGGTCCGCGAGGGTGCCCTCGCCGCCGTCGTCCTCGGGCGGTGGTGAGTCCAGCGAGCTCGCGGTGTAGGCGTTGCCGACCGCGAGGCCGTCGACCACGTCCTCCTCGGACACGCCCAGGCAGACGGCCAGTTCGGCCACCGTCGGCGACCGGTCCAGCTTCTGCGCGAGCTCGTCGCTCGCCTTGGTGAGCGCCAGCCGCAGCTCCTGGAGTCTCCGCGGTACCCGCACCGACCACGAGGTGTCGCGGAAGAACCGCTTCACCTCGCCGACGATGGTGGGCATCGCGAACGTCGGGAACTCCACGCCGCGGTTGCAGTCGAAGCGGTCGATCGCCTTGATCAGGCCGATCGTGCCCACTTGGACGATGTCTTCCATCGGCTCGTTGCGGCTGCGGAAGCGGGCTGCCGCGTACCGGACAAGTGGAAGATTCAGCTCGATGAGAGTGTCACGCACATAGGTACGTTCCGGGCTGTCCGGTTCCAGTTCCGCGAGGCGCAGAAACAGTGAACGGGACAGTGTGCGGGTGTCGATGGCTTCGCCGGTGCGTGCATCGATTGGTGCGCTGGTACGGCGCACCTGAGGACTGCCCACCTGAACGGACATGCCACCCCCTTGAGGTCGCGGACGGGTGTCGCGAGCGACGGTTTGTTCCTCCACCTGAATACCGGAGGCCGGGTCGCGACAAACGCGGTTCCTGCAGAATGTCACATGTCGGCAACACGCTGTAGCGCCAAGTCGACATATCCCTGCAGGATGGTTCATCCCCAAGGGTTACGCTTCGAGCTGGTTTGCGGACCTCAGCCGGGCGAAGCTGCGGGACAGCAGCCGGGACACATGCATCTGCGAGACGCCCAGCTCCGCACTGATCTGGGACTGCGTCAGATTCCCGAAGTAGCGCAGCATCAGGATCCGCCGCTCCCGTTCCGGCAGCTGCACGAGCAGATGCCTGACCAGGTCGCGGTGCTCGACCCCCACCAGCGCCGGATCCTCGTACCCGAGCCGGTCCAGCAGCCCCGGCGCCCCGTCGCCCTCCTGGGCGGCCTCCAGCGACGTGGCGTGGTACGCCCGCCCCGCCTCCAGGCAGGCCAGCACCTCCTCCTCGGCCAGCTTCAGCCGCTCGGCGATCTCGCCGGTGGTCGGCGACCGCCCGTGCAGCACTGTCAGATCCTCGATCGCCCCGCTCACCTGCACCCACAGCTCGTGCAGCCGGCGCGGTACGTGGACGGTGCGCACGTTGTCCCTGAAGTAACGTTTGATCTCCCCCACCACGGTGGGCATGGCGAAGGTCGGGAACTGAACTCCGCGCTCCGGATCGAACCGGTCGATCGCGTTGATCAGCCCGATGGTGCCCACCTGGACCACGTCCTCCATGGGCTCGTTACGGCTCCGGAAGCGGGCCGCCGCATAGCGCACCAGGGGCAGATTGACCTCGATCAGCGCGGCGCGCACGCGTACGTGTTCGGGCGTCCCGGGTTCGAGCCCGGAGATCTCCTCGAACAGCACCGTCGTCAGCGCGCGCGCCTCCGCGGCGTTGGTATTGGGCGTACTGGTCCTACTGCGGGCGAAAGTTGTTGACGCGGTACGGGCCGACACGGACACACCACCCCTCATCGGTCCACTCATCCGGCAAAAGCGGTCATAGCATCACAATTCATGTGCACTGTACGCAAGCACCGAATAACGCCGTGTTGGGCGGCGAGTTGGCCTTGACCGGGCACGACAAAGCCCCCCGCCCGGTGGGCGAGGGGCTGCGCGACAAGCGGTGCGACCGGTCGTGGAACGGGCCCGGACCCGGCCGGGGGCCCATGGGGCGGCCGGGGCGGGCGGTCCGGCCGGAGCCGTCAGAAGGGGTAGTCGGCGATCACCCAGGTCGCGAATTCACGCCACTGGCCCGCCGCCGCCTGGTGTGCGGGGTGTTCCAGGTACGTCTTCAGATCGGCGGCGTCCGCGACCGATGAGTTGATCGCGAAGTCGTACGCGATCGGCCGGTCCGTGAAGTTCCAGCCGCATTCCCACGAGGTCAGCTCGGGGATCAGCGCCCCGAGTTCCTCGAACGCCTTCGCGCCGGCGACGACGCGGGGCTCGTCCCGGCCGACGCCGTCATTGAGCTTGAACAGGACCAGATGGCGGATCACGCGGGACTCCTCACCGGCACCGCACCGATCAGTTGACCAGCTGGTGCATGAACTCTCCGATGCCGCGGGCGGCGTTCGAAATGCCCTCGAACCCTACCTGCACAAGATCGGCGGCGCGCGCCGGCTGCGTGATGATCGTGTACAGCACAAAGACCACGAGAATGTACATGGTGACCTTTTTCGCCTGCGCCATACCCCTTGCCTCCCCGGCAGCAGCGGCAGCCCTCTACCGGCTGACCTGAGCGTGCGATCGGTGGAGTCTATCCATCGAACGGCCTATTCAGCCGAACAGCCAACCGTTTAACCGGCGCTCAAGGGTGAAGATCCCCGGAATCCAGGCCGCTGACGGTCGGAAGCCGACGGTCAGAAGCCGCCGCAGGTGGCGACCGCGAACGGGCCGGTGGCGGTCGCCGTCTTGGGGGTCCCGTTGTCCACGGTGACCGAACACTTGGCCGTGCCGCCCGCCTCCCCGGTGGTGACGACGAGGGACCCGCCCTTCACAAAGCCCTTCGTGGTCAGCTCCTTCCGCCACGGCAGCGTCCTCGCGGTCTCCTCGCTCGTCGACAGGTTGTCGTTGTTCCAGGTGGAGTAGGAGATCGTGACGCCGGTGGCGTCGCCCGTGACTTCGTACGTCACCTTGACGGTCTTCGAACTCTCATGGACGACCGTGGCGAAGAGCAGCGCGCATCCGCCGACCACCAGCAGCACCAGCACGAGCACCACCCACGGCCACGTACGCCGTTTCCTCGCCGGCGGCTGCTGCCACTGCCCGGGCGGCGGCGGAGGCCACTGCCCACCCGGCGGCGGAGGCCGCTGCTGCCACTGCCCCCCGGACCCCCCGGGCTGCTGCCACTGCCCGGGCGGCTGCTGCGGGGGCTGCCCCTGGCCCCACCGCGGCTGCTGCGGATCGGGAGGGGGCTCCTGCCCCGGGGTGGATTGGCTCATGGCCTCAGCGTCCGCGTGTTCGATCGTCTGCGCGATCCGGCCGCCGGAATGTGCGGCCATCCAGGCGACGCGCGGAACGGCCTGGCTCACGGCCTCGGCGCTGGGACGACGAAAGCCCCGGCTCGCATGAGCCGGGGCTTTCGTCTTTACTGCTTCTTACCTGCTCAAGAGCGGTAGCGGTGGGATTTGAACCCACGGTGAAGTTGCCCCCACACACGCTTTCGAGGCGTGCTCCTTAGGCCACTCGGACACGCTACCGAGAGAGAGCTTAGCCCACGTGAGGGCGTGCTCCGAAATCGCCCGAGCGGAAGAAGCGGGTGAGCAGGGCGGCGCACTCGTCGGCGAGTACGCCCTGGATGACTTCGGGCCGGTGGTTGAGGCGGCGGTCGCGGACGACGTCCCAGAGGGAGCCGACGGCGCCGCCCTTCTCGTCGACCGCGCCGTAGACGACGCGGTCGAGGCGGGAGAGGACGATCGCGCCCGCGCACATGGTGCACGGCTCCAGGGTGACGACGAGGGTGCAGCCGCTCAGCCGCCATTCCCCGACGGCCTTGGCGGCGTCGCGGATGGCGAGGACCTCGGCGTGGGCGGTCGGATCGCCGGTCGCCTCGCGCTCGTTGCGGCCGCGGCCGATGACCGCGCCGTCCGGGCCGAGCACGACCGCGCCCACCGGCACGTCGCCGGTGCGCGGGGCGAGGCCGGCCTCTTCCAGGGCATGGCGCATCGCCCCGGTCCACGGGTCACGAATCGGGTCACGAATCGGGTCACGAATCGGGTCGGGAATCGGGTCGGGAATCGGTTGTCGTGCCGGTTCTCCGGCCGCTTCGCGTGCCGGTTCTCGTGGAGGACCGGGAGGGGGTGGTGCGGTGCTCAGCGGACCGCCTCCAGTACGTCGGCACATCCGATCGCCTCGGCGATCTCACCGAGTGCCTCGCCGGTGAGCGCGCCGTCACCGCTGAGGTCCAGCAGTTCCTTCTCGCTCATGCCGAGATCGGACAGCAGGCCGGCTTCGCCGAGCGGGCCGGCCGGCACATGGTCCTCGGTGGGGCCGGGGACCGCGTCCTCATCGGCGTCGTCGTTGTCGCCGTCCTCGGTACCGTCGAGGTCGACCAGATCGTCTAGGGGATCCTCGGGATCCCTGCCGAGCAGTTCGTCGGTGAGCAGGATCTCTCCGTACGAACTGCGGGCTGCGGCGGCGGCATCGGACACGTAGATCCTGGGATCCTCTTCACCGTCCACACGGATGACGCCGAACCAGGCGTCCTCCTGCTCGATGAAGACCAGAACCGTTTCCTCCTCGGCGATGGCCGCACGGGCCAGGTCGCTCAGATCACCAAGGGTTTCCACATCGTCGAGATCAGGCTCGCTCGCTTGCCAACCGTCCTCGTTGCGCGCGAGCAGTGCGGCGAAGTACACCGTGACTCTCCCACAGGTCTCAGGCCGTCCGGACCGGGTGGGGAGCATCCCACCCACTCGGCATCGTGGCAGAAACCTGGGCTTTGCGAAGGGTCTTCCGCACTGCGACGTGCCAGGTCTTCATCACGTCGGACGGTGGAGCACCGTCGGCGGGGCGTCGGCGGGGCGTCCGCGAGCGGTCCGCGAGCCGTCCGCAGGCCGTATGCACAACGGCTTCCGGGCCGTCCCCGGGACTCCGCGGGTTGTGCCGCAGGGGCGCCCGTACTGCCCAGGATTACCAGCGGAAGGTGCGCATTCGCATCTGCTGCCGCATCCGCGCGGCGCGGGCCCTGCGCGGCTGTACCCGCTCGCGCAGCTCCTTGGCCTCGTTGAGTTCCCGCAGAAACATCACCCGGCGTCTGCGGCGTTCCGCGTCGCGCTCTTCCTGCGCGCTTTTCCGCGTGTCCTTCGTGTCGTCCTGCGTGTTCTGCGCTTCCGGCTGTTCCGGTTGGACGCTCCGCTCCGGCATGAGGCACCACCCGTGGGGGTCGGGTCACCCGGGGGACGCTCCGGGCGTATGTGCACAGTTTCCCTCTCCCGCGCGGTTTGATGCGTGATCGGTGTGGCAAGCGAGCGGCGGCGGGGACCCCGCGGTCTCGGTTAATGTCGAGGGCATGCGGATCCACGTAGTCGACCACCCGCTGGTCGCGCACAAGCTCACCACCCTGCGCGACGAGCGCACCGACTCGCCGACCTTCCGGCGGCTGGCCGATGAACTCGTCACTCTGCTCGCCTACGAGGCGACCCGTGACGTGCGCACCGAGCAGGTCGACATCCGGACCCCGGTCGCGGCGACCACCGGCGTCCGGCTCTCGTACCCACGCCCGCTCGTCGTCCCGATCCTGCGCGCCGGTCTCGGCATGCTGGACGGCATGGTCCGGCTGCTGCCGACCGCCGAGGTCGGCTTCTTGGGCATGATCCGCGACGAGGAGACCCTCGAGGCGAAGACGTACGCCACCCGCATGCCGCAGGACCTCTCCGGCCGCCAGGTGTACGTGGTCGACCCGATGCTGGCCACCGGCGGCACGCTGCTCGCTGCCATCAACCTGCTCATCGAGCGCGGCGCGGACGATGTCACCGCGATCGTGCTGCTCGCGGCGCCGGAGGGTCTCGAGGTCATGGAGCGGGAGCTGGCGGGCAAGCCGGTGACTGTCGTCACGGCCTCGGTCGACGAGGGGCTCAACGAGAACAGCTACATCGTTCCGGGGCTGGGCGACGCCGGCGACCGGCTGTACGGCACCGCCGGCTAGCCGCCGGGCCGGGATATCGGCCCGTCGCCAATGTCGTGTTGTGAGCCCGTCCGGCGATTGAGGACACGGCGTTAGCAGCCCGGTGATGCCTTAGCGGGAGGCGCCGCCGCGGCTACCAGGGCTTTCTCCACGTCCTTCGGGTCGGCCAGCTTCGTGTAGGCCGTTCCGATCAGCAGATCCACGCCCGGGTCCGTCCGTTTCGGGTCGATCCTCACCGTGGAGCCGGCGACCTGCGTGCCGACGACCCGTGCCGCCTGCTCGGCGGCGGGGCCCGCCACGACCAGCGCCGCGTCCTTGACCTTCTTGTCGTACTCGATCGGGGCGTTGCCGAACTTGCCGACGCGGAAGCCGCGCTTCGCCAGCTCGTCGGCCGTGGTCTTCGCCAGGCCGCCCTTCGCCGTCGCGTTGAAGACGTTGAGCCCGATCGTCGCCGGCTTGGGCAACGGGGCGGGTTTGCCGGACGGCGTGGGCGTCGCCGTGGGCTTGCAGCTCGGTGGGGCCGCCGCGTGTGCCTGCGGTGAGACCTTGTCCTTGCCGTCGCCGGTGAAGACGTCGATGAGTTGCAGCGTCCCCCAGCCGATCAGGCCGAGCACCACCACCGAGGCGACAATGGCGAGGGCGGTACGGCCGCGCCTCTTCGGGCGACCCATCCGCGGGTACTGATTTCCGGTGATCCGGTACTTCCCGCCCATGCCGGAAGGGGTGAGCATGCTCATGAGCGCAGCGTAATGCGCCATCGGCCTGAGCGTACTAAATGATCAACGAATGGCGGACAGCCGAACCCGAAAGGTTGAACGGCCGCGCCTGAACGGCCCCTCGAACGGACCCTGAACGAGCGCTCCGCGCAGCCCGAGTGGGGAGTTGGACGCGGTGGTGCCGTCAGTCCATTTCCAGGACGCGGGCATGCAGAACCTGGCGCTGCTGCAGCGCCGCCCGTACCGCCCGGTGCAGGCCGTCCTCGAGGTAGAGATCGCCGCGCCACTTCACGACATGCGCGAAGAGGTCGCCGTAGAACGTGGAGTCCTCGGCGAGCAGCGTTTCCAGGTCGAGCTGGCCCTTGGTGGTGACCAGCTGGTCGAGGCGTACCGGACGCGGAGCGACATCCGCCCACTCTCGCGTGCTGACCCGGCCGTGGTCGGGGTACGGCCGCCCGTTTCCGATGCGCTTGAAGATCACACGGAAAGCCTACCGGGCAAGCCCGTGCGGGCGCAGCAGTGGCGGAGGAGTGCATAGGTGGCAATTACGTCGATAGCAGGATCTAGCGGGAGCCTGCCATGACCGATCCGCAAGCCCAGACGGCACCTCCGGCTGATTCCCCCGCCGTTTCACGCGTTCCTGACGCGCCTTCCGACGCCTCCGCCACTCCGCCCGCCGATCTGCCCGGGCCCGCCGCCGGGATCGTGGCGGGGTACCCCTTCACCGGACCGGCGCTCGATCTGGGCGCTCTGCTGTGGGACGGCACGTGCCACGCCGGCGCGCAGATCCGGATCCCGCTGGGCATGCTCAACCGGCACGGCCTCGTCGCGGGCGCCACCGGCACCGGCAAGACCAAGCCGCTGCAGCTCATCGCCGAGCAGTTGTCGGCCAACGGGGTGCCGGTCGGCATCTTCTTCGTCACCCAGTCCCCGAAGGACGTGCCCTCCGACGTCCTTGCCCAGCTCGGCAACCGCATCCAGCACGCACTGCGCGCCTTCACCCCCGAGGACGCCAAGGCGCTCAAGGCGACCGTCTCCACGTTCCCCAACTCCGCCTACGACCTCGGCGAGCTGCTGACGGCGCTGGGCACCGGCGAGGCCGTCGTCACCGTCCTCAGCGAGAACGGCGCGCCGACCCCGGTCGCCGCCACCCGGCTGCGTGCGCCGCAGTCCCTGATGGGGCCCATCGACGCGGCCGCGCTCGACACGGCCGTCAAGGCCTCGCCGCTGTACTCCCGCTACGCCCAGGCCATCGACCGCGAATCGGCCTATGAGAAGCTCAACGCCGACGCCGCAGCCGAGGCGGCTTCGGCCCCGGTCTCCGGCCCCGAGCCCGCGAAGGCGCCAGCCAAGGGTGAGACGAGCGTCGTGGAACAGGTCGTCGGCAGCGGCGTCTTCAAGTCCCTGGCCCGCTCGCTGGCCCGCTCGCTGGCCCGCTCGCTGGGCACCCAGCTGGGCCGCGAGATCAGCCGCTCCCTCTTCGGAACCCGCAAGCGCTGACGGATCGGCTGACGGATGGGCTGAAATTTTTTCGGCATCTGCTGTCAACCGGCTGCGGGGGCCCAGGCGTATGCCTGGTAAGGGCCGAAAGATTTTGGAGCAAGTGTTGACCGTCGAGGAGTTCGAGGAGTTCTACGCGCATGCGGCCAGCCGCCTCACCGGTCAGCTCTATGTGATGCTCGGCGACCTGCATGAGGCGCAGGACGTCGTGCAGGAGGCATTCGTACGGGGCTGGAGCCGGCGCCGACAGCTCTCCGGGACCGGATCTCCTGAGGCGTGGATCCGTACGGTCGCCTGGCGGCTCGCGGTGAGCCGCTGGCGTGGACGCCGGCGCTCGGACGAGGCGTGGCAGCGGCACGGCGGCCCGCCGCCCGTCGAAGGACCGGGTCCGGGGCCGGTGGCGCTCGTATCGGCGATTCGCGAGCTGTCGCCGCGACAGCGGCGGACGGTCGTCCTGCATTACGTGTGCGACCTGTCCGTCGATCAGATCGCCGCCGAGACCGGCCTGTCCAGCGGCACCGTCAAGACGCATCTGTCCCGGGGGCGGGCCGCGCTCGCCGGCCGTCTGCAGGATCCCCGGGAGACGGGCGATCCGCACGATCATCACGATCATCACGATTCGCACGCCGAGGAGGTACCCGGTGCCTGAGCCTCATGAGCCTCGCGACCCGCTGGCGGCCGCGTTCAAGAGCGCTGCCGCTGCCGGGCGGGCCGGGGCGGTTCCCGTACCGGTCTCCGTGATCATGGCGCGCGGTGACCGGGTCCGGCTCCGCCGGTTCGCCTCGTTCGCCGTCGCCGCCTGCCTGGCCGTGTGCGGGACGAGCGTGGCCACGGCGATGTGGTTGCCCTCCGACGGCACGGGGGGCGGCATCCCCGCCACATCGCCGTCCGGATCGTTCTCGGATCCCGCACCGTCGGCGATGCCGTCGTCGACGCCGTCGCCCACCCAGTCGCGCACCGGGGCGCCGCTCGACACGGCTACCGGAACGGCGGCCGGGACGCAGACCGGGACTCCGTCCGGGCCGTCGTCCACCTCGTCCACCTCGCCCACCTCCCACTCGACCGCACTGGGTTCAGCGACCGGTGCTCCCACCCGCAACGCCGAACGGACCACCGCTCCGCCGCCGTAGCGGGTCCAAGCCCTTCCATATCGCGCCGCCCGCTTCCCGCTTCCATCCGACGGCCCCCGCCGCCGGGTGATCCCGCACGCCCGCCACCCGCCGCCCGCGGCACCTTGGCGCGCCCCGATGTCCTCGCAAGGAGCCGAACCATGGCCATAGCACCAGCCCGGCAGACGCTGGCGGGGCAGCCACCCACAGGTCTGCCCGTCCGTGAGGCCGAGGCCGCGTCGCGCCGTAGCCGTCTCATCCCGTTCAGCGCCGCGGACCGGGCCGTACTGTGGCTCTACCTGTTCACCCGCACCGGGATCTGGGTCACGGCCTACTGCACCGGCTGGCTGTTCACCGGTGACGGCACGTCCAAACAGGCCCCGCCTCTGATGTCGCGGTGGGAGCAATGGGACTGGGCGTACTTCGTCCGTATCGCCCAATACGGCTACTTCGACGGCCCATTGGGGCCCGGATCCGCCCACCCGGACAACCGCGAGGCGTTCTTCCCGGGTTTCCCCCTGCTGCTGCGCGCAGTCCACGCGGTCGTCCGCGACTGGACCCTGGCAGGTCTGCTGATCTCCTTCGTCGCAGGCGGCGTGGCCGTGCTGGCTCTCGGGCGGATCGCGCGCCTCGAACTCCGCGACAGGGTTCCGGGCCGGGTTCGCGACGGGCTCCGGGACAGCGTCCGGGAAGGCGCCGGGGACATCGAGATCGGGCCGCGCGCCGTCCTCTTCCTGCTGCTCTCGCCCTGCGCGGTGTTCCTGGCGGTCGGCTACAGCGAAGCTCTCTTCCTGGCATTTGCGCTGCCCGCCTGGCTGGCCGCGAGGAAGGGCAACTGGCCGCAGGCGGCGCTCCTGGCCTTCTTCGCCACCTCCGTCCGGATCAGCGGACTCTTCCTCGTGGCGGCCCTGGCCGTCCAGTTCGCCACGGCCGGCGACCTGCGCCGCCGCCTGCGCTCCCTGCCCTGGCTGGCGGTCCCTGTCCTCCCCGCCCTCGGTTACGCCTGGTATCTGCAGACCCGCACCGGCGACTGGATGGCATGGAAGCACGCGCAGGAACGGGGCTGGTACCGGCAGTTCCACGCGCCCTGGGACGCGTGGTCCAACACCTGGGACGCGGCCTTCTCCGCCACCTACACCACGGGATACGCCCTGCTGTTCCGGGCCGAACTCGTCGCCATGGTGGTCGGAGTTCTGCTGCTCGGCGTTCTGTTGATACGCCGTCGTTGGCCGGAGGCGGCCTACATCGGCCTCACCCTGTGGGCGCTGGGCACCTCGTACTGGTACATGTCCATCCCCCGGGCGTCCCTCCTGTGGTGGCCGCTGTGGATCGGACTGGCGCGCTGGAGTCTGCGCCGCCCATGGGTCAGAACCGCTTACATCTGCGTGGCCGCTCCCCTGATGACCGTCCTCGCCGTGGCCTTCACCTCCGGCCGGTGGGCCGGGTGACACTGCCGGCGTCCGCTACGCGCCGCGGCTTCAGGTCTTCAGGTCTTCAGGTCTTCATGGCTTCAGGTCTTCATGACAGGTTCTCCAGGATGGTGGCGTTGGCGAGGCCGCCGGCCTCGCACATGGTCTGCAGGGCGTAGCGGGCACCGCGCAGGCTCATGGCGTTGACGAGGGTGATCATCAGGCGGGTGCCGCTGGCTCCGAGAGGGTGGCCGAGGGCGATGGCGCCGCCGTTGACGTTGACCTTGGCGGGATCGGTGCCGGTCTCCTGCAGCCAGGCCAGGACCACGCTGGCGAAGGCCTCGTTCACCTCGAACAGGTCGATGTCGTCGAGCCGGAGTCCGGCCCGGCGCAGCACCTTCTCGGTGGCGGGGATGACGCCGGTCAGCATGAGCAGCGGGTCGGAGCCGGTGACGGCGAAGCTGTGCAACCGGGCCTTGGGCCGCAGGCCGAGCCGGGTGGCGGTCTCGCTGGAGGTGATGAGTACGGCCGAGGCGCCGTCATTGACCGGGCTGCTGTTGCCCGCCGTCACCGACCAGTCGATCTGCGGGAAGCGCTCGGCGAAGGCGGGGTCGGCGAAGGAGGGGCGGAGCCCGGCGAGTATCTCCGGTGTGGTGCCAGGGCGTACGGATTCATCGGCGGTGACCAGGCCCGCGTCCGTCATGACGGGGGCGATCTCGGCGTCGAACAGCCCGTCGGCGTGTGCCGTGGCCGCGCGCCGGTGGGAGGTGGTGGCGAAGGCGTCCATCTGCTCACGGCGGATCGACCACTTGGCAGCGATCAACTCGGCGCTGATGCCCTGCGGGACGAGACCTTCGGGGTAGCGGGCCGCGACGCCGGGGCCGAAGGGGTCGGCGCCGGGCGGCACGTTGGACCACATCGGCACCCGGCTCATCGACTCGACTCCGCAGGCCACCACCAGGTCGTACGCCCCGGAGATCACGCCCTGGGCGGCGAAGTGGACGGCCTGCTGCGAGGAGCCGCACTGCCGGTCGATGGTGGTCGCAGGGACGGAGTCCGGGAATCCGGCCGACAGCCAGGCGTAGCGCGTCGTATTCATGGCCTGCTCGCCGACCTGGTCGACGCAGCCGCCGACCACGTCGTCGACGAGTGCGGGGTCGATCCCGCTGCGGCCGACAAGGGCGCGCAGGGTATGGGCGAGCAGTTCGACGGGATGCACACCCGCGAGCGCGCCGGTCGCCCGGCCCTTTCCGATGGGGGTTCGTACGGCTTCCACGATGACGGCGTCGCGCATGAGCTTTTCTCCTTCTCCTCGGGGGGCGGGGGGCGGGGGCGCGGGTGCGGCTGCGGTTCTAGCGGCTGGGTTTTGAGGGGCGGGCTTCGAGCGGTTGAGCGGTGAGCGGTTGTGCGTCAGGCCGGTTCCGGCAGGATCCGGCGGGCCTGCCGGCCCAGCCCGAGCAGCCGGCCGTCCGCTGCCCAGACGGCGCTGTCGTCGACCGCCCAGCCGCTGCCCGCGTGCTCGGTGCGGATGCGTACCAGGGCCCATCCCCCGACGGGGCCGTGGTCCAGGGCGTCGCCGAAGTGGACGGTCAGTTCGGCCGACGGGACGGGCCGTGGTGTGGTCCAGCGGGCGAAGAGCGCCGGCGGCAGGGTATCCGCGAGGACGACCACGGCCTCCGCGTCCAGCGGGCGGCCGTCGGCGAAGCGCACCCAGGCGACCAGCTCGGCGCGGTCGCCGCCGGCGAGCGGCCGGGCCGTGGTGGCCGGGCGGATCTCCAGGTGCCGTGCGAACTCCGCCAGTCGCAGCGGCAGTTCCAGGGCTTCGCAGTCGTCGGCTCCGGGCACCGCGGGGGCCCGGCTGTCGTCGCCGTCGTGCGAGGGTCCGCCGGGCCGGGGCGCGCCGAAGACCGCCGAGCCCAGCAGCGCCGCCGCGCCGCCCTGCTCGCCGGTGAACGAGGCGACGCAGGTGCCGCGCCCTGCCCGCTCGACGGTGGCCGACAGCGTGAGGGGGCGGTCGTCGACCGGCGCGAGGAAGTGCGTGGTCAGCGACCGGACGGCCCGGTCCTCGCCCTGGTCCTGGTCCTGGTCCGCGTCGGCGTTCGCGTCCTCGCCGAGTTGCCCGCCGAGTTGCCCGCCGAGCTGCGCGGCGAGCCGGGTGCGCATGACGGTCAGGCCCAGCGCTGCCAGGTATCCGCCGTGGGCACCGGCCCACGACCACCACGAGCGATCGATCGTGACGGTCGCTGTCGCTTTAGACCGACCGGCAAATGGATCACTTGAGCCGCCGGGTGGTGGGGCGGCCGTCCCAGCGATAGCGGCTCGTCGCTCGGCGAATCAGCATACGGAGCGTGACGAGGGCTGCGGCGAGGTAGAGGTAG
>NZ_JASISZ010000140.1 GCF_030063355.1 Streptomyces sp. PH10-H1
GCATCGCACCCTCCTCGATCAACAACAAGCCGTCCGCTGCCTGCCCCCACCCCTCCACGATCATGCCCCGCACACGAAGAAGCCCCCGCTCATCGAACAGGGACTCCCTTTGCCACAACGCACTCAGCCGAACTGACGCACCACAGCTCAGAGCCCGCACACCCGCCATGATCCATCAGACACCCGATCCCTCCAGATCCGCTCCCCGATCTCAAGGCCGGCCGCCCGCGAACCGCGTCTCACCCAGACCTGACACCTCGCAGGTCAAGGAGCATCCAGATGACGTGCTCGATGAGACGGGACAGCGGCGCCCCTTCATTGCTCGCTGCCGACGTGACGTGCTCGGAGCCATGCTGCCTCGAACTCGTCCGGGTGGATTTCCATGTTCGCCCACTCAGGGTCAAAGAGGTCCACAACCGGCGGATTGAACGTCCAGTCGTCGGGGCCGCTCTTCAGCGCGGTTCCGTCGTCGGCGAGCTCTACCTGGCGCAACCTGCGGCCGTCGGAGCCGACCTCCATGAGGTAGGTCGCTGGTTCATCGCCGTCGCCGTCCCAGAGACGCCGAAGGTGCACGATGCTCCGGTCCGCGAGCGCGCCGAAACCGGGGCGGCCGCGCTGTGCGTCGCGCTTGGCCCGCAGCCCTTCCAGGCCCGGAGGCATGGTCGGCTCGTCGATGTCGACTTCGTCCAGGTCCCCGACAGCCCGCTCGATGGCATCTGGACTGTCGACCACCTCGACCTCCGCGAAGGTCTCAAGGACCTCTCGGGGCGATCGCGCGTGGACCCACCACCACGCACCGCCCATGCCGTAGTCGTGCAGGATAAGAAAGCGCGACTTCGGCGCGGGGGCAGGGCTTGTCATACCGGCCGAGAGTAGTGGAGTACGCAAGTCCAGCTGCGCCGCCGACTGCCCCCTGAATCTGCAGCACCGAACCAGATCGTTTGAGACAACAGCCGGCATGCATGCGTCCGCGACCAGATCATCTGAGATTTCTTGCAACCACGCGTCTCAACTGATCTGGTCGTCGCAGGTCACAGACTTGACCTCGGACCAGATCTTTTGGTACAGGACAACAACTGTCGCGCTTCGGCTCACGAACACGCCCAGACTCTCTCTCGGAGAGACGCGTCCCGTCAGCCCGCCTCCCGGAGGTGTCAGTGGTTCGGCACGGGAAGCGTCAGCCGTGGCGTGCGAGTTTGACGGCGGAGATGAGCAGGATCACCGCCATCGCGGGGATGAGGATCATGTCGGAGAACACTCCGAGCAGCAGTCCGACCAAGACCGCGCCGGCGACCGAGCCCGCGGCCATGACCAGGGTGAAGCGGAGGTTGGCGCCCAGGACGGCGAAGCTGCCGTCGCGGCTGTAGCGGGCGGAGGCGACCAGCATGGTCGGCAGGGACACGAGCAGCGACAGGCTGCCGGCGGTCTTGATGTCGACGGCGAAGAGCAGCACGATCGTAGGGATCAGCAGCTCGCCTCCGGCCACGCCCATGATCGCGGCGACCACGCCGATGCCGAACCCGGCCACGATCCCGCAGGGTACCTGCGCCCACAGGGGCATCGAGAGGGCGCCGAGGGTGGTGGTGTGGGTGGCGAGCAGGGCGGCGGCCATGAGCACCATCAGGGCGGCCAACATCTTGTAGAGGGTGGCGGTGCGCATCCGTACCGCCCACGACGCTCCGGTCCAGGCGCCCAGCAGGCTTCCGGCGAGCAGGTTGGCCGCGGCGGGCCAGTGCGAGGCCACCTCGGAGGCGGGGACCGCCGCCAGGCGAGCGGGGAGCGCGGCCAGGACCACGACCAGGCTCATTGCCTTGTTCAGAATGATCGCGGAGAGCGCGGCGAAGCCGAACAGGCCGATCAGCAGGGGCAGGCGGAACTCCGCACCGCCCAGCCCGATCATGCCGCCCAGGACGTGAACAGTGCCTCGGACAGCGCCTTGGCGTCCGGCTCGGGGTGACCGTCGATGCGCAAGCCGATCTCCTCGCCCTCCGTGTCGTGCAGGACGGCAAGCCGTACGCGGTTCTCGCCAGCGCCCTGCATCGGGACGAAGCCGCACAGCTCGAAGCCGTCGCTGACCAGGTGATCGCCCTCGCGGACGAAGGCGACGGTGCGCGTCAGGCCGCGCATCCGTAGGGGGACGACGAGCCGACCGCCCACCTTGAGCTGCTGCATCCAGGCAGGGGGGATGTCGGCGGCTTGCACCGTGACAACAATGCGATCGAAGGGCCCGTGATCGGGAGCGCCCTCTTCCGCGTCGGCGGTGAGAACGGTGACGTTCTGGTAGCCGGCTGCCGTAAGGAAGGTCGTTGCCCGGTCCGTCACCTCGGAGTCGATGTCCATAGTGACCACCCGGCCCGCCTTCCCCACCATCTCGGAGAGGTAGGCCGCGTTGGGGCCGCCGGAGCCGACCTCCAGCACGGCCATTCCGGGCTCGATCCGGGCCTGCTCGATCTGCATGGCCTGCACCCTCGGGGCCGACACTGAGCTGATGTCCACGCCGGTGGCATCCGTCTTCGTCACGGCCGCGAACTCCGCATCGTACGCCTTGGCTGACTCCACCTCGGGGGTGGCCAGGCCGGTCCGATCGGTCACGTCAGGACCGGCGGGCGGTGGCTAGGCTCCGGCCGACTCATACCGCCATCCCCGAGATGCGGGACGGCGGCCTTGCTGTAGCCGTAGAACCGGCCGCGCGCCGCGTCGTTGTAGTCGCAGGCCGGCGGCTGGCCGCCCCACTCGACCACATGGCAGGTGTCACGGTAGGGGGAAGGCCGAACACGCACGTCGGGGAAGCCCGGCAGTCCCTCCAAGAGGCCGCGCGTCTTCTCCGCCAGGATCAGCAGGTCGAAGGCCATAGACCCGCCACGGCGCGCTCCGCCCACGGGGACGGCCAGGAACGGTGCCCGGTGGACGCAGACGGCTACGGCGTGATCAAGCAGCGACGGATCAGCGAGACGGCTGGCGATGTACTCGAAGTCGTAGGCGAGCGGTGCCGGAACAAGGCGCGGGATAAGGGGGCGGATGACGGTCACGCCACCCCCTTGATGGAGTCGAACGCGACCAGCTGGTCCAGTAACTCGCCGACGACCCATCCCATCTGCCGCAGATGCAGCACGGCGTGACGGTAGTCGCCAGGCATCTCGCTTGCCCGCAAGGTGCGCGCCCGCTGAATGAGCGTGTCCGCGTAGGCCGACTCCTGCCAAGCCCGAGTGGAAACAGCGATGTTCACGAGCCTCATGAGGTGGCCGCGAGATCGCTGAACGAAGTCCTCGATGACTTCCTCGGAAGGTGCGATGTCGTCCAAGGCCGTGGCGACATCGTCAAGGAGGTCTTCGCTCTCATGCGCAGTCCAGGCCCAGCGGAGCAACAGGCCGTGCACGTCGGTCAGACCAGCAGCGTCCAGCGGGGGATTCCAAGGGGTGACGGTAGGGGTTTCGAGTTCGGCGGCCTGCGGCCGGGTCGTCGCAGGGCACGCCAACCTGCGGTGGTGAGTCCGAACGGTCATCGGTCCGCTCTCGGAAGGCTCAGCCCGCCGGCCGGCGGTGCGTCCGCCCCGATCGAGACCGATCCGGCCATCGTCACCGGGCTGATCGAGCGCAGCAAGGTGTCGATCGCCGCCCTGGAGCGCGACATCCGGACGAAGACCGGGCCGGCGCTGTTCGACTTCCTGCTGGAGGCCTTCGAGGAGCACAAGCGAGTCCTCGGTGATCCGCTGAACCTTCAGGCGATCATGGCGGGGATGGAGGCCACGTGGTGGCTCAACGACAAGCTGCAGGAGTGGCTGTGCGAGAAGAACGCGGCTGACACGCTCACGCTGTCCGCCCCCGACAACGTCACGTCGGAGATGGGACTGGCGCTGCTCGACGTCGCGGACGTGATCCGCCCGCATTCGGAGGTGGTGGCGTTCCTGCGGGGCGTCGAGGGCGAGGGCTTCCTGGACGAGCTGGCGAAGCTCGCGGGCGGGACCGAAGCGCGCGACGCCATCGAAGCCTACCTCGACCGGTACGGCATGCGCTGCGTCGGCGAGATCGACATCACCAGGCCACGTTGGCGCGAGCGCCCCAGCACGCTCGTGCCCGTGATCCTCGACAACGTCAGGAACTTCGAGCCGGGCGCCGCCGAGCGGCGCTTCGAGCAAGGACGGCAGAAGGCGCAGCAGAAGGAACAGGACGTGCTGTCACGCTTGCGGGCCCTGCCGGACGGGGACCGGAAAGCCGACGAGGCCAAGCGGATGATCGACCGGGTCAGAACTTTCATCGGGTACCGGGAGTATCCGACGTACGGCATCGTCAGCCGCTCCTTCATCTACAAGCAGGCTCTGCTGGAGGAGGCCGAGCGCCTCGTGCAGGCCGACGTGCTTCCTGAGAAGGAGGACATCTTCTACCTCACGTTTCAGGAACTCCACGAGGTCGTGCGCTCGAACCGGGTGGACGACCAGCTCATCCAGCAGCGTAAGGAGGCGTTCCGGTCGTACCACGCGCTCACACCGCCCCGGGTGCTCACCTCGGACGGTGAGGCCGTCACCGGGGCGTACCGGCGTGACGACGTGCCGGCCGGTGCCCTGATCGGCCTTGCGGTCTCCGCCGGGACCATCGAGGGAAGGGCCCGCGTCATCTTTGACATGGCGCAGGCCGATCTCGAAGCGGGCGACATCCTGGTCACGACCTTCACGGACCCCAGCTGGTCACCGCTGTTCGTCGGAATCGCGGGCCTGGTGACGGAGGTGGGCGGCCTGATGACCCATGGCGCAGTGATCGCCCGGGAGTACGGCCTGCCGGCCGTCGTGGGCGTGGAGCAGGCCACCCGGCTGATCCGGGACGGGCAGCGGATCCGCGTGCACGGAACCGACGGGTACATCGAGATCCTGCCTTGACCGACCACAGCGAGAAATACGGTGTTCACCAGGTGAAGTTGACCGTGACCGGCCGCCGGCCCCTCCCGCACAGGGACCCGGGCCATTTCACCCCCCGTTCGACCCGGTCCAGCCGTCCACGATCCGGCCTCTCAGTCACACGTCGGTTCGGTAGCAGGCGGAGCACGGCGTTGCGGAGTCGAGTGCGCTCGCTCGACATGAAGCGGTGCAGGTTCCGGGAGCCGAAGGCGACCCGCTGGGCGCTGCGTCGGCGCTCCGAGTCGTAGGCGCGGAGAGCGGCTGGCAGGTTGTCGGATCCGTGTTCGGCGACAGTCCGGCTCAGAGCCTCTGCATCCAGGATGGCCGTGCACGCGCCCTGCCCGAGATTGGGCGTCATGGCATGCGCCGCGTCGCCGACCAGCGCGACCTTTCCGTTGTGGACGAGCGTCGGCAGGGCGGGGAACAGATGCCGCATCTCGTAACGGATCCAGGCTGGCGCCCGACTCGCTCTCCGCTGTCCACCACGATCGGCCTCGTTCCATCGCCACGCCGACCAGTCGGCGTGGTCCCGTCGTCCGTAGCGTCTATGAGGAGCCCCAACTGAGCTTGGGGCCGATCGGCGGCCTCCTGCCGACCAGCTCCGCGTTCTAGCCATGGTTGGTCATCTTGAAGCCGGTGCAGATGTTCCCGGCCCTGTTCTCGTATAGCTACCGCCAGGTGGCGTGTAGCGCTGAGTAACTACTTGGGACTGCGGTCGCGCTGCTGGAGGGCGGCGAAGTCGGCGTGCGCGGCCTTGATGGCCTCGGGGTACGTCTGGGTCTTCTCGTGCTCGGCGAGCGCCCGGTAGATGCTGGACAGACTGGGGCTCTGTCCCTTGCGGCGGCCGGTGGGGATGAGCAGGTCGGGCTGGATCTCCTCGACGGTCTCGCCGTTCGCGCGGCGGCGGAGCACGGTGTGGAGCATGTCGTCGGTGATGACCGGGGGCCGGCCGCCGTGGTTGCCCTTGCGGGCCGCGGTGTCGAGTCCTTCGAGGGTGGCCTCGCGGATGTTCTCGCGCTCGGTCTCGGCCATCGCGGCGAAGAACCCGAACAGCAGGTGTCCCGGGCCGCTGGGGTCATACATCCCTTGGAGGGGTCCGGCGAGCATTTCCAGGACCAGGCCGTGAGCGGTGAGGTGATCGGCCAGGGCTGTCAGCTCTGCGGCGTCGCGTCCCAGGCGTTTCATCTCGTACACCGTGAAGATCACCCGGCAGTGCGGGGCGTGGGCCTTGATCTCCCGGGCCGCGGCGAGTGCGGCCTCGAACTGCGGGCGGACCCGGACCCGGGTGCTGATCTTCTCGGCGAAGATCTTGTCCCGGGGGATGTTCTTGGCGGCGAGCGCGTCCAGCTGCGACTGGAGTTCCTGGGTGAGGCTGGAGCACCTTGCGTACCCGATGCGGATGTCCGGGGTCGGGGTGTCCGGGTCGATAGGCGCCGGAAGGGGAGTGCCGGGCCGCCACGGCTGTCCCGGACCGCGGTCGGCGGGCGTCGGCACGCGCAGGAGTTTCGCGAGCCGGGGTACCTTCGTGAAGCGGCCGGTGTGGTACGTGCCGGCGACTGCGCCGGAGCGCGAGCGGCAGGGTGAACCTGGCTGGGCGTCACAGCGCGGGCAGGGGTGGCGCTCGACATCGTCCGCTTCGGACGCGAGTGCGGTGTGAGGGTCCGTCATGGCCCTGGATCCTGTCACAAACATTTCCCAGAACGTGCCTGGTTCCACTTTTGAGTGAGAACGAGTTGTGACAGTGAATCCGCGATCCACACCGCTTCCGTCACCGATTTTTGATCTTGCTCGGGGAAAGGGTCGTTTATGAGAGACGTTCATCGAGGCTGCGACAAGCTTCGAGGGCCTTGCCTCTGTGCCTCCGGGGCGCGATGTGCGCGTCTCGGAGGCACGTTCACACGTCGCGGTGCCGCACGACGACCACAGCGAGTACAACCGCGATCAGCGGCCAGAGCGCGTACACGGCCCACGAGCCGGGGACGGTGGCGCTGTAGGCGAGCGAATGGGGATCCGGTGCCCAGTTCTGGACCAGGCGCTTCCATGCCGTGACCGGCATCGCATGGCTCATGACGGCGGACCAGCGTGCGCTCTGCGAGAAGATCGGCGGCAGCATCACCAAGGTAAAGGCGCTGGTGACCATGGTGGTGGCGCTGTGCCTGATCAGAGCGCCGAAGCCGAGGCCGATCAGTGCGCAGACCGGGGCCAGCAGGGCGGACGCCACCAGCGCCCGGAGCACTCCGGGATGGGTGAGCGGAACCCCGGCCTGCTGTCCGTTCAGGATGGCTTGGGAGACCAGGAAGCAACCGGTGGAGATCACCGTGCCGACTGCGGTCCAGAGCGCGGCGGTGACGACCGCCTTGGCCAGCACCACCGCACCACGGGCGGGTACGGCCACGGTGGTGGTGCGGATCAGGCCGCTGCTGTACTCGCTCACGATGGTGAGGGCGCCGACGCTGCCGGCGACGAGCACCAGCGTCAGGTAACCGGCCGCGGGGAACGCGTCGAACACGAGGAATCCCTGATCGGCCCTCGCGGCCGGGCTCATCGTCCGGAGGTTGTTGGTTTCCGCCAGTGCCGCTACAGCGGCGGACCCGATGACGAACAGGGCAGTGAGCGCGAGCGCCCATGGGGTCGAGCGCAGGGACCACATCTTGATCCACTCAGAGGCGAGCAGGTCGCGGAAGCGGGCGGGCGGCTCGGCGACGGGTGCGGACAAGGTGTTGGTGGCGACGGAGGTGACTGTGGTCATCGGGGCTGTCCTGCCTGGTATTCGACGCTGTCGGCGGTGAGTTCCATGAAGGCCTCCTCCAGTGAGGCGGTCCGGGTGGTCAGCTCGTTGAGCTGGATCCGGTTTTCGAAGGCGAGTGCTCCGATCCGGTCCGCCGGCAGCCCGGTCACGGCGAGCTTCTCGGTGCCCGGCGAGCCCTCCGGCTCGAATGAGGCGCCTGCGATGGTCAGTACCGCTGCCAGCTCGGCGGCCTGCGGGGTGCCCACCACGACGCTGAGACGCGTGCTGCGGGCCGCGAAGTCCCTTACTGACTCAGCGGCGATGAGCCGGCCCCGTCCGATGACGACGAGCTGGTCGGCGGTGTTCTCCATCTCCGACATGAGGTGGCTGGAGAGGAAGACCGTACGGCCCTCGGCCGCGAGGCGCCGGAAGAGGCGGCGCATCCAGAGCACGCCTTCCGGGTCCATGCCGTTGACCGGTTCGTCGAACATCAGCACCGGTGGGTCGCCGAGCAGCGCGGTGGCGATCCCGAGCCGCTGCTTCATGCCGAGCGAGAAGCCGCCGATGCGGCGGCGCGCGGCCTCGGCCAGGCCCACCTCGTGCAGCACTTCCTCCACCCGGCGCGGGGAGATCCCGTTGCTGTGGGCCAGCGCGGACAGGTGGGTCGCGGCGGTGCGTCCTCCGTGGACCTGGCCTGCGTCGAGCAGTGCGCCGACGTGCCGCAGGCCGCGCGGGTGGCTGCGGAAGGGGACGCCGCTGACTGAGGTGATCCCCGTAGTGTGGACACGCCTGACAATGGATCTTGTTGATCCTGGAAGGTGTAGACCACGTGGCAAGGCCCTCGAAGTACAGTGCGGAGTTCCGGTCCGACGCGATCGCGTTGTGGCG
>NZ_JASISZ010000141.1 GCF_030063355.1 Streptomyces sp. PH10-H1
AGCAACGCCCAACATCCTGACCGTTACCCCGGAGGCACACGGAACTCCGGCGCCTCGCGCCTCCAGGCCAAGGATGCGCTTCACCCCCGCCCCAAAGGGCGGAGCACCGCGCAAGATCAGAGGTAGATGATTGTGCAGTTGCGGGCGAGTTACCGGTACAGGTCCAGTGATGGGCGTTTTGGATCAACCTGCCCTGCCCGTACGGCAGGTGAGTTCTCGGGGCGTTACAGGATGAATGGCAGGCTTCGGATCATCAGGCCGAGGCCGACGAGGAGGACGAGCGCGGCTGTCAGAAGCGTGGTGTAGGGAGCGATGCGGCGCAGACGGGCGAGCAGCGGGCGGTCGGCGAGCTTGGCCGCGCGACCACCGAGCCGCACCAGGAGGAGACCGAGGGCGGTCAGGGTGGCCGCCATGCCGAGGCCGTATGCCAGGACGAGGGTGGCTCCGAAGATGGTCCGGCCCAGGGCAATGGCGCCGAGGAGGACAACCAGGGCTGAGGGGCTGGGTACCAGTCCGCCGGCCACTCCGAGGCCGACCAGGCCGCGGTTGGTGAATGACTGGGCCTCGGCAGCGGGTGACGCATGGGTGTGGTGGTGTCCGAACAGGCCGTGGCGGTGCGGCTGTCCGGGCACGTGGTCGTGGGCGCGGCTGTGTGCGTGCGCATGGCCGTCAGAGCCGTGCGCCTGGAGGGCTGGCCCGGTCGCGCCGACGAGCGCGGTCTGCGGCGCGTCGGCTGGCCCAGCGTTGGAGGGGGAGGTGCGCAGGCTTCGGCGGGAGCGGCGTGTGGCGTTGGTGAGCAGGGCCGCCCCGACGGCGGTCACCAGGGCGCCGCTGATGACTCCGAGCCAGTTCAGCACGGTGTCGCCCGCCAGTGAGGAGAAGGTGGTGAGGCAGAGGCCGATGACCAGGACTCCGGCGGTGTGGGTGATGGTGACGGTGGCGCCGACCGTGACGGCGTCGCGGGTGCTGCCGCGTCTGCCGGCGAGGTAGGCGGCCATGACGGTTTTTCCATGGCCGGGCAGCAGTGCGTGGCCGGCGCCGAGGACGACGGACAGGAGTACCGCCAGGAGCCCGACCGGGACGGTGAGGCGTTCGGCGCCGGCGAGCGACGTCAGGTGCTGGGACAGCGCGTCGACGCGGCCGGTCAGACCGTCGCTGGAATCCGGTCTGGACGCCGCGCGGCCGACGTTCGAGGCCCCGTCGCCCGCGACGGCGGTGAACTCCGCGCGGGTGTCGCCGCGCGGAGTGGCGAGGAGTTCGCGTGGGTAGTTGCGGAGTTCGCCGGTGGGGGAGGTGTCCGGGACGGTGGAGTGCTGCAGATGGGTCGCTACGCCTTTCGCGGTGATCTCGTTCCATCCGACTCGGGTCCGGTCCGCGCCGGTGTCGACCCGCAGCGTTACTGGACCCTGTGTCAGGTCCAGCGGGGCGCGCAGGTGGCATTCGAGCCGACTGGTGTGCAGGCCGGCCTGTCCGGGCTGCTCGGCGTACGTGGCCGAGCCGACGGCCCAGTTCAGCCGTCCGGGGGTGGTGACCGCGAGCTTCCCGGCTGTTTCCGCGCACCGGGCGGTGGCCCAGGCGGCGCGTTCGGTGGCGCTCTGGGTGCCGTCGCCGTTGCTGTCGACGCGCGTCGTTGCCTGGAGGGTGGGGATCTCTGCGGTGTCGGTGACCGCGAGGACGTCCACGCGGTCCGGGCGCAGGGTGAATCCGGTGTAGTGGTTGACCGAGAAGTTGCCCAGCGGATGGGCCTGGGCGGCGGGTGCGGCCGCGCCGAGCAGCCACAGGATGGCGCCAGCCGAGGCCGCAATCCGCCATGCGAGCGGGCGGTTGGTCATGGAGCGCCTCCCGGGGCGGCGAGGTGAGCTGTGCGTACGTGTCGCCGCCACATCCCTGGAGGGATGCCAAGGTCGCTGGGCGGCATCCGTGGGCTGCCTGCTGTTTGAGGACAACGCCATGACTCATGACCGTTTTTGCCACTCCTGCATCGCTCGGGGCGGATTTACCACTCGCACGGCTCATAACGAGCACCGGACTGCCTCATGGCACGTCTCGCAACCTGGGATTGCCAGTCGCAGGCGGCGGCTCGCAGGCGTGTGCCGGGGCGCACCCGAACAGGGCGGCCGCCCCCCATATGACCCATGTGCTTCTGCCCAAATGTCCTACCTGCCCATACATTGCAGTAAGGAGCCCGTGCTCTGATGCTCTCGCCCCGCGGATGAAAGACGAGTGCCGATGACCACCACCGCGCCCCCCACCCCGTCCTCCGCAGCCTCTTCCTCTCTGCTGGCCCGCCTCTCGCAGGGCATGTCCCGGTCCGAATGGCGCCGGCTGGCCGGCATGGGCGCCTTCATCGCAGCCCTGCACATCATCGGCTGGTTCACCCTCGTGGCCGTGGTGGCGCCCGGTCACTACAGCGCGGGCGGACAGTCCTTCGGCTTGGGCATCGGCGTCACGGCATATGCGCTAGGGATGCGGCACGCCTTCGACGCCGATCACATCGCGGCCATCGACAACACCACCCGTAAACTCATGGGCCAAGGGCAGCGGCCGCTGTCCGTCGGCTTCTGGTTCTCCCTCGGCCACTCCAGCATCGTCTTCGGCCTTACCCTCCTGTTGTCCTTTGGGGTGAAGTCTCTGGCCGGGCCGCTCCAAGACGACTCCTCCAGCCTGCACGCGGTCACCAGCCTGATCGGTACGGCGGTGTCGGGGACGTTTCTCTATGTCATCGCTGCCATCAATCTCGTCGTGCTGGGCGGGATCTGGAAGGTGATGCGGAAGATGCGCGCCGGGCGCCTGGACGAGCAGGCCCTGGAGGAGCAGCTCGACAAGCGCGGCCTGATGAACCGCCTGCTTGGCCGGGTCATGAAGTCGATCGACAAGCCGTGGCAGATGTATCCCGTGGGCCTGCTGTTCGGTCTGGGGTTCGACACCGCCAGCGAGGTCGCACTCCTGGTCCTTGCCGGCTCGGGAGCCGGGAGTGGCCTGCCCTGGTACGCCATTTTGTGCCTGCCGGTGCTGTTCGCCGCGGGCATGTGCCTGCTGGACACCATCGACGGCTCGTTCATGAACTTCGCGTACGGATGGGCCTTCTCCAATCCTGTGCGCAAGATCTACTACAACCTCACCATCACCGGGCTGTCTGTGGCGGTCGCCCTGGTCATCGGCACCGTCGAACTCCTCGCCCTGCTGGCAGACAAGCTCGCCCTGCGCGGCGGCTTCTGGTCTTGGATCGCGCACCTGGACCTCAACACGGTCGGCTTCGTGGTCGTGGGCCTGTTTGCCGCGGCCTGGGCCTGCGCGCTTCTGGTGTGGAAGTTCGGGCACATCGAGCAAAGGTGGACAACCGGCTTGCTCCCCGCCCAGGAGGCTGATCACTGACCAGCCGGCGCATCTGACGCGCTCATCGTCCTGGGCGCGGAGTCGGCCACCCGGTCGATGCCCGCTGGTTCATGACGTCCACGTTCGGCCCAGAAGAGTTGCCGCCGTTTCCATTTCGTGATGCCTTATCAGTAGCTTAAGCCGCATAACGGATTAATTGGTGAACGGCTGCTCCGGGTGATAGGCGCAGTCCGCGAGGCCCCGTTGAAGGCTGGAGCGTCCGCCGCCCTTTGCCGCTCCGCCCCGTATCCACCGGGGCGGAGCGGCTCTCACCGAACGGATGGCCCATGCAGTTCTCCCGTCTGACCCGTCGAAAGCTCCCAGCCCGCTCAGCCGAACGCGCTCTCGCCGCCCTCGGCACGCTCTCCTTGCTGAGCGCCGCCGCCCTCACGGGCCTCGCTCCCACGGTCAGCTCCGCCTCCAGCCACCGCGAGGCACCGCTGACCGCGGGCGATCCGAAGGCCGACAACACCGATGTCTACGCCTTCACCAGCCCCGACAACCCCGACACCGTGACCCTGGTGGCGAACTGGATCCCGTTCCAGGAGCCCAACGGCGGCCCGAACTTCTACCCCTTCGCCAACGACGCCCGCTACAACATCAAGATCGACAGCGACGGCGACGGCAAGGCTGACACCACCTACACGTGGACGTTCACCGACCACATCCGCGACGACGCGAATCAGTTCCTCTACAACACCGGCGTCGTCAAATCCCTGGACGACCCGAACCTGAATTTCCGCCAGACCTACCGGCTGACCGCAACGGACGGCCACGGCAACACCAAGACCCTGGTCAAGGACGCGCCCGCGGCGCCCTCCAATGTCGGCAAGGCGTCCATGCCCGATTACGCCTCACTGCGTAAGCAGGCCATCGTGTCCCTGCCGGAGGGCGGTCAGACCTACGCCGGCCAGGCGGCCGACCCGTTCTTCCTGGACCTGCGGGTGTTCGACCTGCTCTACGGCGGAAACCTCAAGGAGAGCGGTCACAACACGCTCGCCGGCTACAACGTCAACACCATCGCCCTCCAGGTGCCCAAGAAGGACCTGGCCCTCAAGGGCGACGCCACCCGCAACCCGGTGATCGGGGTGTGGTCGACCACCGACCGCAAGGGTGCTGCCGTCACCGGATCGGCGAGCAAGGGCAACGAGAGCTCCGAGGCCGGGCAAGCCGATGGCAAGGGCGGCCCGCCCGCGCCCGACACCGGCGGCAAGGACGGCTGGCACCAGGTCTCCCGGCTTGGGAACCCGCTGGTCAACGAGGTGGTCGTCCCGCTGAAGTACAAGGACGCCTTCAACACGCTCAACCCGGACCAGGACCACACGATCACCCCTGTCGTGGACAAGGTCAAGGACCCGATCGTGCCCAAGCTCGTCCAGAGCATCTATGGCATTCCCGCCCCCGCCGCTCCCCGCAACGACCTGGTCGAGATCTTCCTCACCGGCGTCTGCAAGGCCTGCGGCCCCATCAAGGCGGACCTCAACTCCCAGCTGCTGAACGCCGACGTCGACAAGACGAAGTTCACCCCCGCTGAAGAGCTGCGGCTGAACATGGCCGTCCCCACCTCAGCCAACCCCAACCGCCTCGGAGTACTCGGCCAGGACCTGGCGGGCTTCCCCAACGGCCGCCGGCTCAACGACGACGTCGTCGACATCGAGCTCCAGGCCCTCGAAGGCGCCGCGCAGACCGGCAAGATCGTGCCCGCTCTGGCCGCAGGCGACGGCGTCGACACCCCCTACCGGCAGCCCGGCGGCTCCTTCCCGTACGTGGCGCTGCCCAACACCGCCTCCGTCAACCAGGCCGACTCCCTCCATCCCGACGGCGGCGTCGGTGCGGGATTCGGTGGCACCGCCTTCGGCGGAGGCTTCCCCGTCCTGCCCGCCACCGCGGTGGGCGGCGGCGCGCTGCTGGCCTGCGCAGGAGTCATGGCCCTGCGCCGCCGGCGCACCACCCGCGCATGACCGACCCTTCCACGGCAGGTCGCCCGCCCTCCGCACCGGGGGGCGGGCGACCGCCGCGCACCCGCCGGTTTCCTCCCGGGCGTTCGTGCCCGTTGGCCGCGGCCCTGGCGGTGGCGACCGGCATGGCCCTGGCCGCCGCCGGCACCACCGCGCTGATCACCTCCCCTGTGCGCCCCCCGGCCCACCTGGACATCGGCACCTTGCCGGTATCCCAAGCCGCAGGGCCCCACGACTCCACGGCCGCTCCGGCCGCGCCGCCTGTACGCATCCGCATCGCCCACATCGCACTGGATGAGTCCCTCGCCGGTCTTCAAGTCCAGCAGGACGGCCACCTCGGCGTACCCGAAAACCCCCACCAGGTCGGCTGGTGGAGCGGCGGCCCCCGCCCAGGGGACCCGGGCGCCGCGATCATCATCGGCCACGTCGACTCACGCACCGGCCCCGCCGCCTTCTACCGTCTGCCCGAACTGCGTCCGGGAGACGAGATATCCATCGACCGCGCCGACCGTTCCCGCGCCGACTTCACCGTCCGTGCACTGCGCCAATTCGACAAGGACGACTTCCCGGATGACCAGGTCTATGCCACTACAGGTTCCCCTTCGCTCCGCCTGATCACCTGCGGCGGTGCCTACGACAGCGCACTGGGTGGATACCGGGACAACCTCGTGGTGTACGCCACTCTCGCCGCCGAACACCCACCGCACACCTCGCCCTCGCCCATCACCACCCACCGGAGCGGGAATTGACCATCTCCTTCCGCCGGCCCCCGGCGCGCCGACGTACCCTACTGTCCGCCGCCTTCACCACCGTCCTTGGTGCCGGGGTGTTTTTCGCCGGTGGCCTGGGCCTGGCCCCCTGGACCCCGGCGCCAACCGGCCACGGAGCGGCCCAAGCCACCCAGGCGGGCAGAGCAGCCGCCGGAACCGACCCGCTGTCCGCGGACATCACGGGCCTCCAGAGCCACCTCAAGCAGACACCGCACGACGCGGTCGCCCTGGGCACGCTCGGGCTGGACTACGTGCAACAGGCGAAAGCCACCGCCGACCCGACGTACTACCCCAAAGCCGAATCCGTCCTCCAGCACTCACTGGCACTGGACCGGGCGGACAACTTCACCGCGATGGGAGGCATGGCCGCCCTGGAAGCCGGCCGCCACAACTTCACCCAGGCCCTGAACTGGGCCCAGCAGGCCGTCGCCGTCAACCCGTACAACTCCTCCCTGTACGGCACCCTCGCCGACGCCTACACCCAGCTCGGCCGCTACTCCGAAGCCGCTGACGCGGTGCAGCGCATGGTCGACCTCAAACCCGGGACTCCGTCACTGGCCCGCGCCTCCTACATGGCAGAACTGCGCGGCGACACCGACACCGCCCGCACCGACATGCGCCGAGCCCTGAAGGATGCCGGCACCCAGGCGGACCAGGCATTCGCCCACTACTACCTCGGCGAACTCGCCTTCAACAACGGGGACCCCACCACCGCACTCGCCGAGGCCAATGCCGGGCTGCGCATCGCCCCCGCCTACACCGCACTGCTCCAGAGCAAGGCCAAGGCCGAGGCAGCTCTGGGTAACACCAAAGCCGCAATCGCCGACTACACCCAAGCCGTGCAGCGCGTTCCCCAGCCCGAGTACGTCCTCCAACTCGGTGAGCTCTACCAGTCCCTCGGCCGCACCAAGGAAGCCGACCAGCAGTACCAGGTCTTCCGCGCCGAGCAGAAACTCTTCACCGCCAACGGTGTCACCCCCGACTCCGATGCCGCCCTCTTCGAAGCCGACCACGGCGACCCCCAACAAGCCCTGACCATCGCCCGACAAGGCCTGACCAGCCGTCCCTTCCTCGACACCCACGACGCCCTGGCCTGGGCACTACACGTCAACGGCCACGACCGTGAAGCCCTCGCCGAATCGGACCAGTCCCTCGCCCAAGGCACACGCAACGCCCTCTTTCACTACCACCACGCGATGATTCAACAGTCTCTCGGCGACAACACCTCCGCCCGAACCGAACTCACGCAAGCCCTCGCCATCAACCCCCACTTCAACCCCCTGCTGAGCCCACGGGCGACTGCATTCCTTGCCCCCTGACGTCATCGGGTGGCGGCAGCAGCATTTCGCCCCGGCACCACTTCCTGGGGCGAGATCGCCTCTGGCCGGCGTCCCGCCTGCGCGAACCGTCGCCCGGCGGAGAACAGCGTGCATACAGGAGATACCTGTCAGTCTGCAGTACATCCACGAGATCCAACGGCGTGTGCGTCGAGTCCGCCCCAGCCCCGGTACGAGCCAACTCGGCGCCCGTGCCGGGGCGGAGCCATCTCGCCGGCGGAATGAAGTTGGTGGTCACCATGACAGGACGTTCGACCCCGAGATCTACCGGATCGTCCTCTTCGACCAGCGAGACTGCGGTGAGAGCCCGCCACACGCCTCCGACCCGAGCGTCAGTCTGGAACACACCACCACCGAGCAGACGACTCGGGTCACACGGGCGGTCCCACGATGCGGGACGCGATCCATGAAGCGACTGGAGCGGTTCGCAAAGAACGGGCGCTGACCAGCTCCGCATCTTGTGGTTCCTTGGCGAAGAAGAGAGCCGAAGAAGACCGACGGCACCATCGCGGAAGCCCCGTCCGACATCGACCGGAGCGCTGTGTACAGAATAGAGCACCCATCCCGCCCCTTCCACGACCTGGCAGTAGCTTCGTTGACGTCCTCCCCGGGTCTGTACAGCGAACGGTGGAACTCGGTCGGTTGATTTCTAGCGGCGTCCGGCGGTGAGCCGGCCGTCGAATGCCATGTCGAAGGCTTGGAGTGCGGCCTTCCATCGCATGGTCCAGCGTTTACGCCCGGCGCCGGTGGGATCCAGGCTCATGACGGCCAGGTACACGCATTTGAGGGCGGCCTGGTCGTTCGGGAAGTGACCACGGGCCCGGACTGCCTTGCGGATGCGGGCGTTGACGCTCTCGATCGCGTTGGTCGTGCACACGATCTTGCGGATCTCCACGTCGAACTGGAGGAAGGGGACGAACTCCGCCCACGCCGATTCCCAGAGGACACGGCAGAGTGCCCCTCTTCGTGACGTTCCTGCAGATTCGCTGCTGGTGACGCACCCCTTCCACCCGTTGTCCGGTCGCAGGGTGCGAGTGTGCCGGACCGTGCACCGGTCGGGC
>NZ_JASISZ010000142.1 GCF_030063355.1 Streptomyces sp. PH10-H1
GGTTCTCGACCGGCCACCCCAACGACGCCTTCGACCCCGCCGCCACCGTCCACCTCGCCGACCACGAGGCGTGACCGCGCCCAGCCCGCCCAACCGGCAAAGGACCTGCGACGCGCTGCACTAGTGCTGTGACCGCATAGGTTCGCCGGGTTGTTGCTCGCGGTCGTGGTGGTTCGGCTGGTTGGGTGTGAGGAGACATCCGATGCGGTGTGTGGAGGTGTGGTGGCTGAACCGGTTCGAGTACGCAGACTGACGGATCAGGAAGGGCAGAAACTGCAGCAGATTGTGCGGCGGGGCAGTACCAGCACGGTGCGTTACCGGCGGGCGATGATGCTGCTGGCCTCGGCCGGCGGGAACCGGGTGCCGGTCATCGCCCGGCTGGTGCAGGCCGACGAGGACACGGTGCGCGATGTGATCCACCGGTTCAACGAGATCGGCCTGGCCTGCCTGGACCCTCGCTGGGCGGGAGGCCGTCCCCGCCTGCTCAATCGTGACGACGAGGACTTCGTCGTCCAGACGGCCACCACCCGCCCGGCCCGACTCGGGCAGCCCTTCACCCGCTGGTCCATCCGCAAACTCGCCGTCTACCTCCGCAAAGTCCACGGCCGGGCGATCCGGATCGGCCGCGAAGCCTTACGGACGCTCCTGTCCCGCCGCGGCGTGACCTTCCAACGCACCAAGACCTGGAAAGAGTCCACCGACCCGGACCGGGACGCCAAGCTCGACCGGATCGAACACGTCCTGGAACGCTTCCCCGGCCGCACGTTCGCGTTCGACGAGTTCGGACCGTTGGGCATCCGCCCCACCGGCGGGTCCTGCTGGGCCGTGCGGGGACGGCCCGACCGGGTCCCCGCGACCTACCACCGCACCCACGGCGTCACCTACTTCCACGGCTGCTACTCCATCGGTGACGACACCCTGTAGGGCGTCAACCGGCGACACAAGGGTGCGGTCAACTCCCTGGCCGCGTTGCGGTCGATCCGCGCCGCGCGACCGGACGGTGCCCCGATCTACGTGATCATGGACAACCTCTCGGCCCACAAGGGCACCAAGATCCGCCGATGGGCCCGAAAGAACCGGGTCGAGCTGTGCTTCACCCCGACCAACGCCTCCTGGGCCGACCCGATAGAGGCGCACTTCGGGCCGCTACGGCAATTCACCCTCGCCAACTCCCACCACCCCAACCACACCGTCCAGACCCGGGAACTGCACCGCTATCTGCGCTGGCGCAATGCCAACGCCCGCCACCCCGACGTCCTGGCCGCGCAGCGCAAAGAGCGCGCCCGTATCCGCAGCGAGAAAGGCGTTCGCTGGGGCGGCCGACCTCTCCCGGCCACGGCCTGACCGCTCAACCACGGTGTTGCTCTCGCGCCACCGCAGAGGTCAACCACCGGGTCGATCAGTGGACATGGGCGGCGATGATCCGCGCGCACTCCAGGGCCTCGACACGCGTCGTGTCCACCTCCAGGTCATAGCGCACACCCTGGTGGACGACCTCTGCCTGCGCTTCGGCCATCCCGGTGACCCGATCACCGCGTGCGACCTCCCGACCCACAGCGACCGCGCTCTCGCACCTGACACCAACCCACAGCACCTGCAACCCGCCCAGAGCCTTCTGCCACCGCTGCTGGGATGCCGCTCCACCGAGGAACACCTCATCAACGATGACCCGGGCACCCGCACGGGCCATTGCGGCGATCCCCTCGATCCACGCCTCTTCCAGCGCCCGGAACGAAGACCCGATCAGCACCTCGCCATCCGGAGCGAACTCGATCCCTGCCTCCGACGACCTCATGGACGCGGGCATGCCCTGGACCAACGTGTCGACACCAAAGACCAGCCACGGATCCGGCATGACCGCCTGCAGACACCGGGCCAGGCCGGACTTCCCCGAGCTGGAACCACCATTGAGAACGATCATCTGGGTCATCACCACGCCACGGTAAAGGCGCCGAAGCAGTGGCCCAAACCGATTTTGGCCAACATCACTGTGCCCACCACAACCCGGTGAACCTATGCGGTCACAGCACTAGCCCCTGCTGCGCATCCGTTGCGCACTGGCTGCGCAGTGCGCAGTCGTCGCCAACCGCCATCGGCCATCGGCCATCGCCGACGGTAATTGCGCAACGCGGTCGCCTGGCGCACCACCGTCGGCGTCCAGGCCGGTCCCGCCGTGTACGTCACCAGCCGATGTTGTACGTGAAGCAGATGACGTACACCGTCGGCCAGCCGCATGACGTGTGCGTGGCGGGCCGTCGGCATCACCTAGGTCCGCGCGGTGCACCTGGCTGCGGGGTCGGGATGTACTGCATTGCGGCGGTCAACGCGCCGGTGAGGACGGGAATCAGATGCCGGATCAGCCGCGGCGCGTCCGGAGCGCTCCAGACCTTAAGTCCTCGCTTCGCTGCGATCGGCCTTGAGCGTACCGGCCGTGTCAAGGCGGAGATGGGAGGCGCGCCGACGCCGGTCCCGCCCGGCGCGCCAGGCGGGCACCCGCAGTACCGGGCAGTCGACCGGGTCGGTCAAGGGGACGTGAAATGCCCCGCTCGCCCCCTTGACGAGATAGTTCGTCCGCCCGGACAGCGTTGGAGTTGGCCAGTCCCCACGGTCCACGCGTAAGGATGTCAAGCACCTCCAGCCTGCGGTTGGCGACGCATCCGGGTGCGGGCGCGGGCGGGGATGTGCAGCAGCTCGTGCAGGGAAGTGCCGTGTTCGGCCCACAGGCGGAGTTTGTCGCGGTCGAGCCAGTGGATGTGGTTGGTCTCGCCCCAGGTTTTGGCGTCGCGGGTGAAGCCGCCGTTGGTGACGACGAAGGCGATGTCGGCGCCGTGGACGGGGCCGGCGGTGCCCTTCACCTCGTACATGGTGTGTGAGGCGACTCGGCCGGCGACGGTGATGTGCTTGCACTGGGCCACGAACATCCGCCCCGCCGGGTCCTTGCCCACCGCGTCGGCGGCCTGGTCGCCGCGCTGCCCGACGTGCCGGGCGGTGATCCCGTCGCGGATCATCAGGTCCCGCACCGCCAGCTCGAAGGCGAGCGGGTCCAAAGCGTCCAGTTCCGTCAGGGTCAGGCGCAGGTCTTTCAACCGCAGGGCGCGGGCCCTGTCCGCGGCCCTGCGCCGCGCCCACAGCAGCACGGTCACGGCGGCCGCCGCGGCGGCCAGGGCCGGCAGCACGTACCAGGCACGCAGCAGGGCCCCGAGCGCGGCGCGGGCCAGCTGCAGCACGATCAGGAAGCCGAACAGGGCGGCGATGCCGGCGGCGATCCGCTCGTTGCGATGGCGCGGCGGCCGCGGCAGCAGGGCCCGCCACCGCGCCGGGCGGCGGCGGGTCACCGGGCAGCCGGCTGGGAAACGGTCGGCGTCGGCGTCGGGGTGCTGTTGGTGTCCGTCGTGGTGCTGAAGCCGCCGTGCAGCAGCCCCCATCCCAGGACGGCCACGACCGCGAAGCCGATCCACTTGCTGCTGCTCTTCGCCCCACGGGGCGAGTTGTTGACCCAGTGGCCGCGCCGGTAGTGCTTGCCTTCGGGCATCGGAGTCCCCCTCCACGAACCGGCCGCCCAGCGCGGCCCGGTTCTCCTTCAGAGGGAAGCAGCCACAACTGACAGAAAACAGTGGATCAACCGGTAAAGACGACATTCCAGCCACGCCGTAGATGGGGGCGCCCACCCCGCCGACCTGCGAGCCCGTCGGCGGATCCCGTTCGGACCGGCAGGAATCACGCCAGTTTTTGCGCCCCCTCCCACCAGCAGAGAGTCGAGGACGCCGGAGCCCGGCACATCACCAACGCGCTCGTGCACCTTTTCGACGAACGACGGCAACCGTACCCGTGGCTCGTTATCCGTACGGGTAGACACAGTCAGAGACAGTCTAGGAATCCGGTGACCACGACGACAGCGGCGACGGTCGTTTCCCGAGCGGGAGCGGACCCGGCGGAGGGCCCCTTTCCGGGCTACCACAATGTGACCGGCTTCACTGGTGGTCCCGCCGGAGAGAAGCACGGGCGGGAAAGCAGGGGGCGATACCGGCCCAATGTGCCACCCGGAAACACGTGTTGCGATCTTGCTGTGACGTTCCGTCAATATTTTCGGTCAGTCGACTAGACGTTTGGGGTTCCTGTGACGGCATCAGGGGTGAGAGCTTCCGACGCTCTCCCGGGGCAAGGGGATACCCGGCGGCGTTCCGAAAGGTTACGAGTGATGTTTGACGGCATGACGCCGACCGCGCACCGCCCGGGGGGCACGGGCCCGCGGCGCGCAGTACAGCACCACCCGCTCCACCCCGTCCCGGCCCGTGCCCCATGGGATCTGTGGTGAACGCCAGCCGCGCCGTGCTGCGCACGGCCACCGAGGAACACCCGTCCGTGGTCTACGAGTCCTTCGTGCTCGGCAAGCGCGACATCTATGTGAAGGCCGCATTCCTCAAGCTCGGTTCCCACGAGGACGCCCGCGAGGTCGCCAACGTCGCGCTGTTCAAGATTTTCAAGCACTGGGACGACGCCCTGGCCAGTGAGAGCACTGCAGCGTTCGGCATGAAGATCCTGCGGAACGAGATCGCCGACACGCTGCGCAAGCGGGATCGGCGGCCGTGCTCACCGGCCGGCCTCGCCTTCGAGCCCACTGTGCGGCCGTTCGCCGGCATGGCCAACGAGGACATCGACCAGGTCGCGATCCGCATGGAGCTGCACCAGGCCATCGGCCGGCTCCCCGCCCGACAGCGCGAGTGCGTCACGCAGCACTACCTGCTCGGCTACGACGTGGCCGATGTCGCCGACGCGCTGGGCCTGTCGGACTCCACCGTCCGGACCCACTTGGCCAGCGGCTGCCGGGCCCTGGCCAAGGCTCTGGACGTGCCCGATGACGATTTCGCTGATGAGAAAGGCCCGTCCTCATGAACATCGAGGAGCTCCTGCGCGGAGCAGAAATCCGTACCCCCGCATACACCCCCGAGCAGCGCGCCGCCGACGACCGGGTGCTGCGCGAGCGCATCAACGAGGAACTGGCCCTGCGGGCCCGGCTGCGGCGGCTGCAGTACTTCGGCTGGCTGGTGCCCACTTCCCCGGAGCTGGCCGTGCTGCTGAACCCGGCCACGGGAGGGAAGGCCGCGCACAGCCGGCGGCAGGTCAAGCGGCGGCTGCAAACGCAGCTCAAGACCCTGTCCCGCACGGTGATGACGGCGCCGGGCGGCCACGACCGCCTTGAGGCGTTCATCGACGCCGAGCGGCCCGCCGACCCGATCGGCGCCCGCGCGTTCGGCTGCCTGCTGTTCCTCAGCGGGAAGGCCGCCCACGCCCGCTTCTGGTGGCGCTTCGCGGCCGGGGCCGGCGACAGCACCGCCGGGTATCTGCTGTTCCTCGAAGCACTGCTGCGCGATGCCACGAAGGAGGCGCTGCACTGCTTCCGCCTTCTGGACGGTCTCACTTTCGTCTCCGACCCCGACGGGCACACTCCCGCCGACGGGGTCGGCGAGCCGGCGGTGCTTGAGGCCGATGTCGGCAACCAGATCCAGGAGGTCAACACCGGGCGCTCCGGGCCGGGGAACGTCCTGATTCCCCAGGGGTATCTCGACGATGTTTCCGAACAGCAGCGGGAGGGCCTGTTGTGCCACCAGTGACCTCTTCGCGCCTGCGGGTGATTGGCACATTGGTCTACCCGATACCTCCCGCTACCGGAAGGGGTTCCCCTTGCCTGTGCGAGGGGCGTGCGCGGTGGGTGTGTCTCTCCGCACATGTGGCACCAGGTGCCGCCCACCGGTAGTCGACCTGACGACATATGAGCAGGCCATCGCCTCACCAAGGGTTCCCTCACCAAGTCGCCCCGACACGCGGTGCCGTGATGATGCGTCACGCCGGAGTGCGGGCGGGCGCCGAGAAGGACGGGGGTGCCGGACAGCGGCGGTATGCTCTCGTCACCAATCTCCTCTCCCAATGGTGGTACTCACGCATCGCGGACCCCCGGGGGTTCACGAAGGCCGTGGGCCCGTCGTAGGGAGGGAGGCCCCATGGCCGTCCAGGAAACGGTCCGGAAGGGTCGCAGCAACAAGGCGTTCAAGCGGACGAAGAAGGTGGTCCGCTGGGTCGGGATCTGTGCGGTACCCGTCGGTGCGTTGGTGAAAACCGCGATCGACGTGTACGAGTTCATGGGCCGATAACGCCCGTAGCCCCAGCCGGGGATCCCGGCCAGGGCCACGTTCTGCGGTAGTAGGAAAGCCTCATCCCTGCAATGCTTGGCCGGCACTGGGGTGGGGCTTTCCGCATGTCCGCCGTCGAAGAGTCCTCACGCGCAAGAGCGCATCATGTGATGCGCATCACGCGATGCGGAGGAACTGTCCCCCATCTTGCCTGTCTACCCCCCGGTCTGGCCACACTCCAGAAGGAGATCAAACCTGGTGAGTAGTTAGACGCAGAGCGATCCTTGCTGGCCAGGGAAACATATGTGCGCGGCACCCACGAGAAATGCGATGCGAAACACACCTCTTTCGGGCGCGTCCCGCACACCTGAGCGTGCCGCCCTAACCCTTGGCCAACGGATGTCATTCTGACATATCCACTGGAATGCCTGGTAGTTGCTTCCGTGTAGCTTCCAACACACTCCCCAAGCGGCATGATCACCTGGCAAGTGCATGAGCTGCCTGACCGGTTGCCACTGCAGGCCGTCTTATACCAGGCACCACTGACAACGAGCGGGCCACCGCGAGCGGTCCGCCCCACACCTCAGCTGGGCTTCCAGCCGCGCACTTCCAGGTGCGTCAGCTTCGCGTCCGGTTGCAGGCGCCCGGTCTCGACCAGCCATCCACGCACCGCCGCCGCGACGTCACCGCCGGCCGCGTCGACCTTCGCTTTCCACTCCGCCGCGTCGAATCCGCCGGAGCCCTGCCCGGCGCCGGGGCTGGCGCCGTAGGCGCGTTCCTCGGTGCCGTCGGTGCGTTGCACGACGCCGCGGCGCAGGCCCGGGGAGTCGATGCGGGAGCCGGCGGAGTGGGTGAAGGCGCCCTTCTTCGCCCGCACCGTGAACGCGATCTTGCCGCCGGAGGCGGCGGTGTTGGCGACGACGGGGCGCAGCCGGGAGGCGCCGGAGGCGATGTGCTGGCGGGCGGCGCGGGCCATCGCGGACTTGCCGGGGGTGCCGACGATGTCCTTGGTGCGTACTCGGGCCTTGTGGGGCTTGGCCTCGCCCGGCTTTGCCTTCAGCAGCCGGCGCTTGACGTTGGGTGCGGCGATGCGCTGGAGGTCGGCGATGGCGGTGGCGCCGCCGGCTTGGACTTCCTGGACGACGTCGCGCAGCGCGGTGACGAAGGCGGCGCCCTTGTCCTTGGTGAAGAACTGCGAGACGAGGGAGGAGTTGCGGCCGATGATGTCGCCGACCTGCTTGCGGCTGTAGCCAGCGTTCAGGAGTTCCTGGGTGAGGCGGGCGGCTTCGTTGAGCGGTGGGGTGGCCGGGCGGCCGCGGCGGCGGGGGGTCATTCGGTTCCTTCCGTCAGCGTCCTGCGGTCGATGCACTGCACGTCGATCTGGTCGGCCAGCCCCGCCAGGGCCTGCACCAAGACCTCGACGGTCAGGGCATCCAGCTGCGTGGCACCGGTGTCACTCCAACCGGACCATTCAGTGCCCAGCCGGCGCAGCAGGGCGCTGACCTCGTGGGCGCTGGTGAAGAGCTGGCCGGTGCCGTCCTGGATCAGCGGCAGTATCAGCGGGGTCTCGCTCACCCGGTGGCCTCCTGCATCTCGGCGAGGGCTTCGCGGCCGATGGCCTGGTGGGAGAGGAGTTCGTCCTCGGTGCGCGGGCCGGTCAGCTCCCAGGGGATGTGACCCTTCTTCAGGTAGTCGCCGGGGTTGCCGTGATACGGCCAGGTGACGTCGGCGGTGGTGTAGATCGCGTCGGTCCGGAACGCCACCACACTGCCGGCGGGCAGATGCAGGGCGCCGACCGACACGTCGTCCTCCCGCATCCGGGTCGACAGCAGCGCCGCGCGCGCCCCGGACCACACCCCGGCCGCCCACTCCGGATGGGCGTTGGGGTCGCGGGAGAACCCGTTGTCGCGCTGCCAGGTGATCGTGTCGCCGTCGATGCCGATGATCTGGGCGCCGTCCGGGGCGTCCTGGCCGACCGGCACCGTGCCGGTCACGATGCGCGGGCGCTGCGCGAAACCGCCGATGCCGTAAAGCAAGATGCTGCGGACCGCGCGCGAAGCCAGGCGGGCGGCCTCCCGCTGGCGTTCGTCACCGTGGATGGCGGCCTTCGCCTGCAGGGAGCTCCAGGCGTCCTTCAGCTTCTTGGACCATGCCTTGAGCGGGTCGCCGGACTGCCACACCAGGCCGTCCAGGATCTCGATCCGCCACGGGGCGATCGCGTTGTTCAGCGCCACGTTCAGTTCCGCGCCG
>NZ_JASISZ010000143.1 GCF_030063355.1 Streptomyces sp. PH10-H1
AGGGCGTCGCGCTCCACGCCACCGGGGCCACCCAGCTCCGGATCCGCATCGCGCCCACCGGCGACAACACCGTCACCGTCGACGCCGCCGACACCACCGGCGCCCCCGTCGCGACCGTCCAGGCGCTGACCTTCCGCGCCGTCGACACCAGCCTGCTCGCCCCCCAGGGCGACGTCCATCACGACTCCCTCTTCCGGGTGGTGTGGCAGCCGCTGCCGCTGGCAGCGCTGGTCCCCGCCCGGTCCTGGCCGATCCTGGACCTCACCGGGGCCACGGACGACATACGCGGCCGGGCCGCTCATGTACTGGCCGAGGTGCAGCAGTGGCTCACCGGCGCGGAGCAGGAGGACGCCCGGCTGGTCGTCCTGACGGCGGACGCGGTCACCGACCCGGCGGCGGCCGCCGTCTGGGGACTGGTCCGCACCGCCCAGGCCGAACACCCCGACCGGATCGTCCTCGTCGACCTCGACGACGCCGACGAAAGCCGCAGCGCACTCCCCCAGGCCCTGGCCACGGGTGAGCCGCAGATCGCCCTGCACGAAGGGGTCGCGTCAGTGCCGCGGCTCGTCCGTGCCGGCATCGAACAGGAGAGCCGACGGCAGCCCCTGAACCCTGAGGGCACCGTTCTGATCACCGGCGGTACCGGAACCCTCGGCGCTCTCGCCGCCCGCCACCTCATCACCACCCACGGCATCCGCCACCTCCTCCTGACCAGCCGCCGAGGACCCGACGCGGCAGGAGCAACCGAACTCCAAGCCGAACTCATTGCACTCGGCGCCCACATCACCATCACCGCCTGCGACGCCGCCAACCGCGACGCACTCGCCGCCACCCTGGCCACCATCCCCGCCGAACACCCCATCACCGCGATCATCCACACCGCAGGAATCCTCGACGACGGCATCATCACCGCCCTCACCCCCGACCGACTCGACACCGTCCTCCAACCCAAGATCGACGCCGCACTCAACCTCCACGAACTCACCCGCGACAACAAACTCGACGCCTTCGTCCTCTACTCCTCCGCCGCCGGCACCCTCGGCAACCCCGGACAAGCCAACTACGCCGCCGCCAACGCCGCCCTCGACGCCCTCGCCCACCAACTCCGCAACCAAGGAACCCCCGCCACCTCCCTCGCCTGGGGCTACTGGTCCGACGTCAGCGGAATGACCAGCCATCTCGACGACACGGCGCTGCTGCGCCACCGCCGCGACGGCATGCTGGGGCTGACCGCCGACGCCGGTATGGCGTTGCTCGACGCGGGGCTGCGGTCCACAGACGCGGCGTTCGTGGCCGCCAATCTGGACCTCGCTGGTCTGCGCGTCAGGTCGGCGACCGAACCGGTGCTTCCACTGCTGCGAAGCCTGGTACGTCCGGCCCGGCGCACCGCCCAGGCGGGCAGCGCGGCGTCCGGCGACAACTCGCTGGCGGAGCGGCTGACCGGGCTTCCCGAGGCCGAGCAGGGCCGGGTGCTGCTCGACCTGGTGCGTGCCGAGGCCGCGTCGGTGCTGGGCCACGCGAACGCCGAGCGGATCCAGCCGGACCGGGCGTTCAAGGAGGTCGGGTTCGACTCGCTCACCGCGGTGGAACTGCGCAACCGGGTGAGCGCGCGCAGCGGACTGCGGCTGCCCACCACGCTGGTATTCGACTACCCGACGCCGACCGCGCTCGCCCGCTACCTGAGCGCCGAGCTGATCGGCGAGCAGCCGGGAGCATCGACGGCCGCGGTGGTCACGGGCAACGCGGCGACGTCCGACGACCCGATCGCGATCGTGGCGATCGGATGCCGGTTCCCGGGCGGCGCCAACAGCTCCGAGGAGCTGTGGCGGCTGGTGGCGGAGGGCGTCGATGTCATCGGCGGCTTCCCCGCGGACCGCGGCTGGGACCTGGAGGGCCTCTACGACCCGGACCCGGAGCGCAGGGGCAGGTCGTACGCGCGCAACGGTGCGTTCCTCGACAGCGCCACGGAGTTCGACGCGGGATTCTTCGGGATCTCTCCGCGTGAGGCCGTCGCCATGGACCCGCAGCAGCGGCTGCTGCTGGAGACCTCCTGGGAGACCTTCGAACGGGCCGGCATCGACCCGGCCGCGCTGCGCGGCGGCAATGTCGGCGTGTACGTCGGGATGAACGACCGCGACTACGCGATGCGGCTGCAGCAGGACAACGGGGATTCGGAGGGCTACCGGCTCACCGGCACCTCGGGAAGCGTCGCCTCCGGCCGTATCTCCTATGTCTTCGGCCTCGAAGGGCCCGCGCTCACCATCGACACGGCGTGCTCGTCCTCGCTGGTCGCCCTGCACCTCGCGGCGCAGTCACTGCGCGACGGCGAGACCGACATGGCGCTGGCCGGCGGTGTGGCCGTCATGAGCACCCCGGACGCGTTCGTGGAGTTCTCCCGGCAGCGCGGTCTGGCGGCCGACGGCCGCTGCAAGGCCTTCGCCGCCGCGGCCGACGGCACCGGCTGGGCCGAGGGCATCGGCCTGCTCCTCGTCGAACGCCTCTCGGACGCACAGCGGCTCGGACACCCCGTACTCGCCATCGTCCGCGGCTCGGCCGTCAACCAGGACGGCGCCTCCAACGGCCTCACCGCCCCCAACGGACCTTCTCAGCAGCGCGTGATCCGCGCCGCCCTGAAGAACGCCGGGCTCGACTCCACCGACATCCACGCGGTGGAGGCCCACGGCACCGGCACCAGCCTCGGCGACCCCATCGAGGCCCAGGCCCTGCTCGCCACGTACGGCAAGGACCGCGACCCGAAGAACCCGCTCTGGCTCGGCTCGCTGAAGTCCAACATCGGCCACACCCAGGGAGCGGCCGGGGTGGCCAGCGTGATCAAGATGGTCGAGGCCATCCGGCACGGCGTACTGCCCAAGACCCTGCACGTCGACCAGCCGTCACCCAAGATCGACTGGTCGGCGGGCGCGGTGGAACTACTCACCGAGGCGCGGGACTGGCCGGAGGAGGACGGGAAACCGCGTCGGGCGGGCGTCTCCTCGTTCGGTGTCAGCGGCACCAACGCCCACGTGATCATCGAGCAGGCCCCGGCCCCGGAGAGCCTCACGGACATCGCGCCGGACGGCTCGCCCGCAAGCGCGACCGCCCCTGAGCAGAACGCGCCCGTGCCGGCGCAGCTGCCGTACGCACTGTCCGCCAAGAGCCCGGATGCCCTGCGCGGACAGGCGCGGCGGCTCGCGGCACAGCTGACCACCCGCACGGAGGACGACCTCGCCGACGTGGCGTACTCCCTGGTGACCAGCCGGGCCGTGCTGGACCACCGGGCCGTGGTGCTGGCGGGTGACCGCGAGGAACTGCTGGCCGGCCTCGAGGCCCTGGCCGGCGGCGCGTCTCCCGGCTCCGTGATCGCCGGCGAACCGGTGAGCGGCCGGACCGCCTTCCTCTTCTCCGGCCAGGGCAGTCAGCAGCCCGGCATGGGACACGAGTTGTACGAGACCTTCCCCGTGTACGCGCGGTCGTTCGACGCCGTGTGCGAGGCGCTGGACCGGCAGCTGGCTGGCCATGTGGACCATCCGCTGCGCGAGGTGGTGTTCGCCGAGGCGGGCTCCGACCGGTCCGAGCTGCTGCACCGGACGGTCTATACCCAGGCCGCGCTGTTCGCCGTCGAGGTGTCGCTGTTCCGGCTGGTGGAGTCGTGGGGCGTACGGCCCGACCACGTAGCCGGGCACTCTATCGGCGAGCTGGCCGCCGCGCACGTCGCGGGCGTGCTGTCCCTGCCGGACGCCTCCACCCTGGTCGCGGCACGCGGCCGGATGATGCAGGCCCTCCCCGAGGGCGGCGCCATGGTGGCCGTGCAGGCCACCGAGGCCGATCTCGGCCCGCTGCTCACCGACACCGAATGGGTCGGGATCGCGGCGGTCAACGGGCCCTCGTCGGTGGTGATCTCCGGCGCGGAGGACGTGGTGCTGCGCATCACCAGCGCCTGCCGGAGTCTCGGGTGGAAGACCAAGCGGCTGCGCGTCAGCCACGCCTTCCACTCACCGCGGATGGACGGAATGCTCGACGCGTTCCGCGAGGTCGCGGCACGGCTCGACTTCCAGGCGCCGCGGATCCCGATCGTCTCGACCCTCACCGGCAAGCCGGTCACAGCCGAACAGCTCGCCTCCCCCGACTACTGGACCGAGCATGTCCGCCGGCCGGTGCGCTTCCTGGACGCGGTGCGCACCCTGCAGGACGAGGGCGTCACCGGCTTCCTGGAGATCGGCCCCGACGCCGTACTCACCGCGATGGCTCAGGAGTCCCTCGGCGACGGCACCGGACAGCCGGAGCAGACGCTGTGCGTATCGACGCTGCGCCGGGAACGCCCGGAGACCGCGACCTTGCTGGCGGCGGTGGCCGGCATCCACGTACGCGGCACGGCGGTTGACTGGCCGGCGCTCTTCGACGGCACGTCCGCCGCACGGGTCGACCTGCCCACGTACGCCTTCCAGCGGGAACGCCACTGGGCGGAGGCGGGCAGCGGCTCCGCGGACGCCACGTCCCTCGGGCTGCACGCCACCGGTCATCCGCTGCTCAGCGTGATCACCGAACTCCCGGACACGGACGGCCTGGTGGGCACCGGCCGGCTCTCGGTGCGGACGCATCCGTGGCTGGCCGACCACGCCAAATCGGATGTGGTGCTGGTACCGGGCACGGCGCTGGTCGAGCTGGCGGTACGCGCCGGCGACGAGGCCGGGACCGGTGTACTGGACGAACTCGTCCTCGAAGCGCCGCTCGTCCTGCCCGAGCACACCGGAGTACAGCTCCGGGTGCAGGTCCTCGAACGGGACGACACCGGCCGGCGGGCCGTGAGCATCTACTCCCGCCCCGACGACTCCGACGCCACGGACGGCACCGTCGTCGTCAGCGGCTCGGCGGCGTGGACCCGGCATGCCGCCGGATTCCTCACCGCGGAGAGTCCCCGTCCCGCCTCCGGCGCGGGCGTCTGGCCTCCGAAGGACGCCGAGGCGGTCGTGATGGGCGATTTCTACGACCGTCAGGCGGCCGACGGGCATGAGTTCGGGCCGGTCTTCCAGGGCCTGCACAAGGTCTGGCGGCGCGGTGACGAGATCTTCGCCGAGGTCGCCCTCCCGGAGGACGTCCAGGACGCTGCGGCGTTCGGGCTGCACCCGGCCCTGCTGGACGCGGCCCTGCACGCCACCAGTTTCGGCGCGGTCACCGCGACCGAACCCGGACACGTTCTCCTGCCCTTCGCCTGGAAGGGCGTCGCGCTCCACGCCACCGGGGCCACCCAGCTCCGGATCCGCATCGCGCCCACCGGCGACAACACCGTCACCGTCGACGCCGCCGACACCACCGGCGCCCCCGTCGCGACCGTCCAGGCGCTCACCTTCCGCGCCGTCGACACCAGCCTGCTCAGCCCCCAGGGCGACGTCCATCACGACTCCCTCTTCCGCATCGAGTGGCAGCCGCTGCCCCTCGCCGAGGCCGGCCCCGAGCAGCTCTGGCCCACCCTCGATCTCACCGCCGACGCCGGCGACATCCGCGAGCTGACCGCCCGCGCGCTCGCCGGGGTCCAGGAGTGGCTCACCGGTACCGGCTCCGACGATGCCCGGCTGGTCGTCCTGACGGCGGACGCGGTCACCGACCCGGCGGCGGCCGCCGTCTGGGGACTGGTCCGCACCGCCCAGGCCGAACACCCCGACCGGATCGTCCTCATCGACCTCGACGAGGCTGATGAAAGCCGCAGTGCCTTGCCGTCGGCCCTCGCCACCGGCGAACCGCAGTTGGCGCTCCACCAGGGAACCGCCTCGGTCCCCCGGCTCGCCCGCGCCGTCGCCGAACCGCAGGACGACGGCTGGACGCTCAATCCTGAGGGCACCGCCCTGGTCACGGGTGGTACCGGCACCCTCGGCGCTCTCGCCGCCCGCCACCTCATCACCACCCACGGCATCCGCCACCTCCTCCTGACCAGCCGCCGCGGACCCGACGCGGCAGGAGCAGCAGAACTCCAAGCCGAACTCACCGCACTCGGCGCCCACATCACCATCACCGCCTGCGACGCCGCCAACCGCGACGCACTCGCCGCCACCCTGGCCACCATCCCCGCCGAACACCCCATCACCGCGATCATCCACACCGCAGGAATCCTCGACGACGGCATCATCACCGCCCTCACCCCCGACCGACTCGACACCGTCCTCCAACCCAAGATCGACGCCGCACTCAACCTCCACGAACTCACCCGCGACAACAAACTCGACGCCTTCGTCCTCTACTCCTCCGCCGCCGGCACCCTCGGCAACCCCGGACAAGCCAACTACGCCGCCGCCAACGCCGCCCTCGACGCCCTCGCCCACCAACTCCGCAACCAAGGAACCCCCGCCACCTCCCTCGCCTGGGGCCTGTGGGAGGAAGCCAGCGGCATGACCGGCGGTCTCGGCACCGCCGACCTCCAGCGCGGCAAGCGCACCGGGATCACCGGAATGTCCACGGAGTCGGCGCTGGCGCTGCTCGATGTGGGACTGCGGTCGGCCGATGCGGCGCTGGTGACGGCACGGCTGGAACTGACGGCCCTGCGGGGTCCCGGAGACGGGTCCGTACCGCCGCTGCTGCGGTCCCTGGTGCGCAGGCCGAGGCAGGCCGCCCGCACCGCCGTGGTGACCGAGGAGCCGCTGGCCGACCGGCTGAAGGCGCTGCCCGAGTCGGAGCGGAACCGGATGCTGCTCGACCTGGTGCGCTCCGAGGCCGCCTCGGTGCTCGGTCACTCCACGGCGAAGGCCGTCGGGGCCCAGCATGCCTTCAAGGACCTGGGGTTCGACTCCCTTGCCTCCGTGGTCCTGCGCAACCGGCTCGCGACGGTCAGCGGTGTACGGCTCCCGGCCACGCTGGTCTTCGACCATCCCACCCCCACCGCGCTGGCCGAGTTCCTGCGGCACGAGCTCGGATGCGACGGGCCGGGCACACCGCCCTCGGTGTCGGCGGAGCTGGACCAGCTGGAAGCGGCCCTCGCCGCGCTGGCCTCCGACGAGTCGGTTCGGGCCGAAGTGGCCGTGAGGCTGCGGGCGCTGACGGCGAAGGTGGAGGCCGGTTCGAGCGCCGCCACCGGCGGCACCGGGGAGGACCTCGACCTCGACTCGGCGACCGACGACGAGATCTTCCACCTCATGGACGGCGAACTCGGCCTGTCCTGAACCGCCACCGGACCACCAACCGACGCCTTGATCCGACGCCTTGAGAGGGAAGACCCGGTTATGTCGAATGACGAGAAGCTCCGCGACTATCTGAAGCGGGCACTGGTCGACTTGAAGCAGGCCAACAAGCGGCTGCGGGAGGTCGAGGCCGAGAAGTCCGAGCCGATCGCGATCGTGGGCATGGGCTGCCGGCTGCCGGGCGGGGTCTCCTCGCCCGACGAGCTGTGGCAGCTCGTCGAGCAGGGCGTCGACGCCGTCTCCGGCTTCCCCGAGGACCGCGGCTGGGACCTGGACCGGCTGTTCGACCCCGAGCCCGACCGGCGCGGCACGTCGTATGTCAGCGAGGGCGGTTTCCTGCACGGCGCGACGGAGTTCGACGCCCCGTTCTTCGGCATCAACTCGCGCGAGGCCCTGTCGATGAATCCGCAGCAGCGGCTGCTGCTGGAGACCTCCTGGGAGACCTTCGAGCGGGCCGGCATCGACCCGACGTCGCTGCGCGGCGGCAAGGTCGGCGTGTACTCCGGCGTGATGTACCACGACTACGCCACCGACATGGAGCAGGCGCCCGCCGAGGTAGAGGGCTATCTGAGCACCGGCACTGCCGCGAGTGTCGCCTCCGGGCGCGTCTCGTACACGCTGGGCCTGGAGGGCCCCGCCGTCACCCTGGACACCGCGTGCTCGTCGTCTCTGGTGGCGCTGCACCTGGCGGTGCAGGCGCTGCGCAACGGCGAGATCGACATGGCGCTGGCCGGTGGCGCGGCGATCATGAGCACGCCCGGCGTGTTCGTGGAATTCTCCCGGCAGCGCGGTCTGGCGGCCGACGGCCGCTGCAAGGCCTTCGCCGCCGCGGCCGACGGCACCGGCTGGGCCGAGGGCGTCGGCCTGCTCCTCGTGGAGCGGCTCTCCGACGCGCAGCGGCTCGGACACCCCGTCCTGGCCGTCGTCCGGGGCACCGCCGTCAACCAGGACGGCGCCTCGAACGGGCTCACCGCTCCCAACGGCCCTTCCCAGCAGCGCGTGATCCGCGCGGCCCTGAAGAACGCCGGGCTGGGCACCGCCGACGTCGACGCCGTCGAGGGGCACGGCACCGGCACGACGCTGGGCGACCCGATCGAGGCGCAGGCGCTGCTGGCCACGTACGGCCAGGACCGCGACCCGCAGCTTCCGCTCTGGCTCGGCTCGCTGAAGT
>NZ_JASISZ010000144.1 GCF_030063355.1 Streptomyces sp. PH10-H1
TCAGACGCGCGCCCAGGTCAGCCACTACCGACGTCGCGGAGACCCCCTGCCGCCCGGGCTGCACGCCTGGAAACACCACCAGCCGATCCCACCCATCACCCACCCTCAAGATCTCCGGCTGTAGTACCGGGCTCACGCATTGCACCTGGATTGAGCACGCTGCCCGCGCGGCGGGAGGGCGCCGGTGGCGGGCTTCAGACCGTGGTCGACGCGCGGTCGGCCGCCGAGGGCGTCGTTTCAGCCGTCGCCCGAACGTGCCGGACATTGACGTAGTGTCAGATCCAGCCGTCCAGTGAGGCCATGAAGCCGGCGTAGTCATCACGGTGAATGCAGTGGCCGGCGCCCTTGACGGTACGGATCTCGAAGCCGTTGTCGCGCAACTCCTGGGCGCTGCATTCGTCGATGGTGAAACTCGGGTCGGCGAGTTGCACCATCGACGGGACGACCGCGCTGGCAGGCAAGTAGTCTTCCTGCGTCTCCGTGAGGGCGAAGAAGCCGGTGTCGAAGAGCGCGAAGCCGGCCAGTTCGGCCGCGACGTCGGCGTCGGACCAGCGCGGGTTCATCTTCCGCACACTCTCGGCGGTGGCGGTCCGCACCATGTTGATCATGAATTGGGTGATGTTCGCCGGCAGGTGGCCGAACCGGAAGCCGGGGTCCGAGTAGACGGCACGGGCGGGGCGGAGCCGCTCGACGGCGAAACTCAGGCTCAGACCCCCCAGGGAGTGGCCGATGGCGACGTCGACGCCGGCCGGGATGCTCTCGACCAGGTCATCGGCAAGACTTTCGGGCCGGTAGTCGCCGCGGGGGCTGAGGCCGTGACCGCGCAGGTCGGGGGCGATGACCCGGTAGCCGCGGGCGATGAGTTCGTCCTCGACCGCGTGCCAGGTGCGGTGGTCCGACATGCCGCCGTGGATGAGCAGCGCGGTCTTGTCGCCGTCGCCGCGCTCGTGGACGTTGAGCTTCACAGGTGATTCCTCCTCCGGCCCCCACATGCGTGCGGTGCCCATCGCACCGTACTAGTTACACGTGTCATCCGGGAAGGCCCGCACCACGGTTGCCGCGACCGACGGGACTGCCACGACTGCCGCACGCCGCCGTCAGCGAACGAGACCGCGCAGCAGCCGTGCGTACACGCCCCAGCGCGCCGGGCGCGCCACCGCGCCCGTGCATGCCAGTTCGGCACGGTCGAGACTGTCCTCCAGGCACGCATCATGGAGCGACCGGAAGGCGAGTGGCCAAGTGAGACGGGCCGGGCCGCGGACGTTCATGGCCAGCGTGTGACGCAGCAGCGCGCGCTCCTCATCGACGGCCAGGACGGCGTATTCGTGGAAGCCGTGGAAGCCGCGCGGCCCGCCGAACGCGAAGCGCACCCACGTGGAGGGGACGTACGCGGCAACGGTGTAGCGGACCGGGCCGTGGCCACCGACCGCCCCGACCGCCAGGGGGCGGTCGAACTCCATGGGATGCCAGGCCCCGCGCGGCCAGAGCGCGTCGCCGCCGCTCGAGAGGGTGTCGATCAGTGCTCCGACCTCGCTCTCCTTCGCGGCCAGCAGGCGCTCGTGCACGTTGTAGACGCTCATGCATTCTCCAGGAATCAAAATAGAGGGATCCCTCTAATAATGTGGAGGGTACTCTCTAGAACATGGCCAGGCCAACCCTCTTCGATACGAACCAGCTCCTCGACGCCGCCGTGCGGCAGGCCGCGGAGTCGGGACCGGCCGGGGTGACCATGTCCGCGGTAGCCAAAGCGGTGGGAGCCCCGAGCGGTTCGATGTACCACCGCTTCACGGGGCGGACCGCGCTGCTCGCCGAAGTGTGGCTGCGGACCGTCGAGCGCTTCCAAGACGGCTACTTCAAGACCATCGAGGCGAACACCGACCCGCGGCGGGCGGGGCGCGCGGCGGCACGCCATGTCGTCGCCTGGAGCCGCGCCCATCCAGAAGAGGCCGCTCTCCTGCTCTACGGCGCCGACGACTTCGGGTGCGCCGACTGGTCCGAGGAACACACCCACCGCGCGGACCGCGGCAACCAGCGCGTGCGCGCCACCCTCGCATCCCTCGCATCGGCTCTGGGCGCCGAGGGCCCCCAGGGCACAGAACGCGTCGCTCTCGCCCTGGTCGACCTGCCCCTCTCACTGGTCCGCCGTCACCTGCGGGCCGGTACGCCCCTCCCCGCCCATGCCGAGGACCTCGCTGAGGAGTGCACCGCCGCACTGCTCGACCCACTCCCCGCCGGGCCGGCCTCTTCCTGAACGGTCCCGTCCGCCGACTGCGCGCCAACGGACGAACGGGTGAACTGGCGAACTGGTGATCTACCGCACGGCCTCCACCGGTCCAGGTGCTGACGGCTGAGTGCCGGCTGCTTACGGGCTGGCTGCTGACGGGCCGACTTGTTACGGGCTGACCTGTCACCCGCGTGTGTGCCTCATGCGTCCATGCGGGTGCCTTCACCGCGCGGCACCCGCCCGAGGCGCGAACCGTGACGAAGGGTAAGTGACCGGATCGGCAGTCGATCGGATGACCGGCTGCCGGTCGAAGACGACGTCACCAAAGGAGTAGTTGTGAAGCTGATGCGCAACAGCATGACGGTGGTAGCACTGGTCGGCGGGATCGTCCTGGCGGGAGCTGGTGTCGCCTCCGCGGACGCCGAAGCCCACGGCTCAGCGTCCGGTTCGCCGGGCGTGCTGTCGGGCAACGTCATCCAGGTCCCCATCGACGCGCCCATCAACCTCTGCGGTAACTCGATCAATGTGATCGGTCTGCTCAACCCCGCCTCGGGCAACCACTGCAGCAACGGTGGTGACAGCAAGGAGAGTTGGAACGACGGCCGGGGCGACCAGGGCGGCCGGAAGCACGAAGAGTCCGGCAAGCACGAAGACTCCGGCAAGCACGAAGAGTCCGGCAAGCACGAAGACTCCGGCAAGCACGAAGACTCCGGTAAGCACGAAGGATCCGGCAAGTGGGTCAAGCACAACGAATCCGGCAAGTGGGTCAAGCACGACGGCATGAGCGGCCACGACAAGAAGCACGACCACTGCAAGTAACACCCGCGACCCGCTTCTGAGTCCGCCGCGTTCCGTCGGTGCCAGGCAACGCCCCATGGGAGGAACGCGGCGCACCAAGCGAAGGCCCTCCGACGCGAGGAAATCAGCGTCGGAGGGCCTTCACGCGCCACAGCCTGCCGGGAGGGCGCCATCGGAAACGCTGGGACCCGGCTCGGTGCCGATGCGGTAGGAGCGGGCTCCGCCGTTGACGTTGCCCTCGGTGATCACGAGCCCAAGGGCGCGGCCGCGTCCATAGCAGCCCAGGTGACGTGTGGATCGGGGAGCACCCGGAGTTCGAGGCACGGTGAACCCGATCATAGGTCTGTGACTTGTGGAGGCCGCGTGCTGGGGTGGTGCAAAGGGACGGTAAAGCCGGGCGTACGCTGCGGGTCATGGAGCACAGCAGCGCCCTTGAACGGCGCATTCGCGTCTGGTTGGCCATCTTCATCGTGGGCCTGGTGCTGAGCGGGCTGACCGCCTTCCCCCTGGTGCACGAACTGCGCTGGGTCGAGAGCCTGCTGAAGTCCGACGCCTCCCCGGTGCCCGGACACTTCCCCGCGCTGATGGAGTGGATCTCGCGGGCGCGGGAGGGCCTGGAGGCGACGGACGAGAAGTATCCGTTCATTCTCTACGGCACCGACTGGCTGGCCTTCGCGCACCTGGTGATCGCAGTCGCGTTCTACGGGCCGTTCCGCGACCCGGTACGCAACATCTGGATGATCGAGTTCGGCATGATCGCGTGCGTCGGCGTCATCCCGCTCGCGCTGATCTGCGGGCCGATCCGGGGGATCCCGCTCTACTGGCAGTTCATCGACATGTCGTTCGGCGTCATCGGGATCATCCCGCTGTATCTGCTGCGACGGATGATCAAGCGGCTGGAAGCACTGTCGTCGGCCGGGTCAGAGCCGGCCGAGTCGACGCCACCCGAGTCGCCGCCGCTCGCGGCGGCCTGAGACAGGCCAGGGCGCGCGTACAGGACGGAGCCGCCCCGTCACCGCGCGCCGGGAAAGGGCGCGGCCCAAGGCTCCCCGTCCATGATGGCGAGCTCACGGTCGATGGCGAGCTCACGGTCGGCATCGGTCAGCCGGCCGTGGGCCAGCAGCCCGGCACCCAGTACCCGCATGCGCGAGGCCAGTCGGGGTGCCGTTCCAGAACTTTGAAGAGCATCAGCGGTTCCTGAGTGGCCTCCGGCGGCATCCAGGCGTGGAGGGAGCGGGCGGTCTCGGCCTCGTAGGGCGGCGTGACGCCGTCGATGCGTTGCGGCATGCCAGGAACTATGATGCTTCGGAAACAGAAGTGCAAGGATGGAAAGGAGCGTCGCCTTGGCAACGACACCACGGCCGGGCCGCCCGGTACGCGGTTCGTCAACCGGACGTCCCGTGATGGCCGCCCTGGATCTGCTCGGGCGGCGATGGACGCTGCGCGTGGTCTGGGAGCTGCATGAGAGCGGCGGTCCGATCGGCTTCCGGGAACTTCAGCGGCGCTGCGACGGCATGTCGTCCAGCGTGCTGACCGGCCGGCTCACGGAGCTGCGGGAGGCCGGCATCGCCGCATCCGACGTTCCGTCCGGCGCGGCAGCCTGGCGGCTCACGCCACTGGGCGGCGAGCTCGTGGCCGCCATGCAGCCGCTGCTGACCTGGTCCCACGCCTGGGCTGCGCAACTCCCCGACGAAGACCCGGCGCCGGGCGGCCAGGGCCAGGGCGCCAACACATCACCATGAGCCGGCACGGCACCCGAATCCCCGGGCCGCCACCCCACACCCACTCCCCCACCAACCGGGCAGTAGGCGACAGACCTGGAGGGAATTGCGGCGTATCCAACCGACCCGGCGCCGCTGGACCGCGAATTGGGCCCGTTCCACGAATTGACAACATCGCCTTTGGAGCGGGAAGAAGCGCCCGTTCCGACTGTCCCGACGGGGCTGCGGAAGAGCCTTGCCGGAGGCTGGGGCGGCCTTGACAGAGGCAGCCTTGGCGGAAGCCGGGCAGCCTGAGCCCTGCTGGCCACCGCGACGCCGATGACACCGGCCGCCACACCGAGCGCCCTCGTCAGGAAGACCCGCCTGCCCGAGCGATCGATTCCGTCCCGCTGAATCGAATCCTTCGAACTCTGCAGAAAAACCATGACCCATTCTCTCCGCATTTCGGAAGATCCTCGGCGTCAATTCACGGAAGCTTCACGCCTGCCGGACACGATCAAAGTGCCGCTTGAAAATGAGCCCGGTCACGTCGGTCCGCACGTGGGTCTGGCCGACGGGCTGGACATCGAGCCGGACGGGCAACCGGTCCTCCGCGCGAGTCCCTCACGTCGCCTCCCGCAGTTCCCGGCTCGACGCGGGCAGCCCGGCAGTCCTATTGGCGGGGCTCCCCCCGTGTTACCTGTCCGTACACGCGTGCGCACGATATGTTGTTTCTATGCGCCTCTTCGGCGAACTGCTAATCTGCGCCACATGGCCCAGAAAATAGTCACTATCTACACCGATGACCTCACCGGGGAAGAGTCCTCCGAGGCGACGACACACACCCTCGCCATTGATGGCATTGTCTATGAGTTGGACTTGAGTCCGGAGAGCTTCGACAAGCTTCTCGACGCTACGCGTCCGTTCACCGAGAAGGGCCGTCGAGCCGGCCGGGGCAAGAGTTCCGTGATTCCGCGCAAGGCCTCGCGCCCCGGCGACGAGACGGCACGAATCCGCGCATGGGCCAAGGAGAACGGCTATGACGTGAACGACCGTGGACGCGTCCCCGCGACGGTCCGCGAAGCTTACGAGAACGCGCACTGACCACCCGCACCGCCCGCTTGTGAGACCCCGCCGTCCACCGTCCCGGACAGCGGGGTCTCCCGCGTTCAGCGTCCGAGTATCGCGTACGCGCATCGTGGAAGACCACCGTCATGGCGCCGGGGCTACTGCTCGTTGCCGTCGCTGATCAGACGGCTGTGGAGCTCCGTGGTCATGGCGTGAATGGCCCGCGTCAACTCGGTATTGGTCTTGAGCTCCAATTCCTGTTCGACGAAGTCGTGATCGGCCTTGATCTGCTGGAAGGCCGCCTGCCGGTTCTGGCCGATCATGACGAACGTCGACAGGAAGATCGCCTCGAGCGACACCACGAGGGTCAGCGTCGGCCACGGGTTCGACTCGACGAACAGCATCCAGAGCGTGAAGCCGACCGCGTGGATGTAGACGAACCGCATCGAACCGGCGAACTTGGTGATGGCGTCGGCGATGCGCAGCTGGACGTCGGTGGCACGGGTGTTGCGGTGGGCGATCACCGCGGGGTGGTGTCTGGCCTCGCCGTCGGGCTGGCTCATCTCGGCGTACCTCTCGCGTTGCGGTCAACCACGGTTCGGCCGGACGGCAGGTCTGGCCTCCGGGCAGTTCCCGCAGCGTAGAGCACGTGCCCCGGAAGCGGCGCAAGAAGCCGTGCCACGTGCCACCCACGCCGCCGCGCCAACTCGCCGGTCGACGGCAGGCCCTACCGTCCTCACCTGCGGGACGGAGGTTGACATAGAGCGCACTTCAAGACCCAGACTCCTGCTCACTGCCTCGGCCTGACGGGCCGAGCCGGACGGGAGGAACCTTATGAAGTACCGCGTGATCGGCCAGGACCCGAAGACTCGCCGGAACGTGAGTGTGCTGAGCCTGGGAGCCATGCTGTTCGGCACGGCCACCGACGAGCCGACGTCGTTCGCGATTCTCGACCGGTACGTCGAGGCCGGCGGCACCTTCATCGACACGTCCAACAACTACGCGTTCTGGGTCACCGGTAGCCGGGGCGGAGAGAGCGAGGTGCTGCTCGGGCGCTGGCGGCGCAGCCGCGGTGTCGGGGACGAGATCACCATCGCCACCAAGCTCGGCGCGCGGCCGCTCGCTCCCGGCACCGGCTACGTCGACAACGCGGAAGGGCTGTCGATCAAGGCGATACGGGAGGCGGCGGAGCGCAGCAGGGAGCAACTCGGGATGGACACGCTGGATCTGCTGTACGCGCACATCGAGGACTCCGCAGTGCCGTTGCAGGAGACCGTCGAGGGCTTCGCCGAACTGGTCGCCGACGGCACCGTGGGTCTGCTCGGGGTGAGCAATCACTGGATGTGGAAGGTCGAACGCGCCCGGAACATCGCCCGGGTGGCCGGCCTGCCGGGCTATGAGGTCCTGCAGTACCAGCACAGCTACCTGCGCAAGCGCGCCGATCTACCGGGCCAGCTCTCCCCGGACGGCGACCAGGGCGTCGTCGGCGGGGACATGCTCAGCTATGTGCGGGACGCGCCCGAACTCGCGCTGGTCGCCTACTCGCCACTGCTGGCCGGCGCCTACGTCCGTGCGGACAAGCCGCTGGGCCCCGAGTTCGACCACGCGGGCACACCGGTGCGCCAGGCGGTACTGCGGGAAATAGCCGGGGAAACCGGGGCGACGGTGAATCAGGTCGTGCTGGCCTGGCTGATCGGCGCTGAAATCCCGGTGATCCCGCTGGTCGGTGCCTCGTCAGTGGCGCAGCTGGACGAGAGCCTGGCCGCAGTGGACCTGGAGCTGACGACGGAGCAGCGGACGAGGCTGGACGCGGCGCGCTGACACTGCGCCGGACATCACCTCGTCACCTCGTCACCTCGTCACCTCGTCACCTCGTCACCTCGTCACCTGCCACAACTGGAACACGGAGGCTAGGGTGACCGGGATGTGCGACGAACCCGTGATGCTGTGTCCCGTGCTCGAGCATGACTTGGTGGTGCTCGAGCAGTTCCTGACAGATCCGGAAGCGATCGGGCCGTTCCAATGGCAGGGCTGGTCGGATCCCGGCCGTTGGCGGCGCCGTTGGGCGGAGGACGGTCTGCTGGGCGAGGACGGCGGCCAGCTGATGGTGGTGACCGGCGCCGACCGGCTCGGATTCGTGGCCTGGCGGAAGGTCATGACCTCGCGGATCTCGTACTGCTGGAACATCGGAATTCAGCTGCTGCCGGAGGGCCGGGGCCGCGGTGCTGGTACGCAGGCCCAGCGGTTGCTGGTGCGGTACCTGTTCGCGCACACACAGGTGTTCAGGATCGAGGCGAGCACTGAGAGTGCGGTTCGCACTGTAATGCCGGGTTTGGTGTCGCTCGATGGGGTGGCGTTGGGGCATCTCTGCCGGTCAGGCGTTCGGGGTTCGCTTGGGTGGCGGGATGAGTGGTCGCAATCCGTACCCGAGTGATCTCACCGACGAGCAGTGGAAGTTGGTCGAGCCCGTGATCAGCGCCTGGAAGGCCGA